>NZ_JBKIUU010000002.1:0-625451 GCF_046603115.1 Klebsiella sp. 1SOBk5mer | reverse complement strand
CTAAGGAGAATATGGTGCATCCGGGAGGATTCGAACCTCCGACCGCTCGGTTCGTAGCCGAGTACTCTATCCAGCTGAGCTACGGATGCATCGGGAAACTTGCTTTACTACGCGTCAGTGTCACAACTAACACATGCCACACTGAGTATGACGGCCTAATCGGTAGAGTGACTCGATTATGCCTCGCACTGCGGGCCGCTGCTTTCACAGCGCTCTTCTCTCTTCATTCAGAAAGAAGATGGTGCATCCGGGAGGATTCGAACCTCCGACCGCTCGGTTCGTAGCCGAGTACTCTATCCAGCTGAGCTACGGATGCAAAATGGCGGTGAGGCGGGGATTCGAACCCCGGATGCAGCTTTTGACCGCATACTCCCTTAGCAGGGGAGCGCCTTCAGCCTCTCGGCCACCTCACCACACACGCCTCTTTCGAGTGCTTCGAAGAACTTGTTTCTGCTCTTCGTCGCTGCGATGGCGCACATATTACTTTCTGGTACTTATAAGTCAAACACTTTTTCGAGACCTTTTTTCGTTTGCACACTTCGCACGCAATTCGCGTGCAAAAACGGCAAAAAGGGCAATTTATCAACAGGAAATCAGCCCTGACGCAGGCATAACGCCAAACGACCAAAGCAGCAAAGGGTGATGAAAAGCGGTATGGCGCAGGGGAAAAAACAGAAAAAGGGAAAAAGCGGCGGTAAGTGATGCGCCTCACTGAACAGCGAGGCGCGGAAACCTTAGTAACTGGACTGCTGGGATTTTTCAGCCTGAATACGCTGGTAGATCTCTTCACGGTGAACAGATACTTCTTTAGGGGCGTTTACGCCAATACGAACCTGGTTACCCTTCACCCCTAAAACTGTCACAGTGACCTCATCTCCAATCATGAGGGTCTCACCAACTCGACGAGTCAGAATCAGCATTCTTTGCTCCTTGAAAGATTAAAAGAGTCGGGTCTCTCGTATCCCGGCATTATCCATCATATAACGCCAAAAAGTAAGCGATGACAAATACCTTACGGTATAAGCAGTCATGGCATCACATTCTGTTAAACCTAAGTTTAGCCGATATACACAATTTCAACCCGACTTTATCGTTATCGGTGTTTCTCGCGCAAGGTGCCATTTCCCTGAGGTTACGGCACCTATACCCGTCATACTTCAGGTTGCATGTGTGTTGGCTTTCCTCGCTCCCCCCAGTCACTTACTTGAGTAAGCTCCCGGGGATTCGCTGCGTCGCCGCCTTCCTGCAACTCGAATTATTTAGGGTATATGCGCTTATAGTTATTACAGTTTTGCGCTGACCCAGCCTTTCACACTGGCTAACGCTGCAGGGAGAGCAGACGCATCGGTACCACCGGCCTGCGCCATATCCGGACGACCGCCCCCTTTACCGCCCACCTGCTGAGCGACCATACCAACCAGCTCCCCAGCCTTCACGCGATCTGTCACATCCTTAGACACACCGGCAATCAGGGAAACTTTACCGTCTGCGACCGTAGCCAACACCACAACCGTCGAACCCAGCTGGTTCTTCAGGTCGTCAACCATGGTACGCAGCATCTTCGGCTCCACGCCGGCCAGTTCGCTGACCAGCAGCTTAACGCCGTTAATCTCTTCCGCTTTGCTGGAGAGGTTTGCGCTCTCCTGCGCCGCAGCCTGCTCTTTCAGCTGCTGCAGCTCTTTTTCCAGCTGTCGGGTACGCTCCAGCGCGGCGCGAACTTTCTCGCCGAGATTGTGGCTGTCGCCCTTCAGCAGCTGTGCGATATCGCTGAGCTGATCGCTCTGCGCGTGCAGCATGGCTATCGCGCCCTCACCGGTCACCGCTTCGATACGGCGCACGCCAGCGGCGGTACCGGACTCAGACGTGATGCGGAACAGGCCGATATCACCGGTACGCGCCGCGTGAGTCCCGCCGCACAGTTCAGTGGAGAAGTCGCCCATCTGCAGCACGCGGACGCGGTCATCGTATTTCTCGCCGAACAGCGCCATGGCGCCGGATGCGCGCGCGGCATCGATATCCATAATGTTGGTTTCGATAGCCAGGTTACGACGGATCTGCGCGTTGACCAGATCTTCCACTGCACGAATCTCTTCCGGCTTCATCGCTTCGAAATGCGAGAAGTCAAAGCGCAGCGCTTTATCGTTGACCAGCGAGCCTTTCTGCGCCACATGGGTGCCGAGCACCTGGCGCAGCGCCGCGTGCATCAGGTGCGTCGCGGAGTGGTTCAGACGGATACGCTGACGGCGAGCCTCGTCCACATCGGCCTGCACCGCGTCGCCCACTTTCAGGGAGCCGCTGGCGACTTTACCGATATGACCAATGGCCTGGCCGTACTTCTGCGTGTCGCTGACCGCGAAGGAGAAGCCCGCGCCTTTCAGTTCGCCTTTATCGCCCACCTGGCCGCCGGACTCCGCATAGAATGGGGTCTGGTCGAGGATCACCACGGCTTCCTGACCCGCGCTGACGCTATCCACCGCTTTGCCGTCGATAAACAGCGCCGTCACTTTGCCGTTCAGCTCCAGACGATCGTAACCTTTAAATTCAGAGGCGCCGTCAACGCGGATCATCGCGTTGTAGTCCGCGCCGAAACCGCTGGACTCGCGCGCGCGGCGGCGCTGCTCTTCCATGGCGGCCTCAAAGCCGGCTTCGTCAACCTTGATGTTGCGCTCGCGGCAGACGTCCGCGGTCAGGTCGACCGGGAAGCCGTAGGTGTCGTACAGACGGAAGGCGGTTTCGCCATCCAGGGTGTCGCCTTTCAGCTTCGACAGCTCTTCATCCAGCAGCGCCAGTCCGCGCTCCAGAGTGCGGGCGAACTGCTCTTCTTCGGTTTTCAGCACCTGCTCAACCTGAGCCTGCTGCTGCTTCAGCTCTTCGCCGGCGGAGCCCATCACGGCAATCAGCGGGGCAACCAGTTTCCAGAAGAAAGTGTCCTTCGCGCCCAGCATGTTGCCGTGACGGATCGCGCGGCGAATGATGCGACGCAGCACATAGCCGCGGTTTTCATTCGACGGGATAACGCCGTCAGCGATCAGGAAGGCGCAGGAGCGAATGTGGTCGGCGATTACGCGCAGCGACTTGTTCGTCAGATCGGTGGCGCCGGTGACTTTCGCCACGCTGGCGATCAGATCGCGGAACAGGTCGATGTCATAGTTGGAGTTAACGTGCTGCAGCACCGCGGCAATACGCTCCAGGCCCATACCGGTGTCGACGGACGGCTTCGGCAGCGGCTCCATGGTGCCGTCAGCCTGACGGTTGAACTGCATGAAGACGATGTTCCAGATCTCAATGTAGCGGTCGCCGTCTTCTTCCGGGCTTCCCGGAGGGCCGCCCCAGATGTGATCGCCGTGGTCAAAGAAGATTTCGGTGCACGGGCCGCACGGACCGGTGTCGCCCATCTGCCAGAAGTTGTCTGAAGCAAACGGCGCGCCTTTGTTGTCGCCGATGCGGATGATTCGCTCGCGCGGGACGCCTACTTCATTGGCCCAGATGTCGAATGCTTCGTCATCGGTCTCGTAAACGGTGACCCACAGCTTCTCTTTCGGCAGCGCGAACCAGTTCTCACCGGTCAGCAGTTCCCACGCGTATTTGATGGCATCCTGCTTGAAGTAGTCGCCGAAGCTAAAGTTGCCCAGCATTTCAAAGAAGGTGTGGTGACGCGCGGTGTAACCGACGTTTTCCAGATCGTTGTGTTTACCACCCGCACGCACGCAACGCTGCGCGGTGGTCGCACGCGAATAATTACGTTTGTCGAGACCAAGGAAGACATCCTTGAACTGGTTCATCCCTGCGTTGGTAAACAGCAGGGTCGGATCGTTGTGCGGCACCAGGGAGCTGCTGGCAACTACCTGATGTCCCTTGCTATGGAAAAAGTCGAGAAACGCCTGACGGATCTCAGCGGTGCTCTTGCTCATAATTATCCTGAAATCAAGCTACACGTCATCCTTCAAGTCGCCTCTGTCCTGGCTGCGCTTGCTCTTCCGGCACCGAACTGACGTGCGCTGCGGAAGATAGTCTCTCTTGCCGCCCTGATGCAGCTTGAATGATTTTGTGTAAAGGAATAATCGCCCAGGACGCTGCCTGCACTGTCACAACCAGCGGCCCGACGGAATAAAGTGGGAATAAGATAAGTTTTCTTTACGGCGAAGTAAAATCCCGGATGGGTCAATCTGCAAAATTTCGCCAGATTTCCTGGATATCTTCCATCAGGTAGCCACGGTACAGCAGGAATCGCTGGATTTTCACTTTTTCAGTAAAGGCGGATGGTAACGGTTCACCGTATTTACGCTGCGCCTGCGCCCTGGCAAGGCTCACCCAGTCGATATCGCATTCGCGCATCGCCTGTTCAACGGCCTGGCGCGCAATGCCTTTCTGGCTGAGCTCCTGACGAATGCGCGCGGGGCCATAGCCTTTGCGGCTCCGACTGGCGATGAACTGGCCGACAAAACGATTATCGTCGAGATAGCGGTTTTCGATACACCAGGCCACCACCTGCTCCAGCTCTTCAGGGGTGACGTCCAGCGCCTCGGGGCCGTTTTTGCTCATCACCGGAGCGGCCAGTTTGCGCCGCAGCTCCTGTTCACTGTGGTCGCGCATCGCCAGGATACGGATAGCGCGGTCCAGCAGACGAGCATAGCCGGATCGGCGTGATGAAGGTTCAGTCACAGGCACCTCAATAATCTAAAAAAAGCAAAAGGGCCGCATAAGCAGCCCTTTATCACTCTGTTAGACGATATCAGAAATCTTGTTCCGTTTCTTCTGCGTCGTTGCCGTCAACGGCGAAGTCCGGCGTAGAGTCCTGGTTGTTGAGCAGCAGTTCGCGCACTTTCTTCTCAATCTCTTTCGCCGCCGCCGGGTTCTCTTTCAGCCAGGTGATAGCGTTCGCTTTACCCTGACCAATTTTGTCGCCGTTGTAGCTGTACCAGGCGCCCGCTTTCTCAATCAGCTTCTCTTTCACGCCGAGGTCAACCAGCTCGCCGAAGAAGTTGATGCCTTCGCCGTAGAGGATCTGGAATTCAGCCTGTTTGAACGGCGCCGCAATCTTGTTCTTCACTACTTTGACGCGGGTTTCGCTGCCGACGACGTTATCGCCCTCTTTCACCGCGCCGATGCGACGGATATCCAGACGCACGGAGGCGTAGAACTTCAGCGCGTTACCGCCGGTGGTAGTTTCCGGGTTACCGAACATCACGCCGATTTTCATACGGATCTGGTTGATAAAGATCAGCAGCGTGTTGGACTGCTTCAGGTTACCCGCCAGTTTACGCATCGCCTGGCTCATCATACGCGCCGCGAGGCCCATGTGAGAGTCGCCGATTTCGCCTTCGATTTCCGCTTTCGGCGTCAGCGCCGCGACGGAGTCGACGACGATGACGTCAACCGCGCCGGAGCGCGCCAGCGCGTCACAGATTTCCAGCGCCTGCTCGCCGGTATCCGGCTGAGAACACAGCAGGTTGTCGATATCCACGCCCAGTTTGCGCGCATAGACCGGATCCAGCGCGTGTTCCGCATCGATGAACGCACAGGTTTTACCTTCGCGCTGCGCTGCGGCGATAACCTGCAGCGTCAGGGTGGTTTTACCGGAGGATTCCGGCCCGTAGATCTCGACGATACGGCCCATTGGCAGACCGCCGGCGCCCAGCGCAATATCCAGAGAAAGCGAGCCGGTGGAGATGGTTTCTACGTCCATAGAACGGTCTTCACCCAGGCGCATGATGGAGCCTTTACCGAATTGCTTTTCGATCTGGCCCAGTGCAGCCGCCAACGCTTTCTGTTTGTTTTCGTCGATCGCCATTGTTACTCCTAATCATGCAGGGTGAAGCCTGTTCGCTTCGCCGTTAATATTTGTTCAGTTGAGGCAATTATACTGTATAGTCATACAGTATCAAGTCTTTTGTAGAAATTGTTGCCAGAGCAGATTGAGCGCGTAGGCCGTCGCCTGACGACGCACCGCTTCGCGGTCTCCGGCAAAGCATTCCCGCCGCGTCACCCCTTGCCCGCTGACGCTGGCGACGCCAAACCACACCGTCCCGACCGGCTTTTCGTCGCTGCCGCCATCCGGCCCGGCGACGCCGCTTACCGAGATGGCATAGTCCGCGCGCGCGGCGCGCAACGCGCCGATCGCCATCTCCACCACCACCGGTTCGCTCACCGCGCCGTTGTCCCGCAGCGTCGCTTCGCTGACGCCGATCATTTGCGATTTGGCCTCGTTGCTGTAGGTCACAAAACCGCGTTCAAACCACGCTGAGCTGCCGGCAATATCGGTGATGGCTTTCGCTATCCAGCCGCCGGTGCAGGATTCCGCCGTGGTCACCGTCGCGCCCTGCGCCTTCAGCGCCCGGCCAACCTTCTCGCTTAGCTGCATTAATTCTGAATCGGTCATTATCGCCCCGCTTTGCTCCGGATAAAGAGGCCATCAAAGATAGCACTTTCCACAGAGATATGGGGACGAGGTGTGGAATTTACGAGGGGACATCCAAAATGAATCATCCCGGCGGCGCCGGGATGAGAAATTGCACGATTACTTCATGCTGGCGGCGATCAGCGCCACGTTATGACGCATCATTTTGACATAGCTATCCGCGACGCCACCCGGGGCGGAGAGCGCCTCAGGATAGAGTTCTCCGCCGGGCTGCGCGCCGGTGGCGCTGGCGATCTGCTTCACCAGTCGCGGGTCAAGCTGGTTCTCCATAAACCAGGTATGGACGCCGTCCGCGTTGATTTGCTTAATCAGCGCCGCCACCTGCGCCGCGCTGGCCTCGCTCTCTGAAGAGAGCCCCTGCGGCGCGAGGAAGGTCACGTGATAAGCGCGGCCAAAATAGCCGAAGGCGTCATGGCTGGTGAGAACTTTGCGCTTTGCCTGCGGAATGGCGCTGAACTGCCCTTTCGCCCAGCCGTCGAGGGCCGTCAGTTGCTCGATATAACGCTTGCCGCTGTTCGTCAGCGCCGCTTGATCTTCCGGGTCGGCTTTCACCAGTCCATCGAGGATATTCTGCGCATACAACGCGCCGTTCGCCGCGCTGTTCCAGGCGTGGGGATCGGTCACCGTTTTGCCATCTTCATCGAGGGTATGGGTCTTGACGCCCTTCGACGCCACCACCAGCTCGCCCTTAAAACCAGAGGCCTTAATCAGGCGATCCAGCCACCCTTCCAGTCCCAGACCGTTAACCACCACCACGTCGGCCTTGCTGAGCAGCGCGCTGTCCTTCGGCGACGGCTCGAAGGTGTGCGGATCGCCATCCGGGCCGACCAGGGTGTCCACATGAACATGCTCCCCGCCGACCTGCTGCACCATATCACCCAGCACCGAAAAACTGCTTACCACATTCAGCGTTTTCGCCATCGCCCCCTGCGCCATCAGGCCGGAGGCCAGCGCGACCACTATTGCACTACGTTTCATCATTTCCTTACCCCATCAATTTGCGCCAGCCGACCAGCAGCCGGCTGCGCGTGCCAAAAAACAGCGAAATAAAAAACAGCGCGCTGGCGGTCAGCACGATGGCGGGCCCGGCGGGAAGACTGGCCGCCCAGGAGAGACTCAAACCCAGCCAGGCGCAGAGCGCGCCGGAGAGCGCCGCCAGCAGCAGGATGCCCGGCAGCGTTCGCGCCCAGCAGCGCGCGGCGACCGCCGGCAGCATCATCACCCCTACCGCCATCAGCGTGCCGAGCACCTGAAACCCCGCCACCAGGTTAAGCACCAGCAGCGCCAGAAAAAGCCCATGCAGCAGCGCCGGCAGCCGGCGGTGGTTCACCTGCAGCCAGGCGCTGTCGAACGCCTCGCTGACCAGACCGCGGTAGCACAGCGCGATGCACAGCAGCGTCAGGCTGGCGACGCCGCTGACAAACAGCGCCGCGTCACGGTCCACCGCCAGAATGGAGCCAAACAGCAGATGCAGCAGGTCGACGCTGGAGCCGCGCAGCGACACCAGGGTGACGCCCAGCGCCAGCGATCCAAGATAAAATCCGGCAAAGCTGGCGTCCTCTTTTAACGGCGTCCGCCGGCTCACCCATCCCGCGACCAGCGCGACCGCGATGCCGGCGACAAAGCCGCCAAGGGTCATGGCCAGCAACGACATGCCGCTCAGCAGATAGCCCACCGCCACGCCGGGGAGAATGGCGTGCGACAGTGCGTCGCCCATCAGGCTCATGCGCCGCAGCAGCAGGAAGACGCCCAGCATGGTGGTGCTTAGCGACAGCGCCAAACAGACCACCAGCGCCCGGCGCATAAAGCCGAATTCAATAAAAGGCTGAAAGAAGGTGTGCCAGATCATGCCGACCTCGCCTGGCTGAAGGCCGGGAGAACCGCCCGGGTGGCGCCCCAGCAGGCGCGCCGGGGGGTCAGCAGCAGCGTCTCCGGGAAAAAGTCGGCTACCCGCTGGTTATCATGCAGCACCGCCAGGATGGTCTGCCCCTGCCGGTGCATGTCGAGGATCAAATCCATCAGTTCGCGACTGGTCGCTTCATCAATGCCGGTGAAGGGCTCGTCGAGCATCACCAGCGGCGCCTGCTGCACCAGCACCCGGGCAAACAGCATGCGCTGAAACTGACCGCCGGAGAGCGCTTCGATCGGGGTTTTCGCCAGGCTCGCCAGCCCGACCCGCTCCAGCGCCGCGCCGATGCGTCGCCGGGTATCGCCGCCCAGACCGCGCAGCAGCGACACGCCGGGCCATGCGCCCTGGCTCACCACATCCTGCACGTTGAGAGGAAACTGCGACTCGAGGGCATGGCGCTGCGCCAGCCAGCCAATCACCGGCCGCTTTCCCTGCCAGCGCAGACAGCCACTGACCGGCGGAAGAAACCCGGCGAGGGTTTTCAGCAGGGTCGATTTTCCGCAGCCATTGAGGCCAACGATTGCCGTCAGGCTGCCGGGGCATATCATCCCGCTCAGCGGCGGGGTGATCGCCACCCCGCCATAGCCGGTTACCAGTTGTTCCAGTTCAATCATGGCAGCGTCACCGCCCACCAGGTCGCCAGCCATAGCGCCGCCAGCAGCGTTCCCGCGATGGCCAGGCGCGCCACGCCGGATGCCATAAAAACCGATGTGAACATATCCCACCTCTATTGAATGTTATAACATAACAATACAGGGGCGAAATAAGATTGTAAATCAGCGTCGGGGAGCGGAAATGTAACAAAGGTCGACAAACGGCAGGCAAACGGGAAAAAGCAGGAGGATAAGCGAGAAGTCCCCCGGTCGCGCTGCGCTTACCGGGGCTGCCAACCGGATAACAGACCGTAGCCCGGATAAGGCGCTACGCGCCGCTATCCGGGGAGGCTCGGGATCGGTCAGCCGGATGACAGTATTAATAACCGCCGCGGGCCTGAGAAACCGCCAGGCCAAGCTGCCAGACGGCCATGGCGTAGTGGGTGCTGTGGTTGTAGCGGGTGATGGTGTAGAAGTTCGGCAACCCGTACCAGTACTCATAGCCGGTGCCGACGTCCAGGCGCAGCAGGCTGGCCTGCTGATGGTTGCCCAGCGGCTGGGTCGGGGTTAATCCCGCCGCCGACAGCTGCGAAACGCTGTATTTGGTTTTGAAACCATTCTCCAGCCCCGGCGCCTGGCCCAGCGCCTGCACCGCCACCAGATCGCCGCTCACCCAGCCGTGCTGTTTGAAGTAGTTGGCCACGCTGCCAATCGCATCCACCGGGTCCCACAGGTTGATATGGCCGTCGCCGTTAAAGTCCACCGCGTATTGCTTATAGGAGGACGGCATAAACTGGCCGTAACCCATCGCCCCGGCGAAAGAGCCTTTCAGATCCAGCGGGTCGTCGCTTTCGCTGCGCGCCATCAGCAGGAAGGTTTCCAGCTCGGAGGAGAAGTATTCTGCACGGCGCGGATAGTTAAACGACAGAGTCGCCAGCGCGTCGAGGATGCGCGTTTTGCCCATCACCCGGCCCCAACGGGTCTCCACGCCGATAATGCCGACAATGATTTCCGGCGGTACGCCGTAGACCTGATAAGCGCGGTTGAGCGCGTCCTGATACTGATTCCAGAACACCACGCCGTTCTGCACGTTATCGGGGGTAATAAACTGTTTCTTGTAGCGCAGCCAGGCGCCGGTCGGCCCGGTCGGCGGCAGGCCGGTCGGCGCCTGACGATCCATCAGCCGCAGAACGTAGTCCAGACGCTTCGCCTGCGACAGGATCTCCTGCAGCTGCTGCCTGTCGAAGCCGTGCTTCGCCACCATCTTATCGATGAACTGCGCCGCTGCCGGGTTGTTGGCGAAGTCGCCGCCCATCTGCATCACGTTATGCTGCGGTTCCAGCAAAAAGCCGCCGGTTCCACTCGCCATCTCCGTTTCCGCGGGAGTCTTGGGTTTGCTGCTGCAGGCAGCGAGGAGCACACAAAGGGGAAGTACAGCCAGAGAGCGACGCTTCAACATGGGAATTCCGTTTAACAAATTCAGCAAGGGATAATTATGGTAAAGCATGCGACGACCAACAAGAAAGCGACAATCTGTTTGTAGACAAAATAGTCCTTCACCGCCCCCCTTCCTAGATGCTGTCATGCGCCTCGTGATTTCATCCTCTCAGCGCCAATCTTTCGAAATAAAATATTTATCTTTCATTTTGCGATCCATTTAACACTTTAAAAACTTTCAAAGTGATTAAAATCAGCCTGCAGTTAGCAAGAAAAATAACATGCTGAAGGAGAGAACAATGATTGACGTCGTGACCCACGGCGCAGAGTGGTTTATCGGCCTGTTTCAGAAAGGCGGCGAGGTATTTACCGGAATGGTGACCGGGATCCTCCCCTTGCTGATCAGTCTGCTGGTGATCATGAACGCGCTGATCAACTTTATCGGCCAGCAGCGGATCGAAAAACTGGCGCAGCGCTGCGCCGGGAACCCGATCTCCCGCTACCTGCTGTTGCCCTGCATCGGCACCTTTGTGTTTTGTAACCCGATGACCCTGAGCCTGGGCCGCTTTATGCCAGAGAAGTACAAGCCCAGCTATTACGCGGCGGCGTCCTACAGCTGCCACTCGATGAACGGCCTGTTTCCGCATATCAACCCCGGCGAGCTGTTCGTCTATCTCGGCATCGCCAACGGCCTCACCACCCTCGGCCTGCCGCTTGGGCCGCTGGCGGTGAGCTATCTGCTGGTCGGGCTGGTGACCAACTTCTTCCGCGGCTGGGTCACCGACCTGACCACCTCGATTTTCGAACGAAAAATGGCGATTCAGCTGGCTCAGAAAGTGCATCTGTCAGGAGCGACATCATGACCCGGATTCGTATTGAGAAAGGTACCGGCGGCTGGGGCGGCCCCCTTGAGCTCGACGTCGTCGAGGGCAAAAAGATCGTCTATATCACCGCCGGCACCCGCCCGGCGATCGTTGACCGCATCGCCAGCCTGACCGGCTGGCAGGCGGTGGATGGTTTTAAAGAGGGCGAACCGGCGGAAAGCGACATCGGCGTGGCGATTATCGACTGCGGAGGCACCCTGCGCTGCGGGCTCTACCCCAAGCGTCGCATCCCGACGGTGAATATCCATGCCACCGGCAAATCGGGGCCGCTGGCCCAGTACATCACAGAAGATATCTACGTCTCCGGCGTCAAAGAGGAGAACATTCAGCGCATCGCGACCGACAGCGCGGTAGCTCCCGAGCCGCCGGCGGAGAACAACCGCGCGGGTCGCGATTACGACGCCAGCAAAAAGATCACTGAACAGAGCGATGGCCTGCTGGCGAAGGTCGGGATGGGGATGGGCTCGGTGGTGGCGGTGCTGTTCCAGGCCGGGCGCGACACCATCGATACGGTGCTGAAGACCATCCTGCCGTTTATGGCCTTCGTCTCGGCGCTGATCGGCATCATCATGGCCTCCGGCATCGGCGACTGGATCGCCCATGGCCTGGCGCCGCTGGCCAGCCATCCGCTGGGTCTGGTGACCCTGGCGCTGATCTGCTCCTTCCCGCTGCTGTCGCCGTTTCTCGGCCCCGGCGCGGTTATCGCCCAGGTGATTGGCGTACTGATCGGCGTTCAGATCGGCCTCGGCAATATTCCCCCGCACCTCGCCCTGCCGGCGCTGTTCGCCATTAACGCCCAGGCCGCCTGCGATTTTATCCCGGTAGGCCTGTCGCTGGCTGAAGCCCGCCAGGATACCGTGCGCGTCGGCGTGCCGTCGGTGCTGGTCAGCCGCTTTTTGACCGGCGCGCCAACGGTGCTGATCGCGTGGTTCGTTTCCGGATTTATTTACCAGTAAGAGGGGCCAGAAGATGACCGTGATTTACCAGACCACCATTACCCATATCGGCGCCTGCGCGACGATGGCGCTGGAGGAGCAGATGCTGATCACCTTCCGCGAGGGCGCCCCGGCGGATATCGAAGCGTACTGCTTTATTCACAACCACGGCGAGCTTGCCGGCGCGCTGCAGCCGGGCGCAGAGCTGCAGCTTGGCGAGCTGCGCTACCCGGTGACCGCCGTCGGCGAGGTCGCCGAACAAAACCTGCGCGAGCTGGGCCACATCACCCTGCGCTTTGATGGTCACCGCGAAGCGGAATTCCCCGGAACCGTGCACGTCGCGGGCCCGGTGCCGGAAGGCATCGCCACCGGCTGCGTACTGAAATTTGTTGCTTAACAGGAGAGAAAGATGAATCAGGTTGCTGTTGTCATTGGCGGTGGACAAACCTTAGGAGAGTTTCTGTGCCGCGGGCTGGCCGCCGAGGGCTACCGCGTGGCGGTGGTCGATATTCAGAGCGAAAAAGCCAGCCGCGTCGCCCAGGAGATTAACGCTGAATATGGCGAAGGCATGGCGTATGGCTTCGGCGCCGACGCCACCAGCGAGGCCAGCGTCACCGCGCTGGCCCACGGAGTGGATGAGATTTTCTCGCGTGTCGACCTGCTGGTGTACAGCGCCGGCATCGCTAAAGCGGCGTTTATTAGCGACTTTGCGCTGGGGGATTTCGACCGCTCGCTGCAGGTCAATCTGGTGGGCTACTTCCTCTGCGCCCGCGAGTTTTCCCGGCTGATGATCCGCGACGGCATTAAGGGACGCATCATTCAGATCAACTCGAAATCCGGCAAAGTGGGCAGCAAGCACAACTCCGGCTACAGCGCGGCGAAGTTCGGCGGCGTCGGCCTGACCCAGTCGCTGGCGCTGGATCTGGCGGAGTACGGCATTACCGTACACTCACTGATGCTCGGTAATCTGCTGAAGTCGCCGATGTTCCAGTCGCTGCTGCCGCAGTACGCCACCAAGCTCGGTATCGATGAGAGCGAGGTCGAGCAGTACTACATCGACAAGGTGCCCCTGAAGCGCGGTTGCGAATATCAGGATGTGCTGAACGTCCTGATGTTTTACGCCAGCCCGCAGGCGTCGTACTGCACCGGTCAGTCGATCAACGTTACCGGCGGCCAGGTGATGTTTTAAAGGGCTCCCGGATGGCGCCGCGCTTATCCGGGCTACAAAACGGTAGGTCGGGTAAGGCGTTAGCCGCCACCCGACAAAAATACGGCACCGCGGGTCGCTCGGGTTAGGCGCTCGCGCCGCGACCCGGGTTGTTCCCGGCCCCCTTAAGGAGACACCTATGGTTACCGCACTCATCACCATCGCCGCCATCGCCTGGCTTACCCAACTGGCCTTCGGCGGCTGGCAGATCCGCCGCTTCAATCGCGCCTTCGACAGCCTGTGCCAGCAGGGTCGGGTGGGGGTCGGCCGCTCCGCCGGGCGCTTTCAACCGCGCGCCATCGTCGCTATCGCCGTTGATGATGACAACCGCATTTGCGACACGCTGCTGATGAAAGGCTTCACCATTTTCGCCCGACCGCAAAAAATCCCCGCGCTGGATGGCAAACATATCGGGGAATTGCAGCCTGATGTGATCTTTCCCCATGATCCGCGCTGTCAGAATGCACTATCATTAGCGCTTAATCCGAAACATGGATAATTTCGTTGTAAAAGTAAATATCTTGCGAAATTATCACTTCGAAACTTAAACGCAGGATAGACGCCTATGAAACCACGTCAGCGCCAGGCAGCCATTCTCGAGTTCCTGCAGTCGCAGGGAAAATGCTCGGTCGAAGAGCTGGCGCAACACTTCGATACTACCGGCACCACCATCCGCAAGGATCTGGTCACGCTGGAAAACGCCGGCACCGTCATTCGCACCTACGGTGGCGTGGTACTCAACAAAGATGAAGCCGATCCGCCGATCGATCATAAAACGCTGATCAACACCCATAAGAAAGCGCGCATCGCCGAAGCGGCGGTGCGCTTTATTCATGATGGCGACTCCCTCATCCTTGATGCCGGCAGCACGGTGCTGCAGATGGTCCCACTGCTCAGCCGCTTCAATAACATCACGGTGATGACCAACAGCCTGCATATCGTCAACGCCCTTGCCGAACTGGATAATGAACAGACTATCCTGATGCCCGGCGGCACCTTCCGCAAAAAATCGGCCTCCTTTCACGGCCAGCTGGCGGAAAACGCCTTCGAACAGTTCAGTTTCGACAAGCTGTTTATGGGCACCGACGGCATCGATCTGAACGCCGGCGTCACCACCTTCAATGAGGTGTATACCGTCAGCAAGGCGATGTGCAACGCCGCCCGCGAAGTGATCCTGATGGCCGACTCGTCAAAGTTTGGCCGTAAAAGCCCCAATATCGTCTGCGGCCTGGAGCGCGTGGATAAATTGATTACCGATGCCGATATTGACCCTGCATTCCAGCGGGCGCTGGAAGCCAAAGGCATAGAAGTCATCATTACTGGAGAACATCATGAGTAACTTTTTGTTAGAGGCCGGACGCCAGACCCTGATGCTGGAGCTACAGGAGGCGAGCCGCCTGCCGGAACGCCTGGGCGACGACTTCATCCGCGCGGCGGAAACCATCATCCACTGCGAGGGCAAACTGATTGTCTCCGGTATCGGTAAATCCGGTCATATCGGCAAAAAGCTGGCGGCGACTTTCGCCAGCACCGGCACTCCGGCCTTTTTTGTCCATCCGGCGGAAGCGCTGCACGGCGATCTTGGCATGCTCGACGGCCGCGACGTGATGCTGTTTATCTCCTACTCCGGCAGCGCGAAAGAGCTGGATCTGATCGTGCCGCGGCTGGAGGAAAAAGGTATCCCGCTGCTGGCGATGACCGGCAAATCCACCTCGCCGCTGGCGCTGGCGGCGAAAGCGGTGCTGGATATCGCCGTCGAGCGAGAGGCCTGTCCGATGCACCTGGCGCCGACCTCCAGCACCGTCAACACCCTGATGCTTGGCGATGCGCTGGCGATGGCGGTCATGCAGGCCCGCGGCTTCAATGAAGAGGATTTTGCCCGCTCCCACCCGGCAGGGGCGCTCGGCGCGCGTCTGCTGAACAAAGTGCATCACCTGATGCGCCGCGACGACGAAGTGCCGCGCGTCGGCACGGACGCCAACGTCATGAACGCGATGCTCGAGCTAAGCCGCACCGGGCTCGGCCTGGTGGCGGTCTGCGATGAGGCCAACCACGTGCAGGGGGTCTTCACCGACGGCGACCTGCGCCGCTGGCTGGTGGGCGGCGGCACCTTAAACGACGGCGTCGCGCAGGCGATGACCCGCAACGGCGTGACGCTACAGGCGGAGAGCCGCGCGGTGGAAGCCAAAGAGCGGCTGATGAAGCACAAAATCAGCGCCGCGCCGGTAGTCGATGAAAACGGCCAACTGGTCGGCGCCATCAACCTGCAGAACTTTTACCAGGCCGGGATCCTTTAAGCCCCAGACGTTTCGCCAGCCGGTGCAGGTTGGCGACGTCGAGTTCCAGCGCGCGGGCGGTCGCCGCCCAGTTGCCCTGATGTGCCGCCAGCGCGCGGGCAATCGCCTCGCGCTGGAAATTATCCGTGGCTTCGCGCAGATTCACGTTGCCCATTGCCGGCGCCGCTGCCGCCGCCTCGGTCGGCAACGTCGGCGCAGTCGCCGTAAACTCGAAATGCTGCGGCTCCAGTACTATGTCATCGCCAGCCTGAGTAGCCCGCGCCAGCACCACCGCGCGGTGAATGGCATGCTCCAGTTCGCGCACGTTGCCCGGCCACGACCACTGCTGCAGCCTGTTTCGCGTTGCCTCACTTAAAATTACCCGCGCCAGCCCCATCCGCAGGCGGCACTGCTCGCAAAAATAGCCAGCCAGCAGCACCACGTCATTTTCCCGCTCGCGCAGCGCCGGAACCGACAGCGGGAAGACGCTCAGCCGGTGATAGAGGTCGGCGCGAAAGCGCCCTTCCACCACCTCCTGGCGCAGGTCGCGGTTGGTGGCCGCCAGCACCCGCACATCGACCCGCAGGCTGCGGTCATCGCCGACACGCTGAATATCGCCATACTGCAGGACGCGCAGCAGCTTCGCCTGCAGCGCCAGCGACAGCTCGCCGATTTCGTCGAGGAACAGCGTGCCGTTATCGGCCATCTCAAATTTGCCGCTGCGATTGCTGATAGCCCCGGTAAACGCCCCTTTCACGTGACCGAACAGCTCGCTCTCCGCCACGCTCTCCGGCAGCGCCGCGCAGTTGAGGTACACCAGCGGGTTAGCCGCACGCGGCGATCCCTGATGCACCGCCTTCGCCACCAGCTCCTTACCGGTCCCCGTTTCGCCGCTGATCAGCACGTTCAAATCCGAGGCGGCGACAATCTCGATCTCTTTTTTCAGCTGCAGCATCGGCGCCGACAGGCCGATGATCTCCTGACGCTCCGGCTGCGGGTAATTCACCACCTGCGCGGGCAGGACGTTTTGCGCTTCAAGGCGGGCGATAAGCAGCGCGTTATTCAGCGCCCCGGCCACCAGCGCGGCAATCAGTCGCAGCTCTTCATCGCTGAAGCTGTCGAAGCGGTCGGCATCCATGCCGTCAAGAGTTAGCGCGCCGATCAGCGTTTGCCCGGCAAACAGCGGCAACCCCACGCAGGCGTGAACCTTGAGGCTCTCCTGGCCGGGGATCAGGCCGTCATAGGGGTCCGGCAGGTCGCTGTCCGCCGGGAAGCGCACCACATCGCCGGCGCGGGCGATCGCCTCCAGCCGCGGATGCCCATCCAGTGCAAAGCGCCGGCCAAGCACATCCTGCGCCAGACCATCGATCGCCAGCGGCACAAACTGATGGGCCTCATAGCGCAGCAGCGCCGAGGCGTCGCAGCCAAGGATCTGCCGCAGGGTGGCGATCAGGCGCGAAAAGCGGTCGACGTGGCCGATATCGCTTTGTAAATCAATGGCGATTCTCGCCAGCGCCTCGACGGAAAAACTCATCATCGCTCCATTGTCATTTTGACAGCCAATATAGTCATATCGACTATTTTAATCATTGTCATTTTGACAGCAACTAAAATCATGAAAATTTAAAAAATGCTTTTATTCAATAAGTTAAAAAACTGGCACGCAACTTGTAATACATCAATCAACTGACTTTGAACACACTGTATTAATTGAGGTTGCTATGTCTATTGTGGTGAAAAATAACATTCTTTGGGTTGGCCAACGTGACTGGGAAGTGCGTGATTTCCACGGCACCGAATATAAAACGCTGCGCGGCAGCAGCTATAACAGCTATCTCATCCGCGAAGAGAAAAACGTGCTGATCGATACCGTCGATCATAAATTCAGCCGCGAGTTCGTGCAGAATCTGCGCCGCGAAATCGACCTCGCCGACCTCGACTACATCGTTATTAACCACGCCGAAGAGGACCACGCCGGCGCGTTGACTGAGCTGATGATGCAGATCCCGGATACGCCGATCTACTGCACCGCCAACGCCATCGACTCCATCAACGGCCACCACCACCACCCGGAGTGGAACTTCCACGTGGTGAAAACGGGCGACACCCTCGATATCGGCAATGGTAAGCAGCTGATCTTCGTGGAAACGCCAATGCTGCACTGGCCGGACAGCATGATGACTTACCTGACCGGCGACGCGGTGCTGTTCAGCAATGACGCCTTCGGCCAGCACTACTGCGACGAACATCTGTTCAACGATGAAGTGGACCAGACTGAACTGTACGAACAGTGCCAGCGCTACTACGCCAACATCCTGACGCCCTTCAGCCGCCTGGTGACGCCGAAAATTAACGAAATTCTCGGCTTCAACCTGCCGGTAGCGATGATTGCCACCTCCCACGGCGTGGTCTGGCGCGATAACCCGACGCAAATCGTCGAGAAATACCTCGAATGGGCGGCGGATTATCAGGAAGATCGCATCACGATTTTCTACGACACCATGTCCAACAACACCCGCATGATGGCGGACGCCATTGCCCAGGGGATCACCGAGGTCGACCCACGGGTGGCGGTGAAAATCTTTAACGTCGCCCGCAGCGACAAAAACGACATTCTGACCAACGTTTTCCGCTCAAAAGGCGTGCTGGTGGGCACCTCCACCATGAACAACGTCATGATGCCGAAAATTGCCGGGCTGGTGGAAGAGATGACCGGGCTGCGTTTTCGCAACAAACGCGCCAGCGCCTTTGGCTCCCACGGCTGGAGCGGCGGCGCGGTAGACCGCCTGTCCACCCGCCTGCAGGATGCCGGGTTTGAAATGTCCCTGAGTCTGAAGGCCAAATGGCGCCCGGATATCGACGCGCTCGAACTGTGCCGCCAACATGGGCGCGACATCGCCCGCCAGTGGGCGCTCGCTCCACTGCCGGTTGCTGAAGCGACAGTCACGCCGGAACAACAGGAGTGCGCCTGTGCCGCCGCCGCGGCCGCCGATCTCGGTCCCATGATGCAGTGCAGCGTCTGCCAGTGGGTGTATGACCCGGCGAAAGGCGAACCTAACCAGGATGTGCAGCCGGGTACGCCGTGGAGCGACGTGCCGGATAACTTCCTCTGCCCTGAATGTTCGCTGGGTAAAGATGTGTTTGATGTTCTGGCAACGGAGGCAAAATGAGTGATGGCATCGTCATCATCGGCTCGGGCTTCGCGGCCCGCCAGCTGGTGAAAAATATTCGTAAGCAGGATGCCGAGATCCCGCTGACCCTCATCGCCGCCGACAGCATGGATGAGTATAACAAGCCCGATCTCAGCCACGTCATCAGCCGCGGACAGCACGCCGACGATCTGACTCTGCAAAGCGCCGGCGAGTTCGCCGAACAGTACCACCTGCGCTTGTTTCCCCATACCTGGGTGAGCGATATCGACGCTGAAAACCATCGGGTGAAAAGCCTGGATAAGCAGTGGCGCTACGACAAACTGGTGCTGGCCACCGGCGCCACGCCGTTTATCCCCCCGGTGCCGGGCCGCGAGCTGATGCTAACGCTGAACAGCCAGCGCGAATATGGCGCGGCGCAGAGCCAGCTCCGCGACGCCAGGCGGGTGCTGATCGTCGGCGGCGGCCTGATTGGCTGCGAGCTGGCGATGGATTTCTGTCGCGCCGGTAAAGCGGTAACGGTGGTCGATAATGCCGCCAGCGTGCTGGCGGCGCTGATGCCGCCGGAGGTCAGCAGCCGTCTGCAGCATCGCCTCACCGGGATGGGCGTCCATCTGATGTTAAAAACGCAGCTGGAAGGGCTTGAACACACCGCCGACGGCATCCGCGTCAGTCTCGACCGCCAGCGCGCGATAACCGTCGATGCGGTGGTGGCCGCCGCCGGCCTGCGCCCGGAAACCTCGCTGGCGCGCCACGCCGGACTGCAGATTAACCGCGGCGTGGTGGTCAATAGCCAGCTGCAAACCAGCGACCCGGCGATTTACGCCCTCGGCGACTGTGCGGAAATCAACGGTACGGTACTGCCGTTCCTGCAGCCGATTTTGCTCAGCGCCATGTGCCTGAGTAAAAACCTGCTGGCGCAGGCGGGCGAACTCAAGCTGCCGCCAATGCTGGTGAAGGTGAAGACCCCGGATCTGCCGCTGCATCTGGCCGGCGACACCCGCCGCGAGGATCTGACGTGGAACATCGTGGCCGCCAAAGAGGGGCTGGTGGCGAAAGGGCTGGATGAGGCGAATCAACTGCGCGCCTTTGTGGTCAGCGAAGACAAGATGAAAGACGCCTTCGCGCTGCTCAAACAGCTGGTGAGTGAATGACCTTCCAGGCAGCCCTGTTTTGCCGTTAGTTTGCCGGGTGGCGCTACGCTTACCCGGCCTACGGATGTAGCCCGTAAGCTCAGATACGGTAGGCCCGCGCAAGCGCAGCGCCGCCGGGCACGCGTTCATTACCTCCCTGGCAACCCTGTTGCGCCGCCAGTTTGCCGGGTGGCGCTACGCTTACCCGGCCTACGGATGTAAACCGTAAGCTCAGATACGGTAGGCCCGCGCAAGCGCAGCGCCGCCGGGCACGCGTTGATTACCTCCAAGGCAACCCTGTTGCACGGTTAGTTTGCCGGGTGGCGGCTGCGCCTTACCCGGCCTACGGATCGTGCGACCTGTCGTTGATTTACCCACTTGCGCGACTGAAACTGCCGGTGCTGGCGGCCTCAAAATCGCTGAGACGTTCCCGGAAGGCCGGGGCAGCCCGCATGGATGCGGGCTGAGGGCCGTGTTTTGCACGGACGCTGCCTCGGCCCGACCCGAAGCCTGCAGGGATAAGTCGAAGGTACCGCGTAGCGGCGATTTTGCTGGCCGGAGCCCGGGGGTACAGGGGGCGGCGGCGACTGGCCGCCCCCTGTGCGCTCCCTGCGCCATGCCAGGCATAACGCAGACGATTAACCGGGAGCGCAATGTACGCTGAAATCACACGCGACAGACGCTTTTTGCCGGAGTGAGAAAATGGCAATCCAATAACCGTATCTGCAATACACGCATCCCTGTTGCGCCGCCAGTTTGCCGGGTGGCGCTACGCTTACCCGGCCTACGGATGTAACCCGTAAGCCCAGATACGGTAGGCCCGCGCAAGCGCAGCGCCGCCGGGCAAGCATAGCTCACCACCCAGGCGATCCTGTTGCACGGTTAGTTTGCCGGGTAGCGGCTGCGCCTTACCCGGCCTACGGATGTAGCCCGTAAGCTCAGATACGGTAGGCCCGCGCAAGCGCAGCGCCGCCGGGCACGCGTTGATTACCTCCAAGGCAACCCTGTTGCACGGTTAGTTTGCCGGGTGGCGCTACGCTTACCCGGCCTGCGGATGCCGCCCGTAAGCTCATAAGGGCAAAATAATTAACCGGAAGCGCAGGTTCGATTAACACTTAATACGTTGTTTCTGTCTGAGCCGACTCCTGCAGCGCCTGCAGAATATTGGCCGCGGCAGCGGTCCCCATTTTCACGTAAGAGGCATCGCTTACGCCGCCCACATGCGGAGACAGAATCACATTATCGATCGCCTGCCAGATGTGGGGCGTGGTTAATGGTTCACTGTTAAAGCTGTCGAGCGCCGCCCAGCGCAAGGTCCCCGCTTTTAATGCCGCGGCCAGCGCCGCATCGTCAATCAACCCGCCGCGCGCGGTATTGACCAGGATGGCGCCCGGCTTACACTGCGCCAGCGTGGCGGCATTGATCATTCCCCTGTTTTGTTGCGTCAAGGGGCAATGAAGGGACAGCACATCGGCCTGCCTGAGCAGATCGTTAAGTTCAGCAACACGTTCACATCCCGGCGGGACTGCTTTCGCATAGGGATCGTAAGCCAGAACCTTCATACCAAAGGCACAGGCAATCTTCGCCACCCGGCTGCCAATGGCGCCCAGGCCGATGAGTCCCAGCGTTCTGCCCTCAAGCTCAAGCGATTTATGCGTGGATTTATCCCAGTGCCCTTCACGCAGGCGGCGGTCGAGCGGAATGACCGACTTAGCACAGGCCAAAATTAACGCCCAGGTATGTTCGGACACCGCGGCGGCATTCGCCCCGATCGCTGCGCGAACCAGAATGCCGCGCGCGGCAGCCGCCTCGGCGTCAATGACATCAATGCCGCTGCCATGTTTGGCAATCACCTTCAATGCCGGGGCGGCATCCATAACGGCGGCAGTGATGTGGCCATAGCGCACCAGGATCGCGACGGGATTGTGCTGCTGGCACAGAGCGATCAACTGGGCCTCTGTAGGCTGGCGGCCGGCAAAGACAAGTTCGTAATCTTCCAGCATCCCCAGCGCCGCGTCAGCCAAATCGCTGCCGGTAATCAGTACCACGTTTTTAGCACTCATGGCAGCGTCTCCCCTTCGCTCAGCATCCCCGCCTGACGCAGGGCGCCCTCCAGCCAGTGCGGACGTAGATCGCCATCGCGGATAGCAACCAGACGTTTTGCTTCCATCTCCAGTTTGCCTTTCGCCAGTTCGATGATGGTGCGGACTTCCTCGCGTGGGATAACGACCACGCCGTCAATATCCCCGACCACTAAGTCCCCCGCCTGCACCGCGGCGCCGCCGACCGAAATGGCATGATTGACCCGGCCAGGAATGAACTTGGTCGGGCCGCACGGGTTCAGGCCGGCAGCGAACACCGGGAAGCGTTGTTTGCTTAAGGTCTCCGCATCACGAACGGCGCCATCGATAACGATCCCGGCGATACCGCTGGCCTGCGCCTGCGTGGCCATGATCTCCCCCAGCAGCGCGCAGGAGAGATCGCCTTTCCCGTCGATCACTAATACATCGCCAGGTTTAGCGACGGCCATTGCGGCGTGAATAGCCAGGTTATCCCCCGGGCGAACCTCGACGGTAATCGCCGGCCCGGCGACCGCCATATGCGGCGCCAGCGGCTTGATGCGGCCATGTAATGTGCCACGGCGTCCGGCCACGTCAGCCAGAATGGCGGCCTGAAATTCGGCGGCCTGACGGACTTCTTCCGCGGTAACACGCGCAATAGCAAAATTGATGAGTTTCTGTTGCGAAGCAGGCATGGTGACTCCCCATTTGTTTTACTAGATACAACTAATGTGTACTATATAAAACAACTATACGTGCATTGCTTCGCTTTTCGCCAGTGTTGCGAAGTTGTTTGTGATGTAAACACGAAGTTACTCACAAAATTCAGGTACAATTTTGTTCGGCAAAAAGGAGAACATGATGGGGAATGAAGGCGTAATTGCCGTTGAAAAGGCGCTGGCTTTACTTGATTGCTTCCGTCCCGGTAATGACAGTCTGACGTTAACGGAGCTGGCCCAGCTTTCGGGATATCACAAAACAACCGTTTATCGCCTGATGAATTCGCTTGAGCGAATGAACTACATCATCCGGCACGACGATGGCACCTATACGCTCGGCCACCGTCTGCTCTATCTTGGCAAGCTCTATGAGCAATCATTTGAACTTGCCAGAGTGGTACAGCCGGAATTGCAGGCGCTGTCACAGGCCTCCAGCGAAAGCGCAAGCTGGTATGTGATTGAAGGCGGACAACGCCTGTGTCTGTTCCGCGCCGAAGCCTCCCAGGGATTGCGCCACAGCAACCTGCCTGGCAGCCAGTTCCCGCTGGATGGTTCCGCTATCAGTAAGGTTTTACGCCGCTGGGGATTGGGTGAATCGTTGCCGGAAGACGAACCGACGCTGCCGTTCTATACCTCCGGCGCGCGCGACCCGCACACCGCGGCCTTCGCCATGCCAGTGTTTGGCGTCCACGATAAACTGATCGCGGCGCTGGCCCTGACCGGGCCGGCATCGCGTCTGACGGAAGATCGTAAAGCGAGCGGCATCAGCCAGCTCATGCAGGAGACGGCCAACCGCCTGTCGCTCAAGCTAGGCGCCAGCAAGACATTCTGCGAAACGTTTTACGGTGTGAAAGAGTAAGCTTTGCTGAGAAGGCGGGAAAAATCCCGCCTTTGCTTATTAATGGGTCACCTGTTTTTCCTGCCTGACCGTCTGCGAGTAACGGCGCCCCATGGCCAGCACCGCAATGCCGCCTGCCAGACACAAGCCTGCCAGCGGGAGCATCGCCAGCGTATGGCTTCCTGTCCGTTCGCTAATCATGCCGTAGGCATTCACCATCACCGCGCCGCCAATCAGGTTGGCGATCGCCCCGATGGCCGCCAGCCCGGCGGCGGCTGAGGTGCTGCTCATCCAGCCCGACGCCAGCGCCCAGAAGGGCCCCTTCATCGCATAAGCGCCAATCAGAATGGTGCTGAGGATCGCAATGGTGGCCGGCAGCGACAGATTGATAAACGCCGCAAACACGCCGCCCGCGATCATAAAGAGGGTGAGCGCCGTGTGCCAGCGGCGTTCATTACTTCGATCCGAACTGCGCCCCCAGACAATCATCAGCACCGAGGCCAGACCATAGGGGATGGCATTAAGCAGCCCGGTGGTCAGGTTATCCAGATGGAACGACTTCAGCAGCTGGGGAGACCAGACGCTAAGGGTCGTGCCGGCAGAGGAGGCGCCGGCGTAAATCAGCGCCATGAGCCAGATTTGACGATGCTTCAACAGCTGCCAGGTGGAGGTGTGGCCGATCTGTTTCTGCTGTTGGCGCTCCGCCTGAAGCGTGTTTTCCAGCCATGCTTTCTGACGATCGTTTAACCAGCCAGCCTGATGTGGACGGTCCCGCAAGATGAAAAACGCGGTTATCCCCAGCAGGACCGCCGGCAGCCCTTCAATAATGAATAACAGATGCCAGCCGCGCAGGCCTAACCACCCATCCATCATCAGTATCAACCCGGAAAGCGGGGAACCGATAAAGTTAGCCAGCGGAATGGCCACCATAAACGAGGCGATGATCCGCGCCCGGTAGCGCGACGGGATCCACCAGGTAAGATAGAGCACCACGCCCGGGAAAAAGCCCGCTTCGGCAGCCCCCAGCAAAAAGCGTACGATGTAAAGGGAGGTGGTATTTTGCACCAGCGCCATACACATCGATACCACTCCCCAGCTGATCATAATGCGCGGGATCCACAATCGTGCCCCCACCTTCTGCATCGCCAGGTTGCTGGGTACTTCAAAGATAAAGTAGGCCACAAAATACAAGCTGCTGGCGAAGCCGAAAGCCGCCTTACTCAGGCCCAGATCCTGATTCATCTGCAGCGCCGCCATGCCTATGTTGCCGCGGTCAATAATCGATACCAGGTAGCTCACCACCAGGAAAGGCAGGATGCGCCAGATAACCCGTCGCATGGTTTCTTTTTCCAGCGCGTCGTTATCGCTCGCGCGGTGCGGTAATTGATCGGTCATGGTTTCCTCGCAGGGTTTCATTATGTTTATCAGGAAAACGATGTAGAGATGAAATAAGTTACTTCAGCTTGATGCCTCTGGTTTCCGGCGCTCGCCACACCACCAGCATCGCCGCAAGGAAAGCAACCACGGTCGTCGCCAGTCCCGCGGTGAAACCGCCAGCGTTGGCGACAGCGCCAATCAGTAGCGGCGCAATAAATCCGCCCAGACGGCCTCCGTTATAGGCGAGCCCCATCAGGAAGCCCCGGGATGAGGTGTCCCCGATGATTTCCGCCAGGAAGGGTCCCGAGCCCGCAAAAATACCGTTAACCCCGAAACCGGCCATGAAAATCGCCACCATCAGAATGAAGGGTTGCGTGGTCACAAGGTACAGCGCGACGGCAATGGCGCCGGTTAACAGATAAATCAGGAACATCGGACGGCGTCCCCACTTATCCGCCAGCACCGAAAACACCAGAAAACCCGCGATGGCCCCAGCCTGCAGCGCAAGTACAAACTTCAGGCTGTGCAAAAAATCCAGATGTTTGACTTCCCGCAGATAGGTGGGTGTCCAGGTAAATACGCCCCAGAACAGATACTGAATAAAAAAGATAAAGACAAAGGCCAACAGCAGACCTCGCAGATTCTGTTTACCCAGCTTGACGGCAGGTTGACGACTCGTCGCCTTCGCCTGTTGACGAGCAAGCCAAACCTGCGATTCCGGTGTGAACCAGGCGACCACACTCATAATGAATACCGGCAGCGCGCCGATCATAAACAGATAGCGCCATGCACCCTGCTCCAGGCCGCCGTTGACCGAGCTGACGATTGCCGTCAGGCTGATAGCCAGAATAGCGCCAACAGGTAAGCCCATTTGCATCAACGCGCCGCCGCGTGCGCGCCGTTCAGGTCGCCAGGTTTCAGCAATCAGCGCCGCGCCCGAGGTCCACATTCCGCCCATACCCAGCGCGCCGCAAAAACGTAAAAGCGCGAAATGTTGTTGATCGTGCGTAAAGGCTAACAGGCCGGAAAAGAGTGAATAGATGGCGATACAGATCAGCGCCGTTTTCACACGCCCAATTTTGTCGGCGATAAAACCAAACAGGATCCCGCCAATAATCTGCCCCCCGGCCGTGACGCTGATAAACAGCCCAAGCTCGGTTTTATTAATACCGAACACCACGCCCAGCACTGGCAACAGCAATGAAAGCAGAAAGGAGTCGTAGCTTTCAAATGTCCAGCCAAGGCCGCCCAGCGCCAGCGTCCGCCTCTCAGCGACGCGTTGTGGCAATGCGTCAGGCGTCGCTTTAGTCGCAGTAAATTGATTTAGCTCGCTTTTACTGGTCATTGATATTCTCCACAGAGGTTAACCGATAACAGGTTGCGGCGGTACGCCAGAACAACTGCGCCTGTTCGTCAGGGGACGCCTGTTGCGCCAGGCGTTTGCAGGCGTTCCAGAAAACGCCGTAGCTGAACATGCCTTTATCGACGGGAAAGTTGCTGGCGAACATGCAGCGTTCGGCACCGAAAAGAGAAACAATGGTCTCAAACCACGGCATCCATGCCTGTGCCAGCATTTGCGAATCCGGCGGCGTCTCTGCCGCTGCGAAGTGAAACCCCCTGACCGTCATCCCAAAGCCGCTAATTTTTACGCATACGTTCGGCAGTTCCGCCAGACGTCGCATACCGTTTCGCCACTGCTGAAACATGTCCGGATCCCGTTCTGAACAGGGTCCAACGCCGACCGGCCCGCCGCAGTGATCGATCACAATCTGTAACGTTGGTATTTCCCGCGCCAGATCGGCAATCTCCTCCAGCTGCGTGTGGTAAACCCATACATCGAGCGACAATGCATGCCTCGCGAGACAGGCAGCGCCCCGGCGGAACGGAGCGCTCTGCGCCAGGCCTGCCGGTGGCGTAACCGGGCTGGAGGTTACCCGCGGATCGGGATGCCAGGCCAACGGATTGCGCATCCCACGCAGCCGCCCGCCGGATAACGCTATCGCGCGCTCAATGGCAGGCTGCATCGCGTCCCCCGCCAGTAAACTGAGCCCGCCGATGATGGCTTCGCATCCGAGCGCGTTTGCATAATGTCCGCTGGCGAACATCGCGGCGATACCGCTGGCAAACTCGATTTCACCAAGCGGTTTAAGCGTCTCCGGCCCGTCGCGACGCAACATAGAGCGGCATTGCACATAGACCGATGAGACAACGCGATGCCCTGAGGTCTGGATATCGTCGCTGAACTCATGGGTGAGATAGCGGCCGGTTTGCCGATCCCAAAGATGATGATGCGCATCAATGATGGGCAGCTCGGGTTGTAATGGCGCTTCACGATGTAACGCAAGCCACTCGTTTCTGACCGCAAGGTGCGGCGCGGTAACGATCTCCATGAACACCTCGTTTTGTTTTACCCTGTACAACAGTGTTTTATTTTACAAAACTACTATAACGAGGCTGCCGTGTTTTTATCCAGTTAACGATTGGTTTAAATGATGTAAATAAGAGGTGAATCACAGATGTATAAGGTCGTTAAAAGCGGGGGAAGGGAGGGGCTAACAGAAATTAATATGTTTTCAAGAAGTTAAAAATCAGCCTGAGAGACACCGATACAATGCCTCACCACGAGCAGCAGGCTCCTGCGTAAAACAGTGCGGGCAGCATACGCCACGCAGGCCCACGTAGCGCCGCCGGACAGTTGTTGTCGCCCGGCTTAGCGCAGCGCAAGCCGGGAAAATGCTGAACCTAACGCGCCAGATTATCGTAGCCGCGCCAGCGATAGTTGAGCACCGACAGCGCCCAACAGGCGACAAACAGCCCGACCACCACAAACCCGGCGTCGCCGAGGTTGTCGTTTAACACCCCGACCCAGCGCCATATTCCGCCGCTGAGCGCAAACTTATCCCTCAGCAGACCCAGCGCTTCCAGGCCGCCGATAAACAGCGCCACCACCACCGAAGTGCCGGTGATGGTCATGTTGTAGTAAAGCTTGCGCTGCGGCTTGCTGAACGCCCAGCCGTAGGCGCCGACCATCAGCACGTTATCGAGGGTGTCCACCAGCGCCATGCCGCTGGCGAACAGCGCCGGGAAGACCATAATCGACCAGACGGAAATCCCGCTCGACGCGCCGGCGGCGGAGATGCCCAGCACGCCGATTTCGGTGGCGGTATCAAACCCGAGGCCGAACAGGAAACCGACCAGGTACATCTGCCAGCTGCGGCTGACCAGACGAAAGGTTTTGCCAAACAGCCAGCTCATCACCCCGCCGCCGCTGACGATCTCGTCGCTCACCGGCTCACCGCGCTTCCACGCCCGAAAGCTGCGCCAGACGCTGCGCAATATCACCAGGTTGATAAAGGCCATCGCCAGCAGAAACAGCGCCGACACCGCA
Source organism: Klebsiella sp. 1SOBk5mer (assembly GCF_046603115.1). Classification (NCBI taxonomy): domain Bacteria; kingdom Pseudomonadati; phylum Pseudomonadota; class Gammaproteobacteria; order Enterobacterales; family Enterobacteriaceae; genus Klebsiella; species Klebsiella sp. 1SOBk5mer. Next base: position 597,128 of record NZ_JBKIUU010000002.1, on the reverse strand, counting down.
GTGCCGATGACGCTGCCGGTGTCGTGCAGCCAGCTCATCTGCGCGCTGAAGGCCGTGGCGGTCGCGGCAATCGCCGCCGAGGCCAGCACCACAATCGACGAGTGGCCCAGCGAGAACCAGGCCCCGACGGCGAAAGGCCGCCGCCCCTGCTGCATCATCTTGCGGGTGACGTTATCAATCGCCGCGATATGGTCGGCGTCCACCGCGTGGCGCAGGCCGTAGCCCCAGGCCAGCAGGCTGGCGGCCATCAGCGCGCCGCTGTCGCCAAAGGCCTGCAGCGCCCAGCACCAGGCCAGTAGGTTCGCCGCGATCAACCCCAGCACCAGTCCCGCAGCGCGCGGCTGCTGGCGTAAAACTGTCATTATCATTGTTGTGTTCCTTGAGCCTGTCCGCGGGCGGCGGCGATCACCGCCTGACCATAGGCGATTGCGCCGTCGCCGGCCGGCAACTGCTGCGCAAACAGCAGAGTAAAATCCGCCAGATAAAAGGTCAATCGCGCCGCCAGCAGGCGGTTATGCAGCACTCCGCCGCTGCAGACCATCGTGTCGATGCCGCGGGCGGTGGCGCAGTCGCGGGCCATCGCCGCCAGTCCGCTGGCCAGGGCGTCATGGAATGCCCAGGCTTTTTGCGCCGGGGTCGCCTGCCAGCGCAGCCACTGTCGCCAGAAGGTGGCTAAGTCCAGCGCATTGCCGCGCCACGGCAGCGTGACCGGATGGCAGACGCCGGAGCAGCTGGCGGCCAGCGCCTCCAGCCGACAGGCCGCCTCGCCCTCATAGCTCAGGCTCTCCGGGGCGCAGTCCAGCGCGCAGGCGACGGCATCAAACAGCCGTCCGCAGGACGAGGCGCGCGGCGCGTTAATGCCGCGATCGATGGCCTGCGCCAGCAGCGACCAGTTGCGCTGGCGCAGCGTACCGGTCTGCGGGTAATCCTGCCAGTCAGGGATAAAGGCCAGGCACTGAGCCAGCAGATTACGCCACGGCTGACGCGCCGCCAGGTCGCCGCCCGGCAGCGCGACGGCCGGCAGCCCGCCGAGATGTTCGCACTGGCGATAGTTAACCCGCAGGCACTCCCCGCCCCATAGCGCGCCGTTCTCCCCCATGCCGATTCCGTCGAGGATCAGGGCGATGACGTCTCCGCCGTCGAGCGGCCAGCGGTGCTCTGCCAGGCACGCCGCGGCGTGAGCATGGTGATGTAGCACTGTCTCTACCGGCAGCGGCAGAGTCGCCGCCCACTGCGTCGAGCGATAGCCGGGATGGGCGTCAACCACCACCCGCTGCGGCATAAAGGCGTAGATGTTCTGCATCAGCTGTAGCGCGCTGCGCCACTGCTGCTCGACGCCCTCCTCGCCAAGATCGCCAAAGTGCTGGCTGAGAACCGCTTCGCCCCCGCGCGCCAGGCAGAAGGTGTTTTTCATGTCCGCGCCCAGCGCCAGCAGCGGCGGAACCTTCTCCAGACCCGGCGGCAGCGGCAGCGCATCCGGGACATAGCCCCGGGCGCGGCGCAGCATTTCTCCGCTCGAGCGCACCAGCGAATCATCCATCCGCTGCACGATGTCGCGGTTATGGAGCAAAAAGCCGTCGGCGATGTCGGCTAAGTCGTTGAGCGCCTGAGTATTACTTAACGCCGGCGGGCGGCCGCTAAGGTTGCCGGAGGTCATCACGATAGGGCGCGCCAGCGCCTGCAGAAGCAAATGCTGCAGCGGATTAGACGGCAGCATCACCCCAACTTCCGCAAGCCCTGGCGCAATCTCGTCGCACAGGCCGGAGACCTGCGCTTTGCTAATCAGTACGATGGGCGCCGCCGGGGAGCCCATCAGCGCCGCGGCGTCGGCAGGTAACCCCGCCGCAGAGGGCAGCATCACCGCCAGCGGTTTCGCCGGACGGTGTTTCCTCGCCCGCAGTGTGGCAACGGCAGCGGGGTTGCCGGCGTCGCAGGCCAGATGAAAGCCGCCGACGCCTTTTATCGCCACGATGTCGCCCGCCGCCAGCCGGGCGATAGCCGACTGCAGCGCCGCCTCGCCGTCCAGCGTTTCCCCTTGCGCCCGCCATTCCAGTCGCGGCCCGCAGTCGGGGCAGGCCACCGGCTGGGCGTGAAACCGGCGATCGGCAGGATCGCGGTATTCCGCCTCGCAGGGCGGACAGAGCGGAAACGGCGCCATCGCGGTAAATGGCCGGTCGTAAGGCATCGCGCGAATAATGGTTAACCGCGGCCCGCAGTGGGTGCAGTTGATAAAGGGGTAGCGGTAGCGGCGCGCCCGGGGATCATTCATCTCCGCGAGGCACGCCGGGCAGGTCGCGGCATCGGGCACGATCTGGGTGCGCATCCGTCCTGCCCCGCTCTCGCGGATGGTGAAATCCTGCGGCGGAGCCGCCCAGCGATAAGGGGCGCAGACGAGGCTGTCGATCCGCGCCAGCGGCGGGCAGTGGGCAGCGAGGGCGGCAGTAAAACCATCATCGTCCCCGGCCAGCCGCACCAGCACGCCGTCGCCGTCGTTACAGACATCGCCGCAGCGCGCCTGCCCCTGAGCCAGCTGCCAGACAAAGGGGCGGAACCCCACCCCCTGCACTTTACCGCGAATGCGGATTTGCACCCCGTTCATGCCTGAGCTTACCAGGCCAGCGCCGTGCGGCGACGTTTTTCCTGGTTCATCTGCTCCAGCTTGTTGCGGTCTACGCAGACCAGGGCGTGCGTCGGGCAGACCTCCATGCAGGCCGGGCCGCTGTCGCGGTGGAAGCAGAGATCGCACTTGTTGGCTTCGGCTTTTTCCGCCACGACGTTCAGTCCGGCGCCGCTATGGCGGATCACCGGCCGCACCACTACCTCCATCGCCCCGTACGGGCAGGCGACGACGCAGGTTTTGCAGCCGATGCAGCGCTCCTGCATCACATGAACAAAGCCTTTATCGCGGCTGATGGCGCCGTTCGGGCAGACATTGGCGCACGGGGCGTCCTCACACTGACGGCAGGCGGTGGCCGTGGAGACATTGACCCCTTTGATGACGTGAATACGCGGCTGAAAGGTGTGCGGCGTCAGGGAGGCGCAGTCCTGATGTTCCTGATGGGAGACCACGCAGGCTACTTCGCAAGTGCGACAGCCGATGCATTTGCTCGCATCGGCGATAATGAAACGGTTCATCCATTTCTCCAGCAGTAAGAGGGTTAGGCGCCGGAGTATGCATAATACGTTCCAGTTTTTATCTTATTGATAATAAATAAAATTTAATGGTTAGCGCGCTGTCATCGTCAGTAGTGACGATGACAGCTGACGACGTCAGGCGCAGGGACCTGACACCAGCGACTCACGCTCGATCAGCGCCCCGGGAAAACTCTGCTGAACATTGAATTCTCCGCCATCGAGCATAAATATCAGGCGATTAATGCTCTCTTTAATCATCTCCGTCACCGGCACCCGGACGCTGGCGAGCGACGGCACCATGTACGGCGCCAGCACAATATCGTCAAACCCCACCACCGAGACCTGCTCCGGCACCTTAACGCCCAGCTGGTGAAGCTGCTTCATCGCCCCGATGGCCATATCGTCATTGCTCGCCACCAGCGCGCTGTAGGTCACCCCGCGCTGACGCAGGCTCTCCACCGCCGCCGCGCCGGTTTCCGGCGTCCAGCGCCCTTCGGCGATGAGCGCCTCGTTGAGGGTAATGCCGTGGCCAGCCAGCGCGTCTTTATAGCCGGCAAGGCGCTCGACGCCGGTGGGCGAGTCAAGGGAGCCGGTAATAAAGGCGATATCGCGGTGACCCAGGGCAATCAGCCGCTCCACCACCCGCATCGCCGACGCTTTTTGATCGGACCAGACGCAATGGCTGGCGTGGCGGCGCAGCCGGCGGTTCAGCACCATGATCGGCTGCGAGTGGTTCTCAACGATCTCGTCCATCTCGTCGACGGTGAGAAAGCGCGGGTAGATGATGATCGCATCGCAGCGCAGATCCAGCAGATACTGGATCGCTTCCCGCTCCTCTTGCGCGCTGTGCTTGCCGTCGGCGAGGATCAGCTGCCGCCCTTTATCCTCCGTCATCCGCGCCACGTGGTACAGCAGCTCGCTGAAATAGACGCCGTGGTAGAGGGTGTTGGTCACCACCAGGCCAAGGGTTTGCGTGGTTTTGGTCGCCAGGTTGCGCGCCAGCAGATTCGGTCGGTAGCCGCTCTCCGCCACCGCCTTAAACACCCGGTCTTTGGTCTCCTGGCTGACATAGCCGTTGCCCGACAGCACCCGCGACACGGTCGCCTTCGATACCCCCGCGCGCTTTGCGACCTCCAGCATCGTTGCCATGTGATTCTTCCTGTTGCAAAAGTTGCAGGCAGTGTACTGCACGTTTCTGGCTTTTACAGCATCCCCCGCTCACCACCGCGATCCTGCTCGCCGCGACGCTTCGCGATCAAAATCACAAAAATGAGATCATATTTTTTTATTTCTTGTGAAATCAAATAAAACTCACCATGATTTTGTGGAACCGGTTTCCTATAAAGCATGGTATCGCCCGACGATGCGGCGCGGTAACAGATCAGTACCCTATTGATAAACAGGATAAAATCCGATGTCGAAAAATTATGCAGCCCTGGCGCAACAGATAGTCGCGGCATTAGGCGGAGTCGATAACGTCGTCGCCGTGACCCACTGCATGACGCGTCTGCGCTTCGTGGTCAAAGACAACGAACAGGTCGATAGCCCTACCCTGAAAGGCCTGACCGGGGTGCTCGGCGTCGTGCGCAGCGATAACCAGTGCCAGGTGATCATCGGCAACACGGTCTCTCAGGCCTATCGCGAGGTAGTGAATCTGCTGCCTGGCGACCTGCGCCCGGTCGAGCCGCAGGGCAAAGCGCCGATCACCCTGAAACGCATCGGCGCCGGGATCCTCGACGCGCTGATCGGCACCATGTCGCCGCTGATCCCGGCGATTATCGGCGGATCGATGGTCAAGCTGCTGGCGATGATCCTCGAAATGAGCGGCGCGTTGCCGAAAGGCTCGCCGACGCTGACCCTCCTGACGCTTATCGGCGACGGCGCGTTTTTCTTCCTGCCGCTGATGGTGGCCGCCTCCGCGGCGGTGAAATTCAAAACCAATATGTCGCTGGCCATCGCTATCGCCGGGGTGCTGGTGCATCCCGGGTTTATCGAATTAATGGCCAAAGCCGCCCAGGGCGAACACGTCGAATTTGCCCTTATTCCGGTGACCGCGGTGAAATACACCTACACGGTGATCCCGGCGCTGGTGATGACCTGGTGCCTGTCGTATATCGAACGCTGGGTGGATCGCATTACCCCGGCGGTGACGAAAAACTTCCTTAAGCCGATGCTGATCGTGCTGATCGCCGCCCCGCTGGCGATCCTGCTGATTGGCCCGCTCGGCATCTGGATTGGCAGCGCCATTTCCGCGCTGGTCTATACGATCCACAGCTATCTCGGCTGGCTGTCGGTGGCGATCATGGGCGGGCTGTGGCCGCTGCTGGTGATGACCGGCATGCACCGGGTCTTTACGCCGACCATCATTCAGACCATCGCCGAAACCGGCAAAGAGGGCATGGTAATGCCGTCGGAGATCGGCGCCAACCTGTCGCTCGGCGGCTCGTCGCTGGCGGTGGCGTGGAAAACGAAAAACCCGGAATTGCGCCAGACGGCGCTGGCCGCCGCGGCATCGGCGATTCTGGCCGGTATTTCCGAACCGGCGCTGTACGGCGTGGCGGTGCGCCTGAAACGCCCGCTGATCGCCAGCTTAATCAGCGGCTTTATCTGCGGCGCGGTGGCGGGCATCGCCGGACTGGCCAGCCACTCGATGGCGGCGCCGGGGCTGTTCACCAGCGTGCAGTTTTTCGATCCAGCCAATCCAATGACCATCGTCTGGGTGTTTGGCGTGATGGCGCTGTCGGTAGTGCTGTCGTTTGCCCTGACGCTGATCCTCGGCTTTGAAGATATTCCCGTTGAACAGGCCGCCGCCGACGCCCGAGCGCGCCAGGCCCAGGCCCAGGCAACCCACGCCTGAACACACCATTAATAACGAGGTAACGCATGGCGAGTTTCCCACAGGGATTTTTATGGGGCGGCGCACTGGCCGCCAACCAGTCAGAAGGCGCATGGCGCGAAGGGGGGAAAGGGATGGCCACCGTGGATACCCTCCCCCACGGCGCCCACCGTCTGCCGGTAAAATTAGGCCTGGAGAAGCGCTTCACGCTTCGCGAAGACGAATTCTACCCCAGCCACGAGGCGATCGATTTCTACCACCGCTACAAGGAAGATATCGCCCTGATGGCGGAGATGGGGTTCAGCGTCTTTCGCACCTCCATCGCCTGGAGCCGCCTGTTCCCGCGCGGCGACGAGCAGCAGCCGAATCCGCAGGGCATCGCCTTCTATCGTTCGCTGTTCGAGGAGTGCAAAAAGCACGGTATCGAGCCGCTGGTGACGTTGTGCCATTTTGACGTGCCGATGCATCTGGTGATGGAGTACGGCTCCTGGCGCAACCGCAAAATGGTCGATTTCTTCAGCCACTACGCCCGCACCTGCTTTGAAGCTTTTGACGGTCTGGTGAAATACTGGCTCACCTTCAATGAAATCAACATCATGCTGCACAGCCCCTACTCCGGCGCCGGACTGGTGTTTGAAGAGGGAGAAAATCAGGAGCAGGTGAAGTACCAGGCGGCGCATCACGAGCTGGTGGCCAGCGCACTGGCGACAAAAATCGCCCACGAGATAAACCCGCAGAATCAGGTCGGCTGCATGCTGGCGGGCGGTAATTTCTACCCTTACTCCTGCAAGCCGGAAGATGTATGGATGGCGCTGGAGAAGGACCGCGAAAACCTGTTCTTTATTGACGTCCAGGCGCGCGGCGCCTACCCGGTATGGGCCGCGCGGGTATTCCGGGAAAAGGGGGTCACCATTGCGAAGCTGCCGGGCGATGATGAGATCCTCAAAAACACCGTCGATTTCGTCTCCTTTAGCTACTACGCCTCGCGCTGCGCCTCGGCGGAGATGAACGCCAGCAACACCAATGCCGCCAACATCGTCAAGTCGCTGAAGAACCCGCACATTCCGGCCAGCGAATGGGGCTGGGGCATCGACCCGCTGGGCCTGCGCATCACCATGAACATGATGTACGACCGCTATCAGAAACCGCTGTTCCTGGTGGAAAACGGGCTCGGCGCCCGGGACGAGATTGACGCCAGGGGGGAGATCAATGACGACTATCGCATCAGCTACCTGCGCGAGCACATCAAGGCGATGCGCGACGCCATCGGCGACGGTATTCCGGTGCTGGGCTACACCAGCTGGGGCTGCATCGATCTGGTCTCGGCGTCAACCGGCGAGATGAGCAAGCGCTACGGCTTTGTCTATGTCGATCGCGACGACGCCGGCAACGGCACGCTGGCGCGCAAGCGTAAAAAGTCGTTCTTCTGGTACCAGAAGGTGATAGCCAGCAACGGCGCCGACCTCGACTAAGCGCGTCTCCCGCGCTCGCCCGTCTCTCCGCGCTAACCGGAGGACGGGCGCTGCTTTCTGTTGCATCTATTACATGTTTTTTTCTCGAGCCTGATTCCAGTTTCTGGTTTGCCTCCCGTTCACAACAACTGGTATTTTATCCAGTATGTTTTCAGGGGTATCTTCAGCAAGGAGCACATCATGAACGCACAGCACACCACTGCAGCCGGAGGGATCGCCAGGGCCATTCGCCAGTTAACCGTGGGATATGTCAGAAAACGCCATGAGAACCGCAAAACGCGGGAGACGCGGCGCTACACCCGCCATGCGGCGCTGAGCCTGAACGGCGACTGGCTGGAGCAGGCGGGATTCCCGGTCGGCACGCAGGTCAGAGTCTCGGTGTCGCCCGGTAAATTAGTGATAGAAAATCTTGAGCTGGCGCCGCCGGTAACGGGGCTCCCGGCCGGTCAGTCGCGCGCCGTCGGGGAGCCCTGAGCACCGCAGGGTTAATCGTCTGCGGCTTCCAGCCGGGCAAAGCCGCCGTGGCCCTGCCAGCCTGCCAGCTGCTGGTACACCCGGGCAACGGCCTCTTTCACCGGCTGGGTCATCGGATAATAAAAACCGACAATATCCGGCTGAATGCCGAGGAAGATCACTTCGCCGACGTCCTCTTTCAGCTGATCGACCAGATAGTTGAGCGGCATGTTATGGGTGGTCATCATAAACATCTCGGCGATGTCGTCGGGGTCGATGACGCGAATGTCGCCGGGGTTTAGGCCCATATCGGTGGCATCGACGATCAGCAGGCGTTCGGGGCGTAATTCGCGGATCGCCACGATGTCGTTTTCCGGCGCGCTGCCGCCGTCGATGACCACCCACTGGCCGGCCGGGTTCGCCGCACATATCTCCGCCAGCAGCGGGCCGGCGCCGTCGTCGCCCATCATACTGTTGCCGACACAGAGTAAAACGTCAGTCACGTAATCTCCTCACCATCAGGTAGATGGCGCTTTCCTGGTGAATATCATGCAGCATGCTGAGCATTGTTTTGCTCCACGCCTGCTGCTGCGGGGTCTGCGCGGACTGCGCTTTATCAAAGGCGTTGGCCAGCATTGCCACATGGCTGCTGTCGATGACGATTTCGCCATACTTCGGCACCCCCTCCATTTTGCGCCGCGCGACGCTGCCGGCCTCAAGGGTGGCGATCCATGCCAGATACGCGTCCCACGGGCAGCTCAGCGCCGCCTCGAGACAGTCGATAACGCCGAGGTGGTGGCCAATCGCCAGGCTGTAATAGACCACCTGCTGCGCCTGATCCGGCGTGGCGTCGTTCTCATCAATAAATTTACGGCTCAGCTGACTGAACACCACCGTCTCGCTCATCGGATACGCGCCCCCTCGACCACCTGGTTGAGATGGGTGACGATCTCGGTCAGACGCGGATCTTTCTCCGCCTCCAGCCAGCGCAGCACCTGGCTGTCGCCCTGGCCGAGCAGACGCATATAGTCGTCGGCAATCTGCCGACCATAGCGATAGCCCGCCAGACGGCGCGCTTCACGATCGATGCGCACCCGCAGGGGTTGCACCATATCGGCGTGCAGCAGCTCGGTCGGCTGTTCGTCAAGCTCGCCCGGCAGGCGGGCGTGAATTTTCTGCTCCAGCAGGCCGAGGGCCATGGCGAAGCCGTACAGGGTGGCGGCGGGCGTCGGCGGGCAGCCCGGGATATAGACATCGACCGGTACGATTTTATCGGTTCCGCCCCAGACGCAGTACAAGTCGTGGAAGATGCCGCCGCTGTTGCCGCAGGCGCCGTAGGAGATGCAAATCTTTGGATCCGGCGCCGACTGCCAGGCGCGCAGCGCCGGGGAGCGCATCGCGCGGGTCACCGCCCCGGTAAACAGCAGGATATCGGCATGGCGCGGCGAAGGCACCACCTTAATCCCGAAGCGTTCCGCGTCGAACAGCGGTGAAAGGGTAGCGAAAATTTCGATTTCACAGCCGTTACAGCCGCCGCAGTCGACGCGATAAACGTAGGCGGAACGTTTGATTTTCTTCAGCAGCGAGGCCTTCATGCTGGCGATGGATTCATCCACCGTCATCGGCACCGGAATGCCGTTTTCATCGCGTGGGCCAAGTAAAGTGCTCATCAGCTGGCCTCCCTCATGTGGCGGGTCAGTTCAATACGATCGGACGGCACCAGGCATTTCTGGCGCTTGCATTCCGGGCAGGTTTCGAAGCTTTCGCGGTGCAGCTCGGCGCGGGTGTCGCCGTTATGCTTGAGCAGCGCGATGGCGTAGTCGATCTCCTTCTGCACCGCGAACGGCCGCTGGCACTCCCGGCAGTGGCAGATAGCGAAGCGCGACTGCTGGAGGAAATCCTCTTTCTTCCACACCGCCAGCTCATACTCCGGCGACAGCTTAATCGCCGCCGTCGGGCAGACCTCTTCACAGCGGCCGCAGAAGATGCAGCGCCCGAGGTTGAACTGCCACGCCAGCTGGTTTGTGGCCAGATCGGTCTCTACCGTCAGGGCGTTCGACGGGCAGGCGTTCACGCAGGCCGCGCAGCCGATACACTGCTGCGGGTTATGCTCCGGCTTGCCGCGGAAGTTTTTATCTACCGGCATCGGCTCCAGCGGATAGGCGTGCGTCGCGGTGCCGGTCTTAATCACTTTTTTAATAAAGGTAAACATGGCGATTCCTTATTTCAGCGGCGAGTTTTTACGCTCGATGCTATAGCGCTCCAGCTCTTTGTACGGCACCACTTTGCTCTTCTTCTTGCGGACATCGACCACGGTCATGCGGTCGGTACAGGAGTAGCACGGGTCAAGGCTGCCGATGATCAGCGGCGCATCGGAAACGGTATTGCCGCGCAGCATATAGCGCAGAGTCGGCCAGTTGGCGTAGGTCGCCGCCCGGCAGCGCCAGCGGTACAGCTTCTGGTTGTCGCCGGTCATGCTCCAGTGGATATCATCCCCGCGCGGCGCTTCTGAGAAGCCCAGCGCGAAGCGGTGCGGAATATAGGTGAAGCCCTCCACCATCAGCGGACCGCCCGGCAGGTTATCAAGACCGTAATCAATCATGTTCAGCGCGGTATAAACCTCGTTGATCCGCACCTTGAGGCGGGAGATCACGTCGCAGCCCTGTTCGCTGTGGACTTCCATCGGCAGCAGGCCGTAGCCGACGAACGGGTGATCGGCGCGGGTGTCGCGGGCGTGGCCGCTGGCGCGCACCATCGGGCCAACGTTGCTGAAGTCGCGGGCGATTTCCGGGTCCAGACGGCCAATGCCGACAGTACGCTGCTCCATGTTCGGGGTGCTGAGCAGCATATCCACCAGCTCCTGCACGTCGCGACGCATCTGCTGCGCCAGCTGGCGGGTCTGGATCATGTCCTCTTTCAGCAGGTCGCGGCGGATCCCGCCGATCAGGTTCAAACCGTAGGTTTTCCGCGCGCCGGTGAGGATCTCGGCCATCTTCATCGAGGTTTCGCGCACGCGGAAGAACTGCATAAAGCCGGAGTCGAAGCCGGTGAAGTGGCAGGCCAGACCGAGGTTCAGGAGGTGCGAATGCAGGCGTTCCACCTCCAGCAGAATGGCGCGGATCATCTGCGCCCGCTCCGGCACTACGATGCCCATCGCATTCTCCACCGAGGTGGTATAAGCGGTGCTGTGGGCGAAGCCGCAGATGCCGCACACCCGGTCCGACAGGAAGGTGACTTCGTTATAACCCATGCGGGTTTCCGCCAGCTTCTCCATCCCGCGATGGACATAGAACAGACGGTAATCGGCATCGATAATGTTCTCGCCGTCAACGAACAGGCGGAAGTGGCCGGGCTCATCGGAAGTGACGTGCAGCGGGCCGATCGGCACCACGTTGTTTTTCTTGCTGCCCAGCTCGTTGATGAACTCGTAGGTTTCGGCGTCGGTGGTCGGCGCCGGACGCTGGCGATAGTCCATGCTGTCTTTACGCAGCGGATAGAGTTCGTCCGGCCAGTCGTCCGGCAGCACCAGCCGGCGTTCGTCCGGCAGGCCAACCGGCACGAGGCCATACATATCGCGCACTTCGCGCTCGCCCCACACCGCCGCCGGCACGCGCGGCGTCACCGATGGGTATTCCGGTTTGTTGGCATCCACCTCCACACGCACGGTGATCCAGCATTTGGTGCCCTGCTCCATCGACAGCACGTAATAGACCGCGTAGTGGCCGTTCAGCTTACGTTCATCGTTACCGAACAGCACCGACAGCCAGCCGCCCTGCTGGTAGTAGAGAAACTCCACGACTTCCGGCAGGTAATTGACCTTCACGGTGATGGTTAACTGATCTTTGGTCTGCCAGGCTTCGTCCAGCACCACGCCCGGAAAGGCCTGGTGCAGCGCCGCAAGATAGTGTTGACCGATTTTTTCTTCAGACATGCTCAAACTCTCTTAATCACGCCACCAGCAAGGAGACGAAAGCTAAAAAGGCGAAACCAAACCCGGCCCAGGTGACGCGGGAGGTGGCACAGAAGCGCAGACGCGCCATGCTGTTTTCAAACAGCGCGATGATCAGCACGCCCACCACCAGCTTGACGACGGCCACCACCAGCGCCAGCAGCAGGCCGCCGACGCTGAAGCTGGTCATCTGGCCCCACGGGAAAAAGACCCCGACAAACATCTGCAGCACCACCAGCTGTTTGAGGCTGATGCCCCACTTCAGGATGCCAAAGCCGCTGCCGCTGTACTCGGAAAGCGGCCCCTCCTGCAGCTCCTGCTCCGCTTCCGCCAGATCGAACGGCAGTTTGCCCATCTCGATAAAGGTGGCGAAGGCGCAGGCGCACAGCGCCAGAATCAGTGGAATGCTGCGCGCTGCCGGCCAGTGATAAAGGGTGTCGGTGATACTGCTGATATGGGTGGAGCCCGCCACCTGCGCGGCGACCCACAGGCCCAGCAGCAGGATCGGCTCCACCAGCACGCCGAGCATCGCTTCGCGGCTGCTGCCCAGCGCGGTAAACGGGCTGCCGGTGTCCAGACCGGAAATCGCGAAGAAGAAACGGGCGATGGCGAACAGGTAGATCAGGGTGATGAGATCCCCAAGCACCGGCAGCGGAGAGTCCACCGTCACCACCGGCAAGGCGGTGGCGATGGTCAGCATCACGCCCACCATGACGTACGGCGTCAGGCGGAACACCCAGCCCGAGGCGTCGGGACCAACGCTCTGGCGGCCCAGCAATTTCAGGATATCCCGATACTCCTGCAGCACGCCCGGTCCGCGGCGGTTATGCAGCCGCGCGCGGGCGACGCGGACGATCCCGGATAACAGCGGCGCGACGGCAAACAACGCCAGCGCCTGTAGCAATGCAATTAACAGACTCATTCTCAGGCTCCTCGGGAAATGACAATCACCACCAGCACCGCCAGCTCAACCAGCGCCATTGCGCGCAGCAGCGCCGGCGCCGAGGCCGATTGCCAGCCCGGCACCAGACGCACCGGGTTCAGCCAGTGACGTAGCTTCAGCAGCGGCGCAAAGGCCTCTTTCACCGGCATGGCGAAACCGTGGGCGGTGACCACCATCGACTGTTCGTGATCGTAGCCGCAGACCCAGGCCGCGCCGCGCGAGCGCGCCGCCAGGCGATCGCCTTTAAAGAAGATCATCAGCAGGAACGGCAGCAGCGGGCAGGCGATAAGCAGCAGCGCGATCATCGGCTGCGACACCACGCTCGACACCTGGGCCTGCAGCGGGAAGGCGCCGCTCACCAGCGGCAGCAGCCACGGCGCGGCGATGCCGCCAACGAGGCAGAAGACCGCCGCCATGACCACGCTCAGGGTCATCAGCCAGGGGGCGCAGGTGGCGTTTTCCGCCTCTTTGCTCCGCGGCGCGCCGAGGAAGGTGACACCATAGACTTTGGCCATACACATCACCGCCAGCGCGCCGGTGATCGCCAGGCCCACCGCCAGCAGCGGCCCCAGCAGACGGCCAATAAACAGGTCGCTGGTGCTCATTTTGAAGAAGGACTGGTAGATGACCCACTCGCCGGCGAAGCCGTTCAGCGGCGGCAAGGCCGCCATCGCCATCAGCCCCACCAGCATGGCGAGGGAGATCAGCGGCATTTTTTTACCGATGCCGCCCAGCTTCTCGATATCGCGATGGCCGGTGCGGAACCACACCGCCCCGGCGCCGAGGAACAGCGTAGTTTTGAACAGGCTGTGGTTAATCAGGTGATACATGCCGCCGATGAAGCCCAGCACCATCAGCGTGCTGTTGCGGGTGGCCACGCCGGTAACGAAGGCGCCCAGCCCCAGCAGGATGATGCCGATATTCTCCAGGGTGTGATAGGCCAGCAGGCGCTGAATGTTATGCTCCATCAACGCATACAGCCCGCCGATGAAGGCGGTGATCATCCCCAGCACCAGCAGCATCACGCCCCACCACAGCGGCGGCACGCCGCCGGCCAGCGAAACGGTTAACATGCCGTACAGACCGACCTTCATGACCACAGTGGAAAACAGCGCGGCGGCCGGCGCGCTGGCTCCGGCGTGAGCCTGCGGCGCCCAGCCGTGCAGCGGGATCGCCCCCGCCAGCAGGGCGAATCCCGCCAGCCCCGGCAGCCACAGCAGCGGGTTCTGCATCATATCCACCGCCTGGAGATTGATCTGCGCCAGCTCGAGGGTGCCGTAGGTCGACCACACCAGCCAGCAGGTCCATGCCATCAACAGCGTGCCGAGACGACCCAGCGCAAACCACAGCTTACCGGAGGCGGCGCAGCCGGTGAGAAACGCCGCGCAGAGCGCCATGATCTCCGCCATCACCACCAGCGAACCGATGTTGGTCACCACCACCGCGCAGGTGGCGGCGGCCAGCAGCAGGTTGACCAGCAGGCCGTTGGCCTTCACCTGCGGGTGGCGATGCCAGCTAATGTTAAACAGCGACACCGGCAGCGCCGACAGGCCGATGGCCAGCAGCCACAGGGCATTGACGCCGCCCACCCGCATCGTCAGATGGAGAAACTGCAGCATGCCGCCGTGGATCCGATCCGGCATCAGCAGCGCGGCGCCGCCGGCAACCACCAGCATAGCGCTGGCCACCGCGCCGCCAATCCCGGCAATGGCGCCGCTGAGCGGTTTACGCATGGCAAACACAAAGGCCAGCACGGCGCTGGAGGCGTACCACGTCACCGCCTGATTGACTAATCCAATTACACTCATTCCCTCTCCCCCTGTTGCGCCTGGAACAACGACAAGTCGCCAAGGTCGGTATTAAAGGTCAGCTGGCGTTTACGCTTGCTGGCCTGGGCGATATCACGGCTATCCACCAGCATCAGCGCTTTGGTCGGACAGGTCCGCACGCAGGCCGGGCCCTGGTCATCGAAGTGGCAGAGGTCGCATTTCACGGCAATGGCGCGCACGCCCGGCACCCAGTCGAGCAGCGAGCTGACGCGGGCCGGCGCCGGCGGCGCGGGGGGCGCCAGCCGGGTATTGGCATTGGCCGGAATATCCAGCGGACGGCTGCCGGAAAATTCGATCGCGCCAAACGGGCAGGCGATGCCGCACAGTTTGCAGCTTACGCACAGGCTCTCGTTGAGCTGGACGGCGCCATCGACGCGCTGGATGGCGTTTACCGGGCAGACAGCGGCGCAGGGGGCGTCTTCGCAGTGGTGGCACATCTGCGGTGCCGATTCTTTTTCATTACGCATCACCTGCAGCCGCGGCATAGCCTGCAGGCCGTGCTGGCGATGCGTCTCAGAGCAGGCGGCTTCGCAGGTGCGGCAGCCGATACAGACAGTGGAGTCAGCAATTACAAAACGGTTCACCGGGTCATCCTCGGGTGAAAGTCACTTTTGACGAAATCAGGTTGCGCAGGTGTCATTTTCGACACGTGTCGACACCTTGCGATCAGTGGGTCAGGGCCAGATGGCTTAAGTCCACCGGTTGGTCTTGCTCCATGGCGTCGTACAGACGGTCATAGACGGTGGCGATAATCGCCAGATAATGCTCCAGCACCTGGTCGCGGGAGCGGTTGCTGATCCGCCCGTCCACCGTGCCATCCGCGGCGAGCGTGGCCTGAGCAATCAGATACTTATCACCGCCGCCTTTGTTTTCGACGTAGTATTCGATGGTGTGGCTGTTGAAGCCTTCCGCCAGGGCGACGAACACCTGAAAATGGCCGAACAGCACGAAGCACAGCTCTTTGTCCGGCGCGCAGCTCATCGCGTGATGCAGGCGGGCTTTCGACAGGGTGATCCCCTGAACCAGCGAGTTACAGTAGATATGCCACTGCTCCTGCTGCTGCCGGTGACGGTCGGCGATGTAATCCGCCTTTTCACTTATTTCCCAAATAGTCATATCGGTTTCTCCGTAGCATGAGATGCACCGTCTAAGCATTTTCCGTGCCACATTTTATTTATTTGATTTAATTATGTTTTTATATTTATTCCCTGCCGACGCGACATGTCGATGACAGCCCCGGCGCGTCGTCATCGACATTTCCTGCCGCCACGAGTCTTTTCTGGCACCGTTATTGCATAAAAGGCGCATCGCGATACGGAGGCGACTATGCACGAAATCACCCTCAGCCAGCGGGCGCTGGAAATTATTGAACAACAGGCGCAGCAGGCCGGCGCGCGGCGGGTGACCGGCGTGTGGCTTAAGGTGGGGGCATTTTCCTGCGTGGAAGCCAGCGCCCTGACCTTCTGCTTTGAGCTGGTCTGCCGCGGCACGCTGGCGGAGGGGTGCGAACTGCATATCGCCGAACAACAGGCTGAATGCTGGTGCGAACGCTGTCAGCAGTACGTCCATCTTGTCTCGCAGCACGTCCGCCGCTGCCCGCACTGCAACAACGACCAGCTACAGATCGTGGCGGATGACGGCTTACAGATTCAGCGTTTAGAATTGGAGTAAATTATGTGTACAACATGCGGCTGTGGAGAAGGCAACCTCTATATTGAAGGAGACGAACGAAACCCGCATTCCGCGTTCCGCAGCGCCCCCTTCGCGCCCGCCCCACGCCAGACGATGACCATCACCGGCGTAAAAACCGACCACTTCGCCCCCACCCGCACGACAGAGGGCGATCTGCATTACGGCCATGGTGAAGCGGGGACTCACGCCCCGGGCCAGAGCCAGCGGCGCATGCTGGAAGTGGAAATCGACGTGCTGGATAAAAACAACCGTCTGGCGGCGCGCAACCGCGCGCGCTTTGCGGCGAAGCAGCAGCTGGTGCTGAATCTGGTTTCCAGCCCCGGCTCCGGCAAAACCACCCTGCTCACCGAAACCCTCACCCGGCTGAAAGGGCGTGCCGACTGCGCAGTGATTGAAGGCGACCAGCAAACGGTCAATGACGCCGCCCGCATTCGCGCCACCGGCACCCCGGCGATTCAGGTCAACACCGGGAAAGGCTGCCATCTCGACGCCCAGATGATCGCCGACGCCGCTCCGCGCCTGCCGCTGGCTGACCACGGCATTCTGTTTATTGAAAACGTCGGCAACCTGGTCTGCCCGGCGAGCTTTGATCTCGGCGAACGCCATAAGGTGGCGGTGCTGTCGGTCACGGAAGGCGAAGACAAGCCGCTGAAGTATCCGCATATGTTCGCCGCCGCCAGCCTGATGCTGCTCAACAAGGTCGACCTGCTGCCGTATCTCAATTTCGACGTCGAGAAGTGCCTGGCCTGCGCCCGCGAGGTCAATCCGCATATTGACATTATCCTCCTCTCCGCCACCAGCGGCGAAGGCATGGATCAGTGGCTCACCTGGCTGGAGACGCAGCGATGTGCATAGGCATTCCGGGACAAATTTGCGCCATCGACGGCGTGCTGGCGAAGGTGGAAGTCTGCGGCATTCAGCGCGACGTCGACCTGACGCTGGTGGGCGCCGTTGACGAGCAGGGCCAGCCGCGTCTCGGCCAGTGGGTGCTGGTGCACGTCGGCTTCGCCATGAGCGTGATTAATGAAGCCGAAGCCCGCGACACTCTCGAAGCGCTGCAAAATATGTTTGACGTAGAGCCGGACGTCGGCGCCCTGCTGTACGGCGAGGAGCGATAATGCGTTACGTTGACGAATACCGCGCCCCTGAGCAGGTCATGCAGTTGGTGGCCCATCTTCAGCAGCGTGCCCATCTGCTGCCGCACACCGCCGCGCGACCGCTGCGCATCATGGAGGTCTGCGGCGGTCATACCCATGCCATTTTTAAGTTCGGTCTCGACCAGCTGTTGCCGGAGAATATCGAATTTATTCATGGGCCCGGCTGCCCGGTGTGCGTCCTGCCGATGGGGCGCATCGACGCCTGCATTGAGATTGCCAGTCGTCCGGGGGTTATCTTCTGTACCTTCGGCGACGCCATGCGCGTTCCGGGCAAAAACGGCTCACTGCTGCAGGCGAAAGCCCGCGGCGCCGATATCCGCATCGTTTATTCGCCGATGGACGCCCTGCGGCTGGCGCAGCAAAACCCGCAGCGTGAAGTGGTCTTTTTCGGTCTCGGTTTCGAAACCACCATGCCCGCCACCGCCCTCACCCTGCGTCAGGCGCGGGAGCGCAACGTCGATAACTTCTTCTTTTTCTGCCAGCACATCACCCTGCTGCCGACCCTGCGCAGTCTGCTGGACCAGCCTGACAACGGTATCGACGCCTTTCTCGCCCCCGGCCACGTCAGTATGGTGATCGGCACCGAAGCCTACGGCTTTATCGCCAGCGACTATCATCGCCCGTTAGTGGTCGCCGGTTTCGAACCTCTTGATCTACTGCAAGGCGCGGTGATGCTGGTTGAGCAGACAATAGCGCAGCGTAGCGAGGTGGAAAATCAGTACCGCCGCGTAGTGCCGGATGCCGGCAACCCGCTGGCGCAGGCGGCGATGGCCGACGTGTTTCGCCTTGATGGCGACAGCGAATGGCGCGGTCTGGGGGTCATCAGCGACTCCGGCGTGCACCTCACGCCGGCCTATCAGCGCTTCGATGCCGAGGCCCATTTCCGCCCGGCGCCGCAGCGCGTGTGTGACGACCCGCGCGCCCGCTGCGGCGAGGTGTTGACCGGCCGCTGTAAACCGCACCAGTGCCCGCTCTTCGCCAGCACCTGCAATCCGCAAAGCGCCTTTGGCGCGCTGATGGTCTCCTCGGAAGGGGCCTGCGCCGCCTGGTATCAATATCGCAGTCAGGAATATGAAGCATGAAAAGCGTCCAGTTAGCCCACGGTAGCGGCGGTCAGGCAATGCAGCAGCTGATCGGCGACCTGTTTATGCAGGCTTTCGCCAACCCCTGGCTGGCGGAGCAGGAGGATCAGGCGCGTCTCGATCTGGCGGCGCTTGCCGCCCAGGGGGATCGTCTCGCCTTCTCCACCGACAGCTATGTGATTGACCCGCTGTTCTTTCCCGGCGGCAATATCGGCAAGCTGGCCGTCTGCGGTACCGCCAACGATGTGGCGGTCAGCGGCGCCATCCCCCGCTATCTTTCCTGCGGGTTTATTCTCGAAGAGGGGCTGGAGATGGCTACCCTGGAAGCGGTGGTCGCCAGCATGGCCGATACCGCCCGGGCGGCAGGGATCGCTATCGTTACCGGCGACACCAAAGTGGTGCCGCGCGGCGCGGCGGATAAGCTGTTTATTAACACCGCCGGCATCGGCGCCATCCCGGCAGACGTTCACTGGGGGACGCAGCAGATCAGCGCCGGCGATGTGCTGCTGGTCAGCGGCACGCTGGGGGATCATGGCGCCACCATCCTTAATCTGCGCGAGCAGATGGGGCTCGACGGCGCGCTGTCCAGCGACTGCGCGGTGCTGACGCCGCTGATCCAAACCCTGCGGCCGCTGCGCGGCGTCAAAGCCCTGCGCGACGCCACCCGCGGCGGCGTCAACGCCGTCGCCCATGAGTTCGCCGCCGCCAGCGGCTGCGGCATTGAACTGCACGAGGCGAAGCTGCCGGTCAACGACACCGTGCGCGGAGTCTGCGAGCTGCTCGGGCTGGACGCCCTGAACTTCGCCAATGAAGGCAAGCTGGTGATCGCCGTCGCCCGCGAAGAAGCGGAAAACGTGCTGGCGCATATACGGTCTCACGCCCTGGGACGCGAGGCGGCGATAATCGGCGAGGTGGTCGCCCGCCCGGGCGTGCGTTCCGTCGGGCTGTACGGCGTGAAGCGGACGCTCGATCTTCCCCACGCCGAGCCGCTGCCGAGAATTTGTTAACCACGGCGTCGGGTCCCGGATAGCGGCTGGCGCCTTATCCAGGCTACAACACGGCGCGCACATGTAGCCTGGCTAAGCGCAGCGCGAGCCGGGAAAAGCCAGCATGATTATCCCGCCCAAACCAGCGGGCGCCCACGGATGGGTTAAAGCGGCAATAACCGCTTTATTAACATACTATTATTTGTACCATCATTTTCTTATGCGCCGCGTTGCCGGCGCGTTTTGGATGTAAGCCATGTCGTATACACCGATGAGCGATCTCGGCCAGCAGGGTCTGTTTGATATCACCCGGCTTTTATTACAGCAGCCCGATCTGGCTGCGCTGAGCGAAACCCTGACCCGCCTGGTGCAACAGTCCGCACTGGCCGACGAAGCGGCCATTATCCTGTGGAACGCAGGCAACCACCGCGCGGCCAGATACGCCTGCGATGAGGCAGGCCAGCCGGTGAGCTATGAAGATGAAACCGTGCTCGCCCACGGACCAGTGCGCCGCTTACTCTCCCGGCCGGATGCCCTGCATTGCGATCATGAGACCTTTGCCGACACCTGGCCGCAGCTTATCCGCAGCGGGATCTATCGCCCGTTCGGGTACTACTCGCTGCTGCCGCTGGCGGCCGACGGGCGGATCTTCGGCGGTTGCGAATTTCTGCGCCGTGACAACCGGCCATGGAGCGAGAAAGAGTTCCAGCGGCTGCATACCTTCGCGCAGATCGTCGCCGTCGTCAGCGAGCAGATTCAGAACCGGGTCAGCAACAACGTCGATTACGATCTGCTGTGCCACGAGCGCGACAACTTCCGCATTCTGGTGGCGATCACCAACGCGGTCCTCTCACGTCTGGATATCGACGAGCTGGTCAGCGAGGTGGCGAAAGAGATCCATCGCTACTTCCGGATCGACGCCATCAGCGTGGTGCTGCGCAGCAACCGCAAAGGGAAGCTCAACATCTATTCCACGCACTATCTCGATGCCAGCCATCCGGTTCACGACCAGAGCGAGGTAGATGAAGCGGGCACCCTCACCGAGCGCGTGTTCAAAAGCAAAGAGATGCTGCTGCTTAATCTGCACGAGCATGACACCCTCGCGCCGTACGAGAAGATGCTCTTCGAAATGTGGGGCAACAAGATCCAGACCCTGTGCCTGCTGCCGCTGATGTCCGGCAACACCCTCCTCGGGGTGCTGAAGCTGGCGCAATGCGACGAACAGGTGTTTACCACCACCAATCTCAAGCTGCTGCGGCAGATCGCCGAGCGGGTGTCGATCGCTATCGATAACGCCCTCGCCTACCGTGAAATTCAGCGCCTGAAAGAGCGGCTGGTGGATGAGAACCTCGCCCTCACCGAGCAGCTCAACAATGTCGAGAGCGAATTCGGGGAGATCATCGGCCGCAGCGAGGCGATGAACAATGTGCTCAAGCAGGTCGAGATGGTGGCCCACAGCGACAGCACCGTGCTGATCCTCGGCGAAACCGGCACCGGCAAAGAGCTTATCGCCCGCGCCATTCATAACCTCAGCGGACGAAACAGTCGGCGGATGGTGAAGATGAACTGCGCCGCGATGCCCGCCGGACTGCTGGAGAGCGATCTGTTCGGCCACGAACGCGGAGCGTTCACCGGGGCCAGCGCCCAGCGTATCGGCCGCTTCGAACTGGCGGACAAAAGCTCCCTGTTCCTTGATGAAGTGGGCGATATGCCGCTGGAGCTGCAGCCCAAACTGCTGCGCGTTCTCCAGGAGCAGGAGTTCGAGCGCCTGGGGAGCAACAAGCTGATCCAGACCGACGTCCGACTGATCGCCGCCACCAACCGCGATCTCAAGCAGATGGTTATCGACAGGGAATTTCGCAGCGACCTCTACTACCGGCTCAACGTGTTCCCGATCCACCTGCCGCCGCTGCGCGAGCGCCCCGACGATATCCCGCTGCTGGTGAAGGCCTTTACCTTCAAAATCGCCCGCCGCATGGGACGCAATATCGACAGCATTCCGGCGGAGACCCTGCGTACCCTGACGCGCATGGAGTGGCCGGGCAACGTGCGCGAGCTGGAAAACGTCATCGAACGGGCGGTGCTGCTGACCCGCGGCAACGTGCTGCAGCTCTCCCTGCCGGAGCGGGATATCGTCGAGCCTCCGCGGTCGCCAGAGGTCCTGCCTGAGGAAGGCGAAGATGAATATCAGCTGATCGTCCGGGTGCTGAAGGAGAGCAACGGCGTGGTGGCCGGGCCGAAGGGCGCCGCCCAGCGGCTGGGGCTGAAGCGCACCACGCTCCTGTCGCGCATGAAGCGGCTGGGCATTAATAAAGACGAGCTGGTGTAGCCTCGCCTGCTATTTATTTATCATCGCAGGTGTTGCTGGCCGGGCAAGGCGTCGCCGCCACCCAGCACACACGCAGCACTTCCCCCCGAAGACGCCCGGCTTGCGAGCCGGTAAACCGAATACCGCATGTCACCCGGGTCAGCACAATGCAGCCCGGGTTAATTTAAATCCCCGTGACAAAATCGTTCTCGCTCTAATCATTACCCACGCATGCAAATAAGAATCATTTTCATTTATAAATAGCTTGTGCTATATAACATAGCAATGGCTATAAACGCTGGGAAATTAACCACATCATTGCGAGGGATCCTATGCTGCACCTGACACCGCTGAAATCATTGCTGCTGGCCAGCGCGCTGGCCCTGTTGGCCGCGGCGCCGGCCTCGGCGCAGGAGAAATTCAGGGTTATCACCACCTTCACGGTTATCGCCGATATGGCGCAGAACGTGGCCGGCGATGCCGCCGTCGTCAGCTCCATCACCAAACCGGGCGCGGAGATCCACGACTACCAGCCTACCCCCGGCGATATCAAACGCGCGCAGGGGGCGCAGCTGATCCTCAGCAACGGTCTCAATCTCGAACGGTGGTTTGCCCGCTTTTATCAGCACCTGCAGGGCGTCCCGGAGGTGGTGGTCAGCGAGGGGATCCAGCCGATGGGCATCAGCGCAGGCCCCTATAGCGGGAAGCCCAATCCCCATGCCTGGATGTCGGCAGATAACGCCCTGATCTATGTCGATAATATTCGCGATGCTCTGGTGAAATACGATCCGCCTCACGCCGACACCTATCGCCGCAACGCCGAGGCCTATAAAGAGAAGATCCGCCAGACGATGGCGCCGCTGCAGGCCAGACTGGCGCAGCTGCCGACGGATAAGCGCTGGCTGGTCACCAGCGAGGGAGCCTTCTCCTATCTGGCCCGCGACTATGGCCTGCGCGAACTGTATCTGTGGCCGATTAACGCCGACCAGCAGGGCACGCCGCAACAGGTGCGCAAGGTTATCGACACCATGAAGAAAGAACAGATCCCGACCATCTTCAGCGAAAGCACCATCTCCGATAAACCGGCGCGTCAGGTGGCGCGCGAAGCCGGCGCCCACTACGGCGGCGTGCTGTATGTCGATTCGCTGAGCGCCGCCGACGGCCCGGTGCCGACCTGGCTCGACCTGCTGCGCGTCACCACCGAAACCATCGTCAACGGTATCCAGGACGGGATGAGGAAACAGCCATGAATACTGCGCAAGCGGGTCTGTATGTCGACCAGCTCACCGTCACCTGGCGCAACGGCCACACCGCCCTGCGCGACGCCTCGTTCAGCGTACCGCGCGGCGCCATTGCCGCGCTGGTGGGGGTTAACGGCTCGGGTAAATCCACACTGTTTAAAGCGCTGATGGGCTTTGTGCGCGTCGGTCACGGCGAGATCGCCATCCTCGGCCAGCCGGTCAACCGCGCGCTGCGCCAGAACCTGGTCGCCTATGTCCCGCAGTCGGAAGAGGTGGACTGGTCCTTCCCGGTGCTGGTGGAGGATGTGGTGATGATGGGCCGCTACGGCCATATGGGCTGGCTGCGGCGGGCAAAGCCGCGCGATCGCGAGATTGTCGATGCCGCGCTGGCCCGCGTGGGCATGAGCGAGTACCGCCATCGGCAAATTGGCGAGCTCTCCGGCGGGCAGAAAAAGCGCGTCTTCCTTGCCCGCGCCATCGCTCAGCAGGGACAGGTGATCCTGCTGGATGAGCCTTTTACCGGCGTCGATGTGCAGACCGAAGCGCGGATCATCAGCCTGCTGCGCGAGCTCCGCGATGAGGGCTGTACCATGCTGGTCTCCACCCATAATCTCGGGTCCGTAAGTGAATTTTGCGATTACACAGTGATGGTAAAAGGCACCGTGCTGGCCAGCGGCCCGACAGAAACCACCTTCACCGCCGAGAATCTGGAGCGGGCTTTCAGCGGCGTACTGCGCCACGTCTCGCTCACCGGTACGGAAGCGCAGATTATCACCGATGACGAGCGGCCGTTTATCAGCCGGCGCGCGGCGGGAGGCCCACGATGAGCTGGCTGCTGGAGCCGTTTGGCTATCACTATATGCTCAATGCGATGTGGGTGGCGGCGCTGGTGGGCGGCGTCTGCGCCTTTCTCTCCTGCTACCTGATGCTGAAGGGCTGGTCGCTGATTGGCGACGCCCTTTCCCACTCGATTGTGCCCGGCGTCGCCGGGGCCTATATGCTCGGCCTGCCGTTTGCCCTCGGCGCGTTTCTCTCCGGCGGCCTGGCGGCGGGCAGTATGCTGTTTTTGCAGCAGCGGTCGCGGCTGAAAGAGGATGCGATTATCGGCCTGATCTTCTCCTCCTTCTTCGGGATCGGGCTGTTTATGGTGTCGCTGAACCCGACGTCGGTGAATATCCAGACGATTATCCTCGGCAATATTCTGGCCATCGCCCCGGAGGATATTATCCAGCTGGCGGCGATCGGCTTTATCTCGATGGCGATCCTGCTGTTGAAGTGGAAAGATCTGATGGTGACCTTCTTCGATGAGCACCACGCCCGCTCGATTGGTCTGAACACCCGCGGCCTGAAGCTGCTGTTCTTTACCCTGCTGGCGGCCTGCACCGTAGCGGCGCTGCAGACCGTCGGCGCCTTTCTGGTTATCTGCCTGGTGGTCACCCCCGGCGCCACCGCCTGGCTGTTAACCGACCGCTTCCCGCGCCTGCTGGCCATCGCCGTCGCCATCGGCAGCCTGACCAGCTTCTTCGGCGCCTGGCTCAGTTACTACCTCGACGGCGCCACCGGCGGCATTATCGTGGTGGCGCAAACGCTGCTGTTCCTCATCACCTTTATCTTCGCGCCGAAGCATGGCCTGTTGGCCAACCGTCGCCGCGCCGGGGAGGCCGCATGCTGAATCTGATCCTGGCCCCGTTCCAGTTTCCTTTTATGGTCAACGCGATAACAGTATCGATGGTCGTTGCCGTGCCCTGCGCGCTGCTGTCGGTCTTTCTGGTGCTCAAAGGCTGGGCGCTGATGGGCGACGCCATGAGCCACGCGGTCTTTCCCGGCGTGGTGCTGGCCTACATTATCGGCATCCCCTTCGCCATCGGCGCGTTTATCGCTGGGCTGCTCTGCGCCGTGACGACCGGTTTTCTCGACGACAACAGCCGCCTCAAACGCGATACCATCATGGGAATTGTCTTCTCCGGCATGTTTGGCGCCGGGCTGGTGCTGTACGTAGCGATCCAGTCCGACGTCCATCTCGACCATATTCTGTTCGGCGATATGCTCGGGATCTCCCTCAGCGATATTGGACAAACGGCGGCTATCGCGCTGATGATTGCGCTGATTATCGGGCTGAAATGGCGGGATTTTTTGCTGCACGTCTTCGATCCGACGCAGGCCAAAGCCAGCGGCCTGCGCGGCGGACTGCTGCACTACGGCATGCTGTGCATGATCGCCCTGACCATCGTCGCGACGCTGCAGTCGGTAGGGATTATTCTGTCGATTTCGCTGCTGATTGCCCCCGGGGCGATTGCGCTCCTGCTGGTACGGCGCTTTATCCACGCCCTGCTGCTGGCGGTGGCGGTAGCGGTCTGCTGCTCGGCGGGAGGGGTGTGGCTGGCGTTTTATCTCGATAGCGCGCCGGCGCCGACTATCGTGGTGCTGTTCAGCGCGCTGTTTGTGGTCGCCTTTGTGACAAGCACGATCCGGGATAGTCAGAAACAGAAGGCTTCATCACCCATCCCCGGTGGCGGCTAACGCCTTACCGGGGCTGCGCTTGTCCCCCGGCTGCGCGCAGCCCAGGCCGGGGAAAGGCCGCTATTTTTTCGGTCGATATTTTTCCGGCAGCGGCGGCACCGGCCGCCTGTCATCCAGCAGATGGCGAAGGGTCAGGATCGGGTGGCGCCAGAGCATTCGTGGCCCGGCCCAGCGCATAATCTGCTTCATCTCTTCGCGCTTCGCCGGCTGATAGCAGTGTACCGGACACTGCTTGCAGGCCGGTTTATTGTCGCCAAACACGCACTTATCAAGCCGCTTGTCGGCGTAGGCGTTCAGCGCCTGATAGTGCTCGCCGTCGTCGCGGGCATCCGGACAGCGGCGCTGATAAAGCCCAATCATCCGACCGATCGTCTGCTTTTCACGTTCGATGCGTTTGCCCACCGTCAACTTCCCTCCCCACAAAAAGATGCATCAATAATACACCTTTTAAACGGGCCACGCAGCCGCTTTCCTAATGATTAGGTCGGGTTAGCGGGTTTATCAACATGCCCCAATGCTTTTTCCGGGAAGCAGACATCGCGCACCCGGCGTTTCAGCTCTGCCGCATCCGGAAAGCCGCCATCCTGCTTGCGCTCCCAGATCTGCTGGCCGTCGATATCGATAGTAAAGATCCCGCCGGTGCCCGGCACCAGCGTCACCGAGGCGATATCGGTGCTGAAGGTGTGTAACAGCTCCTGCGCCATCCAGCTGGCGCGCAGCATCCAGTTGCACTGGGAACAATAGGTGATGGTGATAGCCGCTTTTGAATTCATCGTCATCTCGCTCAGGCTGAAAGGGCACAGTGTAAACAAAGTGCAGTTTAAATGAGGAATACATGAATATTTTGTTGCAAACGATAATACCTATCATTACCATTCGCAATCAACAAATGGAGTAAGACCCTATCCGCAACGGAAAAGACGGAGCAACCTGCAACTCTGGAAGTAACGCGTGAGCCGATACTAATAACGATCAAGGCGTGGCGACTATGTACAAATCGACTCCGTCAGCAGCAGGGTGTAAAAAACGCTTGCTGGTGACCTCTTTGCTTGCAGCAATTTATCAAACTTCTGCCGTCGCAGCAGGCACTTCCGCCATCGGCGGCGAGGCGGTGGATGACACCTCGGAACAAATGACCGTCACCGCTCCCGCGCCGGCGCAAAAAGCCGGTAACGAGCACAGCATCAGCGCCCGGGAGCTGGAGGACAAAGGCGCTAACGATTTCGGCTCGATCATGCGCTATGAACCGCTCATCAGCGCCACCGGGGCCAGCGGCGGCTCCGGCAACGGCAAAAGCGGCTTCGACCGCGGGGGCTACACCGGCTACAACATTCGCGGCATGGAGAGCAACCGCGTCGGTATCGACGTGGACGGTATCGCCCAGCCCAACGCCACCGGCCGCGGCTACGTCGGCCGCTCGGGGCTCAATACCTTCGGCATCGGCCGCGATTATATCGACCCGTATATGTACGGCAGCGTGGATATCCAGTCCGGCGCCACCTCGACGGAAACGGTCAACAGCGCCATCGGAGGGAATGTCTCCTTCCGCCCGAAATCGGCGGATGATTACCTGCGCCCGGGCAAAACCAGCGCCTTCGGCTATCGCAGCGGCTACGACTCCGCGGATCGCAGCTGGCACAACGGGGTGACCGTCGCCGCCGGCGATGAGTTCCTGCGCGGCATTTTGGTCTACAGCCGCCGCGACGGCCAGGAAACCGAAAATAACAGCGGCACCGTCGACGCCTACCCGGCGAACTGGCACTCCGATGCCTTTCTGGCCTCCGGGATCTGGCAGCCCAACGACGAGCACAAGCTAACCAGCACCTTCGACTATTACCACAAAACCAACCACACCCACTACGATACCTGGGATTCCAGCGGCAACAGCACCATCGGCACCGCCAACCAGACCAGCCAGACCCGACGCTGGGGCCTGAGCCTGAAGGATGACTGGACGCCGATGAATGACTACCTCGACAGCGTCTCCAGTAAAATCTATTACCAGCATACCGAAGCCCATGACTGGACGTATATGCCGGACAGCGTCACCCGCAGGATGCAGACGGTGAACTCCAACTACGACACCGACACCTGGGGCCTGCAGACCGCGCTGGCGAAAACCCTGGGCCGCCACGATCTGAGCGCCGGCTTCAACGCCAGCACCAGCAAAACCCAGCGGCCCTTCAGCCAGTCGCCGATCCCCAGCGTTTACAGCGAGATCATGCAGCCGGAGGCGGACAGCCGCAGCTACACTCTCGGCGGCTTTGTCCAGGATAAGATCAACTTCGACCTTGATAGCCACAACTTCGCCATTATTCCCGGCGTGCGCGTGGTGCATCAATCGACGAAGCCGGAAAATCTGTCCGACCTTGCCGCCAACAGCAGCGCGCTGACCGAATCGTCAGTAGCGAATCTGTACGGTAAAAACAGCGATACCCAGGTTCTGCCGTCGTTGACCTTCCAGTACGACCTCACCCCGCGCCTGATGACCTACCTGCAGTACCAGCGCGGCGCGCAGTTCCCCAACGCCAGCCAGCTGTATGGATCCTGGAACCTTGGGTCCAGCTACGCCGGTAGCCAGCAGTATGCCCTGATCGGCAATACCGATCTGAAGACGGAAACCAGCGATAATCTCGAGTGGGGGCTGAAGGGGGAAGTTACCGAAGGCATCACCCTGCGCACAGCGCTGTTCTACAACAGCTATAAGAACTTTATCGCCTATACCCGCTATACCCGGGCGAATAATCCGGGCCAGTTCACTAACGTGCCGTCGAACATCTACACCATTTATCAGGCGGAAAACCGCGATAAAGCCTATATCTACGGCGGTGAGATCAGCACCAAATTTAACTTTGGCACCTGGTATGAGCAGGTGAACGGCCTGAGCGCCACCCTCGCCCTCGGCTATAGCGAAGGGAAATCGAAATCCAGCTACAGCGGCGATAAATACGTCGACCTCGACAGCGTAGCGCCGATGAAAGCTATCGTCGGCGTGGCGTGGGACGATCCGGCGAAACGCTACGGCACCGCCCTGACGGCGACCTTCGTCAAGGGGAAACAGGCGACCGCCACCAACCGCGAAAGCTACAGCAACAGCGGGTCCGCCATCGCCGATGCCAGCAGCGACTATATGCGCGTGCCGGGCTACGGCATGCTGGACTGGACCGCGTACTGGCAGGTAGCGAAAAACGTGCGCCTCAATGGCGGGGTCTACAACCTCACCGATCGTAAATACTGGGATTACCTGAGCAGCCGCAATATCGAGACCGGCACCAACCAGGACGCCAATGATAAAGCGCTGGCGGTCATGCCGGGCCGCACCTGGCAGCTTGGGGTCAACGTCGACTTCTGATTGCCCGAATAACAACTCACCTGCCCCGGCCCGCCGGCCGGGGATATTGAACATTGAGAAGGATATGATTATGCCCAATGCCCACCCCGATCTGTGGCAGCGCTACCAGGCCACCAAAGCGTCCAGCACCGCGAAATATGCCCGCGATATCGCCGCGGAAATGGGGATCAGCGAAGCCGAGCTGACCGCCGCCCGCCTCGGTCACGGTGCCGTGCGCCTGATCGATGACGCCCGGGCGCTGATTGCCGCCCTGGAGCGCGTCGGTGAAACCAAATGCATTTGCCGCAATGAGTATGCCGTCCATGAGCAGGTCGGCCAGTTCACGCACCAGCACCTCAGCGGCCACGCCGGGCTGGTGCTGAACCCGCGCGCGCTCGATCTGCGTCTGTTCCTCAGCCAGTGGGCCAGCGCCTTCCATTTGAACGATAACGGTCGCCAGAGCATTCAGTTTTTCGACCACCACGGCGACGCCCTGCTGAAAGTCTATGCGACCACGCAGGCCGACATGGCGGCCTGGGACACCCTGATCGAAGAACATCGGGTGGCGGCCCCGGCGCCGCTGGCCCTGCGCCCGCTGGAGCCGGTGAAATATGCCGAGAGCGCCGACGGCGCCGCCCTGGAGAACGACTGGCGCGCGATGACCGACGTACACCAGTTCTTCGGTCTGCTGCGTAAATATCAGCTTTCCCGCCAGCAGGCCTTCCGCCTGGTGAACGACGACCTCGCCTGCCGCGTTGATCGCCATGCGCTGCCAGCGTTACTGGAGACGGTGCGCCAGGAGGGCAATGAAATCATGATCTTCGTCGGCAATCGCGGCTGCGTGCAGATCTTCACCGGCGCCCTGGAAAAGCTGGCTCCCATGCGCGGCTGGCTGAATATCTTCAATACCACCTTTACCCTGCATCTGCGTGAAGAGAGCCTCGATGAAGTGTGGGTGACCCGTAAGCCGACCTCAGACGGACACGTCACCAGCGTCGAGCTGTTCGCCAAAGACGGCACCCAGATCGCCCAGCTCTATGGCCAGCGCAGCGAGGGCCACCCCGAGCAGGCGCAATGGCGCCAGCAGGTGGATCGTCTGACCCGCGAAGGACTGCCCGCATGATGCGCTGGTTACTGCTTCTCATCGCCTTCCCGTTGCTGAGCCACGCCGCTGTGGAGCGGCTCGTCACCCTCGGCGGCGATGTCACTGAGATCGTCTATGCCCTTGGCGCGCAACAGAGCCTGGTCGCCCGGGACAGCACCAGCAGCTGGCCCCCGGCGGCGCAAAAGCTGCCGGATGTCGGCTACCTGCGGCAGCTGAACGCCGAGGGGATCCTCGCGTTACGCCCGCAGCTGGTATTAGCGAGCGCCCAGGCACAGCCCTCGCTGGTTTTACACAAGGTGCAGGCGAGCGGCGTAAAGGTGGTTAACGTGCCGGGCGGCGAAAGCCTGGCCGCGATCGATAGCAAAGTGGCCGTCATTGCC
Organism: Klebsiella sp. 1SOBk5mer; assembly: GCF_046603115.1. Classification (NCBI taxonomy): domain Bacteria; kingdom Pseudomonadati; phylum Pseudomonadota; class Gammaproteobacteria; order Enterobacterales; family Enterobacteriaceae; genus Klebsiella; species Klebsiella sp. 1SOBk5mer. The sequence continues at coordinate 566,709 of NZ_JBKIUU010000002.1, read as the reverse complement.
GAAGCGTTAGGCAAAACCCCGGCGGGCGACGCGCTGCGCCAGCAGCTTCAGCAGCAGATCGCCGCCATTCCAACGCAGCCGATTGCCAGGCGGGTGCTGTTTATTCTCAGCCACGGCGGAATGAATACCCTGGTGGCCGGGCAACGCACCGCGGCCGATGGCGCCATTCACGCCGCCGGGCTGCAGAACGCGATGCAGGGCTTCGACCACTATCGGGCGATGTCGCAGGAGGGGGTGGCCGCCAGCCAGGCGGATCTGGTGGTGATCTCCGCCGATGGTCTCAAAGGGATGGGCGGCGAAGCCGGGCTGTGGAGACTGCCCGGCCTGGCGCAGACCCCGGCGGGGCGTCATAAACAGCTGCTGACGATCGACGATATGGCCCTGCTCGGCTTCGGGCCGCGCACCCCGCAGGCGATTATCGCGCTGCGTGAAAAAGCGGAGCATCTGCCCTGATGCGCCCTGCCCTCGCCCGCCGTTTGCTGTTGATGACGCTGCTGCTGGTCCTGCTGACGCTGTTCGCCACCACCCTTGGCGCGATGCGTTTGCCGCTGGCCAGCCTGCTGCCCGCCGGGGATGAGATGCTGCGCCACATCTGGCTGACCATCCGTCTGCCGCGGGTGCTGCTGGCCCTGCTGGTAGGCGCGGCGCTGGCCCTCTCCGGCTGCGTGATGCAGGGGCTGTTTCGCAACCCGCTTGCCGACCCGGGCCTGCTGGGCATCAGCAGCGGCGCCGCGCTGGCGGTGGCCAGCTGGCTGGTGCTCCCGCTCTCCGCAACGGGGCTGATCGCCCTGTATATGCCGATGCTGGCGGCGTTTATCGGCAGCCTGGCGGTGATGGTGGTGATTTTTATCCTCAGCCGGGCGGAGGAGGGGTCGCTGTCGCGCCTGCTGCTGGTGGGGATCGCCATCAACGCGCTGTGCGGGGCGCTGGTCGGCGTGCTGGCCTGGCTGAGCAACGACGCCCAGCTGCGCCAGCTGTCGCTGTGGGGCATGGGCAGCCTGGGCCAGGCCGAGTGGCCGACCCTGTTGGTGGCTGCGACCCTGATCATCCCGGCGGCGCTGGCGGTGTGGTGGATGGCCTCCCGCCTGAATTTGCTGCAGCTCGGCGATGAAGAAGCGCACTATCTCGGGGTCAACGTGCGGGCGCTGCAGCGCTGGCTGCTGCTGTGCAGCGCGGTGCTGGTGGCCGCGGCGGTGGCCATCAGCGGCGTCATCGGCTTTATTGGCCTGGTGGTGCCGCACCTGATGCGCCTGTGGCTGGGGCCGGACCATCGCGGGCTGATCCCCGGCTCGCTGCTGGCCGGCGCGATCCTGCTTCTGCTGGCCGACACCCTGGCCCGCACCGTGGCGGCGCCGGCGGAGATACCGGTCGGTCTGCTCACCAGCCTGCTGGGCGCCCCCTGGTTTCTGTGGCTGGTCTTTCGTCGGGAGAACCCCAAACATGGCTAATGAATATTGCGCGCAGGGGCTGGCGCTTCGCCTCGGCCAGCGGCAGATTATCGACAACATCTCCGTCGCGCTGCGCGGCGGCGAGATGACGGCGCTTATCGGGCCGAACGGCGCTGGCAAATCCACCCTGCTGCGGCTGCTGACCGGGTACCTGACCCCGGATAGCGGTACCCGCCGTCTGGCGGGCACGCCGCTGGAGGCGTGGTCACCCGAGGCGCTGGCGCGCCGGCGGGCGGTCATGCTACAGCGTACGGCCCTGCAGGCCGACTGGACGGTGGAAACGGTCATCGCCATGGGGCGCTCGCCGTGGGGCCCGACCGCGGACCCGGCGGAGCTGGCGGCGGTAATGGCCGTCACCGGCTGCGATGACCTTGCCGGCCGCCGCTATCCCGCCCTTTCCGGCGGCGAGCAGCAGCGGGTGCAGCTCGCCCGCTGTCTGGCGCAGCTGTGGCGCGACGGCGCGCCGCAGGGCTGGCTGTTTCTCGATGAGCCCACCTCGGCGCTGGACCTTTACTATCAACAGCATCTGCTGCGCTTGCTCAAACGGCTCACCGCCGGCGGGCAACTGCACGTGTGCGTGGTGCTGCATGACCTTAACCTCGCCGCCCTGTGGGCCGACCGCATCCTGCTGCTTCACCAGGGCCGCCTGGTCGCCCAGGGGACGCCGCAGGAGGTGATCCAGCAGTCGGTTATCCATCGCTGGTACGGGGCGGATGTCCGTCTCGGCCAGCATCCAGACAACGCGGCCCCCCAGGTCTATCTGGCGCCGTAACCCCCGCGCGGCGCAACTGGAATCCGGATCGCGCCGCGCGCGTTCGGTATTACACCGCAAAAGCTGATGAGCATTATACTTTCATATCTATCAGCGTTCCCTTTTGAGGGTCCCCATGAGCCGATACACAGTTGCTGGCAGCGAAGGCCAGTATGAGAAAAATTCAGGTGAACGGGTTTTGGCTAATAAACTCGGGATTGCTGACGCAAATGAGATGGATAGCGTAGAACTGGTACTGCTGGAACAACTTTATCGCTCGGTTTTTGAGGAACACTTTCCAACCGGATTGCTCAGCGTCAATATCCTGAAAAAGTGGCATTATCGCTGGTTAGGCAATATCTATGCATGGGCAGGCCAGGAAAGAACGGTCAATATCAGCAAAGGCGATTTTATGTTCGCCCCTTCAACACAGCTGGCTAAACTGCTAAACGATTTTGATAAGAAATACCTTGCTCATTATACGCCTTGTTCAGGCATGAGTGAATTGCAGCTCACAGAAGCTATCGCAGTCACACATGTTGAATTGATCCTCATCCATCCATTCAGAGAGGGTAACGGGCGTTTATCACGATTATTAGCTGATGTGATGGCGGTGCAGGCTGGCTATAAACCGCTGAATTATCAAAGCTGGGAACAAAACAAAACCCAGTATATATCGGCTATCCATGCAGGTTTGACTCTGGACTATCGACCGATGAAACACTGGGTCAGTATGGCCTTAAGAAGGGATTAGGCAAGACGAAGATGCGCATATTTTTTGCGCGCGGCTTCAAGACTCTCTTCAACTCTGGCTGAGGGTTGCCCTGTCTCGACCGCGGTTGATGTCGCAACAGAACGAACGATGTCAGCGCGGGAAGGTCTGGCGTATGTGGCCTGATCTTTTTTGTTGTGACTCATGGCATCTCCCTTTTCATTCACCTGATGGTTTCAGTATATCAAGGATCGTTGCTAACTGCTGCCGTTAAGGCTTATCCAGGGAAATATCGGATAGGGCTTTTTTGAACCGGTAACTGCACATCCTGATGCTGGCTTGTGATGACTCATCCCCCTCTGCAACTGGAATCCGGATCGCGCCGCGCGCGTTCGTCAGTTTCCCTCGCCTGCCCATCTCCGTTATCATGTCTCATCCATGTGATAACGACGAAAACAACAAAATCGCAGCCATTTCAAATCAGGGATCTGGATAACACCCCATGAGCACAATTGACAATCTCGACGCCCACACGCCGATGATGCAGCAGTATCTCAAGCTGAAGGCGCAACATCCTGACATTCTGCTGTTTTACCGGATGGGGGATTTTTACGAGCTGTTTTATGACGATGCGAAACGCGCGTCGCAGCTGCTCGATATCTCGCTGACCAAACGCGGCGCCTCCGCGGGCGAACCCATTCCCATGGCCGGCATCCCCCACCACGCGGTGGAAAACTATCTTGCGAAACTGGTTAATCAGGGCGAGTCGGTAGCTATTTGCGAGCAGATAGGCGACCCGGCCACCACCAAAGGGCCGGTCGAGCGTAAAGTGGTGCGTATCGTCACGCCGGGCACCATCAGCGATGAAGCGCTGCTGCAGGAGCGTCAGGACAACCTGCTGGCCGCCATCTGGCAGGACAGCAAAGGCTTTGGCTACGCGACGCTGGACATCAGCTCCGGCCGCTTCCGCCTGAGCGAACCGGCCGACCGCGAAACCATGGCGGCAGAACTGCAGCGCACTAATCCGGCGGAGCTGCTGTATGCGGAAGATTTTGCCGAATCGTCGCTGATCGAAGGCCGCCGCGGCCTGCGCCGTCGCCCGCTGTGGGAATTTGAAATCGACACCGCGCGCCAGCAGCTTAACCTGCAGTTCGGCACCCGCGATCTGGTCGGCTTCGGCGTGGAAAACGCCCCCCGCGGCCTGTGCGCCGCCGGCTGCCTGCTGCAGTATGTCAAAGACACCCAGCGCACCTCGCTGCCGCATATTCGCTCCATCACCATGGAGCGCCAGCAGGACAGCATCATTATGGATGCCGCCACCCGCCGTAACCTCGAGATCACCCAGAATCTCGCCGGCGGCACCGATAACACTCTGGCCTCGGTACTCGACTGTACGGTGACGCCGATGGGCAGCCGGATGCTCAAGCGCTGGCTGCATATGCCGGTCCGCGATACCGCCGTGCTGGTGGAGCGCCAGCAGACCATCGGCGCGCTGCAGGAGCGCTATACCGAGCTGCAGCCGGTGCTGCGCCAGGTTGGCGATCTGGAACGTATTCTGGCGCGTCTGGCGCTGCGTACCGCCCGTCCACGCGATTTAGCCCGCATGCGTCATGCCCTGCAGCAGTTGCCCCTGCTGCGCGAGCAGCTGGCTGACGTTGACAGTCAGCCGGTGCAAAAATTGCGCGAAAAAATGGGCGAGTTTAGCGAACTGCGCGAACTGCTGGAGCGCGCGGTGATCGACGCCCCGCCGGTGCTGGTCCGCGACGGCGGGGTCATCGCTCCAGGCTACAGCGCAGAGCTGGACGAGTGGCGGGCGCTGGCCGATGGCGCCACCGATTATCTCGATAAGCTGGAGATCCGCGAGCGCGAGCGGCTGGGCCTCGACACCCTGAAGGTCGGCTACAACGCCGTCCACGGCTACTACATCCAGATCAGCCGCGGCCAGAGCCACCTCGCGCCGATCCACTACGTGCGTCGCCAGACGCTGAAAAACGCCGAACGCTATATTATTCCTGAGCTGAAGGAATACGAAGATAAGGTGCTGACCTCCAAGGGCAAAGCGCTGGCGCTGGAAAAGCAGCTTTATGACGAACTGTTCGACCTGCTGCTGCCGCACCTTGCCGACCTGCAGGCGAGCGCCAGCGCGCTGGCCGAGCTGGACGTGCTGGTCAACCTGGCGGAACGCGCGGAAACCCTCAACTACTGCTGCCCGACCTTTAGCGATAAGCCGGGCATTCGCATCAGCGAAGGCCGCCATCCGGTGGTCGAGCAGGTGCTGAAAGAGCCGTTTATCGCCAACCCGCTGCAGCTGGCGCCGCAGCGGCGGATGCTGATCATCACCGGGCCGAACATGGGCGGTAAAAGTACCTATATGCGCCAGACCGCGCTGATTGCGCTGCTGGCCTATATCGGCAGCTACGTCCCGGCGCAGAAGGTGGAGATAGGCCCCATCGATCGCATCTTTACTCGCGTCGGCGCGGCGGATGACCTGGCCAGCGGCCGCTCGACCTTTATGGTGGAGATGACTGAAACCGCCAATATCCTGCACAACGCCACCGAACACAGCCTGGTGCTGATGGATGAGATTGGCCGCGGTACGTCCACCTACGACGGTCTGTCGCTGGCATGGGCCTGTGCGGAAAATCTGGCCAACAAAATCAAGGCGCTGACGCTGTTCGCCACCCACTACTTCGAGCTCACTCAGCTGCCGGAGAAAATGGAAGGCGTCGCCAACGTCCATCTCGACGCGCTGGAGCATGGCGACACCATCGCCTTTATGCACAGCGTGCAGGATGGCGCGGCCAGCAAGAGCTACGGCCTGGCGGTCGCCGCGCTGGCCGGGGTGCCGAAAGAGGTGATCAAGCGCGCGCGGCAGAAACTGCGCGAGCTGGAGAGTATCTCGCCCAACGCGGCGGCAACCCAGGTCGACGGCACGCAGATGTCGCTGCTCGCCGCTCCGGAAGAGACCTCGCCTGCGGTTGAGGCGCTGGAGAATCTTGATCCGGACTCCCTGACCCCGCGTCAGGCGCTGGAGTGGATCTACCGTCTGAAAAGTCTGGTCTAGCGCCCCATTAAGGTGAAAAACGGCAGCGCCGCTCAGCGCTGCCGTTTTAACAAACTAAAAATGGGTGCAAGAGGATGCGTCCTGACAACCAATACGCGGGGTTGCCCCCGCGCGGATGCTACTTCTTCGATTCGTAAGCGAGAACAGCTTTAAACTCCATACTACGCTCTTTAATACTGAGTTCGCACAGCGAGCTGCGCACCAAAAGCGTAAATCCCAGTACCGTAATACACAGTACGACGATTGCCCCAAGGGCATATTTTGTTAGCATGTCTTGCCTCCCTGCAAAGAAGAGACTAACATCTGAATTGTTCAGGTTCATCCGTCAGCCTCAGTTGATAGAAATATCTCCTGGGGCTTTCGTCTGTCTGGGGTCCTGGTCTTGCTCAAGGCCAGACAGCCTCAAGCACCCGCCGCTATTCTATACTCGTCATGGCGTGAAATTTATCTGCAAGGAATTAATCAGACGGATTTTATATTAATCTGGAAGCCGACTCGCAAAGTCGCCCCATTATATTACCCCTTTACATAATTTCTGGATTTAATGAGTAAATAACTTTTATCATTTTGCGAAATATAAAAAAGCCGACGGAGAGATTATCCCAGTCGGCGTGATGGTCGCAGGCAGTTTGCGCACGAACCAGTTTTAAAATGGCAGGTAAAATAACCTTAACAGGATAAGCCCTTAGCGGGCTCTTTTCATTAACGCTTATCTTCCGGCAATAGCGGCGGGACGTGCGGCACCTGCGGCGCCTCATCAATATCTTTCTGCGTCATCCGGAACGCTTCCGGATAGTGCTCACGGCTGGTGCGGCGCAGCGGCTCGGTATCCCGCCAGGTATACAGACAGTGCTGGCACTGATACACGGTCCAGACTCCTTTCACCGGCGATTTCGCCATGACGTCAATCTTTTCATCGGCGCAACGTGGACAAATCATCTTCTTCTCCTTACTTACGGTTGGCCAGCATAGCGGTCAGTTTTTCAGCCCAGGCTTTGGTTTCCGGCAGATCCTGCACCGGCTGGCTGTAGTGGCCGCGAAGGTCCGGCGCAACCGGGGTGGTGGCGTCGATAATTAGCTTGTCGGTGATGCCCGCCGGGCTGGAGCCTGGGTCAAGTTCAAGGACCGACATGTTCGGCAACTGCACCAGGTCTCCCGCCGGGTTAACCTTCGAGGAGAGCGCCCACATCACCTGCGGCAGGTTGAACGGGTCAACGTCTTCATCAACCATGATCACCATCTTCACATAGCCGAGGCCGTGGGGAGTGGTCATCGCCCGCAAACCCACCGCGCGGGCAAAACCGCCGTAGCGTTTTTTGGTGGAGATAATCGCCAGCAGACCGTGGGTGTACATAGCGTTGACCGCCTGCACTTCCGGGAACTCTGCCTTCAGCTGCTGATACAGCGGCACGCAGGTGGCCGGGCCCATCAGATAGTCGATTTCGGTCCACGGCATACCGAGATAGAGCGATTCAAAAATCGGTTTGCTGCGATACGAGACTTTGTCGATGCGCACTACCGTCATGTTACGACCGCCGGAGTAGTGGCCGGTAAACTCACCGAACGGCCCCTCTATCTCACGCTTACGGCCTTCAATCACCCCTTCGAGGATCACTTCCGAACCCCAGGGCACGTCAAAGCCGGTCAGCGGCGCGGTGGCAATGGGATACGGGCTCTCGCGCAGCGCGCCGGCCATTTCATATTCTGACTGATCGTATTTCAGCGGCGTGGCGCCCATCAGGGTGATAATCGGGTCGTTACCGAGGGTAATGGCGATCGGCAGGTCTTCCCCGCGCTCTTCCGCTTTATGCAGATGCAGGGCGATATCGTGCATCGGCACCGGCTGCAGGCCGAGCTTACGCTTGCCTTTCACTTCCATACGGTAGATACCGACGTTTTGCTTACCGAAGTTGTCAGGGTCAAGCGGATCGCGCGAAACGACACAGGCTTTGTCGAGGTAGAACCCGCCGTCGCCATCGTTGAGGCGGAACAGCGGCAGAATATCGAACAGGTTGATATCATCGCCATCCACGGTGTTTTCCGCCCAAGCCGGGTTGGCGCGGCGCTCTGGCGTCACCGGGAAGTTATCCCAACGGCGGATGAATTCATCAATCTGCTTTTTCACCGGCGTGTTGGGCGGCAGGCCCAGCGAGATGGCATGGTTCTGCCACGAGCCGATGGTGTTCATCGTCACCCGGGCGTCGGTAAAGCCGCGAATATTATCGAACCACAGCGCCGGGGCGCCGTCGCCGATGCGTCCGGTGGCATTGGCTGCCGCCGCCAGGTCTGGCTCAGCGTTCACCTCCTCACTGATTTTCAGCAGTTGTCCCTGGTCATCCAGCGCCTGCAAAAAGCTGCGCAAATCATCAAAAGCCATTATTCGATCTCCTGTGCTAATTGTTCTGCCGTGCGCAAGCCGTTCCAGCGGCGCGCTTTGTGATAGTCGAGGCCAAACTGATCCAGCACCCGGGTCACAATGTGGTTGGTGATATCGTCAACCGTCTCCGGGTGGTTATAGTAAGCCGGCATCGGCGGCACCATCGCCACGCCCATACGGGACAGCGCCAGCATGTTCTCCAGATGGATCGTGCTGAGCGGCATTTCCCGCGGGACCAGCACCAGCTTGCGCCCCTCTTTAAGCACCACGTCCGCCGCGCGTCCCACCAGCCCCTCGGCATAGCCTGCGCGAATGCCTGCCAGCGTTTTCATACTGCAGGGAATCACGATCATGCCGTCGGTACGAAATGAACCTGATGAGATGGTGGCGGCCTGGTCGGCCGGGCTGTGGGAAAAGTCCGCCAGCGCGGCCACTTCCCGTGCCGTCCAGGGCGTTTCCAGCTCGATGGTGGTTTTGGCCCACTTCGACATCACCAGATGGGTTTCCACCTCCGGCATATCGCGCAGCGCCTGCAGTAATGCCACCCCAAGCGGAGCCCCGGTGGCCCCCGTCATCCCAACAATCAGTTTCATTCCAGACCTCATTCAATTTGTTCGTACACGAACTTTATGCTTAAATTACCCTCTCCTGAGTCGAATGACAAGATCGTTCGTATACGTGCGCATTTTTAATCAAACAGGGAAAAGGTATAAAAAGGCGTACGAACGGCTATCATAGAGGTGACAGTTTTGTTACGGAGTATCCATGGAGTTACGAAACGAAGCATTCCACCTGCTGCGCCAGCTTTTTCAACAACATACCGCCCGCTGGCAGCAGGCGTTACCGGACCTGACTAAGCCTCAGTATGCGGTGATGCGCTCGGTTGCGGAGCAGCCGGGGATCGAACAGGTGGTGCTGATTGAAGCGGCGGTCAGTACGAAGGCCACGCTGGCGGAGATGCTCAGCCGGATGGAAGCGCGCGGCCTGGTGCGCCGGGAGCACGATCCGGCCGATAAGCGACGCCGTTTTGTCTATCTGACCGACGAAGGCGAGGCGCTGCTTAACCGTTCCATTCCGCAAGGCAATGAGGTCGATGACGAGTTTCTCGGCCGCCTGAGCGATGATGAACGCGAACAGTTCTCCCGGCTGGTGCGTAAAATGATGGTTCCCTGAGCAAGCGCCTAGCCGAGCTGCTCGCGCAGGAAGTCGATAAACGTCCGCACCCGGGTCGGCATATGCTGCGCATCGGGATAAAGGGCATACACTCCCTGCGGCGGGAAATGGTATTCCGGCAGGACAGCCACCAGCTCCCGCTGCGCCAGTTTACCGGCCACCAGCCAGGCTGGCAGCAAAGCGATGCCGCATCCGGCCAGAGCAAAGCTCATCAGCGCCGTGGCGCTGTCGGCTGAAAACCGTGGCGCGTTGACTATCGTAAAATCCACCTCTGCCTGTTCATCCGTTCGCAGCTGCCAGCGCAGCGGGGCCGGCAGACGCTCGTGAATAATCCAGTCAGCTTGCGCCAGATCGGACAGCGTCAGCACCGGATGGCTCGCCAGCCAGGCCGGGGAGGCGACGGGCAGGATCGCGAAACTGGCTATCCGCGTCGCCCGATAGCGGGAATCGGCCAGCGTACCGAGGCGTATCGCCACGTCAAATCGTTCGGAGATAAGATCCGCATGATGGGAGGACGAGACGTGCCGCACCCGTAGCGCCGGATGATGACGGGAAAACGCCGCCAGCGCCGGGATGATGACCTGCGCGCCATACTCCGGCGTGGTGGTGATCCGCAGCTCTCCGCTTAAACCGCTATGGCTGGCCCGGACCTCATCCTGCAGATTTTCCGCCGCTTTGAGCAGCGCCACCCCACGCTGATAGAACAACGCCCCGGCGTCAGTGAGCCGCAGACGGCGCGTCGAGCGCAGCAGCAGCGTCACCCCCAGCTCATTTTCCAGTTGCCGTACGTTAAAGCTGACCACCGCCTTGGTCTGCCCCAGCGCCGCGGCGGCCTGGGTAAAGCTGCCGGCGTCCACCACGGCGATAAACATGGTCACGCGCTGAAGGTTTAGCATCGTCGTCCGGATGATTGTCAAAAATATTCAGACAGTATATCCCGATTCGCCCCGTTTATCCCCCGCGGCGCCGGGTTTACAGTAGCCGCCTGTCTGAGGGAGTGAATCATGACCTATCGCCACCGCGTTGCCACCGTTTTTCTGTTCGGCTTTTTTCTCGACCTAATCAATATGTTTATCGCCAGCATTGCCTTCCCGGCTATCAGCCACGAGCTGGCGGTGTCCGTCTCGCAGCTGGCGTGGGTCAGCAATGCCTATATTCTTGGCCTGACGGCCGTCGTACCGTTCAGCGCCTGGCTCAGCCAGCGCTGTGGGCCAAAACGACTGTTTTTACTCTCGCTGGGGCTGTTCAGCCTCGGCGCGCTGGCATCGGGGCTGGCCCATAGCCTGGGTGAGCTGATTTTCTGGCGTACGCTGCAGGGGATGGGCGGCGGGCTGTTAATCCCCCTCGGCCAGGCGCTGACGTGGCCGCTGTTTCAGCCGCAGGAGCGGGCGAAGCTGTCGGCGGCGGTGATGCTGGTCGGCCTGCTGGCGCCCGCCTGCTCGCCGGCGATAGGTGGTCTGCTCGTCCAGGCGTTCAGCTGGCGCTGGGTCTTTTTCGCCAGCCTGCCTGTCGCCCTGCTTACCTTTATGCTGGCGGCGCGATGGCTAAACAACAGCCCCGCTCCCGTCCGGCCGACCCGCTTTCTCCCGCTGTCATTGCTGGCCGATCCTCTCCTGCGCTTCGCCATGCTGATCTATCTCTGCGTACCGGGGATGTTTATTGCCGTCAACGTCGTGGGAATGTTCTACCTGCAACGCGTCACCGGGATGGCGCCGGGGGCCACTGGCGCCCTGATGGTGCCGTGGTCGCTGGCCTCGTTTGCCGCTATCACCTTTACCGGCAGGTATTTCAACCGCTTCGGGCCGCGGCCGCTGGTGATGGTCGGCTGCCTGCTACAGGCGGCGGGGATCCTGCTGCTGCTGCAGGTCGATGCGCACAGCCCGCTGGCGCTGTTGATTCTGGCCTTTACGCTGATGGGCGGCGGAGGCAGCTTATGCAGCAGCACCGCGCAAAGCAGCGCTTTCCTGCATACGCCTGGCGAAGAGATGCCTGACGCCAGCGCGCTGTGGAACCTTAACCGCCAGCTCAGCTTCTTTGCCGGCAGCGCGCTGCTCGCCCTGCTGTTGAGAGTCTTCCCGCCGGCCTACGCCTGGCAGGGCGCGTTTAGCTGCGCCGCCGCCATAACCCTGTTGCCGCTGCTGTTTTGCCTGCGGCTGAATAATCGGGCGATTATCCATCGCCTGCACACTACTCTGGAGAAGTCATGAACCCTTATCTGCAGGAAGTCGTCGACGCCCATGTCCTTATCGAACGCTGGTTAAGCCACGGGGAAGGAAGCGCTGAGGCGCTGATGAGCCGCTTTGCCGCCGAATTCACCATGATCCCTTTGAGCGGCGAGAAGATGGACTACCCGACGGTGAGCCGTTTTTTCCACCAGGCGGGCGCAAGCCGTCCGGAATTACACATTGTGGTGGATCAGGCGAAAATCATCAGCGAGTGGCACGACGGCGCCGCCGTGCTGTACCGTGAACGCCAAACGCTGGCGGATGGCAGTAAGAACGTACGCTGGTCGACGGCGATTTTTCAGCAAGCGGAAGGGAAAATTGTCTGGCGCCATCTGCAGGAAACCCGCCTCGGCTAGCGCAAAGAAAAAGGCCCCGTCTTTCGAGGGGGCCTTTTTGAGAGAAAAGATCTTATTCGCGGAAGAGCGCTTCGATATTCAGTCCTTGCCCCTGCAGAATTTCCCGCAGGCGACGCAGACCTTCCACCTGGATCTGACGCACACGCTCGCGAGTGAGGCCAATTTCACGGCCCACATCTTCCAGAGTGGCGGCTTCATAACCCAACAGACCGAAACGACGCGCCAGAACCTCACGCTGCTTGGCGTTCAGTTCGAACAGCCATTTAACGATGCTTTGTTTCATATCATCGTCCTGCGTGGTGTCTTCCGGGCCGTTCTCTTTCTCATCGGCCAGAATATCCAGCAGCGCTTTTTCTGAATCGCCACCCAGCGGGGTATCCACCGAGGTGATGCGCTCGTTCAGACGCAGCATACGGCTGACGTCATCGACCGGTTTGTCCAGCTGTTCGGCAATCTCTTCCGCGCTCGGCTCGTGGTCCAGCTTGTGGGACAACTCGCGCGCGGTACGCAGATAGACGTTCAGCTCTTTGACAATGTGGATCGGCAAACGGATCGTACGGGTTTGGTTCATGATCGCCCGTTCAATGGTCTGGCGGATCCACCAGGTCGCATAGGTCGAAAAACGGAACCCACGTTCCGGGTCAAACTTCTCAACGGCGCGGATCAGGCCGAGGTTACCTTCTTCAATCAGATCCAGCAGCGCCAGACCACGATTGCTGTAACGACGGGCAATCTTCACCACCAGACGCAGGTTGCTTTCAATCATGCGACGGCGTGAAGCGACATCACCACGCAGTGCGCGACGCGCGAAATAGACTTCCTCTTCCGCGGTCAGCAGTGGGGAATAACCAATCTCTCCAAGATAAAGCTGAGTGGCGTCAAGCACGCGTTGCGTTGCGCCTTGCGACAGCAGCTCTTCCTCAGCCAGATCGCTATCACTGGGTTCCTCTTCTACTAAGGCCTTCTCGTCGAAAACCTCAATTCCGTTCTCATCAAATTCCGCGTCTTCATTTAAATCATGAACTTTCAGCGTATTCTGACTCATAAAGGTGGCTCCTACCCGTGATCCCTGAGCAAAGCACCTTCCACGGCGCATCAACAAAAGACGCCAGGACGATTTCCCCTACTCCTCTCAGCGAGAGGCGCATAGACACCGCCCTGGCGCCTGTTAGCTAATGCTTCGCTTATCCGTACTTTGCCAAATTATCGCTGCGGTAAGTACTGCAGCGGGTTGACGGATTTCCCCTTGTAACGAATTTCAAAATGTAATCTTGTTGAGCTGGTTCCGGTGCTACCCATGGTAGCGATTTTCTGCCCCGCTTTGACTTCCTGTTGCTCCCGAACCAGCATGGTATCGTTATGAGCGTAGGCACTCAGGTAATCATCGTTATGTTTGATGATAATAAGATTACCGTAGCCGCGCAGTGCGTTACCGGCATAGACGACGCGCCCATCGGCGGTCGCGACAATAGCCTGTCCCTTACTGCCTGCAATGTCGATACCTTTATTGCCGCCTTCCGCGCCACTAAAGTTCTCGATAACTTTGCCATCAGTCGGCCAGCGCCATGATGAGATCGGCGAACTGGTTGACGTACTGCTTGCAGTCGGCTGGGTTGTGCTCACCGTTGTAGGTGCCGTCACCGGCGCGACGACCGTCGAGGTCGTGGTCGCTGGTTTATTATTAGGCAACATCTTGGTAGCACTTTGTTCACCTGAGGATTCAGAATACGTAATAGTCGGTTGTGAAGCAACCACCGCGGTCGATTTTTGTGCAGAAGTTGTGGTGGCCGTCGCACCGCCGCTCGCCCTTGCGCTGGCCTGAGAAACGGCGTTTTCACCGGTGATCGGCTGGCCTGAAGCGTTGCCGACCTGCAGCACCTGACCGACGTTCAGGGCGTACGGGGCCGGGACATTGTTGCGTTGCGCCAGGTCACGGAAATCGTTGCCGGTGACCCAGGCGATATAGAACAGGGTGTCGCCGCGTTTGACCGTATAGGTACTGCCGCCGGTATAGCTACCTTTCGGAATATCGCCATATTTGCGGTTGTATACGATCTTGCCATTCACCGTCTGCACCGGCTCCTGCGCCATTGGCTGCGGCTGAATGGTCTGGGTCTGCACCGGCTGGATCGGCTGCGCCTGAGGAGCAGACTGGACGCCGGAGGATGGCGGCGTAATCAACATGCCGGAATTGGTGCTGGAAGAAGCGGCACCGCCGGCAGAGCTAACCGGCGCAGGTGGATTATTGGTGTTGGTACATCCGGCCAGCCAGAGTGAAACCAGTGAAAGAGCCGCAATACGGCTGACGGTAAATTTGGTGCTTCCCGCGCTCATTTATCCCCCAGGAATATGTTAACTGCCAATATCTTGCTTACCGGGCGACGCCCGGCCAGGACACTGAAAAATGTGTCCACCCTACGCCTAAAGTCAGGCAAAAAAAACCTGGAATAATCCGGGTCTCAGGCCAGCTCCCCTTTCACCAGGGGAACAAAGCGAACGGCCTCGACGGTATCAATGATAAATTCGTTGCCCCGGCGACGGATCCGTTTGAGAAACTGATGCTCCTCGCCGACCGGCAGTACCAGCACGCCGTCGTCATCCAGCTGCGCCAGCAGCGCGGTCGGTATTTCCGGCGGCGCCGCCGTCACAATAATGGCATCAAACGGCGCCCGCGCCTGCCAACCTTGCCACCCATCGCCATGACGGGTTGAAACATTATGTAAATCAAGTTGTTTCAGGCGACGACGCGCCTGCCACTGTAAACTCTTAATTCGCTCTACCGAGCAAACGTGATGCACCAGGTGCGCCAGGATGGCCGTCTGGTAACCGGAACCGGTGCCGATCTCCAGCACCCGCGACTCCGGCGTCAGCGCCAGCAGCTCGGTCATCCGCGCCACC
The DNA here is from genome assembly GCF_046603115.1 of Klebsiella sp. 1SOBk5mer. Taxonomy (NCBI): domain Bacteria; kingdom Pseudomonadati; phylum Pseudomonadota; class Gammaproteobacteria; order Enterobacterales; family Enterobacteriaceae; genus Klebsiella; species Klebsiella sp. 1SOBk5mer. The sequence continues at coordinate 551,705 of NZ_JBKIUU010000002.1, read as the reverse complement.
ATGTACGGCTGGGAGATGGTTTGCCCCTGGCCAATCGGCAGCGCGGTGTTTTCCCACGCTTTATGTTCAAAGGCTTCATCAACAAATTTTTCGCGCGGGACGCGCGCGATCGCCTCGAGGACACGTTCATCGACGATGCCCTGCGTGCGCAGTTGATTCAACAAACTTTCAACACGTTTACTTACCATTGCCTGTCAACCCCGACACGTTCCAGCCAATCGGTGACCACCTCATGCGCCTGATGGGCGGTTAAATCGACGTGCAATGGCGTAACGGAAACATAGCCTTCATCCACTGCCGCAAAATCGGTGCCCGGCCCGGCGTCGCGCTTATCGCCCGGCGGGCCAATCCAGTAAAGGGTATTGCCGCGCGGATCCTTTTGCGGGATCACCTGGTCGGCAGGATGGCGGTTGCCGCAGCGGGTCACGCGGATACCTTTGATCTGGTCAAGGGGCAGGTCCGGGACATTGACGTTGAGGATCCGCCCGGTGCGCAGCGGTTCACGGCTGAGTCCGCGCAGGAGAGTGCAGGTCACCGCCGCGGCGGTGTCGTAGTGTTGATAGCCATTGAGCGACACGGCCAGCGCGGGGAACCCCAGATGGCGGCCTTCCATCGCCGCCGCCACGGTGCCGGAGTAAATGACGTCATCGCCCAGATTGGGCCCGGCGTTGATTCCGGAAACGACGATGTCCGGACGCGGGCGCATCAGCGCGTTTACGCCGAGGTAGACGCAGTCCGTTGGCGTCCCCATCTGGACGGCGATATCGCCATTTTCATAGGTAAAGGTGCGCAGTGACGATTCCAGCGTCAGCGAATTCGAAGCCCCGCTGCGGTTACGATCGGGTGCAACCACCTGGACCTCGGCAAACTCCCTTAAGGCCTTCGCCAGGGTCTGTATCCCCGGCGCATGGATCCCGTCATCGTTACTCAGCAATATTCGCATAGTCACCCGTTGTATTGATAAGCTCCCTGACCACGCTGGTGGCGAAGCTGCCCGCCGGCAGCCAGAAACGCAGTTCAACGGTTACATCATCCCACCAGTTCCAGCTCAGCTGCTGCGGATAGAGGAGCATCGCCCGGCGCGCCGCCTCGACTTTCTCCCGCACCAGCAGTGTCTGCAGCAAGGTTTCCTCGGCGATGGCGGCCAGCTCGGCGGCCAGGGCATCGCGCTGGCTTCCCCAGTCGCCGCTGCCCGGCAGCGCAGCCGTGATCATCAGTTCGCGGTTATGCACCCGCGCCTGCGAAACCTCGAGTTCTTCCGGTGTGACGACAAACCAGCTCCCACGCCCCGCTAATTGTAGCGCATCGCCATCAACAACCTGATTAAATTCCGTTTTTTTTAATCTAATACTGACTTGCTGATTAAACAACGCGCTGCGTGCCGCCGACAACCAAAAACTGCGCTTATTGCGATCGCGCACCGGCGCGCCGCTCTCCGCCCAGCGCAGCGCTCCCTGCAGATTGCTGCCGCCGATGCCAAAGCGCTGAGCGCCGAAATAGTTCGGCACGCCCCGTTCAGCGATGGCCTGCAGACGCGTCTCCACCTCCTGGCGATCGCTTACCTCGCGCAGGATCAGGGTAAACTGGTTGCCCTTCAGCGCGCCTAATCGCAGCTTACGCTTATGGCGGGCATATTCCAGTACCTGGCAGCCCTCGAGCTGAAATTTGCTCAGATCCGGCATCTCTTTGCCGGGCACCCGGGCGCACAGCCACTGCTCGGTGACGGCGTGCTTATCTTTTTGCCCGGCGAAGCTCACTTCACGGGCATGGATTTTGAGGAATTTCGCCAGCGCATCGGCGACAAAGCGTGTATTGCAGCCGTTTTTGAGGATCCGCACCAGCACGTGCTCGCCTTCGCCGTCCGGGGCGAAGCCCAGGTCTTCCACCACCAGGAAATCTTCCGGATTGGCTTTCAGCAGCCCGCTGCTCTGCGGCTTGCCGTGCAGCCAGGTCAGTTGGTCAAAGGCGATCATTTGTCGGCCTTACGCAGCAGCGCGACCGCTTCGCAGGCGATCCCTTCCCCGCGGCCGGTGAAGCCCAGCTTCTCGGTGGTGGTCGCTTTCACGTTGACGTCGTCCATATGGCAGCCGAGATCTTCAGCGATAAAAACGCGCATCTGCGGGATATGCGGCAGCATTTTCGGCGCCTGGGCGATAATGGTGACGTCGACGTTGCCGAGCGTATAGCCTTTGGCCTGGATGCGGCGCCACGCTTCGCGCAACAGTTCGCGGCTGTCGGCGCCTTTAAACGCCGGATCGGTATCCGGGAACAGCTTGCCAATATCGCCGAGCGCCGCGGCGCCCAGCAGCGCATCGGTCAGCGCATGCAGCGCGACGTCGCCGTCGGAGTGGGCCAGCAGCCCTTTTTCATAAGGAATGCGTACCCCGCCAATGATGATTGGGCCTTCACCGCCAAAAGCGTGTACGTCAAAACCATGTCCAATTCGCATTAAGCTTTCTCCTGGTGTCGGGAACGGGTGAGGTAAAATTCCGCCAGCGCCAGATCTTCCGGGCGCGTCACTTTAATATTATCAGCGCGTCCGGCGACCAGCTGCGGATGGAAGCCGCAGTACTCCAGCGCCGAGGCTTCATCGGTGATGGTGGCCCCCTCGTTCAGCGCCCGGGTGAGGCAATCCACCAGCAGCTCGCGAGGGAAAAATTGCGGGGTGAGCGCGTGCCACAGGTCATTACGATCGACGGTATGGGCGACGGCGGTTTTGCCCGGCTCGGCGCGCTTCATGGTGTCGCGCACCGGCGCTGCGAGGATCCCGCCGACGCGGCTGGTTTCACAGAGTGCCAGCAGGCGGCTGAGGTCATCCTGATGCAGGCAGGGGCGCGCGGCGTCATGCACCAGCACCCACTGCGCCTCCGGCAACGCCTGCAGGCCGGCGAGCACCGAATCGGCGCGCTCGGCGCCGCCATCCACGACGGTAATTTGCGGGTGCTGGGCCAGCGGCAGCTGGCTGAAGCGCCGATCGCCGGGGCTGACGGCAATCACCACGCGCTGGACGCGCGGATCCGCCAGCAGCGCGGCGACCGCATGTTCGAGAATCGTTTTGTTACCGATTGAGAGATATTGTTTCGGGCATTCCGTTTGCATGCGGCGGCCGAAACCGGCTGCCGGCACCACGGCGCAAATGCCCGGAAAAGTGGCTGCCATGTTGTAATCCTGGGCCTGGTTATCGATTGTTCTGCTGTTGCCCCGATGCCTGGTTGCGTTTAGACGCATCCGGTACCAGACGATAGAAGGTTTCGCCCGGGCGGGTCATGCTGAGTTCATTGCGCGCACGCTCCTCGATCGCTTCCTGACCGCCGTTGAGGTCGTCAATTTCGGCAAACAGCTGATCGTTGCGTGCTTTTAATTTGGCGTTAGTCGCCTGCTGGGCGGTGACGTCGTCGTTAACCCGCGTGTAGTCATGCAGGCCGTTTTTACCGAACCACAGCGAATACTGTAGCCAGACCAGCAAAGCTAATAATAGCAGCGTTAGTTTACCCATCCTGCCCCCTGAAAAACGGCATCATCATCCCAAAACTCGCCCGGGTACGCTACCGGGGCGCGCGGACGATGCCGCGTAACGCGGGGACTGTACCATATTTTTGCTGCTGATACCCATGCTTGATTCATACCAGAAACGGGTTATCCCAACAGCCAGAGGAAGAGGAGCGCAAACATCAGCCCGACGGTCAGGATGGTCGCGCTGGCGCTATAGAGCAGTTTGCCATTGAGCAGAGAGTGCAGCGCAATACCGACCACCACCGCCACCGGCATCAACGCAAGGAAGAATGGCCAGGTGTAGAGGAGGAAGAAAAGTGTATTACTGCCATAGAGAAGGAAGGGAATACCCAGCGCCAGCAGCCATGAAATAAAGCCCACAGCAGCGCCCGACAAAGACCAGGTGGTCTCGTCGCCGGTCGCCGGAGGCGGTTCTGAACGAATAATACTGAGGTTCTGGGTATTGCGCATATCGAATCCTGTAGACCGGGCAACCGGCACCCCTCGATGCCGCTGCCGTTTCAGGATCTGATAATATCGCTCTGTTGCAGCAGGTCTAATAGTTGGTGCACCAAATTTGTTACCAATTGTTCACCATCCAGATGAATTTCCGCCTTTTCCGGTGCCTCATAGACCGAGTCTATACCGGTGAAATTGCGTAATTCCCCTGCCCGCGCCTTCTTATACAATCCTTTCGGATCCCGCGCCTCGCAGATGGCCAGCGGGGTATCGACGAACACTTCGATAAAGCGTCCCTCCCCCAGGCGCTCGCGCACCATCTGTCGCTCCGCGCGGTGCGGAGATATAAATGCCGTCAATACAACCAGCCCGGCATCGACCATCAGCCTGGCCACTTCACCGACGCGGCGAATGTTCTCTTTGCGATCCTCATCACTGAATCCCAGGTCGCTGCACAAGCCATGACGTACGTTATCGCCGTCCAGCAGATAGGTGCTGACGCCGCGCTCATGCAAGGCTTCCTCCAGCGCCCCGGCGACGGTGGATTTACCCGACCCCGAAAGGCCGGTAAACCACAGCACCACGCCGCGATGGCCGTGATGCTGTTCCCGCTGCTGCTGGGTCACAGGATGGGCATGCCAGACGACGTTTTCGTCATGCTGGGCCATTATTTGCCTCCCAGCAGGTCGCGGGCGTCCCAGTGCGGGAAGTGTTTGCGGATCAGCTGGTTCAGTTCCAGCTCGAAAGCGCTGTACTGCGATGCCGACGTCGGCGCCTGCAGGTGCGGCTCGTTGACCATCCCGGCGCCGACGGTGACGTTGGTCAGACGATCGATAAAGATAAGCCCACCGGTCACTGGGTTTTGCTGATAGGGATCCAGCACTAGAGGTTCGTCAAAGGTCAGCTCCACCAGCCCGATGCCGTTCAGCGGCAGAGACTCGACTTCACGCTGGGTCAGGTTGTTAATATCTACCTGGTAACGGATCGCGTCCACGCGGGCGCGGGTCTTCTTACCGGCGATTTTGATGTCGTAGCTCTGCCCCGGGGTCAACGCCTGCTCGGCCATCCACACCACGTCGATGCTGGCGCTTTGCACCGCCGGCAGCGTGGCTTGCGCGTCAACCAGCAGGTCGCCGCGGCTGATGTCGATTTCATCTTTCAGCACAATGGTAATGGCTTCCCCGGCGGCGGCTTCCTGCAGATCGCCGTCGAAGGTGACGATACGCGCCACGCTCGACTCGACGCCCGACGGCAGCACCTTCAGACGCTGGCCGACCTGCACGGTACCGGAGGCGACCGTACCGGAGAAGCCGCGGAAATCGAGGTTCGGACGGTTAACATACTGCACCGGGAAGCGCAGCGGTTGACTCTCCACTACCCGTTGGATCTCCACCGTTTCGAGGACTTCCAGCAGAGTCGGGCCGCTGTACCACGGCATGTTCGCGCTCTGGCTGGCGACATTATCGCCCTCCAGCGCCGACAGCGGCACAAAGCGAATATCGAGGTTGCCCGGCAGCTGCTCGGCAAAAGTCAGGTAAGCTTCACGGATCTCGTTGAAGCGCGCTTCGCTAAACTCGACGAGATCCATTTTGTTGACCGCCACCACCAGGTGTTTAATGCCCAGCAGGGTGGAGATAAAGCTGTGTCGGCGGGTCTGGTCGAGCACGCCTTTACGCGCGTCGATCAGCAGGATCGCCAGATCGCAGGTGGACGCGCCGGTGGCCATATTGCGGGTGTACTGCTCGTGCCCCGGGGTGTCGGCGATGATAAATTTGCGTTTTTCCGTCGAGAAGTAGCGATAGGCCACGTCGATGGTGATGCCCTGCTCGCGCTCGGCCTGCAGGCCATCCACCAGCAGCGCCAGGTCCAGTTTTTCGCCCTGGGTGCCGTGACGCTTGCTGTCGTTGTGCAGCGAAGAGAGCTGATCTTCATAGATCTGGCGGGTATCGTGCAGCAGACGGCCAATCAGGGTGCTTTTACCGTCATCGACGCTGCCGCAGGTCAGAAAACGCAGCAGGCTTTTGTGCTGTTGCGCGTGCAGATAAGCTTCTACGCCGCCTTCATTGGCAATTTGTTGGGCAATGGTCGTGTTCATGGCGGCTCCTTAGAAATAACCCTGACGTTTCTTCAGCTCCATCGAGCCGGCCTGGTCGCGATCGATGACGCGCCCCTGACGTTCGCTGGTGGTGGATACCAGCATCTCTTCAATAATTTCCGGCAGCGTCTGCGCTTCAGACTCCACCGCGCCGGTCAGCGGCCAGCAGCCGAGGGTACGGAAACGCACCATCCGTTTTTCAATCACTTCGCCCGGCTGCAGATCGATACGGTCGTCGTCGATCATCATCAGCATGCCGTCGCGCTCCAGCACCGGGCGCTCAGCGGCCAGATACAGCGGCACGATTTCGATGTTTTCCAGATAGATGTACTGCCAGATATCCAGCTCGGTCCAGTTGGAGAGCGGGAAGACGCGGATGCTTTCGCCTTTGTTAATCTGGCCGTTGTAGTTGTGCCACAGCTCCGGACGCTGGTTTTTCGGGTCCCAGCGGTGGAAGCGGTCGCGGAAGGAGTAGATGCGCTCTTTAGCGCGGGATTTCTCCTCATCACGCCGCGCGCCGCCGAATGCGGCGTCAAAGCCGTATTTGTTCAGCGCCTGCTTCAGCCCTTCGGTTTTCATGATATCGGTATGTTTGGCGCTGCCGTGGACGAACGGGTTAATGCCCATCGCCACCCCTTCCGGGTTTTTATGCACCAGCAGCTCGCAGCCATAGGCTTTGGCAGTACGGTCGCGGAACTCATACATCTCACGGAATTTCCAGCCGGTATCGACGTGCAGCAGCGGGAACGGCAGGGTTCCCGGATAAAACGCTTTGCGCGCCAGATGCAGCATTACGCTGGAATCTTTCCCGATGGAGTACATCATCACCGGGTTAGCAAATTCGGCGGCCACCTCACGAATAATATGGATGCTTTCCGCCTCCAGTTGCCGCAGGTGAGTGAGTCGTTTTTGGTCCATAACCGTTCCTTAAGCCAGATTGACCACCGAAGAGTTAAACCCCTCGGCGGATGATGTATGTTGAAACCAGGCGAGCTGCTGATGCAGCTGCACCACTTCGCCGACCACCAGCAGGGCGGGCATCGGGGCGTCTTTCGCCAGGTGTTCGAGTTGTTGCAATGTGCCGGTTATCGTCTGCTGATCGTCGCGGGTACCGCGGGAAATCACCGCTACCGGCGTATTGCTGTCGCGACCGTGGGCGATCAGCTGGGCGCTGATTTCCGCCGCCTTCATGGTGCCCATGTAAATGGCCAACGTCTGTTGGCTCTTCGCCAGCAGCGCCCAGTCGAAGGGAGCGCTGTCCGGCTTATAGTGCCCGGTGACAAAGACGGCGCTTTGCGCATAATCGCGATGGGTCAGTGGAATACCGGCGTAGGCCGTCGCGCCGGCGGCGGCAGTGACGCCAGGCACCACCTGGAACGGGATGCCCGCGGCGGCGGCAGCCTGCAGCTCTTCTGCGCCGCGGCCAAAAATAAACGGATCCCCGCCTTTCAGACGCACGACGGTTTTCCCCGCCTTCGCCGCCTCCACCAGAAGCTGATTGGTTTCATGCTGCGGCACCGAGTGCTCGCCGGCGCGCTTACCGACGCAAACCAGCTCGGCATCGCGGCGCACCAGTTCGAGAACCGGCTGGGTCACCAGATGGTCGTGGAAAACCACGTCCGCCTGCTGGATCGCCTGCAGGCCACGCAGGGTCAGCAGCCCGGCATCGCCCGGTCCGGCCCCCACCAGAATAATTTCACCTGTTTCGCGTTCAGGCTTATCCAGCTCATCCTGCAGCGCTTTTTCCGCCTCCGCAGCGTTGCCCGCCACCATCAGGCTGGCGAAGCGGCCGGTAAAGACCCGTTCCCAAAAGCGGCGACGCGCTTCGGTGGTCGTCAGACGGGTTTTCAGATGATTGCGCCAGTAGCTCGCCGATTCCGCCAGACGCCCGAGGTTCGTCGGCAGCAGCGCTTCGATTTTTTCGCGCAGAATACGCGACAGCACCGGCGCTTTCCCGCTGGAGGAGATCGCCACCAGCAGCGGCGAACGGTCGACGATAGAAGGGAAGACAAACGAGCAGAGCGCCTGGTTATCCACTACGTTGACCAGCCGGTAGCGCGCGTTAGCCGCCGCAAACACCCGCTGGTTAAGCGCCTCGTCCTCCGTGGCGGCAATCACCAGAAAGACATCATCCACCAGAGCGTCGCTAAATTCCGTCGCCCGCCAGCTAAGCGCCTGGCGCGCCGCCAGATCGGCCAGCGCCGGAGACAGCGTCCCGGCGACCACCTGCACCTGCGCCTGGGCGCGCAGCAGAAACTTGATCTTGCGTTCGGCAATCTCACCGCCGCCGATCACCAGCACGGGCCTTTGTTTCAGTTCGGCAAAAAGGGGCAAGTAATCCACGGGGTAACAACTCTCTTACAATCAGCGATACTGCGACTATAGGGTGCGCCTTAGAGCAAATGAAATTACGAAATGGAATGAGTTGTGACACAAAGGAATAACGCGGTGGAAATCTAAATATCAAAAAGTGCTTAACACGCTATTTTTCCGCTATTTAAGAGCAATTGAAATTGTTTAACCGCGGTCACAGTTTCATACTGTACGCGTCAAATTGTCTCGTTCGTGTAAGGACCCCTTATGTTTTCCGCGTTGTGCCGCCGTCTGCTTCCGCTGGCGCTCGGCACCGGTTTTGTTTTCGCCGCCGCCCCCGCATTCAGCGCGCTGGGCGACACCGCCAGTAGTCAGGCTCGCCATATCGCCACCGTTTTCCCGGGACGAATGACCGGAACGCCCCCGGAAATGCTCTCAGCTGACTATCTGCGCCAGCAGTTCGCCCGGATGGGCTATCAGAGCGACGTGCGGAGCTTCAATACCCGCTACATCTATACCGACAGCAACCAGCGTAAAAACTGGCATAATGCCACCGGCAGTACGGTGATCGCCGCCCATGAAGGCCAGTCTCGCCAGCAAATCATCATCATGGCGCACCTCGATACCTACGCGCCGCAGAGCGATAAAGATGTCGAAAATAACCTCGGCGGCCTGACGCTGCAGGGAATTGACGACAACGCGATGGGGCTCGGGGTGATGCTGGAGCTGGCGGAGCATTTAAAGAACGTCCCCACCCGCTATGGCATTCGCTTTATCGCCACCAGCGGCGAAGAGGAAGGTCGTCTCGGCGCGCAAAACCTGCTGCAGCGGATGAGCGAGGCGGAAAAGAAAAATACCCTGCTGGTGATCAATCTCGATAACCTGGTGGTGGGCGATAAGCTTTACTTCAACAGCGGCCGCCGCACGCCGGCCTCGGTGCGCAAGCTGACCCGCGATCGCGCGCTGGCTATCGCCCGCAGCAAAGGCATCGCCGCCTACACCAATCCGGGACTCAATCCGGCTTACCCGAAAGGCACCAGCTGCTGTAATGACGCCAGCGTCTTCGACAACGCGGGGATCCCGGTGCTGTCGGTCGAAGCGACCAACTGGTCATTAGGCAAGAAAGATGGCTATCAGCAGCGGAGCAAATCGCGCAGCTTCCCGCAGGGAATCAGCTGGCATGACGTTCAGCTGGATAATCAGCAATATATCGACAACGCGCTGCCGGGACGGATCGAGCATCGCGGGCGCGATGTCGTGAAAGTGATGCTGCCGCTGGTGAAAGAGCTGGCGAAGGTGGAGAAGAAAAGCTGACGGGTGCAAATGAACACGCGGTATCACCCGCGTGTTCTCTTTCACACCATTCCCTCAGGAAGCGCTAATCAACCCTCGTGCAATCCGCACTCGCGTTTAAGCCCGAAGAACCGGGTCTCTTCTTCTGCCATGCCCGGCTCCCATTTGCGGGTGGTGTGGGTATCGCCTACCGACAGATACCCCTGATCCCACAGCGGATGGTATTTCAGCCCATGCTTTTGCAGATACTGATACACCGTCCGGTTATCCCAGTCGATAATCGGCAACACCTTGAACACCCCGCGCTGGACCGCCAGCACCGGAAGCGTCGCCCGACTGCCCGACTGCTCGCGGCGCAGACCGGCAAACCACGTCTGCGCGTTCAGCTCTTTCAGCGCCCGGTTCATCGGTTCAACCTTGTTGATCTCATTGTATTTCTCAATGCCCTCAACGCCCTGCTCCCACAGCTTGCCGTAGCGCGCCTCCTGCCAGGCCGCGCTTTCGGCCGCGCGGTAGACCTTCAGGTTCAGCTTGAGCTTGTCCGTCAGCTCGTCAATAAACTGGTAGGTTTCCGGGAACAGGTAACCGGTATCGGTGAGGATCACCGGAATGTCCGGGCGGATTTGATTCACCAGGTGCAAACTCACCGCCGCCTGAATACCAAAGCTTGACGACAGCACATAGTCTCCCGGCAGGTTTTCCAGCGCCCAGGCCACACGCCCTTCGGCGTCGAGCTTTTCCAGTTGGGCGTTGGTTTCCGCGAGTGCCAGAATGCGTTCCACTTTCGGCAATGCATTAAGCGCGTTTAGATCGAGTACGGACATAAGAACCTCGTTTGCCTGTTTTGCCGGGCGGCACTGCGTTTGCCCGGCCTACGGGTTTTACAGGCCCGGATCGCTACGCGCCACCGGGCACCAGGATGTTACTCCCAGAAATCGCGGGCTGGATCGAGCACCGGGCGAATGATGCCCGCACGCACCGTAAAGTCGCCGAAGCCTTCACCCGCTTCGCGCTCTTTCGCCCAGCGCCCTACCAGTTGGTCTAGCGAGTCGAGAATTTCCGACTCGGTAATGTTCTCACGGTACATCCGCGGGATGCGGGTGCCGCTGCGGTTACCGCCGATGTGCAGGTTATAGCGGCCTGGCGCTTTCCCCACCAGCCCCACTTCCGCCAGCATCGCGCGGCCGCAGCCGTTCGGACAGCCGGTGACGCGGGTGACGATATGCTCATCGCTCACGCCATGCTTGCTCATCACCCCTTCCACCTTGTCGATAAACGACGGCAGGAAACGCTCGGCTTCCGCCATCGCCAGCGGGCAGGTCGGGAAGGAGACGCAGGCCATTGAGTTTTCGCGCTGCGGGGTGACGGCATTCATCAGACCATGATCCCGCGCCAGCTTCTCGATCCGCGCCTTCTGATCTTCCGGTACGCTGGCGACGATCAGGTTCTGATTGGCGGTGATGCGGAATTCGCCCTGATGGATCTTAGCAATCTCCAGAAGACCGGTTTTCAGCGGGCGCCCCGGATAATCCAGAATGCGGCCGTTTTCAATAAACAGCGTCAGGTGCCATTTATCATCAATCCCCTTCACCCAGCCGATGCGGTCGCCGCGGCCGGTGAATTCGTACGGGCGGATCGGCTCAAACTTAATGCCTGCCCGGCGCTCCACTTCCGCCTTAAAGGTTTCAACGCCAACGCGCTCAAGGGTGTACTTGGTTTTCGCATTCTTACGGTCGGTACGGTTACCCCAGTCGCGCTGGGTAGTCACGACCGCTTCCGCCACCGCCAGAGTATGCTCCAGCGGCAGATAACCGAATTCGCTCGCCGTGCGGGCGTAGGTTTTTTTGTTACCGTGTTCGATAGAAAGACCGCCGCCCACCAGCAGGTTAAAGCCCACCAGCTTGCCGTTTTCGGCGATCGCCACAAAGTTCATGTCGTTGGCGTGCAGATCGATATCGTTCTGCGGCGGGATCACCACCGTGGTTTTAAACTTACGCGGCAGATAGGTCTGACCGAGGATCGGCTCTTCGTCAGTGGTGGCGACCTTTTTCTGATCCAGCCAGATCTCGGCATAGGCGCGGGTGCGCGGCAGCAAATGCTCGGAGATCTTTTTCGCCCACTCGTAGGCCTCAGCGTGCAACTGCGATTCGTACGGGTTGGAGGTGCACAGCACGTTACGGTTCATATCGTTGGCGGTGGCCAGCGCGTCCAGCCCCACCGAGTGCAGCATCTGATGCACCGGCTTGACGTTCTTTTTCAGAATGCCGTGAAACTGGAAAGTCTGCCGGTTGGTCAGGCGAATACTGCCGTAAATGGTGTTCTCGGCGGCAAACTTATCGATCGCCTTCCACTGGGTGGTGGTGATCACCCCGCCCGGCAAACGGCAGCGCAGGAGCATCGCATGACGCGGCTCCAGCTTCTGAGCGGCGCGCTCCGCGCGGATATCGCGATCGTCCTGCTGGTACATACCGTGGAAACGGATCAGCAGGAAGTTATCGCCTTTAAAACCGCCGGTCAGACCGTCGTTTAAATCTTCCGCAATGGTGCCGCGCAGGTAGTTGCTCTCGAGCTTCATACGCTCGGCATCGGTCAGTTTACCTTCGACCACTAAAGGCCCCGGATGTTTTTCGCTCATTAGTAGACATCTCGCTGATAACGGCGCTCAACGCGCAGCTCACTTAAAAATTCGTCCGCCGCTTCGGCGTCCATCGCGCCGTATTCGGCAATCACTTCCAGTAAAGTCTGTTCCACGTCTTTCGCCATACGATTGGCGTCGCCGCAGACATAAATGTGGGCGCCATCATTGATCCAGCGCCACAGCTCAGCCCCCTGCTCACGCAGTTTGTCCTGCACATAGATTTTTTGTTGTTGATCGCGGGACCAGGCCAGATCGATACGGGTCAGCAGCCCCTCTTTCACATAGCTCTGCCACTCCACCTGATAGAGGAAATCTTCGGTGAAGTGCGGGTTGCCGAAGAACAGCCAGTTCTTACCTGGCGCCCCGTCCGCTGCGCGCTGCTGCATGAAGGCGCGGAACGGCGCAATACCGGTGCCAGGGCCAATCATGATCACCGGCGTCTCCGGGTTAGCCGGCAGACGGAAGTTGTCGTTGTGCTCGATAAAGACGCGGACTTCGCCATCCTCTTCCACGCGGTCGGCGAGGAAGCTGGAGGCGCCGCCAGCCCGGGCGCGGCCTTCGATGTCATAGCGCACCACGCCCACGGTGACATGCACTTCGCTCTCCACTTCCGCCTGCGAGGAGGCAATAGAGTACAGACGCGGCGTCAGCGGGCGCAGCAGACCGATTAACGCCTCGGCGTCCAGCTGCACGGGGGAGAAACGGACCATATCGACGATCGGCGTCGCGGCGGCATACTGCTGCAGTTGAGCTTTATCGCCCACCAGCGGCAGCAGCGATTCGCTGCGGGTCAGGGTGGCGTAGTTTTCGACGATAGTCGCGGTATTAACCGTCAGCTCAAAATGCCACTGCAGGGCTTCCGCCAGCGGCAGGGTTTTGCCCTCGACGGTCACCGGCTCGTCGCCTTTCAGCCACAGCAGCTCCACCAGCTCTTTCACCAGCTGAGGATCGTTTTGATACCAGACGCCCAGGGCGTCGCCCGGCTGATAGCGCAGACCGGAATCACCGAGGTCAATTTCGATATGGCGTACATCTTTTTCTGAATCGCGGCCGGTGATTTTCTGGTTGACCGACAGGGTCGCCGTCAGCGGAGCCTCTTTGCTGTAGGGACTGGTGTGAATGTCGTTCACTGCGCCGCTGGCGGACAGCTGAGCGGGCGCGGCGACCGGCGCACGGGCCTTCAGCACCTCAACGACGCGCGCGCGCCATTCAGCGGCCGCGGCCTGATATTCAACGTCGGCGTCGACGCGATCGAGCAGGCGTTCCGCGCCAAGTTCGGCCAGCTTGCTGTCGAAATCTTTGCCGGACTGGCAGAAGAATTCATAAGAGGTATCGCCGAGGCCAAAGACGGCGAATGCGGTCCCGTCCAGCTTCGGCGCTTTCTTCGAGAACAGGAACTTATGCAATGCGACCGCTTCTTCCGGCGGCTCACCTTCCCCCTGGGTGGAGGTCACGACCACCAGCAGTTTTTCAGCAGCAATTTGTTTGAATTTATAATCGCCTGCATTCACCAGCTTCACGTTCAGCTTCGCCGCCAGCAGATCGTCGCGCAGCGCTTCGGCGACGCGGCGAGCGTTGCCGGTTTGCGAGGCGGAAATCAGCGTGATCGTCGGGACCTCGGCGGCCGGGGCGGGAACGGCGGCTGCCGCGCCGGACTGCTGATTCAGCACGCCCCAGAAATAGCCAGACACCCAGGCGAGCTGAGTGGGCGTGAAGTCAGTGGTGGCCGCCTGAAGGCGCGCCAGTTGCTCCGGGTTGAGCGGCAGCAAGTTGGAAGGTGGGGCCTGTGTCGTCATGCGTCGTTTGTTCCAGTAAGCAAAGCTGTTATTCGCACCCTGTCAGCGCGACAAAAACAGAAGAGAATAGAAGGTTAACGGCGGGCATAGTAACAATTAAAGAAGGGATGGAAATAATAAATAACCAAATGGACTAACCTGTTTTAGTTGTAGTTATTAACAACAAAATCGATTAAATAACTATTTGAAATATCACAACTTAATTCACTTAACCCAGATAAATGTGTCGATTTTCTGTTCAGGGCCGTTTTAGTTAATGCGAAAAAATGTACTTTCCGGTACCCTACGGCGGTTTTTTTCGTCCTGTTGAGAGTCAATGATGTCCACCACGCTGTTTAAAGATTTCACCTTCGAAGCCGCCCACCACCTGCCGCACGTCCCGGAAGGACACAAATGCGGTCGCCTGCATGGCCACTCCTTTATGGTGCGTCTGGAGATAACCGGTGAAGTCGATCCCCATACCGGGTGGATCATGGATTTTGCCGAGCTGAAGGCCGCCTTCAAGCCAACCTACGATCGCCTGGACCACTATTATCTGAACGATATCCCCGGTCTGGAAAACCCTACCAGCGAAGTGCTGGCCAAATGGATCTGGGATGAGATGAAACCGCGGGTACCGCTGCTGAGCGCGGTGATGGTGAAAGAGACCTGCACCGCCGGCTGCGTCTATCGCGGCGAGTAAGCGAAAAAAAGCCCGGTCAGTACGCTGCCGGGCTTTTTTATCAGGCGATATTCAGATATTTATGCGTCTGCATGGACAGGCGCCAGTTACGGGCGATGCAGGTGTCGATACACAGGCGCGTCGCGTCTTCTTTCTGGCTGATTGGCTGCAGGGCGATGATCCGCGGTTTGTCATCGCTCAGCGTTTCCAGCAGCTCGTCCAGCGCTTCGATGTCGCGGACGCGCCCTACCGGATGTTTGATCTCATCCGCCCGCTGCAGGGCCTGAGACAGCACGTCATACCCGCCGCGCATATTCACCTTCGGCGATACCGTCACCCAGGTATGAGGCGTACAGCGAACTTCGTGAGTGCCGCTGGTTTCAATCTGGCAGCTAAAGCCGTTTTGCTCCAGCAGCGAGGTTAACGGCGTTAAATCATGAATGCAGGGCTCACCGCCGGTAATGACCACGTGGCGGGCAGTCCACCCCTGACGACCGATAATCGCCAGCAGATCTTCACTGCTTGCCGGCCCCCACTTATCGCTCTCTTTGGTTTTCGCCAGGATGCTGAACAACGACACTTCCCGATCGGCCAGTTTGTCCCAGGTATGCTTGGTGTCACACCACGCACATCCTACCGGGCATCCCTGCAGACGAATAAAAATGGCAGGCACGCCGGTGAAGTAACCCTCGCCTTGCAGGGTCTGGAACATCTCGTTAATCGGGTACTGCATAGTCATCTCTGTTTAGGGTGATAAACGTTTATTATCGCAGATTTCACTGTCCAGGTCTTGTCCTGCGCTGCGATCGTTTTTTCCCTCACGGCGTCGCTTTCTCTCCCCGGAGGTTATTCATTGTTAATTAAAAGCATGCCTCTGTTTTCGTTTATTTCATTAGTGTGGTAAGGATTAAAATAAACGGCGCGCCATGCCATCGTAAAGAAAGATGTAACAGAAGATGTTTTTCGCGTTATAAACCAGAACATGTAAAACGTCATCATAAAAACAAAAACAGTTTTAAATACAGCAGTGTACAAACTGATACATGAAAGAGTGAATTATTTATCTGGTCTGAGAGTCGAATCCAATCCACCGCCGAAAATAAGCTTAAGCCCCTCTTAATGAAGTCCTGTTGCCCGCCATTTTTTATTTAATCGTCGTTTACTTTGTCCCTCCTAGAATCCCGCAGACCAACCATAATGAGATAGCGTTTATGACCACATTATTCATTACCGGCGTCACCGGTTTTCTGGGCGGCGCGGCGTTAGAGAAAATACTCCATCAGGATAGCCAGTTAGATCTGCTGCTGCTGGTGCGTGCCGACAGTCCCGACGCAGGCCTGGAGCGGGTCAAGGAGAACATGCGTAAGTTCAACATCGCCGAGGAGAAACTGGCGATGCTGCGCCCGCAGCAGATCCTGCTGGGCGATCTCGCCTCTCCGGAGCATTTTCTTAACGACCCGCGGCTTGAGCAAGTTACCCATGTCCTCAACTGCGCCGCTGTCGCCTCATTTGGCAGCAACCCGCTCATCTGGAAGGTTAACGTTGCGGGTACGCTGCGTCTGGCGCAACGGATGGCGCAGGTGGCGGGTCTGCAGCGTTTTCTGCACGTCGGCACCGCAATGTCCTGCTCACCGGAGCCGGATTCGCTGGTCGCCGAGAGCGCGGAGTTTCGGCAGCGCGCCGAGCATCTGGTGGAATATACCCACTCGAAATCGGCCATCGAGCAACTGATGCAGCAGCACTGCCCTACGCTACCGCTGGTCATTGCCCGCCCTTCTATTGTGGTGGGCCATACCCATCATGGCTGCCGGCCTTCCAGCAGTATTTTCTGGGTGTTCAGCATGGGGCTGATGCTGCAGAAATTTATGTGCGCGATGGAGGATCGGATCGATGTTATTCCGGTGGACTACTGCGCCGATGCCCTGCTGATGCTGCTTAACCAGCCGCTGGCCCGCGGCGAGGTGGTGCATATCTCTGCCGGCGAGGAGAACAGCGTGAAGTTTGCCGAAATCGACCGGGCGATGGCCCTGGCGCTGGAGCAGGCGCCGGTGGGAGACAAGTACGCCCAGGTGAGCTATGAAACGCTGGTCAAAATGCGTCGCGAACTGAAAGGAATTTTTGGGCCGTGCAATGAGCGACTGATGCTGAAAGCGATGCGCTTATATGGCGCGTTCGCCACGCTGAACGTGCGCTTTAGCAACGACAAGCTGCTGAGCATGGGGATGCCAAAACCGCCGCGCTTTACCGATTACATCGACCGCTGCGTGGAAACCACTCGCGGGCTGTCGATCCCTCAGCAAATGGCCGTCGACTTTAAATAATGGCCGCAGGCATAAAAAAAATGCCAGCCCGAAGGCTGGCATGGTTATTTCACAAAGACAGGATTAAGCCTGGCCTTTGATCTCTTTACGACCGTTGAACGGCGCTTGCTCACCCAGCGCTTCTTCGATACGAATCAGCTGGTTGTATTTAGCAACGCGGTCAGAACGGCTCATAGAACCGGTTTTGATCTGGCCTGCAGCGGTACCCACAGCCAGGTCGGCAATGGTCGCGTCTTCAGTTTCGCCAGAACGGTGAGAGATGACAGCGGTGTAGCCAGCGTCTTTCGCCATCTTGATAGCCGCCAGAGTTTCGGTCAGAGAACCGATCTGGTTGAATTTGATCAGGATGGAGTTAGCGATGCCTTTTTCGATGCCTTCTTTCAGGATCTTGGTGTTGGTTACGAACAGGTCGTCACCAACCAGCTGGATTTTGTCGCCCAGTACTTTGGTCTGGTAAGCGAAACCTTCCCAGTCAGATTCGTCCAGGCCATCTTCGATGGAGACGATCGGGTACTGTTTGGTCAGCTCTTCCAGGAAGTGAGTGAACTCTTCAGAGGTGAACGCTTTGTTGCCTTCGCCGGCCAGAACGTATTTACCGTCTTTGTAGAATTCAGACGCTGCGCAGTCCATCGCCAGGGTGATGTCTTTGCCCAGCTCGTAGCCTGCAGCTTTAACCGCTTCAGCGATAACAGCCAGCGCTTCGGCGTTGGAACCCAGGTTCGGCGCGTAGCCGCCTTCGTCACCAACGGCAGTGTTCATGCCTTTGGACTTCAGCACTTTCGCCAGGTGATGGAACACTTCAGAACCCATGCGTACAGCTTCTTTCAGGGTCGGCGCGCCAACCGGCTGAATCATGAATTCCTGGATGTCGACGTTGTTGTCAGCGTGCTCACCGCCGTTGATGATGTTCATCATCGGAACCGGCATGGAGTATTTGCCCGGAGTGCCGTTCAGTTCAGCGATGTGCGCGTACAGCGGCAGGCCTTTGGAGGCAGCTGCTGCTTTGGCGTTCGCCAGAGAAACGGCCAGGATTGCGTTCGCACCGAAGTTAGATTTGTTTTCAGTACCGTCCAGGTCGATCATGATCTTGTCGATGCCAGCCTGATCTTTGGCATCTTTGCCCAGGATTGCCTGAGCGATCGGGCCGTTTACCGCAGCAACAGCTTTGGTTACGCCTTTACCCAGGAAACGGGATTTGTCGCCATCGCGCAGTTCCAGCGCTTCGCGGGAACCAGTAGAAGCACCTGACGGAGCAGCTGCCATACCGACGAAACCACCTTCCAGGTGTACTTCGGCTTCAACAGTCGGGTTACCACGGGAGTCGATGATTTCACGACCGATGACTTTAACGATTTTGGACATTAGGTTTTCCTCAGTACAAGTTAAACTAAAACTCCAGACAAACAATGCACCCGGATGGGTGCATTGCCGTTCTAACTCTTTTTACTTCGCCTGGCGTTTCTGGTACTCGCTGGCGGCTTTCACAAAGCCGGCAAACAGCGGGTGTCCATCACGCGGCGTCGAAGTAAACTCCGGGTGGAACTGGCAGGCCACAAACCACGGATGGTTCGGCACTTCGATGATCTCGACCAACTGATCATCCCCGGAACGGCCCGCAACGCGCAGACCGGCAGCTTCAATCGGTTTCAACAACATGTTGTTGACTTCGTAGCGGTGACGATGGCGCTCGGTGATGGTCGGCTCGCCGTACAGCTGGCGTACCAGAGAATCATCATCCAGCTGGCACTGCTGCGCGCCCAGGCGCATGGTGCCGCCCAGATCGCTCTTCTCGGAGCGGACTTCGACGTTGCCATCTTCGTCACGCCATTCGGTAATCAGGGCCACAACCGGGTATTTACAGTCTGGCACAAATTCCGTCGAGTTGGCGTTTTCCATACCCGCTACGTTGCGCGCGAACTCAATCAGCGCAACCTGCATACCCAGGCAAATGCCCAGATAAGGAATATTGTTCTCACGCGCATAGCGCGCGGTGGCGATCTTACCTTCCACACCGCGGTAGCCGAAGCCGCCCGGGATAAGGATAGCATCTAAATCCTTGAGGATTTCGACGCCGCGCGTTTCCACATCCTGCGAATCGATCAGCTTGATGTTGACGGTAACGCGGTTTTTCAGACCACCGTGTTTCAGCGCTTCAATCACCGACTTGTAGGCGTCCGGCAGTTCAATGTACTTACCGACCATACCGATGGTGACTTCGCCTGCCGGATTGGCTTCTTCATAGATTACCTGTTCCCATTCGGCCAGGTTTGCTTCCGGACAAGTTAAGCTGAATCGTTTACAAATATAATCGTCCAGCCCCTGAGATTTCAACAGGCCTGGAATTTTATAAATGGAATCGACGTCTTTCAGAGAAATAACAGCCTTTTCCGGAACGTTACAGAACAAAGCAATTTTCGCCCGTTCGTTGGCCGGAACAGCGCGATCGGAGCGGCAGATCAGGATGTCAGGCTGAATACCGATGGAGAGCAGCTCTTTCACGGAGTGCTGAGTCGGTTTGGTTTTGACTTCGCCCGCGGCGGCCATGTACGGCACCAGAGTCAGGTGCATAAACAGGGTATGCTCGCGGCCAATCTCTACCGCCATCTGACGAATGGCTTCGAGGAACGGCAGGGATTCGATATCGCCGACGGTACCGCCGATCTCCACCAGCACCACGTCATGGCCTTCGCCGCCCGCCAGCACACGCTCTTTGATAGCGTTGGTGATGTGCGGGATAACCTGAACGGTCGCGCCCAGGTAGTCGCCACGGCGCTCTTTGCGCAGCACGTCAGAGTAGATACGGCCGGTGGTGAAGTTGTTGCGGCGAGTCATCTTGGTACGGATGAAACGCTCGTAGTGGCCCAGGTCCAGATCGGTTTCTGCGCCGTCTTCAGTAACGAACACTTCCCCATGCTGGATTGGGCTCATGGTGCCCGGATCGACGTTGATATACGGATCCAGTTTCATGATGGTCACGTTGAGACCACGGGCTTCAAGAATGGCTGCCAGGGAGGCTGCGGCAATGCCTTTACCCAGAGAGGATACGACCCCGCCGGTCACAAAAATATAGTTCGTTGTCATGCTGAACCTGAGAAGTTAGGGTAAAACGATGGAATAACCAGGACGGGAAAGTAGTATACCCGAACATGCGTGACGCCACAAACTTTCATTCTTCCCCTCCCCTTCGTTCTTCAAGTTGCACCTGTGTTGCGACCCGAACAACTCGAAGAGGCAGGCTACATGGTGTTTCAACGACATAACGGAAAGAGAAAATAGACGCTTTTGGCGAAATGTTTTTGACGTAAATCAAGCGCTTGTTATTTATAAAATCACACAAATCGCGCTTGATCACGAAAACTCGTTAGAGATCAGTTTCCTGGCGTTTTACCTGTTGCCATACTTCTTCCATGGTATCGAGGTCGACGCCGGTCATTTCCAGGCCGCGGGCAGCGACAATGCGCTCGACTTCGCGGAAGCGGCGCTCGAATTTGAGGTTCGCCTTCTGCAGCGCCACCTCGGCTTTGACCCCTAAATGGCGGGATAAATTCACCGTGGCGAACAGCAGATCGCCCACTTCCTCTTCCAGTTTCGCTTCATCCACCACCGCCTGCTGCGCTTCATGCATCACTTCATCAATTTCTTCATGCACCTTGTCGAGCACCGGGCCCAGCGAGGTCCAGTCAAAACCGACCGCCGAGCAGCGACGCTGGATTTTATGTGCGCGCATCAGCGCCGGCAGGCTATGCGGAATGTCGTCCAGCGCCGAGTGCTGGGCTTTTTCCGCCCGCTCCGCGCTTTTGATCTGCTCCCAGCGGGCCAGGACTTCGCTGCTGTTTCCCGCAGTGGCATCAGCAAAGATATGGGGATGGCGGCGCTCCAGCTTGTCGCTGATGGCGGCGCAGATATCGTCAAAGTTAAAACGTCCCTCTTCCTGCGCCATCTGCGCATAGAACACCACCTGGAACAGCAGATCGCCCAGCTCACCGCGCAGGTCGTCAAAATCCTCTCGCGAAATGGCGTCCAGCACTTCATAGGTTTCTTCGAGGGTATAGGGAGCGATGGTGGCAAAGGTCTGCTCTTTATCCCACGGGCAGCCGTTTTCCGGGTCGCGCAGGCGGCGCATGATGCCGAGCAAGCGGTCGATTTGGGTCATGTGACAATCCTGGAAATGTAAAAAATAGTCGGCCGGATAAGGCGTTTCGACCTTATCCGACGTTGCGAAATTGCCGGATGGCGGCTTCGCCTTATCCGGCCTGGAGACGAATTAACCGCCGTGCAGACGGCGCGCGTCAATGACATCGGGCACCTGGTTCAGCTTACCGAGCACCCGGCCCAGCACCTGCAGGTTGTAAATCTCGATGGTCATATCGATGGTGGCCAGCTGCTGACGGGTATCGCTGCGGCTGGCAACGCCCAGCACGTTCACCTTCTCATTGGCGAGGATGGTGGTGATATCGCGCAGTAACCCGCTGCGATCGTTCGCCTCCACCCTGACCACCAGCGAATATCCGGCCGAGTAGCTTTCGCCCCATACCGCATCGACGATGCGCTCCGGGGCATGCGACTGCAGTTCAGCGAGCTGATCGCAGTCGGCGCGATGCACGGAAATCCCGCGCCCTTGGGTGATAAAGCCGACGATCTCATCGCCCGGGATCGGCTGGCAGCAGCGGGCAATATGGTGCATCAGATTGCCAACCCCTTCCACCACCACCCGGCCATTGTCCTTGGTGCGGTTCTGCGGAGCATAGGTTTTCTGCTGCAACTGCTTCAGCGCTGCCGCATCCTGCTCGGCGGCGCTCGGTTTATTGAACTGCGCCTGCAGGAAGTTGACCATCTGGTTGAGGCGGATATCGCCGCCGCCGATGGCCGCCAGCAGTTCATCGAGCTCGTTGAAGTTGTAGCGCGGCAGCAGATGCTTTTCCGCATCCTTCAGGCTGATGCCCAGATGCTCCAGCTCGTCGTCGAGGATCTGTCGGCCGGCAAGAATGTTCTTGTCGCGGTCCTGCTTACGGAACCAGGCGTGAATTTTGGAGCGTCCGCGGCTGGTGGTGACATAGCCGAGGTTAGGGTTGAGCCAGTCGCGGCTCGGGTTCGGCTGCTTCTGGGTAATGATTTCGATCTGATCGCCCATCTGCAGCTGATAGGTGAACGGCACGATGCGGCCGCCAATTTTGGCGCCGATGCAGCGATGACCGACGTCGCTGTGGATATGGTAGGCAAAATCGAGCGGCGTCGACCCCGCCGGCAGGTCCACCACGTCGCCTTTCGGCGTAAAGACATACACCCGGTCGTCAAAGACCTGGCTGCGCACTTCGTCGAGCATTTCGCCGGAGTCGGCCATCTCTTCCTGCCAGGCAATCAGCTTGCGCAGCCAGGCGATACGGTCCTCATAGCCGCGGCCGCCGCTGGTCCCCGCTCCCGCGCCCTCTTTGTATTTCCAGTGCGCGGCCACGCCCAGCTCGGCGTCTTCATGCATCTGCCGGGTGCGGATTTGAATCTCCACGGTCTTGCCGCTCGGCCCCAGCACCACGGTATGGATAGACTGGTAGCCGTTGGGTTTCGGGTTGGCCACATAGTCATCGAACTCATCTGGCAGGTGACGGTAGTGGGTATGAACGATCCCCAGCGCGGCATAACAATCCTGCAACCGCTCGGCCACGATGCGCACCGCGCGTACGTCAAACAGCTCGTCAAAGGCGAGGTGTTTTTTCTGCATTTTGCGCCAGATGCTGTAGATATGCTTCGGCCGACCATAGACCTCGGCCTTGACCCCTTCGGCTTTCATTTCTGCCCGCAGGTGGCCGACGAACTCGTCGATATAATGCTCGCGGTCGATACGGCGTTCGTGGAGCAGTTTGGCAATGCGCTTGTACTCTGCCGGGTGCAGGTAGCGGAAGCAGTAATCTTCCAGCTCCCACTTCAGCTGGCCGATACCTAAGCGGTTAGCCAGGGGAGCATAGATATTGGTGCACTCTTTCGCCGCCAGCACCCGCTCATCTTCCGGCGCGTCCTTGACCTCGCGCAGATGCGCGATACGTTCGGCAAGCTTGATAACCACGCAGCGAAAATCGTCAACCATCGCCAGCAGCATGCGGCGAATGTTATCCACCTGCTCGGAAGATACCGAGTCGGTATGAGTGGCTTTCAGCTGACGGATGGCGGCCATGTCCCGTACCCCGTGAATCAGGGTCACGACCGATTTACCCACGCTCTCCTGCATGACCTCTTCGCTGACGACTTCGCCGTCGGCCAGCGGGAACAACAGCGCCGCGCGCAGGGTATCGATATCCATACTCAGGGTGGAGAGGATCTCCACCATTTCGACGCCCCGCCACAGCAGCAGGTCCGCCAGCGGGTGTCCTTGCGTTTTTTCGCGACAATAATCCCAGGTTTCGGCTAAGCGCTCACACGACTGCTGGCTGGAAATCCCCAGACTCGCGATCCATTTCTTCGGGTCAAATTCACCAGCTTTATTAAGATGTGCACTTCTTACCGCAACCATTGTCCTCTCCTTAAGGGACCGGCCTGCCGAAGTCGGCAAGCCTCAACTTTCTACATGTCATCCTGCAGGTCGCGTCAGCATTGATGGCCGGGGCGGCTCTTCTGCGACGTTGTGAATGACCTTATGTAAGCCTGCGCTCAAACAACACCATTGATTCCAGATGACCGGTATGCGGGAACATATCCAGCATCGCCAGGCGTTGAATCTGATATCCAGCCTGCAACAGGGTTTCGCTGTCTCGCGCCAGCGTCGCCGGGTTGCAGGAAACATACACCACCCGCCGCGGCGCCAGTTTTATAATATGCGGCATCACGCCCGGCGCGCCGGCGCGGGCCGGGTCCAGCAGCACTTTATCAAAGCCATGCTTCGCCCAGGCCTGGCGGGTGACATCCTCTTCCAGATTTTCATGGAAGAAGGTGACATTTGATAAACCATTGAGGGCGGCGTTTTCCCGCCCCTTCTCAACCAGCGCCGGCACCCCTTCCACCCCAACCACGTGGGCGGCGCGAGTCGCCAGCGGCAGGGTAAAATTGCCCATCCCGCAGAACAGATCCAGCACCCGGTCCTCCGGCTGCAGATCCAGCCACGCCAGCGCGGTACGCACCATCTGCTGATTCACGCCGTCGTTGACCTGGATAAAATCCCGCGGACTGAACACTAAGCGTAGTCCGTCTGAGGTATACCATGGCGCTTCGCCGTGAATATGTTCCAGTATCTCGCTTTGCGGCGCGAGGTACAGGGAAAGACCGTGAGTTTGCGAAAAACGTTCCAGTTTTTCCCGGTCAGCCGCCGGCAGCGCAGCGGTATGGCGCAGCACCATCAGTGGGCCGTTGTCCGCCAGCACCAGCTCGACGTGGCCAAGATGGCGTAATGCGCTCAGCGCGCTTAAGCACTCGCGCACGGCGGGCAGCAGCGCCTCAAGTTGGGGCACCAAAACAGGGCACTGCACCACATCGACGATCGCTTTATCGCTGGCCTGACGAAAACCCATCTGCAATTGTTGGGTCTTTGGCTGATAATTCAAGCTTAAGCGCGCGCGCCGGCGATAGCCCCACGGCTCGCCGGCGATGATCTCATCCACCTCGCGCTTCATCAGGCGCGCCAGCGCGGCGCGTTTACTTTGCTGCTGAAGCGTGATGCTGGCATGCTGCTGTTGGCAGCCGCCGCAAACGCCAAAATGGGGGCAGCGCGGCGCCTGGCGCTGCGGGCTGTCGGTCAGACGGCGTTTCACCTGGGCGCGGGCGTACTGCTTTTTGTCTTCCACCAGCACCACCTCTGCCTGCTCCTGCGGCAGCACGCCGCCGATGAACAGCGCTTTCCCCTGGTGGCGGGCCACGCCCTGGCCAAAGGGATCGAGGTCGTTGACTGTAACGGTTATGATCTGGCGCGTCGTCACACGCCGTTTTGCAGAGTAGAATTGCGCCATCGTAGAGAGTTGTCTCAATCAAATAAAACGAGCTCGTTCAGAGCGGCAGCGCCGCGAGGCGCACCGACGCTCACCGAACGATGATGTCTATATTCTCCCATAATGGAACCGCATGACCAACTACAGCCTGCGTGCTCGCATGATGATTCTGATTCTGGCGCCAACCGTCCTGATAGGGCTGTTGCTCAGTGTTTTCTTTGTCGCTCACCGTTATAACGACCTGCAACGTCAGCTGGAGGACGCCGGCACCAGCATTATTGAGCCGCTGGCGGTCTCCAGCGAATATGGCATGAATCTGCAAAACCGCGAATCTATCGGCCAGTTGATCAGCGTTCTGCATCGTCGCCACTCGGAGATCGTGCGGGCCATCTCGGTGTACGATTCGCATAACCGCTTGTTTGTCACCTCCAATTACCAGCTCAACCCCAGCGACCTGCAGATCCCGAAAGGCGAAGCGTTTCCCCGTCGTCTCAGCGTCATCCGCGACGGCGACATGATGATCCTGCGCACGCCGATCGTCTCGGAAAGTTATTCGCCGGATGAATCCCCTGAATCCGATGCCAAAATGCCGGGCAATATGCTGGGCTACGTCGCGCTGGAGCTGGACCTGAAATCGGTGCGCCTCCAGCAGTACAAAGAGATTTTTATCTCCAGCGTGATGATGCTGTTCTGCATCGGTATCGCGCTGATCTTCGGCTGGCGCCTGATGCGCGACGTCACCGGCCCTATCCGCAATATGGTCAACACCGTCGACCGCATCCGCCGCGGACAGCTGGACAGCCGCGTCGAGGGCTTTATGCTCGGCGAACTGGATATGCTGAAAAACGGCATCAACTCGATGGCCATGTCGCTGGCGGCGTACCATGAGGAGATGCAGCACAACGTCGACCAGGCGACCTCCGATCTGCGGGAAACCCTTGAGCAGATGGAGATTCAGAACGTCGAACTGGACCTGGCGAAAAAGCGCGCCCAGGAGGCGGCGCGCATTAAGTCTGAATTCCTGGCTAATATGTCCCACGAACTGCGCACCCCGCTCAATGGGGTGATCGGCTTTACCCGTCTGACGTTGAAAACCGATCTCAACGCCACGCAGCGCGACCACCTGACCACCATCGAACGCTCGGCCAATAATCTGTTGGCGATCATCAACGACGTGCTCGACTTTTCCAAGCTGGAAGCCGGGAAGCTGATCCTGGAGAGCATTCCGTTCCTGCTGCGCACCTCGCTTCATGAGGTGGTCACCCTGCTGGCGCATTCCGCGCACGATAAAGGGCTGGAGCTGACGCTGAACATTAAGAACAACGTGCCGGATAACGTCATCGGCGACCCGCTGCGTCTGCAGCAGATTGTGACCAACCTCGTAGGCAACGCCATCAAATTTACCGAGCACGGTAATATCGATGTGCTGGTGGAGCAGCGGGCCATCAGTAATTCGCGGGTGCAGATCGAAATTCAGATCCACGATACCGGCATCGGCATCCCCGAGCGCGACCAGTCCCGGCTGTTCCAGGCCTTCCGTCAGGCCGATGCCAGTATTTCACGCCGCCACGGCGGCACCGGACTCGGGCTGGTGATCACCCAGCGTCTGGTTAAGGAGATGGGCGGCGATATCTCGTTCCACAGTCAGCCAAACCGCGGCTCTACCTTCTGGTTCCATATCAGCCTCGATCTCAACCCGAACGCCATTCCGGATACGCTGAATACCGACGGGCTGGCGGGCAAGCGTCTGGCCTATGTGGAAGCCAACGCGACGGCGGCGCAGTGCACGCTGGAGATGCTGGCCGCCACGCCGCTGGAGGTGATTTACAGCCCCACCTTCTCTGCTCTGGCGGAAGCCCAGTACGACATTCTGCTGGTCGGTATTCCGGTCTCAATGCGCGATTTGTCGCCGCACCGGGAAAAATTAGCCAAAGCCTGCGCGATGTCAGATAACGTACTGCTGGCTCTGCCATGTCATGCCCAGGTCAGCGCCGAAGCCCTGAAGCGCGATGGCATCGCCGCCTGCCTGTTGAAACCGCTCACCACCACCCGTCTGCTGCCGGCGCTGGTGGCCACCCATCATGCGACGGCCTCCGCGCCGTTGACCCAGGCCGACAGCCATAAGCTGCCGATGACCGTGATGGCCGTCGACGACAATCCGGCAAACCTGAAGCTCATTGGCGCCCTGCTGGATGACCTTGTGCAGCAGGTGATCCTCTGCGACAGCGGCCAGCAGGCGGTGGACAAGGCCAAGCAACTGCAGATGGATCTGATCCTGATGGATATTCAGATGCCGGATATGGACGGCATCCGCGCCTGTGAGCTTATCCATCATTTGCCGCATCACCAGCAAACGCCGGTTATCGCCGTCACCGCGCACGCCCTGGAGGGCCAGCGCGAGAAGCTACTGAGCGCCGGCATGAACGACTATCTGGCGAAGCCGATCGAAGAAGAGAAACTGCACGCCCTGCTGCTGCGCTATCAGCCTGGAGTACACAGCATCGCCCCGGCGGCGATACCGCCCGCAGAGCCAGTCATCGACCATAACCAGACGCTCGACTGGCAGCTGGCGCTACGTCAGGCGGCGATGAAGCCGGACCTGGCGAGGGAGATGCTGCAGATGCTGATCGCTTTTATGCCGGAGGTGCGTAACAAAGTGGAAGAGCAACTGGTCGGCGAGCAGCCGGAAGGGCTGGTGGATCTGATCCACAAACTGCACGGCAGCTGCAGCTACAGCGGCGTGCCGCGGCTGAAAAAGCTCTGCCACACTCTGGAGAGCCAGCTGCGCGCAGGCACCGCCGCCGAGGATCTGGAGCCGGAGCTGCTTGAGCTGTTGGATGAGATGGATAACGTGGCGCGCGAAGCCTGCCGGATGGGAGGCTAAAACCACAGGGCTTCCCGACCTGCTCCCGGCTCGCCAGGCATCGCGCCGCCGGGCAAGGAGAGCGGGCACGGAGCCGCTTTTATGCCGGGCGGCGGCGACGCCTTGCCCGGCCTACGGTTCCTGCACCCGGCTCGCCAGGCATCGCGCCGCCGGGCAAGGAGAGCGGGCACGGAGCCGCTTTTATGCCGGGCGGCGGCGACGCCTTGCCCGGCCTACGGTCCGTGCAGCCTGCCGTTAATTTACCCGCTTGCGCTGCGGAAACTGCCGGTGCTGGCGACTTCAACATCGCTTAGACATTCCCGGGAGGCCGCGCCAGCCGGGACACCTCCATTACAGCTTACCGCCCATCTGCAAAACCGCGGCGACGTTTCGCGCCGTCATCCGCAGGTTGGCGGCGGCATTGGCCAGCGCTTCATCCAGCGTGCAGATGGTGTACAACACGCTGAATACCGCATCCAGCCCGTGCTGATGCACGACGCCGACATCGGCGGTAAGGCTGCCGGCAATCCCGATCACCGGTATGTTAAATCGCTTCGCCACCCTGGCCACTCCCACCGGCACCTTGCCGTGGATAGTCTGACTGTCGATACGTCCTTCGCCGGTGATCACTAAATCAGCATCCGCCACCCGCTCCGCCAGCTGCAGCGCATCGGTGACAATCTCAATGCCCGGGCGCAGTTGAGCGCCACAAAACGCATACAGCGCCGCGCCCATCCCGCCCGCCGCGCCGCCGCCTTCCAGGCTCAGCACGTCGCAATCTAAATCACGGGCGATGATCCGGGCATAGTGCCGCAGGCCGCTGTCAAGCCGGTCGATCATCTGCGCCGTCGCTCCTTTTTGCGGGCCGAATACCGCGCTGGCGCCCTGCGGGCCGGTCAACGGGTTGGTGACATCGCAGGCCACGTCAATCCGACAATCTGCCAGCCGTGGATCAAGCTCGCTAAGATCGATGCGCGCCAGCGTCTCCAGCGCGCCGCCCCCTGGCGCGATTTGCTGACCGTCGACGGTCAGCAATTTCGCCCCCAGCGCCTGCGCCATGCCGGCGCCGCCGTCATTGGTCGCGCTGCCGCCAATGCCAATAATGATCTGCCGCACGCCAGCGTCCAGCGCATGGCGAATCAGCTCCCCGGTGCCCCAGGAGGTGGTCAGCAGCGGGTTACGCTGCGCCGGGGGAACGCTTTCCAGCCCGCTGGCCGCCGCCATTTCGATAAAGGCGCACTGGCGATCGCCGGACAGCCCATAAAATGCCTCTACCGGCTCCCCCAGCGGCCCGGTCACCGTCAGCGGCACCTGATGCCCGCCGGTCGCCGCCACCATGGCTTCCACCGTCCCTTCCCCACCGTCGGCAACCGGCAGCCTGACATATTCCGCGTCAGGATAAATCTCGCGAAAGCCTTGCTCTATCGCACTGGCTACTTCCAGCGCGGTCAGGCTCTCCTTCCAGGAATCCGGTGCGATCACTATTTTCATCTGCAGTCCTTACTTTGAGCTAACCCCTGTCGCTATCGCGCAATGCCGGCCCCCGCAGAGGCCAGCGGCCTTTTAGCGCACCATGCATGGACGCTTGTTGTCAAAGGTCCAGCCCGGGATCAGGTACTGCATCGCCATCGCATCGTCGCGGGCGCCAAGGCCATGTTTCTTATATAGCTCATTTGCCTGCATTACGCGGTCCATATCCAGCTCAACCCCCAGACCCGGCGTGCTCGGCACCTGCACCATTCCGCCTTTAATTTCAAACGGTTGTTTGGTCAGACGCTGGTTGCCCTCCTGCCAGATCCAGTGGGTATCGATAGCGGTGATCTTGCCCGGCGCCGCAGCCGCGACGTGAGTGAACATCGCCAGCGACACGTCGAAGTGGTTATTGGAGTGCGAACCCCAGGTCAGGCCGAACTCATGACACATCTGCGCCACGCGAACCGACCCCTGCATGGTCCAGAAGTGCGGGTCCGCCAGCGGGATATCCACCGACTGCAGGGAGAGCGTATGGCCCATCTGCCGCCAGTCGGTGGCGATCATATTGGTGGCGGTCGGCAGGCCCGTCGCGCGACGGAACTCCGCCATCACTTCGCGGCCGGAGAAGCCCTGCTCAGCGCCGCACGGATCCTCAGCATAGGCCAGCACGCCCTTCAGCTGCTTGCCAATCTGAATGGCTTCTTCAAGCAGCCAGGCGCCGTTCGGATCGAGGGTCACGCGGGCATTCGGGAAGCGCTTCGCCAGGGCGCTGATCGCTTCGGCTTCTTCAAAACCGGCCAGTACGCCGCCCTTCAGCTTAAAGTCGTTGAAACCATATTTTTCATAGGCCGCTTCCGCGAGGCGGACCACCGCATCCGGCGTCATTGCCTCTTCATGGCGCAGGCGATACCACTCGCACTGTTCATCCGGCTGGCTCTGATAGGCCAGCGGCGTGGCGTGGCGGTTACCGATAAAGAACAGATAGCCCAGCATTTCAACTTCGCTGCGCTGTTGCCCATCGCCGAGCAGCGAGGCGACGTTGACCCCAAGGTGCTGGCCCAGCAGGTCCAGCAGCGCCGCTTCGATCCCGGTCACCACGTGGATGGTGGTGCGCAGGTCAAAGGTCTGCAGGCCGCGGCCGCCGGCGTCACGGTCGGCGAACTGATTGCGCACCGCGCCGAGCACGTTTTTATACTCACCCAGCGTTTTGCCCACCACCAGCGGAATGGCATCCTCCAGAGTCTGGCGAATTTTTTCGCCCCCCGGAATTTCACCGACGCCGGTATGGCCGGCGTTATCTTTAATAATCACGATATTGCGGGTGAAGTACGGGGCGTGGGCCCCGCTCAGATTCATCAGCATACTGTCATGGCCGGCAACCGGGATCACCTGCATGGTGGTGACAACGGGCGTGGAAGAGAAAGTCGTCATAGCATCATCCTTTTGTAATTAGTGGCGGCCGAAAACAGGACGTTTGCGGTCAAATGTCCAGCCGGGGATCAGGTACTGCATCGGGCCCGCGTCGTTGCGCGCGCCGCCCGGCAGCGCTTTATAGGCCTCATGGGCTCTGCGCACCTGCTCCCAGTCAAGTTCCACGCCGAGTCCCGGCGCGTCTGGCACGGCAATCTTGCCGTTAATAATCTGCAGTGGATTTTTGGTCAGGCGCGCGTCGCCTTCCTGCCAGATCCAGTGGGTGTCGATGGCGGTGGGATGACCCGGCGCGGCGGCGCCGACGTGGGTAAACATCGCCAGGGAAATATCAAAATGGTTGTTGGAATGGCAGCCCCAGGTAAGCCCCCAGTCGTCGCACAGCTGCGCCACTCGTACCGCGCCGGAGAGCGTCCAGAAGTGCGGGTCCGCCAGCGGAATATCGACGGCGTTGAGCATCACCGCATGACCCATCTCGCGCCAGTTGGTGGCGATCATATTGGTGGCGACCGGCAGCCCGGTGGCGCGGCGAAACTCGGCCATCACCTCCCGGCCGGAGAAGCCCTGCTCGGCGCCGCACGGATCTTCGGCGTAGGTCAGAACATCCTGCAGCCCTTTGCACAGGGCGATCGCCTCATCCAGCAGCCAGGCGCCGTTAGGATCGACGGTGATGCGCGCGTCCGGAAAGCGCTTTTTCAGCGCCCGGGCGGTGTCAATTTCCTGCTCGCCGGGCAGCACGCCGCCCTTCAGCTTAAAGTCTTTGAAACCGTAGCGATCCTGAGCGGCTTCCGCCAGGCGCACCACCGCTTCGCTGCTCAGCGCCTGCTGGTGGCGCAGGCGATACCATTCGTGATCGCCCGGCGTATGGTCCAGATAACCCAGGTCGGTTTTCTGCCGATCGCCGATATAGAACAGGTAGCCCAGCACGGTGACGGCATCACGCTGCTTACCCGGGCCCAGCAGCTCGCAGACCGGCACATTGAGCACCTTGCCGAGCAGGTCGAGCAGCGCGGCCTCCAGCGCCGCTACCGCGTTGACTTTCAGTTCGAAGGTCCATGCCCCTTTGCCAAAGGTGTCGAAATCCGCCGCCTGATTGCCTTTGTGCACCTGCTGCACCACGCGATTGAGACGGGCGACCTCCTGACCTACCACCTGCGGGATCGCCGCCAGCAGCGTCTGGTAGATGACCTCTCCGCCAGGGGCTTCTCCCACGCCGGTGTTGCCGGCGTTATCGGTCAATACCACGATATTGCGGGTAAACCAGGCGTTGTGCGCCCCGCCGATGTTCAGCAGCATGCTGTCGTGCCCGGCCACCGGAATGACCTTCATCTCTGTAATAATCGGGCTGGATTGGGTAGTCATGATTAACGCCCCGCGACAGGTTTCAGTTCGATGCGTTTGATATCGCCCACCAGCACCAGGTAGCTCAGCACCGCCACCAGGGCATGAATGCCGACGTAAACCAGCGCCCCGTTGAACGAGCCGGTGGTGCCGACGATATAGCCGATAGCGATCGGGGTAACGATACCGGAGATATTGCCAAACATGTTGAACAGACCGCCGGAAAGACCGCTAATCTCTTTCGGCGCGGTATCCGCCATCACCGCCCAGCCAAGCGCGCCGATCCCTTTGCCGAAGAAGGCCATCGCCATAAAGCCAATCACCATCCACTCCACGTTGACATAGTTACACATCAGCATGGTCATGGAGAGCAGCATCCCCAGCACAATCGGCGTTTTGCGGGCAATGTTCAGCGAGCCGGTGCGGCGCATTAACCAGTCAGAGATCACCCCGCCCAGCACCCCGCCGACGAAGCCGCACACCGCCGGAATGGAGGCGACAAACCCCGCTTTAAGGATCGACATGCCGCGCGCCTGCACCAGGTAAACCGGGAACCAGGTGATAAAGAAGTAGGTCAGGGCGTTAATGCAGTACTGACCGATATAGATGCCGATCATCATCCGCGATCCGATCAGCTGCTTGATCTGCCCCATTTTGACGCTGAAAGGCACCTTCTGCGCGCTGCTCTTTTGATCCATGTTGATCAGGGCGCCGCCTTCGGCGATATATTCCAGTTCCTTCTTGTTTACCCCCGGATGGTTGTTCGGATCGTGGATCACTTTCAGCCAGACAAAGCTAATCACAATCCCCAGGCCGCCCATAAAGAAGAAGACGTGCGACCAGCCCACCTCATGCGTCAGCCAGCCCATGATCGGCGCGAAGATAACGGTGGCAAAGTACTGGGCGGAGTTAAAGATCGCCACGGCCGTGCCGCGCTCCTGCGCCGGGAACCAGGCGGCCACGATACGGCTGTTACCCGGGAATGACGGCGATTCGGCAAGGCCAACGAGGAAGCGCAGGGTAAACAGCGCGACGATAATGCCAAAGCCGCTGAAGATGTCGACGAAGCCCTGCAGCAGGGTAAACATCGACCAGATGAAGATCGACCAGAAATAGACGCGCTTCGAACCGAAGCGGTCGAGCAGCCAGCCGCCCGGGATCTGGCCGATGACATAAGCCCATGAGAACGCGGAGAAGACATACCCCATTCCCACCGGATCCAGGCCGATATCTTTGGCCATTTCCGAACCGGCGATCGACAGCGTCGCCCGGTCGCCATAGTTAAAAGAGGTGACGATAAACAGCATCACCACTATCCAGTAGCGGGCGTTGGTGCGCTTTTCAGCCGCCGTCGCCGCCTGACTTAATGAACTCATTGTTGTACTCCTGAATCATAGCGTTTAGCTACGTTCATTCTGAACAGCACAACCTGTAGGGTAATCAGAATGACGTGGTCGTGTTTTGATAGTTGTCGTTATATCTGGCACTGCATTTATCAC
Organism: Klebsiella sp. 1SOBk5mer; assembly: GCF_046603115.1. Classification (NCBI taxonomy): domain Bacteria; kingdom Pseudomonadati; phylum Pseudomonadota; class Gammaproteobacteria; order Enterobacterales; family Enterobacteriaceae; genus Klebsiella; species Klebsiella sp. 1SOBk5mer. The sequence continues at coordinate 518,126 of NZ_JBKIUU010000002.1, read as the reverse complement.
TGGCTGGAGCAGTATATGAAGAGGCACACCGCGGCTCACCGTGCATCTACACAGCTTTTACGCCGCTATTGCAGGTGGTTTATGGCGTATGCCTGAAAGAGTGGGGGGAAGTTCACGGAAATGAAAAACCAGCGCCGCGGGTGGTCAAAAGCGCAGCAATAAGAGCCGGAGTGTGAAATACCTCTCTTGACCCGGTGAAACCGGCTGGCTTAACCCATGATATTGCTAAGGATATTGTGCATTTGCCTGAAGGCGTGCCGTCCGGAAAGGGATACACTTTTGCTGTCCGCGTATCTGGCCGCGACATCTTGAAAGGGCGCCCTCTGCGTAGGGAGAGGGCAGCGCTTTTATTCCAGCAGGGTAGCCCACTGCTCAACCCATAGATTAGAGACGCTCTCCGGCTCCGGATCTTCGCTGGCGTCAATCTTCAGCATTTCGCCGATGCGCTTCGCGCCCTGCTCCTGCAGCAGTTGATCGAACTTCAGGCCTCCGCCGCAAAAGTTGGCGTAGGTGCTGTCGCCCAGCGCGATAATGCCGTAGCGCAGGTGAGGCTGATACATATCTTTAATGCCCTCATACAGCGGGACGATGCTGTCCGGCAGATCGCCCTGCCCGGTGGTGGAGGTGACCACCAGCACATACTTACCCGTGTAGGATTCCCAGTCGTTGACCTGCGGATCCTCATACACGGTAGCCTTGTGTCCCAGTCCGCTGAGGATCGCTTCCGCTTCTTCCGCGACCAGCAGCGAGTTGCCGTACATGGTGCCGACAAAAATTCCGACTTCCGCCATGCTATTATCTCCCTGGATTGACCTTATTCTCTTCATCCTGACCGCAGTCGTCGGCAAACTCAACCCTTTCATTTAGCGGGAGAAGCCCGCGCCAGCCAAACTGCGACAGCGCACGCATCCAGACGTCGTCAAAACCGGCGCGCAGGGTCAGCGGCTCACCGGTAAAGGGATGGGTTAACGACAGTTTGCTGGCGTGCAGCATCAGGCGGTGACAGCCGAAATGCTCCGCGGCGCTGCGGTTTTGCCGCAGATCGCCGTGCTTGCTGTCGCCGAGGATCGGATGACGGAGGTGGGCCAGATGGCGGCGCAGCTGGTGCTTGCGGCCGGTTTTCGGCTCCAGTTCCACCAGCCCGTAGCGGGTGGTGGGATAACGCCCGGTCGCCACCGGCATCTCCACCGTCGCCAGACCACGGTAATGGGTCACCGCCGGCTGCGGCCCTTTGTCTTCGCGGGCGAACTTATCGGCGATTTTATCCAGCTCTTCCACCAGCGGATAATCGAGCAGCGCCTCTTCCATCAGCCAGCCGCGGACGATCGCATGGTAGCGCTTCTGGATCTGATGCTGCTCGAACTGCTGCGCCAGCAGCCGCCCCGCCTCGCTTGACAGTCCCATGAGCAGGACGCCGGAGGTGGGCCGGTCGAGGCGATGGGCGGTAAAAACGTGCTGGCCGATCTGGTCGCGCACGGTCTGCATCACCACCACTTTCTCATCGCGATCGAGCCAGCTGCGATGCACCAGCCAGCCCGACGGTTTGTTGACCGCCACCAGCCAGTCGTCCTGGTAGATTATCTCCAGCATCAGGCCTGCTCACCGGCAAACAGCGCGTCCAGCAGCAGCAGCTCCGCCAGCATGGATTCGCGAACCGGGTGGGCTTGATCCAGCGCCATTTCGTAATACGGCGCAACGGCGAAATTTTGCGGCAGCGGCTGGCCGCTCTCCAGCAGCTGATGCATACGCGGGATCAGGACCCACTGCAGCCACTCCAGCGGCTCCAGAGTATCCAGGCAAAACGGCTTATCGCTGGCGAAGGCGCTGCTGTCCGGCGCCGTCTCCTGCCAGTGCTCTGTTTCGCGCAGCAGGGCTTCAATGGCGCGCAGGCGATCGCGCACGCTATCGTCAAGAGTCATGGGGGAAACCTCGATGAGTTAAAAACCGGGCGCAGGATAGCAAATCCGCAGGAGAAATAAAAAAAGGGAGCACTGTATAAACAGTGCTCCCGGTTCGTTTTGCAGCATTCCCGCTACATTGGTGCTCCCTGCTCGTCCTTGAAAACTTTTCCTGAGGTCTCCTGACCATGTTCATCCATAAACTCGTGCATCCTGCTTTCACACCACCCCGATGCGAAATGACTTATCCTTAAGTTTGTCCCGATCTTCCAGATCCACCGTTCATCCTGAGCGGCTCTCATTCTCCATCCTGGAGGTGTCCATTACGCGATCCTGCGTTATCCTTGCTTCATCCTGAAGCCTGTCCTTGCAACGCCATCCTGGCGGGTCCTGCAGAAGCGCCATCATCCTGATGTTCGCTTCATTTCGCGACTTCCTGTCGACAGACATAGGATCACTGATTCTGCCTCTTCTTACAACCCTTCTTGAGACAATCTCTTAAGATTAGTCCCCACTCAAAAGGACGAAAAAATAAAAATCCAATTTAATACCAATAAGTTAACAAAAAAAGATTGGATTAAATTTGCCTTAAATGATGATGATCTCTTACAGGTTTTGTAAGAGATCTCTCACAAATGACCAGGCAGACTGGATTACAGAACCGGCTCAAGCTGGTTGAGGAAACCCGCAAGCGAGGGGGAAAGGGTGATGCGTTTGGCGGTGCCGAGGGTCTCTTTGACGACTTCACCGCTGAGATTACAGACGGAAATGACATCCAGTTCACTCTCGAGGGTGGCGATAAACAGCGTCGGCGCCAGCTTCAGCCGCTTCTGCACCACCAGATGCCCGATGAGGTTTTCCTGCACCCGCTGAAAATCCTCTTCACTCCAGGTCTGCAGCAGCGTTAGCGTTTCGCCGGCAAACCGGCCGGTCATATCGCCGGCAAACTGAGTGGTATAATAAGAATGAAGCGGCTGTTGTACCACAATATCCAGGGCGCGTTCAACCGCGCTGATATTTTGCGCCAGCGAAAACGGCTGCGGCTGCCAGAACACGGCCTCGCCCTGGGTGTCGACGACGCAAGGCGACGGGACGCCATAAAGCTCTTCACTGCGCGGCAGGCTGTGGCGCTGCTGCTGCCAGGCGGCGCAATAACGTTGGGTAAAAGCATGCAGCGCTTCTGCGGTCTGATGGTCCACCGATTTCTCTCTTCACGTTAGACAGGATACACTGGGGTCATAGTGTACCCGCTTTACTATGGTGAAACATGTCTTCTTACGATAATCATCAGGCGCTGGCCGGCCTGACGCTCGGTAAATCAACCGATTACCGCGATACCTATGACGCCTCGCTGCTGCAGGGCGTTCCGCGCAGCCTTAACCGCGACCCGCTTGGCCTGCATGCCGACAACCTGCCGTTTCACGGCGCCGATATCTGGACGCTGTACGAACTCTCCTGGCTGAACGGCAAAGGCCTGCCGCAGGTGGCCGTCGGCCACGTCGAACTGCCCGACACCAGCGTCAATCTGGTGGAGTCAAAAAGCTTTAAGCTTTATCTCAACAGCTTTAACCAGACGCGTTTCGCCAGCTGGCAGGAGGTTGAAGAGACGCTGACCCGCGATCTGAGCGCCTGCGCCCAGGGCGAGGTCAAGGTCTCGCTGTATCGGCTGGATGAACTGGAAGGCCAGCCGATTGCCCACCTCCATGGCGCCTGCATCGACGATCAGGATATCGAGATCGATAACTATCAGTTCAGCGCCGACTACCTGCAGGGCGCCGCCAGCGGCAAAATCGTGGAAGAGACGCTGGTCAGCCATCTGCTGAAGTCCAACTGCCTGATTACCCACCAGCCGGACTGGGGCTCGGTGCAGATCCAGTATCGTGGGGCGAAAATCGACCGCGAGCAGCTCCTGCGCTATCTGGTCTCGTTCCGCCACCATAACGAATTCCATGAGCAGTGCGTCGAGCGCATCTTTAACGATATTCTCCGTTTCTGCCAGCCGGAATCGCTTTCCGTTTACGCCCGCTATACGCGACGCGGCGGTCTGGATATCAACCCCTGGCGCAGCAACGGCGACTTTTCCCCTGCCACCGGCCGCCTCGCCCGACAATAATAAACATTTTCACAATTTGCGTGCGTTTAGACGCGCGCAAGGTTGTGGAAACGCCGCTCGCAGGGCTATTGTAATCACAGGAAGACCATAAGCGTCCTGTAAGGAGTTCACTTGATTACACATGTTAGCCCGCTTGGTTCAATGGATATGCTGTCGCAGCTGGAAGTGGATATGCTTAAGCGCACCGCCAGCAGCGATCTGTATCAACTCTTTCGCAACTGCTCGCTTGCTGTGCTCAACTCGGGGAGCCTGACCGATAACAGCAAGGAGCTTCTGTCCCGTTTTGAAAATTTCGATATTAACGTGCTGCGTCGCGAACGCGGCGTGAAGCTGGAACTGATCAACCCGCCGGAAGAGGCCTTCGTTGACGGGCGCATTATTCGTTCCCTGCAGGCCAACCTGTTCGCCGTGCTGCGCGATATCCTGTTCGTGTACGGCCAGATCCACAATACCGTTCGCTTCCCGAACCTCGATCTCGAAAGTTCAGTCCATATCACCAACCTGGTGTTCTCGATCCTGCGCAACGCCCGCGCGCTGCACGTCGGCGAAGCGCCGAACATGATCGTCTGTTGGGGCGGCCACTCGATCAACGAAAACGAATACCTCTACGCCCGCCGCGTCGGTACGCAGCTGGGACTGCGGGAACTCAACATCTGCACCGGCTGCGGGCCTGGCGCGATGGAAGCGCCGATGAAAGGCGCCGCCGTCGGCCACGCGCAGCAGCGCTACAAAGACAGCCGCTTTATCGGCATGACCGAACCATCCATTATCGCCGCGGAACCGCCAAACCCGCTGGTCAATGAACTGATCATCATGCCGGACATCGAAAAGCGTCTGGAGGCCTTCGTGCGCATCGCCCACGGGATCATCATCTTCCCGGGCGGCGTCGGCACCGCCGAAGAGCTGCTTTACCTGCTGGGTATTCTGATGCATCCGGATAACAAAGCGCAGGTGCTGCCGCTGATCCTCACCGGACCGAAAGAGAGCGCTGACTACTTCCGCGTGCTGGACGAATTTATCACCCATACTCTGGGCGAATCCGCCCGTCGCCACTACCGGATCATCATCGACGACCCGGCGGAAGTGGCGCGGCAGATGAAAAAAGCGATGCCGCTGGTGAAAGAGAGCCGTCGCGAGACCGACGACGCCTACAGCTTCAACTGGTCGATTCGTATCTCGCCGGACCTGCAGATGCCGTTTGATCCGACCCATGAAAACATGGCCAACCTCAAACTCTCCCCGGACCAGCCGGTGGAAGTGCTGGCCGCCGACCTGCGCCGCGCCTTCTCCGGCATTGTCGCGGGTAACGTCAAAGAGGTGGGCATCCAGGCCATCGAGCAGTACGGTCCTTATAAGCTGCACGGCGACCCGGAGATGATGCGCCGCATGGACGATCTGCTGCAGGGCTTCGTCGCCCAGCACCGCATGAAGCTCCCGGGCGGCACCGCCTATATTCCCTGCTACGAAATCATCGCCTGATTTCCGTCCCGCCGGGGCAGCGCCTGTTGCCCCGGCGGGCACGCTTTCTCTGACTTCCAAAACGCGCTAAAAAACTTTCGGTTACTCATCAAACAGCTAAATTATTTTTACATAGCCAATCGTTTGCGTTGGTAAAAACTGCGACAATTATCACTGCAAAAAATGGTTTTAAGCGCAAAAACGTCGACCACTTCTCTTTTTTACAGTAAATCCCTCGTTATTACGCCACCCAGCTTTTATCTCATATGCTGCAAATGGTAGCCTGCGCGCCACAAATCGCTGGCTGATCACCAGAAACAGGCTGTTGGACTAAAAATACGCACATTGAAAGTGGATTATTGCATTTGAGATCGCGATCACTGATGCATAAACCATATAAATGTATCTTTCCGGCCCAATTATTACGGAGAAAATTTCTAAAAAAACCGTAATTAAACGAATTTCGTGTTACGCAATTGTATTTGTTCATTAGATTTTGTTGATTCCTCCAGGAGATACAGATGGAAACCACTCAAACCAGCACCATCGTTTCGGGCGAAACCCGCAGCGGATGGCGTAAAACCGACACCATGTGGATGCTGGGCCTGTACGGTACAGCGATCGGCGCGGGCGTCTTGTTCCTGCCGATCAACGCCGGCGTCGGCGGCATGATCCCCCTGATTATCATGGCGATTCTGGCCTTCCCGATGACCTTCTTCGCCCACCGCGGTATGACCCGCTTCGTGCTCTCCGGCAAAAACCCGGGCGAAGACATCACTGAAGTGGTTGAAGAACACTTCGGCGTAGGCGCAGGTAAGCTGATTACCCTGCTCTACTTCTTCGCTATCTACCCAATCCTGTTGGTCTACAGCGTGGCGATCACCAATACCGTCGAAAGCTTCATGGCGCACCAGCTGCACATGACGCCGCCGCCGCGCGCGATTCTGTCGCTGATCCTGATCGTCGGTATGATGACCATCGTGCGTTTCGGCGAGCAGATGATCGTGAAAGCGATGAGCATTCTGGTGTTTCCGTTCGTTATCGCCCTGATGATTCTGGCGCTGTACCTGATCCCGCAGTGGAACGGCGCGGCGCTGGAGACCCTCTCCCTGAGCGGCGCCTCCGTCACCGGCAACGGCCTGCTGATGACCCTGTGGCTGGCGATCCCGGTCATGGTCTTCTCTTTCAACCACTCGCCGATCATCTCCTCCTTCGCGGTTGCCAAGCGTGAAGAGTACGGCGAAGGCGCCGAGAAAAAATGCTCCAGCATCCTGGCTCGCGCTCATATCATGATGGTGCTGACCGTGATGTTCTTCGTCTTCAGCTGCGTCCTGAGCCTCTCTCCGGCAGACCTGGCGGCGGCGAAAGAGCAGAACATCTCGATTCTGTCTTACCTGGCGAACCACTTTAACGCGCCAATCATTGCCTGGATGGCGCCGATCATCGCGATGATCGCCATCACCAAATCCTTCCTCGGCCACTACCTGGGCGCCCGCGAAGGCTTTAACGGCATGGTGATTAAGTCCCTGCGCGGTAAAGGCAAATCTATCGAAATCAACAAACTGAACAAGCTGACCGCGCTGTTCATGCTGGTGACCACCTGGATTGTCGCGACGCTGAACCCGAGCATCCTCGGCATGATCGAGACCCTTGGCGGCCCGATTATCGCGATGATCCTGTTCCTGATGCCGATGTACGCGATTCAGAAAGTGCCGGCGATGCGTAAATACAGCGGCCACGTCAGCAACGTCTTCGTGGTGATTATGGGTCTGATTGCCATCTCCGCGATCTTCTACTCGCTGTTCAGCTAATTCAGTCAACACCTCCCCCCGCGCCGCTGAACGGCGGCGCGCTTTCCGACAGCACGGGAATACATATGATCAGCGTATTCGATATCTTTAAAATCGGCATTGGCCCTTCCAGCTCCCATACCGTTGGACCGATGAAAGCGGGCAAACAATTCACTGACGACCTGATCGCGCGCGGCCTGCTGGCCGAGGTGACCAAAGTGGTCGTCGATGTCTACGGCTCCCTCTCCCTGACCGGTAAAGGCCACCATACCGATATCGCGATTATCATGGGGCTCGCCGGCAACCTGCCGGACACCGTCGACATCGACGCTATCCCTGGCTTTATTCAGGACGTTAACACCCATGGTCGCCTGATGCTGGCCAACGGCCAGCACGAAGTGGACTTCCCGGTCGATCAGTGTATGAATTTCCATGCCGACAACCTGTCGCTGCATGAGAACGGCATGCGCATCACCGCCCTGGCCGGCGATCAGGCGCTCTACAGCCAGACGTACTACTCCATCGGCGGCGGCTTTATCGTCGATGAAGCGCACTTCGGCCAGACCACCGACGCGCCGGTGGCCGTCCCTTACCCCTATAAAAACGCCGCCGACCTGCAGCGTCACTGCCGCGAAACCGGGCTGTCGCTCTCCGGCCTGATGATGCAGAACGAACTGGCGCTGCACAGTAAAGAGGTGCTGGAGCAACACTTCGCCGCGGTGTGGGAAGTGATGAGCGCCGGTATTGAGCGCGGCATCACCACCGAAGGCGTCCTGCCGGGCAAACTGCGCGTTCCGCGCCGGGCTGCCGCGCTGCGCCGCATGCTGGTGAGCCAGGACACCACCAACAGCGACCCGATGGCGGTGGTCGACTGGATCAATATGTTCGCCCTCGCGGTGAACGAAGAGAACGCCGCCGGCGGCCGGGTGGTGACGGCGCCGACCAACGGCGCCTGCGGTATCGTGCCGGCAGTACTGGCCTATTACGACAAGTTTATCCGCAAGGTGAACAGCAACTCCCTGGCGCGCTATATGCTGGTGGCCAGCGCGATTGGTTCGCTCTATAAGATGAACGCCTCGATCTCCGGCGCCGAAGTGGGCTGCCAGGGTGAAGTGGGCGTCGCCTGCTCGATGGCGGCGGCCGGTCTGGCTGAACTGCTGGGCGGCAGCCCGGGCCAGGTGTGCATCGCGGCAGAGATCGCCATGGAGCATAACCTCGGTCTGACCTGCGACCCTGTCGCCGGCCAGGTGCAGGTGCCGTGCATCGAACGCAACGCTATCGCCGCCGTGAAAGCGGTCAACGCCGCGCGAATGGCGCTGCGCCGGACCAGCGAGCCGCGCGTCTGCCTCGATAAAGTCATTGAGACCATGTACGAAACCGGCAAAGACATGAACGCCAAGTACCGGGAAACCTCTCGCGGGGGGCTGGCGATGAAGATTGTCGCCTGCGATTAACCTGCTGGCCCGCCGCGCGTCGCCGCGGCGGGCCTGCTTTTGACCGGAATCCTGCCTGATTTGCGAGTGTGATTCCCGATCCTCGCTCTACCAATGGCCTCGAATCACCACCGATGTTACCCTAAAGGCGCTGAGAATAAGGGGGTATCTGTGGCTGTTCATCTGTTAATCGTCGACGCGTTAAATCTGATCCGCCGCATCCACGCGGTACAGGGCTCGCCCTGCGTCGATACCTGCCTGCATGCGCTGGAGCAGCTGATCGTCCATAGTCAGCCCACCCACGCGGTGGCGGTGTTTGATGATGAGGATCGCGCCCACGGCTGGCGCCACCAGCGCCTGCCGGAGTACAAAGCCGGCCGCGCGCCGATGCCGGAGACCCTGGTCGCCGAGATGCCGGCGCTGCGGGCCGCCTTCGAGCAGCGGGGGATCCGCTGCTGGGCCTCGCCGGGCAGCGAAGCGGACGACCTCGCCGCCACCCTGGCGGTGAAGGTGGCCCAGGCGGGCCATCAGGCCACCATTGTCTCCACTGACAAAGGCTACTGCCAGCTGCTGTCGCCCACCATCCGCATCCGCGACTACTTTCAGAAGCGCTGGCTGGACGCCCCCTTCATCGCCAGCGAGTTCGGCGTCACCCCGGAGCAGCTGGCGGATTACTGGGGGCTAGCGGGGATCAGCAGCTCGAAGGTGCCGGGCGTAGCGGGCATTGGCCCTAAAAGCGCCGCCCAGCTGCTGAACGAGTTCCAGGACCTGGAGGGGCTGTATGCCCGCCTGGCCGAGGTCCCGGAAAAGTGGCGCAAAAAGCTGGCAACGCATCAGGAAATGGCCTTCACCTGCCGGGAAGTCGCCCGCCTGCAGACCGACCTACAGCTGGACGGCAATCTGCAGCAGCTGCGGCTGACGCGCTGACCCTACCCGAGCGCGGCACCGCCTGCTTCGGCCGGGCCGGCCCCTCACCAGGCCGCCTGATATAACCCGACGATATCGGCCAGGCTCGCCTCGCGCGGGTTGCCGCCGGTACACACATCCGCCAGCGCCGCCTGGGCCAGCGCCGGAATATCCTCTTTCCTGACGCCCACCTCGCGCAGATGGCCGGGAATACCGACATCGCGGTTGAGCTGGCAGACCGCCTCCACCGCCGCCAGGCGCGCGGCGGTCAGGCTTAACGCTTCCACCCTGACGCCCATCGCCCTGGCGATATCGCGATATTTTTCCCCGGTCGCCTCAGCATTAAAGCGCATCACGTGCGGCAGCAGGATGGCATTCGCCACACCGTGCGGCGTGTTGTAAAAAGCGCCGAGCGGATGCGCCATGCCGTGCACCAGGCCAAGCCCGACGTTGGAAAATCCCATCCCCGCCACATACTGGCCGAGCGCCATGGCTTCCCCCGCTCCGGCGTCTCCGGCAACCGAGCCGCGCAGCGCGCCGGCGATGATCTCGATGGCTTTGAGGTGCAGCGCATCGGTCAAAGCCCAGGCGCCGCGGGTGAGGTACCCTTCGATAGCGTGCGTCAGGGCGTCGACGCCGGTCGCCGCCTTCAGCGCCGGCGGCATGGCGTCCATCATATCGGCATCGATAAAGGCCACCTGCGGAATATCGTGCGGGTCGACGCAGACAAACTTACGCCGTTGTTCTTCATCGGTGATGACATAGTTAATCGTCACCTCCGCCGCGGTACCCGCGGTGGTCGGCACCGCGAAGATCGGCACGCTGGACTGACGGGTGGGCGACAGCCCCTCCAGGCTGCGGACATCGGCGAACGCCGGGTTACGCTGAATAATACCGATTGCCTTACAGGTATCCTGCGGCGAACCGCCGCCGATGGCGATCAAGTAATCCGCCCCGCTGCGCTGAAAGGCCTGCAGCCCCTGCTGGACCACGGCGATGGTGGGATTGGGGATCACGTCGCTGAACATGTCCCATGCCAGCCCGGCGGCGTCCAGTTTGTCAGTGACTTTTGCCGCCACGCCGCACTGCGCGAGGGTGCTGTCGGTCACGATCAATGCCTTGCGATAACCGCGCCGCAGCACTTCATCGGTTAATGCGTTTATCGCCCCCCGGCCAAACCACGCCGTTTCGTTGAGGATCATTCGGTTTGCCATCGCGTCTCTCCTGTTAGCGTTGCGGCATCACTCTTCAATGCGTAATCCGTAGGTTTTGAACTTCTCCAGCACGATGGCGATCGCCTCGTCATCCAGCACCGGTACCGGGTCGGTAATCGCCAGCGTGCTGAGATAGAGCTGGGCCAGGACTTCCACTTCATGCGCCAGCCAGAGCGCTTTCTCCAGGCTGGCCTCGCAGGCGATCAGGCCATGATGCTGCAGCAGCGTGGCTTTGCGGTGCTTCAGCGCCACCGCGACATGCTCAGACAGTTCGCGGGTGCCGAAAGTGGCATAGGGCGCGCAGGGGATCGAATTCCCGCCCGCCGCGGCGATCATATAGTGGATGGCCGGAATGGGCCGGTTGAGGATCGACACCGCCGTACAATGCACAGCGTGATTGTGGACCACCGCCTGGGCATCGGGCCGCGTCTGGTAGGCCGCCTGATGGAAACGCCATTCGCTGGAGGGAAGTTTTCCCTGCTCATGCTGGCCGTCGGCATCAATAAAGACGATCTTCTCTTCCGTCAGTTTTTCATACGGGATGCCGGTGGGCGTGATCAGCATCCCCCCCTGATAGCGCACGCTGACATTGCCGGCGGTCCCCTGATTTAACCCCAGGCGGGTCATTTCCAGGCAGGTATCGATAATCTGCCGGGCCAGTCTGTTTCTTTCCATTGCTTTCCTCTTTTGGCGACTCATCATCCGTCAACGGCAGGGCAACGCAATTATTGTCGGCTACCGTGGGATAGGTTGAATAATGATCTCCATCTTCAGCCTGAATAATCACAGGGGAATTTTCATCGCCATATTTTGTGAACCACGTCAATTATTCCGCCCTAAAAAAAGGGATCAGACTGGTTAATCGACCATTTAAAATGCCCGTTCTTAAAAATATTCCATCAAGCGGGCATTTTATTTTCCTGTAACATTTGCCCGTTTTCCACGATATATATTCAATCGGTCATTGGCGCTGTGGTTTTGTGAATTTATTTCCTCAAACGGTCAGCGATTTTGAAAAATTAAAGTGACAATTATCACATAAAATGGTCCGCAGAGCGTTAAGTGTGACCCTCATCATATTAACAGGCGGTTTTTATTTGAAAATGAAGCCATGAGTTCCGCCGTGACTTTCATTTCACTCACCGGCGCGTCACCTGAGCTCACTTAATTTTGCGGTCTGCTGCAGCACCAGACTGCGCCCTGAATGCTGTTGTAACTGCTTCTGAACTGATGAGGACGCTATGGGAAACACAACGATACCAACGCAAAGTTACCGCGCCATGGAGAGCGGGCAGAGTAAGAGCTATATTATTCCTTTTGCTCTGCTGTGCTCCCTCTTTTTTCTGTGGGCCGTGGCCAATAATCTTAATGATATTTTATTACCGCAATTTCAACAGGCCTTTACGCTGACTAACTTTCAGGCCGGATTAATCCAGTCAGCTTTTTATTTTGGCTATTTTGTTATTCCCATCCCCGCTGGGATGCTGATGAAAAAATTCAGCTATAAAGCAGGCATTCTTACTGGTCTGTTTTTATATGCCTGCGGCGCCGCGCTGTTCTGGCCTGCCGCGGAAGTGATGAATTACACCCTATTTCTGATTGGATTATTTATTATTGCCGCCGGGCTTGGCTGTCTGGAAACCGCGGCCAACCCGTTTGTCACCGTTCTCGGTCCGGAAAGCGGCGGTCACTTCCGTCTTAATCTGGCCCAGACCTTTAACTCATTTGGCGCCATTATCGCCGTGGTATTTGGTCAGAGCCTTATTTTGTCCAACGTCCCGCATCAGCCGCAGGAGGTGCTGGATAGCATGACCCCAGAACAGCTCGGCGCCTGGAAGCACAGCCTGGTTCTGTCGGTACAAACCCCCTATATGATTATCGTGGCCATCGTGCTGCTGGTCGCCCTGCTGATCGTCTGCACCCGCTTCCCGTCGCTGCAAAGCGATGACCACAGCGACAGCGCGCAGAGCACTTTTCTCGCCTCGCTGTCGCGCCTGATGCGCATCCGCCACTGGCGCTGGGCGGTTCTGGCCCAGTTCTGCTATGTCGGCGCGCAGACCGCCTGCTGGAGCTATCTGATTCGCTACGCTGTCGAAGAGATCCCGGGCATGACGGCCGGTTTCGCCGCCAACTACCTCACCGGCACCATGGTCTGTTTCTTCATTGGCCGTTTCACCGGCACCTGGCTTATCCGCCGCTTCGCGCCGCATAACGTACTGGCTGTCTATGCGCTTATCGCCATGCTGCTCTGTTTGCTCTCCGCCTTCAGCGGCGGCCACGTCGGCCTGCTGGCCCTGACCCTGTGCAGCGCCTTTATGTCCATTCAGTACCCGACCATCTTCTCGTTGGGGATTAAGCAGCTGGGTCAGGACACCAAATATGGCTCGTCCTTTATCGTCATGACCATCATCGGCGGCGGGATCGTCACCCCGGTGATGGGCTTTGTCAGCGATGCCGCCGGCAATATCCCGACCGCTGAGCTGGTCCCGGCGCTGTGCTTCGCCATCATCTTTATTTTTGCCCGTTTCCGCTCGCAAGCGGCGACGAACTAAACCTGTTATCCGCATAACCTGAGGGATCTGTAATGAAAAAAATCAGCTTACCGAAGATCGGTATCCGCCCGGTAATCGATGGTCGTCGCATGGGGGTCCGCGAATCGCTGGAAGCGCAAACCATGAACATGGCGAAAGCCACCGCCGCGCTTATCAGCGAGAAGCTGCGCCATGCCTGCGGCGCCCGGGTGGAGTGCGTGATCGCCGATACCTGCATCGCCGGCATGGCCGAGTCGGCCGCCTGTGAAGAGAAATTCAGCAGCCAGAACGTTGGCGTCACCATCACCGTCACCCCCTGCTGGTGCTACGGCAGTGAAACCATCGACATGGATCCGCTGCGCCCGAAGGCCATCTGGGGCTTTAACGGCACCGAACGTCCGGGGGCGGTCTATCTGGCCGCCGCGCTGGCGGCCCACAGCCAGAAAGGGATCCCGGCGTTCTCCATCTACGGGCATGACGTGCAGGATGCCGATGACACCTCCATCCCGGCGGACGTCGAAGAAAAACTGTTGCGCTTCGCTCGCGCCGGCCTGGCCGTCGCCAGTATGAAGGGGAAAAGCTATCTGTCGCTGGGCGGCGTCTCAATGGGCATCGCCGGCTCCATCGTCGACCACAACTTCTTTGAATCCTGGCTCGGGATGAAGGTTCAGGCAGTCGACATGACGGAGCTGCGCCGGCGAATCGATCAGAAAATCTATGATGAAACCGAGCTGGAGATGGCGCTGGCGTGGGCGGATAAACATTTCCGCTACGGCGAAGATCAGAACGCCGAGCAGTATAAGCGCAATGAAACGCAGAGCCGCGCGGTGCTGAAAGAGAGCCTGCTGATGGCGATGTGCATCCGCGATATGATGCAGGGCAACGCGAAGCTCGCGGAAAAAGGGCTGGTGGAGGAGTCGCTGGGCTACAACGCCATCGCCGCCGGTTTCCAGGGCCAGCGCCACTGGACCGATCAATACCCCAATGGCGATACCGCCGAAGCGCTGCTCAACAGCTCTTTTGACTGGAACGGCGTGCGCGAGCCGTTCGTCGTCGCCACCGAAAACGACAGCCTCAACGGCGTGGCCATGCTGATGGGCCACCAGCTCACCGGCACCGCCCAGGTGTTTGCCGACGTGCGCACCTACTGGTCGCCGGACGCCGTTGAGCGCGTCACCGGGCAGCCGCTCACCGGCCGGGCGGAGCACGGCATTATTCACCTGATTAACTCCGGCTCCGCGGCGCTGGACGGCTCCTGCCAGCAGCGCGACGCGCAGGGCAACCCGACGATGAAACCTCACTGGGAGATTGAACAGAACGAGGCGGATGCCTGCCTCGCGGCCACCGAATGGTGCCCGGCGATCCATGAATACTTCCGCGGCGGCGGCTTCTCTTCCCGCTTCCTGACCGAAGGCGGCGTGCCGTTCACCATGACCCGGGTGAACATCATCAAAGGTCTGGGACCGGTGCTGCAAATTGCCGAAGGCTGGAGCGTGGCGCTGCCCAAAGCGATGCACGACCAGCTCGACGCCCGCACCAACTCCACCTGGCCCACCACCTGGTTTGCCCCGCGCCTCACCGGCAAGGGCCCGTTCAGCGATGTGTACTCGGTCATGGCCAACTGGGGCGCCAACCACGGCGTGCTGACCATCGGCCATGTCGGCGCGGATTTCATTACCCTCGCCGCCATGCTGCGCATTCCGGTCTGCATGCACAACGTGGAAGCGGCGAAAATCTACCGCCCCTCCGCCTGGGCCGCGCACGGCATGGACATCGAAGGCCAGGACTATCGCGCCTGCCAGAACTACGGGCCGCTGTATAAGCGTTAACTGGTGGGTTTAGCCGGTGGCGCAGGCTTACCGGGCCTACAGACGCGCGCTGTTTGTAGGCCGGATAAGCGCCGCGCCATTCGGCAATGTTGTTTCGGGAGTCACTATGAAGCAAGACGTTATCCTGGTCCTCGACTGCGGCGCCACGAACGTGCGGGCGATGGCCGTTGACCGACAGGGGAACATTGTCGCCCGCGCCGCCACGGCAAACGCCAGCGACATCGCCGCCGAGCGCAGCGACTGGCACCAGTGGTCGCTGGAGGCCATTATGCAGCGCTTTGCCGATTGCTGTCGGCAGATCCACGACCCGCTGGCCTCCTGCACGGTACGCGGCATCGCCGTCACGACCTTTGGCGTCGATGGCGCGCTGGTGGATGAGCAGGGTGCGCTGCTGTATCCGATCATCAGCTGGAAATGCCCGCGCACCGCGGCGGTGATGGACACCATCAGCCGGTATATGCCCGCGCGCCAGCTGCAGCAAATCGCCGGCGTCGGCGCCTTTGCGTTCAACACCCTGTATAAGCTGATCTGGCTGAAAGAGAACCACCCGCAGCTGCTGGCGCAGGCCCATGCCTGGCTGTTCATTTCGTCGCTGATCAACCATCGGCTGACCGGGGAGTTCACCACCGACCTTACCATGGCGGGCACCAGCCAAATGCTCGATCTCCGGCAGCGCGATTTCAGCGCGCCGATCCTGCAGGCGACCGGCCTGCCGCGCCGCCTGTTCCCACGGCTGGTTGAAGCGGGCCAGCCGATCGGCGCCCTGCTGCCGGAGGCCGCTGCGCTGTTGGGCCTTCCCGTCGGGATCCCGGTTATCTCGGCCGGGCACGACACCCAGTTCGCCCTGTTTGGCGCCGGCGCCGGGCAGGATGAGCCGGTGCTCTCCTCCGGGACCTGGGAGATCCTGATGGTGCGCAGCGCGCAGGTCGACACCTCGCTGCTCGGCGACTACAGCGGCTCCACCTGCGAACTGGACAGCCAGCCGGGACGCTATAACCCGGGGATGCAGTGGCTGGCCTCCGGCGTGCTCGAATGGGTGCGTAAGCTGCTGTGGAGCGCCGACACGCCGTGGCAAACTCTGATTGACGAAGCCCAGGCGATCCCGCCCGGCGCCCAGGGCGTCAGGATGCAGTGCGACCTGCTCGCCAGCCAGCACGCCGGCTGGCAGGGCGTCACGCTCAACACCACCCGCGGCCATTTTTACCGTGCCGCGCTGGAGGGGTTAAGCGACCAGCTGGCGCAGCATCTGCAAACCCTGGAAAACATTGGCCGCTTCCGGGCGAAAGAGCTGCTGCTGGTCGGCGGCGGCAGCCGCAACGCGCTGTGGAACCAGATCAAGGCCGACCGGCTGGGAATACCGATCAAAGTGCTCGACGATGCCGAAACCACGGTGGCCGGCGCGGCGATGTTTGGCTGGTATGGCGTGGGCGAGTTCTCTTCGCCGGAGCAGGCCAGGGCGCAGGTCGCGTACCGCTACCGCTATTTTTGGCCGCAAACTGAACCTGAATTCACAGAGGAAGCCTGAGATGCTCAAAACCATTTCCCCGCTGATATCGCCGGAACTGCTGAAAGTGCTGGCCGAAATGGGCCATGGGGATGAAATTATTTTTTCCGATGCCCACTTCCCGGCGCACAGCATGGGTCCGCAGGTGATCCGCGCCGACGGCCTGCGGGTCAGCGACCTGCTGCAGGCGATTATCCCGCTGTTCGAGTTAGACAGCTACGCGCCGCCGCTGGTGATGATGGCCGCCGTCGAAGGCGATGCCCTCGACCCGACGGTGGAACAGCGCTATCGGCAGGCGCTCTCGGCGCAGGCCCCCTGCCCGGACATCGTGCGGATTGACCGCTTCGCCTTCTACGAGCGGGCGCAAAAAGCCTTTGCGATCGTTATCACAGGAGAGTGCGCTAAGTACGGAAATATCCTTTTAAAAAAAGGAGTCACGCCGTAATCTCATGCCGGAGCGTCTGCCTGATGCAGACGCTCAATCAATGATGGGGTGAGAATAAATGAAAGCGGCCCGCCAGCAGGCGATCGTCGATCTCCTGATCAACCACAGCAGCCTGACCACCGAAACGTTGTCAAAACAGCTCAACGTCAGCAGGGAAACCATTCGCCGCGATCTCAGCGAGCTGCAGGCGCAGGGCAAAGTGCTGCGCAACCACGGCCGGGCCAAAGTGATCCACCAGCGCAGCCAGGACAGCGGCGACCCTTTCCACATGCGCCTGAAAAGCCATTACGCGCATAAAGCCGACATCGCCCGCGAAGCGCTGGCCTGGATTGACGAAGGCATGGTCATCGCCCTCGATGCCAGCTCCACCTGCTGGTACCTCGCCCGCCAGCTGCCGGACCGCCCGCTGCACGTTTTTACCAACAGCCAGCCCATCTGCCAGGAGCTGGCCAAACGAGACCAGATCGCCCTCACCTGCTCCGGCGGCACCCTGCAGCGGAAATATGGCTGCTACGTTAACCCGGCGCTGATTTCCCAGCTGAAATCGCTGGAGATCGATCTGTTTATTTTTTCCTGCGAAGGCATCGACCCGCAGGGCGCGCTGTGGGACTCCAATGCGTTCAATGCCGACTTCAAATCGATCCTGCTTAAGCGGGCGGCGCAGTCGCTACTGCTGATCGATAAAAGTAAGTTCAACCGTTCCGGCGAGGCGAGAATTGGTCATCTGGATGACGTGACGCATATTGTGTCGGATGCGCCGCAGCCTTAAGCCTGCGGCGAAGGCCGGAGGACAAGCACGCGTCTCCGGCCTGAGGGTGAGAGATTAACGCTCGTCGCGACGTCCGCCGACGGCAGCCCACAGGCGACGCACGTGAACGGTCACCTCTTCACGATCGTGATACAGCTGACGCGCCTGGATCTGGGCGTTAATGCCGTGCTCGTCCAGCTGGGCCTGAATGTAGGCCAGATTCTGCGACACCTCTTCATAGCGCTTTTTCATCGGCAGCTTGAGGTTGAAGATGGTCTCCCGGCACCAGCCGTTGACCAGCCACTGCGCCATCAGCGCCGCCACTTTCGCCGGCTTCTCCACCATATCGCAGACCATCCACGAGATGTTGTTGCGGTTCGGACGATAGCGGAAACCGTCTTCGCGCAGCCAGGTCACCTGGCCGGTATCCATCAGGCTCTGGGCCATCGGACCGTTATCGACCGAAGAGACCCACATGTTGCGCTTCACCAGCTGATAGGTCCAGCCGCCCGGGCAGGCGCCAAGGTCGACGGCATACATGCCGTTCGCCAGGCGCTCGTCCCACTCGTCCGCCGGAATAAAGACGTGGAACGCCTCTTCCAGCTTGAGGGTGGAGCGGCTCGGGGCGTCGGACGGAAACTTCAGCCGCGGAATGCCCATATAGAACGGCGAGTTGTTGTTGCTGTACGAGTAGCCGGTATAGCAGCAGCCCGGGGCGATAAAGAACACATGCACCACCGGACGCTTCGGCGTTTCATAGCGGGTCAGGACGCCCGCTTCGCGCAGCGCCGCGCGCAGCGGCACGGTAAACTTGCGGCAGAACTTCATCAGCTCTTTGCTTTCGTTAGTGTCCGCCACCTCGACGCGCAGATCGCCGCCCTTCTCCACCACGCCCTGCAGCATGCCGACGATCGGCGTGATGCGATCCTCCGGCGGCAGGTCGCGCAGCAGTTCGCCGACCACAAACATCTGGCGGGCGAAGATCAGCGAGCTGAACGGCAGATCGCGCACCAGCTTCTCGCCATCATCCTGCTGATAGCCTTCAAAAATCACATAGCCAGAGTCTTCTTTGACCCGGGCAAAACCAAACACCTCAAGGCGGGCTGCCTTATCGGTAATTTCTGCTGCGCACTCTTTCTCAAACCCAGGGCGACAATAGAGGACAACCTTATTCATGAACAACGCCCTTACGTTTCAGACGAATTGCACCAATTAACATTAAAACCCAGCCGGCGAGGAAGCTCACGCCGCCCACCGGGGTCACGAACGCCCACAGGCGTAAATGAGAGAGCGCCAGGCAGTAGAGGCTGCCGCTGAACAGCACGGTCCCTAACGCCAGAAACACGCTGCTCCAGTAGAACCAGATACTGATCCGACGCTGCATCGCCACCGCCAGACCAAAAATCGCCAGGGTATGGAAGGCCTGATACTCCAGGCCGGTATGGATCCAGGCCATCTCCGCCGCGCCGAGCGATTGACTTAAGACATGCGCGCCGAAGGCACCCAGAGCCACAAAGATAAAGCCGCTAATCGCGGCGAATATCAGCATAAAACGGCTGGTCATGTTGTTACCCTACAAGTAATTATTGTTCATAACGAAAGCGGAATTTTTCTTGTTCACTTGCCGCTTTCGCCAGAATCCACTGCCGGAAAGCGGCTATTTTACCCAGTTCTGCCTGACTGTCATGGCAAACAAGGTAAAACGCATTCTTACTGACCAGAACATCATTAAACGGACACACCAGGCGACCGGCCTCAATTTCGGACTGGGCCATGACGTTGTTGGCCAGCGCCACGCCCTGCCCATGAATGGCCGCCTGCAGCACCATCGCGCTGTGGCTGAAAATCGGTCCCTGCTGCACATTAATATGGCTTAGACCCAGCTGGCGGGTATAAGTTTGCCAGTCGCGGCGGGACGCATCGTGAAGCAGCGTATGTTGCGCCAGATCGGCAGGCGTTTTCAATGCCTTGTCGCCGGTGAGCAGCAGCGGGGAACAGACCGGCAGCAGATACTCGGCATACAGTTTTTCCACACGCAGGCCCGGCCAGTTGCCGCGACCGTAAAAAATCGCCACGTCGACATCGTCCGCCAGCTTATCCTCCTGACGGTCCACCGCCTGGATCCTGACGTCGATTCCCGGATAAGCTGAGTTAAAGCTTGTGAGTCTCGGCACCAGCCACTGGATGGCGAAACTTGGCAATAAACTGACCGTTAAGGCCCCTTTGGCGCTGCGCGCCTGCAGTTTACGCGTCGCTTCCGTCAGTTGCGAAAAAATCTCTTTAATATCCTGAAAATAGCTTTGCCCTTCTTCCGTTAACAGCAGCGAACGATTGCGCCGACGGAACAGCTTAAGGCCCAGAAAATCCTCGAGAGACTTGATTTGGTGGCTGACTGCGGCCTGCGTCACAAAAAGCTCATCGGCTGCCCGAGTGAAGCTGAGATGGCGTGCGGCTGCATCAAAAACACGTAATGCATTCAGAGGAGGTAATCGCTTCGACATGGTTATTCTGGCTTAGATGTTAACTCAATTTAACAAATAGGAAACAACGGTTAACCTATTAGTTTTTTTTATCTGAGCCATTATAAATTGTCCGTTGAGGTTCTACCAGCAAATACCTATAGTGGCGGCACTTCCTGAGCCGGAACGAGAAGCTTTTTTTGGAATGCGTGTTCCATCAAGCTTTTGGCTTACGGTTGTGATGTTGTGTTGTTGTGTTTGCAATTGGTCTGTCTTTGCAGACCCTGGTAGCAAGGCTACCCCTTTTCACTTCCTGTACATTTACCCTGTCTGTCCATAGTGATTTAATGTAGCACCGCAACGCGCGGTGCTTTTTTTTGCCTTTTTACTGCCTTACTCGTCCAGCTCACCCAGCTGTTTCACGTCAGAGCGATTGATCTGCTGTTTGTTGCCCCACGCGTCCTTATACGAGATCATGCCAGTATCATTATCGGTTTGCGGTTTCCCGTCGGTGACGATGGTCCGCCCATCATTGGTATGCATCACATAGTTAGAGGAACAGGCGCTCAGGCCCAGAGTCAGCATACAGGCAGAGATAATCGCAGCGGCCTTAGTCATTTTCATTTTTCTCTCCTTACGGCTATTTATACTATTCGTGACTCGTTAAGTAATAGGTTAAAACACAAACCCAACACTTTTCAGCATAACCCTCTTTGCCCCATGTGGAGTCACATTCGGACAATTCCACAGGACGCAGAGGCCTTGTCACGCCCGGCAAATTGCGCGACGATCGCGGTATTGATACGAGGAATTCCATGAACGCATTCAACCCTGCGCACTTTCGCGCGCAGTTTCCGGCGCTGGCCGACGCCGGCGTCTATCTCGACAGCGCGGCGACGGCGCTCAAACCGCTGGCGGTCATTGAGGCCAGCGACCAGTTTTATCGCCTGAGCGCCGGCAACGTCCACCGCAGTCAATTCGCCGCCGCCCAGCGGCTGACCGAGCGCTATGAGGCGGCCCGCGAGCGCGTGGCGGCGTGGCTGAACGCCCCCTCCGGCAAAGATATCGTCTGGACGCGGGGGACCACGGAGGCCATCAATATGGTGGCGCAGAGCTACGTCCGGCCGCGCCTGCAGCCTGGCGATGAAATTATCGTCAGCGAAGCCGAGCATCATGCCAACCTCGTGCCCTGGCTGATGGTGGCCGGGCAGACCGGCGCCAGAGTGGTCAAGCTGCCGCTTGGCGCCGACCGCCTGCCGGATATCGCCAGCCTCGGCGCGCTCATCACCCCGCGCAGCCGGGTGCTGGCCATCGGGCAGATGTCCAACGTCACCGGCGGCTGCCCGGACCTGGCGCAGGCCATCCGCCTTGCTCACGCCGCCGGAATGGTGGTGATGGTCGATGGCGCCCAGGGGGCGGTGCATTTCCCCGCGGACGTGCAGGCGCTGGATATCGATTTTTACGCCTTTTCCGGCCATAAGCTGTATGGCCCGACCGGGATCGGCGCCCTGTACGGTAAAAGCGAACTGCTGGCGGCGATGTCGCCCTGGCTCGGCGGCGGGAAGATGATCGCCGAGGTCAGCTTTGACGGCTTTACGCCGCAGCCGGCGCCCTATGGCCTTGAGGCCGGTACGCCCAATGTCGCCGGGGTGATTGGCCTGAGCGCCGCGCTGGAGTGGCTGGCGCAGAGCGATATCGGACAGGCGGAAAACTGGAGCCGCAGTCTGGCGAGCCTGGCGGAAGAGGCGCTGGCGAAACGGCCGGGCTTCCGCTCTTTCCGCTGCCAGCAATCAAGCCTGCTCGCCTTTGAGTTCGACGGTATTCATCACAGCGATCTGGTGACGCTGCTGGCGGAGTCCGGCATTGCCCTGCGTGCCGGGCAACACTGCGCCCAGCCGCTGCTGGCGGCCTTAGGGGTCAGCGGCACGCTGCGGGCCTCTTTCGCCCCCTACAATACCCAAGACGATGTTGCGGCGCTGGTCCACGCGGTGGATCGCGCTCTGGAAATTCTGGTGGATTAATGACAACTCTGCATCCCTTCGGCACGACCATTACCGACGCCACGCTGCGCCAGACCTTTGCCCCGCTGAACCAGTGGGAGGATAAATATCGGCAGCTGATTTTATTGGGCAAAAAGCTGCCGACGCTGACCGATGAGCGCAAAGCGCAGGCCCGGGAGATTGCCGGGTGTGAAAACCGCGTCTGGCTGGGCTATGAGGAGGATGCCGAAGGCAGGCTGCACTTCTTTGGCGACAGCGAAGGACGGATTGTGCGCGGTCTTTTGGCCGTACTCTTAACCGCCGTGGAAGGAAAAACCCGCGCCGGGATCCTGGCCGAGGATCCGCTGGCACTGTTCGACGAGCTGGGGCTGCGCGGCCAGCTGAGCGCCTCGCGCAGCCAGGGGCTCAGCGCCCTGAGCGAAGCGGTGCTCGCCGCCGCCCGCGAGGTTGAGGTTTAAGCTCATCCCGGGGGCGGCGCTTGACGCGCCTTGCCCGGGCTACGGGTTCGTGCGGTTTTGTCGCCCGGACAGGTGCCTCCGGGGAATTATCTTGTAGCCCGGGTAAGGCGCCTGCGCCGCGACCCGGGAAATTACGCCGTCTGCCGCTCCGCCTTCGCCAGCATTTTCTTCAGCGCATGGGATACCGCGACAAAGCCAAAGGTCGCGGTCACCATCGTCGCCGCGCCAAACCCGGATGCGCAGTCCATCCGCTTCGGCCCTTCCGCCGTGCTCTTCATCGCGCAGACGCTGCCGTCCGCCTGCGGGTAGACCAGCGCTTCGGTAGAGAAGACGCAGTCCACGCCGAGCTTGCCTTTGCTGTTTTTCACCACCCCAAACTGGCCTTTCAGCCGCTCGCGCAGTTTGGCCGCCAGCGGATCCTGGATGGTTTTCGCCAGATCGGCGACCTGGATTTGCGTCGGATCGATTTGTCCGCCCGCGCCGCCGGTGGTGACCAGCGGCACCTTATGGCGACGACAGTAAGCGATTAGCGCCGCTTTCGGGCGCACGCTGTCGATGGCGTCAATCACGTAGCTAAAGCCAACGCCAAGATACTCGGCGACGTTTTCCGGGGTGACAAAATCGTCCACCACCGTGACCCGGCACTCGGGGTTGATCAGGCGAATACGTTCCGCCATCACCTCGGCTTTCGCCAGCCCGACGTTGCCGCCAAGGGCGTGGATCTGGCGATTGGTGTTGGTCACGCAGACATCGTCCATATCAATGAGGGTAATCGCGCCAATTCCGGTTCTCGCCAGCGCTTCCGCCGCCCATGAGCCTACGCCGCCGATACCGACCACGCAGACGTGGGCGTTGGCAAAACATTGCAGCGCTTTTTCACCATATAAACGTGCCGTACCGCCAAAACGCTGGCGCCAGGCATCGCTGATTACAACAGACATATAACCTCAGAATTAGTGGACATTCCCGGGTCGCGGCGCAAGCGCCTTACCCGGGCTACCGTAGCCCCGGTAAGCGCAGCGCGACCGGGGAAAAGAACGTGAGTACTAGCCGCTAAAGACGTTGCCCGCGCCCGGGGCGTTTTTCAGCACCCATACGCGGCCGTAGTGGTTATACCAGCCGGCACGATGCCCGGCATCCGGGCCAATGCCCTGGTAAATATCGAAATGCTGGCCTTTAATCGCCCCGCCGACATCGAGGGCGACCATCAGTCGCAGTTCGTATTGGCCGTTAAACTTGCCGTTATTATCCAGCAGAGGCACCTCGGCCAGCAAGGTGGTTCCCGGCGGAATAATCGACCGGTCGGAGGCCACCGAGGCGCGGCCAATCAGCGGCACGGCGCTGGCCCCTTTCACCGGCGCGAAAGACTGCGGTTTAAAGAACACGAACGACGGGTTCTGCTCCAGCAGCTCACGCACTTCCGCTTCGCTGTGCTTTTCACCCCACTCGCGGATCGCCTGCATCGACATATCTTCTTTCTTCACTTCCCCGCGGTCGATCAGCACTTTACCGATGCTGCGATAGGGCCAGCCGTTTTTCCCGGCATAGCTAAAGAAGTTGAGCGGCGAACCATCGCCAAAGTCGATATAACCGCTGCCCTGCACGTCCATGATGAAGTTATCCATCAGCGAGTTGCTGTACGCCAGCACATAGTTATCGCTCAGCGCGCCGGCATAAATGCTGGCGCGGGACGGCAGCTTGCCGCGCTTCGGCGGCATCCGGTAAATGGGGTACTGGAATTCGCCCTGGCGGGTGTGGCGCGCCTGCACCACCGGCGTGTAGTAGCCGGTAAACTGGACGTTGCCATAGTTGTCGGTACCCTGCATCTGCCAGGCGTCGATGCCAAACTGGCGCAGCGTACGGGTGTCGCCGCCGGCGCGCAGCCACTCCTGCAGCGCGTTATAGACGTTGCTTTGGCTGTTATAGAGGCGCGGCGAAGCGTTACGAATTTGATTAACCTGCTCGGAGAAGTCGCCGGCATTGATCGGCGCCCCGACGGCATCCGGCTGGTTTACCAGTGAAAACGGCTGGGTGAACTTGCCATCGCTATATTGCTGACCGCGGTCGGTCGGTTTTGAGGAACAGGCGGCGAGCATGGCCAGCATTGCCCCCGTCGCTACATATTTTGCCCAACGTCCTTTCATGGTGTCTCATCTTTTGCTGCGAAGCCTTAGTGCGTGTTGAAGATAACAAAGCGCCGGGGCTATTGAAATGCGCGATCTCATCGATGGCACAGATTTGTGTAAAAAAACACCACAACATGGCGTTTTATAAGCCAATTCTTACAAAAATGTCGATTTGGTCGAAAAAAGGTTGCATCATCTCGCTAGCGGAGTATAGTGCGCTTCCACGGACGCGGGGTGGAGCAGCCTGGTAGCTCGTCGGGCTCATAACCCGAAGGTCGTCAGTTCAAATCTGGCCCCCGCAACCAATTAAAATTTGATGAAGTAAAGCAGTACGGTGACGCGGGGTGGAGCAGCCTGGTAGCTCGTCGGGCTCATAACCCGAAGGTCGTCGGTTCAAATCCGGCCCCCGCAACCAATCAAATTTGACAATGTGAAGCAGTACGGTGACGCGGGGTGGAGCAGCCTGGTAGCTCGTCGGGCTCATAACCCGAAGGTCGTCGGTTCAAATCCGGCCCCCGCAACCAACATTACAAACACCCTCAAGGGTGTTTTTTTGTTTCTGCGCTCCGCGAATCCGCTACACAATTCCGGGAACGGCGCAGCGCCGCTCCCTTACCTTCTCAGCCCTTCGGCAACACAATATTGCTCGTCGCCAGCATCCCCATTTCGTGATACATCGCGCAGGCCGCTTCCACGATCGGCATCGCCAGCGCCGCCCCGCTGCCTTCGCCCAGGCGCATCCCCATGTTGAGATACGGCTCCAGCTCCAGGTGCGCCAGCGCGATACGCGCCCCCTTCTCCGCCGAATAGTGCGACGGGATAAGATAGGGTTTCACCTGCGGCGCCATTCGGCACGCCGCCAGCGCCGCGGCGTAGGAGAGGAAGCCATCGAGCACCACCGGCAGACCGCAGGAGGCCGCGCCCAGCATTACCCCCGTCATCCCCAATAAATCAAAACCGCCCACTTTCGCCAGCACGTCCAGACCATCATGCGGATCGGGGCGGTTAACGGCGATGGCTCGTCGTACCACCTCAACTTTATTGCCGACCTTCGCCAACGGCAGATTAGCGCCAATTCCTACCACCTCCTGGGCATCGCTGCCGGTCAGGACGCTGACGATTGCCGCCGCCGGGGTGGTATTGGCCATTCCGAGCTCCCCGACGCCAAACAGCGTGACGCCATCCTCCGCCAGCCCCCGGGTATAGCGCATCACCTCCAGCAGCAGCTCTTCCGCCTGGCTGCGGCGCATTGCCGGACCAACGGCGATATTGCCGCAGCCGCGCGCCACGCGCATGTTGATGACGCCCGGTATCAGCTCGGCATCGATTCCAACATCAATCACGTGCATCTTCGCGCCCGCCTGCGCCGCCAGTACGCAAACGCCGGTTTTGCCCAGCGTCATATTCGCCGCCTGAATTGCGGTCACCGCTTTTGGCGAAATAGCGCCCCCTTCGTCCCACACGCCGTGGTCGGCGCACATCACCAGCAGCGCCTTTTTTTTCACCTGCGGCACGCCGTCAAGACCGGGCATGCCCGCCAGCTGCACGGCAAGATCTTCAAGGCGTCCAAGGCTTCCGGGCGGTTTCAGCAGACCATCAATATGAAGCCGGGCGCGCGCCATCGCGTTTTCATCAGGCGCCGGGATCGCGCCCAGTAGAGAGGTTAAGCTTTGCATAGAGGTTCTCGTCTTGTTGGCTGGCTCATGGCAGAGCCAGCAGGAAGAATAACGCCCGGTACGGCGCGCCTGGCCTATTTGATTTTTACGCCGATGCCCGACACCACCAGCCACACCTCGTCTGCCGCCGCCGCCAGGCGCTGGTTGACGCGCCCGGCGATATCGCGGAAATGGCGGGCAAGACGGTTTTCCGGCACAATCCCCATCCCTACCTCGTTGGTCACCAGCACCACGCGGGCCGGGCAGCGCTGGCAGGCGGCAATCAGTACCGCGATTTCGGCGTCGATCGCCCGCTCCATCGCCGCATAATCCCAGCCGTCCGGCGAGCTGTCGCCCCCCAGCGCAAACAGCAGGTTGGTCACCAGGGTGGTGATGCATTCCAGCAAAATCGCCTCCTCCGGGGCGATATCTGGGGTGATCAGCTCATCAAGCTGCTGCCAGCGCTCGGCGGTGCGCCAGTGCGCGGGCCTGCCGTCGCGGTGGTGCTGGATCCTCGCCGCCATCTCGTCATCAAAGATCTGCGAGGTGGCGATATAGAGTACCTGCGGCGCATGGGCGATCAGCGCTTCGGCATGGCGGCTTTTACCGCTGCGCGCCCCGCCGGTGACTAAAGTCAGCATACGGGCTCCTGATGTTGGCGCATGATGGCGTAGATTTTTTCGATATCAATATGCTGACGCATCGCGTCCGCCAGCAGATCGAACTGGCGCGATTTATACTGCGCATACTCGAAATCGCTATCCAGCGCCGCCAGCCCTTTACGCTGGCGCAGGCCGTTAACCAGCGCGCGGGTAAATGCATCGCTATCGAACAGGCCGTGCAGATAGGTGCCAAACGCCAGGCCGTCATCGCTGACCGCGCCGTCCGCCACGCTCAGGCTGCCTTTATGTAATTGCATCAGCGAACGGCAGCCGTCGCGCAGCTCGGTTTCGCCCATATGAATTTCGTAGCCGCTTATCGCCAGCCCCGCTGTTGCCGCCAGCCACGCCGGCAGCACCGGAGCCAGAGTCGCCGTGACCTGGATCGTCGTTTTGCTGTGCGCAAAGTGGGTGACGGTATTGAGCAACCCCAGCCCCGGCTGGGTGCCAAGCCCCGACTCCACCTCATCGATTATGGTTTCGCCGAGCATCTGATAGCCGCCGCAGATCCCCAGCACCGGTACGCCCTGACGCCGGGCCTGCAGTACCGCATGCGCCATGCCGCTCTCGCGCAGCCAGCCGAGGTCGCCGAGCGTATTTTTACTGCCCGGCAGGATAATCATATCCACGCCCGCCAGCTCCTGCGGCTGGCGAACATAGCGGACGCGGACGTCCGGCTGCGCCGCCAGCGCGTTGAAATCGGTAAAATTAGAGATGTGCGGCACCTGAATCACGGCAATCTCAATATCGCGGCTGTCGGTGCGCAGATATTTCCCTTTTTGCAGCGCGACGCCGTCCTCATCTTCAAGATCGACGTCCAGCCACGGCATGACGCCGAGCACCGGGACGCCGGTGAGCGCTTCTATCTGCTCGATCCCGGAATACAGCAGCGCCACGTCGCCGCGAAATTTATTGATAATCACGCCCTTGACCCGCGCGCGCTCGCGATCGTGCAGTAGCGCGAGCGTGCCGTAGATAGAGGCGAAGACGCCGCCGCGATCGATATCCGCCACGAGGATCACCGGGCACTGGGCCATCTCGGCCATGCCCATATTGACGATATCGCGATCGCGCAGATTGATCTCCGCCGGACTGCCCGCCCCTTCCAGCACCAGCACATCATGTTCGGCGGCCAGGCTGTTATAAACCGCGAGGATCTGTTCCCGCAGGCGCGGTTTATATTCGTGATAGCTCACCGCGTCCATATCGGTCGCCACCTTGCCCATCAGCACCACCTGCGCTTTGCGGTCGCTGGTTGGCTTAAGCAGCACCGGGTTCATGCGCACATCCGGGATAATACCCGCCGCTTCGGCCTGGAAAATCTGCGCGCGGCCCATCTCTTTGCCATCCGGCGTGATACCGGAATTGAGCGCCATATTCTGCGATTTAAACGGCGCGGTGCGCTGCCCGTCCTGATAAAAGATGCGGCACAGCCCCGCGACCAGCACGCTTTTGCCGACGTCAGAAGCGGTGCCCTGTAACATAATTGCCAGCGTCATGACGCCTCCTTCATCGCGTTGCTTCGCATCCGCGTAAAAAATTCTTCTTCGGTTTTACACAGCGGCAGCCCGAGCTGCGCGTGCAGTTTCACCAGCCACGGCTGGGTGAGCCCGGCCTGGGCCATCAGTTCGCTGCGGGCAAACACCTCCCCGGGTTCGCCGTGCGCCAGCACTTCGCCGCGGCGTAACACGTAAACCGCATCGCTGATTTCATAGATCAGATCGATATCGTGGCTGGAGATCGCCACGTGGTTGCCCCGATCGGCAATACGCTTAATGATGTCGATCATCTGCGCGCGTCCCGAAGGATCGAGACCCGCCGTCGGCTCGTCGAGCAGTAAATAGCGCGCCTGCAGCACCAGCGCGCCGGCTATCGCCACGCGCTTTTTCTGCCCGTGGCTCAGGCACTGAATCGGCTGGTGACGAAACCCCTGGGCATCGACGAGAGTCAGGGCATCGTCCACCCGGCGGGCAATTTCCTCTTCCGCTACGCCCAGGTTCCGCAGGCTAAAGGCGATATCGCTGTCGATATCGGTATAGAAAATCTGCTGGTCCGGGTCCTGGAAAACGGTCGCCACCTGCTGACGCAGCGCCAGCAGGCCGCGCTTGCTGTAGTCCAGCGGTTTTCCTTGCCATAGCACCGCCCCGCTCTGCGGGCGCAGCAGACCGCTCAGGTTCATAAACAGCGTGGA
Source organism: Klebsiella sp. 1SOBk5mer (assembly GCF_046603115.1). Lineage (NCBI taxonomy): Bacteria > Pseudomonadati > Pseudomonadota > Gammaproteobacteria > Enterobacterales > Enterobacteriaceae > Klebsiella > Klebsiella sp. 1SOBk5mer. The sequence continues at coordinate 488,709 of NZ_JBKIUU010000002.1, read as the reverse complement.
TTTTCCGCAGCCGTTCGCCCCTACCAGTCCGGTCACGGCGTGATGGGAAAAATCCAGCGTCAGCCCCTTCAGCACCGGCTCGTCCTGATAGCGAAACCAGAGATCGGTCGTGGCAAGCATACTTATCCTTAAAGGTGAAAATCACCCTGATACAGTTTGATATCCAGCGTGGTGCTCATCTGCTGGTAGCGAATCATCACCCGGGTAAACAGCAGTCCTACCAGCATCGCCAGCGAACGATAGCCCTTCGGCACGCTACGGTAGCCAAAACGTAATGTTTGCGCACGGTGAATCGCCAGCGCTTCGTCTAAAAGAATAAAAATAAAACGCCAGGTCAGCAGGATTTGCTCGGTCAGCAGCCGCGGTACCCGTCCGCGCTTGAGCAGCAAAATAAGCTGCGGGAACGGCAGATTCAGCACCAGCCAGAAGGTGGACGCCAGCGCCGCCAGGCTGCGCCAGAAGGTCTGATTGGCGGTCGTCAACCCCTCCGATGTGATGCCCAGCCAGACGCTGCCCAGCGGCAGGCTCACCAGCAGATCCTGCGGATTGCGGCTAACGCTGAACAGAATGGTCAGCACACCGATCAGCAGGAAGCCAAACGGCAGCGCCATCCAACGGCACCAGCGCCACGGCGAGACCCGCAGCAGCCAGCAGGTTAAGGCGGCAATCAGCGCCATTTCGATACCCTGCCCCAGCGGAGGCAGGGTAAAAGCCAGCACCATCAGCAGCAGCCAGAACAGGAACTTGCGCTCCGGCGCGACGTGAAACCAGCGGCTCTGATAGCTGAGTCGGTCAAACCCGGTCATCACGGCGCTGTCTGCCTTTGCTGTAGCCCAGAATATAGAAAATGACCGCCGCGCCGAGGGAGCCCTGAAGCGTAAACAGCAGGCTCTCAATTTCTCCGCTCGCCGGTTCATACAGCGGCTGGAACCACGGCTCATAATGCGGCGCGACCACCTGAATCTGGCTCTCCGCCTCGCCGTCCGAACCGCCGAATTCGCCGCCGTGATCGACAAAGAACGGCAGGATCACCAGCGCCACCACCATGGCGAACAATATCAGCGTCTTTTTCATGTTAATGCCCCTGTGCGGTAATCAGCTGACGTTTGGTCAACTGGTCGTAGATCATGACGGTTAACAGCCCTTCAGCAATGGCGATCGGGATCTGCGTCAGGCAGAAGATCCCCATGAACTTGACGATCGATCCGCTCGCGCCGGCGGCGGGATCCGGGAAGGCCACGCCGAGCTGTACGGAGGTGACAAAGTAGGTCACCAGATCCGCCAGCATCGCGCAGAGAAACACCCCGACGTCGCGGCGAATGCCCGCGCGGCAGGCCATTTTCCAAACCATATAGCCGACCACCGGCCCGATGACCGCCATCGACATGCCGTTCGCGCCGAGGGTCGTCAGCCCGCCGTGCGCCAGCAGCAGCGCCTGGAACAGCAGCACGATGGCGCCAAGGATCGCCACCACGCCGGGCCCGAAGAGAATCACCGCCAGGCCGACGCCGGTCGGGTGGGAACAGCTGCCGGTTACGGAAGGAATTTTCAGCGCCGAGAGGACAAAAATAAACGCCCCGCACAGCGCCAGCAGCACCTTATGATTGTTATCTTCCTGCACAATGCGGCGCAGGCGCACCAGCCCGTACCACAGGCAGGGTAAAAACAGCAGCCACCATGCCAGGGCCCACATCGGCGGTAAAAACCCCTCCATGATGTGCATCGCGAAAGCCTTTTCGGGAACCACTATCAGCAATAGCGCCGCAGCTAACCCGCTGAAAGACAGCTGTTTTAGCTGTTGTTCACGTTTCATTCTGCATACTCCCACTGTTTATTGACCAGAATGGTCGAGAAATAGGGCAGCGGCTGGTCGTCGCTGACGTCACGGAGATGGCGCCAGCACTGCTCGCCCGGCAGCGTGGCTTCGGACATCATCAGCGCGGCATCCAGCAGACCGTTTTTCGCCAGCAGCGCTTTGATGCGGGGAAATCGCCCGTACACTTTCATCAGCACCAGGCTTTCATGCTGGCGCAGCGCCTGCTCGATTTCCGTTTCCGGCGCGGTGCAGGAGATCACCGCCAGCGACTGCTGCTCCATAGCCAGCGGCGTTTTTGAACGCGCGGCAATGGCGGCGAAAGAAGTGACGCCGGGAACAATCTCCAGCCACTCCGGGCTGCCGATACGCTGGAGTAAGAACACCCAGGTGCTGAACAGCATGGCGTCGCCGAGGGTAATAAACCCGACCTGCTTGCCCGCTTCCACTTCCTGAACCAGCGCGGCGGCAACCTCATCCCACACCGCCTCTTTTTCCGCGCTGTCGGCGCTCATCGGGAAATGGCAGCAGCGTACTTCGGTCCGTTCGCCGATATACTCGCGCACGATGGAGAGCGCGAGGCTGTCGCCGCCTTTACGTCCGGCGGGCGCGTAGAGAATGTCCAGCGTGCCCAGCACCCGCGCCGCGCGCACGGTGATCAGGTCGGCGGCGCCAGGGCCGGTACTTAAGGCATACAGTTTGCCGCTCATGCCGCCTCCTCCATTGCCAGGCTCAGCGCCTGCTGCAGGTGAGCGACGAACATTGCGCGCACCGCCGGATTCTCTCCCAGCCCGTTCAGCCAGGGCGTCGCCGTGATACCGGCGGCGTTGAACAGCGTTTTCCAGGAGTCCTCTTCGTCCGAGGCCATATCGTTAATGGCGTGATCGCCGGCCACCAGCATCAGCGGCATCAGGTGTACGCCCTTCACCCCCTGCTGGCGCAGGCTATCGATAAGAATATCGACTTCCGGATAGCTCTCGACCGCGCCGACCCGCGCCGGAAATCCCTTCGCCGTCATCATATGATCCAGACAGGCGTAGGCGGCGAAAGCGTGATGGCTGGCGCCGTGGCCCATAAAGACCACCGTTTCATCGGCGGCAAGCGGCGGCATCTGCTGGCGCAGCGCCTGCATCAGCTGGACATAATCGTGATGGCTGCTCAGCAGCGGCGCCCCCAGCGTCAGGCGGAGGAACAGCGGGCGCAGGCTTTGCACTTCGCGGACGATCTTTTCATACTCATCGCCGTTGATAATGTGCAGCGACTGAATCGCCACATCCTGGTAGCCCTGCTCGGCCAGCTTCTGCAATGCCTGCAGCGGCGTATCAATCTCGATACCGTCGCGCTGTTTGAGCTTGCGGATAATCATCCCGGAGGTGAAGGCGCGAAACGTGTCGCGGTCCGGACAGCTGGCCGCCAGCTCGCGCTCGCAGGCGACGATGTTCTTTTCACAGGTGTCGGGATAGCTGGTGCCAAAACTGACCACCAGAAGCGCTTTTTTCATTTCGGACTCCTTAAGCAGCGGCCAGCCAGCGCGATAAGCGCCGGGCAAAGGCAGCCTGACTTTCCAGTAACTCTTCACCCGCCACCAGCGGCGCCGGGCGCGTAATCACGATGCAGGGGATACCGGCATCCAGACAGGGTTGTACTTTTTCCTGATAGCCGCCTTCGGCCCCGGAGGCTTTGGTGATCACCACGTCGGCCCGGCACTGGCGGTAGAAAGCGGCGTTGAACGCGGCGCTGAACGGCCCGCACAGGGCGAAAATCTCGCCAACGCCAAACCCCAGCGCGGCGCATTGCGCGATGACATCGGCGACCGGCAACACCCGGGCCAGCAGCGTTTTGTCACCTAATCCCGCCCGCCAGCGCGCCAGATCTTTACTTCCCGTGGTGAGCAGCACGCGCTGGCCGAAACGCCGCGCCACCTCGCAGGCTTGTTCAATGCTCTCCACGGTATAGAGCAGCGGATGCGTCAGGCCGCTCAGCTGCTCCGGGCGCTGATAGCGGCTCAGCAGCACGCCGGCGGTTTCACAGGCCCGGACGATATTGCGGCTTACCGCTTCGGCGTAGGGGTGCGAAGCATCGATCACCCAGCGGGTCCGGTTAGCTTTCAGCCAGGCGATCATCTCCTCCAGCTCGAGGCGCCCGCAGCGCACCTGGCCGCGAATATCCCCCGCCAGCTGCTGGCCGGTGGGCGTCGCCACCGACAGGGTGTAGGGGACCTGCGCTGCGTCAAGCTGCTGACACAGCGCCCTCGCGTCGCTGGTTCCGCCCATCACCAGCACCTCGCCGTGGCTCACAGCACGTAGCCTCGCGGCGTGATCATCAGGCCATCCTGGATATACGTCGCTTTGTTGCCGACGATCACCAGGCTGGTCATATCGACCGGTGCAAAATCCATCTCCCCCAGGGTGGTCAGCCATTTTTCCTGCTTTTTACGCCCGGCGGACTTCACCACCCCCACCGGGGTCTGCGCGCTTTTGCTGGCCGACAGCAGCTCAAAGGCGCGCGCCAGATGCCCTTCGCGGCCGCGGCTGCGCGGGTTGTAAAAGCAGATGACGAAGTCGGCTTCCCCGGCGGCGACAATACGCTTTTCAATCACCGGCCACGGGGTCAGCAGATCGCTGAGGCTGATATGGCAGAAGTCGTGCATCAGCGGCGCGCCCAGCAGCGAGGCGGCGGCAATGCTGGCGGTCATTCCCGGGATCAGGCGGACTTCCACATCCAGCTTCTGCTTGCTGACCAGTTCGAGCACCAGGCCGGCCATGCCGTAAATACCGGCATCGCCGCTGCTGATCAGCGCCACGTTATGCCCGGCCTGCGCCAGCTCAATCGCCGCCTGGCAGCGCTCAATCTCTTTGCACATTCCGGTTTTAATCACCTGCTTATCGCCGGTAAAGGCTTTCACCAAGTGCGTGTAGGTCTTATAGCCAACGACGATTTCCGCCGCCTGCAGCGCTTCAATGGCCTCCATGGTCATCATGGACTGCGAGCCAGGGCCGATTCCGATTACGCTTAACATCAGTGTGAAACTCCCAAAGTAATAGTGACGCCCTGTTCGCGCAGGGTTTCGCCTAACAGTTGCCCATGGCTCAGCAGCCAGGCCGCCGGACCGGATACGCTCCCCACGCCGACGGTTTTTCTGACGAACGATGAAGCGGGAAAGTGATGCTCATGCTCGCGCAGGGCATCAGCGGGAAAGGTTTCGAACGGTACGCGACAGCAGGAAGCCAGCTGAATCAGCCCCTGCTCGTGCTTCTTCAGCGTGACGCTGCCGATAGCTTTCAGCGCCAGCGGATCCAGGCGCTGCGCCTCAAGCTGGCGCGCCAGCAGCGCCGCTAATAGCGGGAATGGCGTATCGCGGCGGCAGCCAATGCCGGCGACCACCCGCTGCGGCACCAGCTTCCAGTGCGGCACGGCGATCGGCGGCAGTTCGTTGCGCAGCGTGACGCAGACCAGCGCATCCAGCTCGGGAAGCTGGTGCAGATCGGTCACGGTGATAAATCCCCGCCGGTCGCAGCGGCTCACGTCTTCATCCAGTTCGTCGTCCCACCACAGACCGACGCGCTGATGGCTGACCAGCATCTGGTTGACGGTTTTCACCGCCGCGCGGAAGTCGCTCATCCGGGCATTAAGCTGGAATGCCAGCGTATCCAGGGCCGCCAACTCGTTGACGTCGGTGGCGGTGGTGATCACCGGGTCGGCGCCGAGCATCCCGGCCAGATAGCGGCTGAGGGCATTCGCGCCCCCCGCATGGCCGGAAAGCAGGCTAATGACGTGCTGGCCGCGTTCGTCGATCACCACCACCGCCGGATCGCTGAACTTATCATTGACCAGCGGGGCCAGCACGCGTACCGCGATCCCGGTGGCGCCGATGAAAATCAGCGCCGAATAGCTGCTGAAGGCCTCGCGCGCGGCGCTGGCAAAACCGTTTTCAAAGGGAAGAAAACCCTCTTCCAGCAGCTTCTCGCTGGTAAAGCAGGTTAACGGCAGCATCGCCGCCAGCCGTTTCGCCAGCCGAACGCCCCCTGGCGTCAGGCAGAAAAGTGCGATTGATTCAGGCTTTACGGTATTCATGGCTAAAGTCCGCCGCGTAGAGTTTTGAGTAGTGATACTCAGAGCCCAGGAAATTCCCGACCAGAATGAGCGCCGTTTTGCGGATCCCCGCCTCGCGTACCTTGTCGCCGATATCCGCCAGCGTACCGCGTACGGTCTGGCTTTCCGGCCAGGTCGCTTTATAGATCACCGCCACCGGCGTGGTTGCCGGATAGCCGCCTTCCATCAGGCGCTCCGCTACCCGGTGAATGCGCTGCACGGAAAGGTAAATCGCCATTGAAGTCTGGTGGCTGGCAAATGATTCAAGCTGCTCGCGCGCCGGCACCGGCGTGCGCCCTTCAAGGCGGGTGATGATCAGGCTCTGGGAGACTTCCGGGACGGTGTACTCGACGCCCAGCACCGCCGCGGCGCCCAGAAACGCGCTGACGCCCGGCACCACCTGCCAGTCGATACCGCGTTTGGTCAGCTCTTCGCCCTGCTCGCGGACCGAGCCGTACAGCGACACGTCCCCGGTCTGTAAACGCACTACCGTTTTCCCGGCTTTAACGCCGGCTTCCATCAGGTCGAGAATTTGCTCCAGATGCAGTTCGGCGCTGTCGTGACACTCGGCGCCGGGCGGACAGTACTCCAGCAGCGCGGTGTTTATCAGCGACCCGGCGTAGATCACCACCTGGGCCTGCTGCAGCAAGCGGTAGCCCTTGAGGGTAATCAGCTCACGGTCGCCCGGCCCTGCGCCAACGAACCACACACAACGGGGGTCAAATGTCTCAGCCATGGTTTTCTTCCTTCTGACAGGCGATAACAAAAACGGGATTATTCGGTTTGAAATAGTGGCCGCTGCCCAGCGAGGTCAGCGATGAAACGTTCAGCTGCAGGCAATCAACCTGTTCGATTCCCTTCAGCCGCAGATAGTCGAGAGCGGCGTTCAGGTTCTCCTGCAGGATAAAGGTCATCACCAGGCGACCGCCGGGGTAGAGCTGCTGCCACGACCAGTCAATCAGTTCGTCGAGGCGGCCGCCGCTGCCGCCCATAAAAATGGCGTCGGCGCGTTCGGTCATCACCATCGGCGCTTCGCCGGGCAGGATCTCAATGTTGCCGCAGGTGAAATGCTGGCGATTTTCGTCCAGCAGCCGGAGAGCCGCGGGGTTGCGTTCGATGGCGGTTACCTGCAAAGAGGGATACTGCAGCGCCGCCTCAATCGACACGCTGCCGGTACCGGCGCCGATATCAATCAGGTGGCTTGCCCGGTGCAGTTCAAGTTTGGCCAGCGCCAGCGCGCGAACCGCCTCTTTGGTCATCGGCACCTTCTCGCCGCGCAGAAAAAGCTCATCTTTCATCGAGGATCACCACCGCGTTCATCTCATATTCGCCGTCGACCTCACTGACCGGTAGCCAGCGGATCCGCTCGTTATCCATCGCCAGATTTTCGCCAATCACCATCCAGCGATACCCTTTACCCCGCGCCGCCAGCTGGGCGGCGATTTCCCGCGGCCCGCAGCGCCCGTCGGTCACCATCGCCACCTTGCGCTGGCGCGCCAGCTCATCAAAACAGACGTCCCGCCCGTGGCTGCTGGTCAACCAGATATCGTTCATATCGATACCGGCCTTCGCGCAGAGATACTGCACCGCGCTGATGCCGGGGATAATGCGCACGCGCTCGATGCCAAAGTGGGCGATCAGCCGCGTACCGATGCCGTAAAACAGCGGGTCGCCGGAGGCCAGCACCACCACCTTCTGCGCGTCACGCTCGCCGAGCCATTCCAGCAGTTCGGCGATATTGGCACCCAGCGCAAACCGTTCGCCGTCAAACTCAGGGAACTGCTGCAAATGCCGCTTGCCGCCCACCAGCGCGTCCGCGCTGGCGACTGCGTCCCGCGCCGCCGGCGTCATCAAATGCAGGCCTGACGGCCCCATGCCGACCACCGTTAACATGACATCTCCCGCGCAATCTCGGCCACCGGGCGATTGCTGCCGAGGACCTTGTTATCAAAGGAGAACATGATGGCGTCGCAGACGGGCGGCGTTTTGGTAAAACGCAGCATCTGCATCACCCGCAGGCAGATGCGTTCAGCAAGATGGTTATAGATAGGCTGAAAACCGTACGCGTCGATGTGCTCCATCGCCGCTTCGGTGGTATCGCATTCGCTCACCAGTTGCAGCAGCGCCAGCGGCGCCCCCAGCAGGGCCAGATGCGCGACCAGCGTTTCCATGCGCGCATCGGCGATATGGCTGTGGGTATGGAAGATCCCGGCGGCGACTTTAATCAGCTTGCCGGGATGACCAATCAGCACGATCTGGCGGAACCCGAGGCGGACGGCCTCTTCAATCATGTAGCCGACGAAGTTGCTCATGGTGACCACCACCTGCGAGTCGATGCCCATCTGCTCGCGTACGAAGCGCTCGCCGTGGTTGCCCGGCACCAGCACCACCCGCTCCAGCCCCGCCGCGCGCTTAATTTCCAGCTCCAGCGACAGCGAACGCTTCCAGCTCTCTTCCGACATCGGCGTCACGATACCGGTGGTGCCGATAATCGAGATACCACCCAGGATCCCCAGCCGCGAGTTATAGGTTTTCTGCGCCCGCTCCTCGCCCTCCGGGGCGAAAATCTCTACCGTCGCCCCACGCGACGGGCCTATCGCTTCGCGCACCGCCGACTCAATGGTGTGGCGCGGGGTGCGATTAATCGCCGGGCTGCCGATAGGCAGGCCGATTCCTTTACGGGTGATGGTGCCGATACCTTCCCCGCCGCGCAGGGTAATCTCGCCGGAGTCGTCGAGCGTCACGCGGGCGAAAATCAGCATGCCGTGGGTGGCGTCAACGTCATCGCCGCCGTCTTTACGAATTGCGGCGATCGCCTGCTGCCCTTCGACGTGCGGTGATTCGACGTTAAGACACAGGGTGACGCCGGAAGGAGTCACGATGGAGACCTGATGAATGAGGTGCTGGCGCATCACCATCAGCGCCGCGACCTTTGCCGCCGCCGTCGCGCAGGATCCGGTGGTATAGCCTTTACGCAGCGCCTTGCCGTTGTGCCACACCGGGGCGTCGAAGGATTGCTCGCTCATCTCGCCCCCTGTAAGTGGTACAGAATGGCGTTGACGATAGCGGCGGCGACGTTGCTGCCGCCTTTACGACCCAGCGCGGCAATGCCCGGCAGGCCGCTCTGCGTCAGGGCGTCTTTCGACTCCGCCGCGCCGACGAAGCCGACCGGCACGCCAATCACGCCGTTGACCGCGACATCATGCTCCAGCAGACGAAACAGCGCGGTGGGCGCATTGCCGAAAACAAACACCTTCTCGCCCTCTTCGGCAACCGCAATATCGACCGCCGCCATCGAGCGGGTCATCTCCTGCGCTTTGGCCTCCGCCACCACCCGCGGATCGCTGATATAGCAGCGGCACTCGCCGCCGAATTTCGCCAGCAGGGTTTTATTGATCCCGGAAAGGGCCATGGTGGTATCGGTATAAAGCGTGCAGGGCTGGCTCAGGGCGGCGCTTAAGCGAGGAAGCACGTCGGGAGAAAACCACAGGATATCCAGCCAGTCAAAATCGGCGGTGGTGTGGATCACCCGCTTGATAATGGCTTCGTGCAGCGGGCTGGCAAAGCGGTAGTCCGGGCGAGTCTGCGCAATAATGTCGCCAATAATGTCGAAGCTTTTCGCCTCAATCGCCTGCGGTTGCTGGATATAGTGCATTCATTTGTCCTCAGGCTGCGCCGACCAGCCAGAACCGGATCGCCATAAACAGCGCCAGCGCCAGGGTCGAAGACACCCACATCAGTCGAATCGTTCGGGAAATATCGTCTACGGAAACGTCGCGCGTCGCCTCGCCAATCCACGGCTTCTCCACGCGCTGACCAAAGTAATCGTTAGGGCCGCCAAGCCGGATGCCGAGCGCCCCGGCGACGGTGGCCTCCGACCATCCGCAGTTCGGGCTGCTGTGGTTGTAGCGGTCGCGCCAGCCGATGCGCAGCGCGCGGCCGCCCGCTTCACCGCAGAGGAAAGCGGCGAGGCTGATAAGCAGCCAGCTCAGGCGAGCGGGGATAAAGTTGGCGACATCATCGAGGCGGGCGCTGACCATGCCGATGGCGCGGTATTTTTCGTGCTTATAGCCGACCATCGAATCCAGGGTGTTGACCGCTTTATAGGCCATCGCCAGCGGCGCGCCGCCGAGCAGCAGGAAGAAGAGCGGCGCGATAATCCCGTCAACTGTGTTCTCCGCGACGGTTTCCACCACCGCGCGATTAATCTGCTGCGGCGCAAGCTGCGTCGTGTCGCGGCCGACAATCCATGAGAGTTTGACGCGGCTTTCCGCCAGATCCCCCGCGCGCAGCGGGCGCTCGACGTCCCGCGCCGACTGCGCCAGGCAGCGTCCGGCCAGCACGGTGAAAATCATCCAGACCTCAACCAGCCAGCCAAGCCACGGATGAATCCTCTGCGCCAGCGTCAGCACGCCCCAGCAGACGCTCCACGTTAGTCCGACCACCACCAGCCACATCACCCCGCCGCCGACGCGCAGGGCGACATCGCTGCGGCAATAGCGGCGCACACCGCGCTGAACGGCGGCGATCAGGCTGCCAATCCAGCGCACCGGATGCGGCCAGCTTTGCGGATCGCCGATGATAAAATCGAGGAGCCAGGCAACGCCCCATGCCAGCAGCGTCATAGCGCGCTCCTTGCCGCAGCCAGCCAGTGGTTGAGCATGGTGGGACGCTGCGCAAAGTGCAGGTGCAGATAGCTGGCGAACGTGTTGCCTACCTGCCAGCCGCCGGACCACTGCTGAAGGGTCATACCGTCGCGGACCTTGCGGCAGGCCAGAACCGCCGGGGACTCGGGAGTAAAATCCGAGTAGTGAAATTCATGCCCGCGCAGGGTTTCGCCGGGCGCCGCCAGCAGCGTTTGCCGCATCGCCCGCGCCTCGCAGTAGCCAAAGCGGGTAAGCCGTTTGCCCATCTTGCTGTGGCCGGGGATCAGATTGGCCATCGGATAGATGTCGCCGCTGGCGTCTTCAAGGGAGCTGCCAAGATACATCAGACCGCCGCACTCGGCGTAAATCGCCACCCCGCGCCGGTGCGCCTCCCGCAGCTGCGCCAGCATCGGCGTATTGGCCGCCAGCGCGGCAGCATGAATTTCCGGATAGCCGCCGCCGAGCCAAATCATCTGGCACGGTGGCAGCTCGCTATCGCGCAGCGGGCTGAAGCGCACGATATTCACTCCGCAGCGTTCAAGCAGCGAGAGGTTATCCGGGTAGTAAAAGTTGAAGGCCTCGTCGTCGGCCAGCGCCAGCGTCAGGCCCGCGCCGGCGTCGGGCGACGGCAGCGCCGGCCACTCCCCGGCGGGCAGGGTGGTGAGCTGGCTAAGAGCAAGGAGCCGTTCAATATCCAGGGTTCGCGCCAGCGTGTGGGCAAAATCGCGCCACGGCTGCTGATTGACCAGCGACTCGCGGGCGGTAACCAGCCCCAGATGGCGTTCGGGTAACGCCACCCCTTCCATTCGCGGTACGTAGCCGAGCACCGGCAGCCCGCAATAGCGTTCAATGGCGCCTTTGAGAAGCTGATAATGGGATTCGCTGTTGACGCGGTTGACGATAACGCCGGCAATGTTGAGGCTGGGGTCGAAGTGTTGAAATCCCATCACCGTGGCGGCGATGGAGGTGGAAACCGCTTTGCCATCTACCAGCAAAATGACCGGACAGCCGAGCTGTTTAGCCATCGCGGCGGTGCTGCAGTAGCCAGGGTCGGTACCGAAGCCGTCATACAGCCCCATCACGCCCTCAATGACCGCGATATCCGCCCGCTGCATCTGTTCGCAAAATAGCGCGTTAAGCACCGGCTCCGGGAGCATAAAGCTGTCGAGGTTGCGGGAAGCGACGCCGCTGACGGCGGTGTGCCAGCCGGTGTCGAGGTAGTCCGGGCCGACTTTGCAGGGCTGAACCCGCATGCCGCGCTGCTTCAACAGGCTGAGCAGGCCAAGCGTGACCGTAGTTTTACCACAACCGCTGCCGGTACCTGCGAGAATAAATGCGTGCTGCCTGGCTGCCATACCCCGATCCTGTGCCGGGTGGTAGGGCTGCGTGCATTCCCAGTCTTTCGACTGTACGCATCTGAGCAACCCACTTCCCACCGAAGTTGTTGATTATTACCGACAGGCAGGTCTTCTGGCTTAGCGTCGTCCTCTCCCATCCTTCCCAATCCGGTAAACAGATTAGTGGCTAAATATGGGTTCGTCAGCATCACAGCAGCGGGGGCTGCGGGGGATTTACACCCCCTTCCCTGGCGCCTGTCGGTTTAGTCCGTCATGATTCGAGCGGGATGAAATCCACTCGAATGATTCCCGGAACATCTTACGGAAGCAGAATGGCTTCCGTCGTGCTTAATTTTTAAATACCAAAGCTATTTCATTACGCCGATGGCGCGCTGAAAGCCATTTCGGATATCACTCTATCCCATCAAATAAATAAAAACTGGTGCAGTTTATCGTTCTCTCATTATTATTTTGTTGCGCTATGACAATTTATTGCTGTGAATGAGATATTTTCATTTTAGAATGAGCAGGATACGCGGGTATAACAAAAACCGGCGATAACAAATTATTGTCATTTAAACTGACTCAGTTTGTGATCTGGCGTTAATTTGCTGACGATAGGCCTGCGGAGTCACCTGATAGGCCTGGCGAAAAACTTTGCAAAAATAGCTGGTTTGCGAAAATCCTAAATTCCGCGCAATGCTGGCGATGCTCCAGTCGCTGTGGCATAGCAGCTCTTTGGCGCTCACCATCCGCTGATGGTTCACCCAGGCATTAAAGCCGATACCCTGATATTTTTTGAACAGCTTACTGAAGTAATAGGGGCTGAGATAAACGTGAGCGGCGACGTCTTCCAGGCGAAGCTCGTCGGATAAATGGGCGTCAATGTAGCGCAGCGCCTTCTTCATTTTGCTGTCATGAGGGCTGGCAACGCGGCTGGCACGCGCAGGTTCCGGCTGCTGGGGATTATCTTTAATCACCACAAAGTTGAGCTGTTTTTTCAGGCAGTTTTCGACGATAAGCTTCAGTAAATCAGCAGAAGCAATCACTCTGGCGTAGTCCATTTCCGGCACGTCGCGAAACGCTTTAAGCAGCTCGGGGTCGGCCTGCCAGCGGTCATCCACGTTGAGGATATCGACCAGTTCAACATCGTTGCTTAAGCGCACCTGGCCGCAAAGCACAAAGCCCACAAGGTGCCCGGCGATAACCAGAGGAATGGAAAAATCGGTTAACCCGGCGTGGCAGCGGTAGATACAGAGCTGATCGGTTTTAGACGCCTCAAGCCCGCCGCAGCGGTCGCTCATTCGACAGCGGGTGCTGTGCTGGGGATGCTGGCGCATCAGCTGGCAAAAAGGGGTGAAGTTAAACAGTTCAGATATTTCATCACCATGAATATTGACGACCACCACCGCCAGACTGGTGGCCTGCGCAAAATCCTGTGCGATTTTATTAATGAGTTCTGAGTTCAGTGTGCTCGCAGAAATCATGATAAAACCTCTCAGTTAATTTTTTGTTATAAATAAAACATTTCTTTAATATTTACTTCCTTTCATCATCCATTGCCGCCAACGATAAAAGAATAATACGATAGCAAAAGTCTCCCATCCGTGGGAGACGTTTTTGGCGAGTTCGTGATACCGGTTCATGAAAATTTTTGGCTATTTCAGCCGTAACCTTAATCCTCTAATTTACAGGTATTACACGGTAAGTTATTACCAATCAGATAACGATAGATGGCCGCGCCGAGACAGGCGCCGATCAGTGGCGCAATAATCGGCACAATAAAGTACGGAATATCCCTTCCGCCGGTCATCGCGATATCGCCCCAACCCGCCATCCACGTAAACAGCTTCGGCCCAAAATCACGCGCCGGATTCATCGCAAAGCCGGTCAGCGGCCCGGTTGAAGCGCCAATGACCGCCACCAGCAGGCCGATCAGCAGCGGAGCCAGCGGCCCTTTCGGTACGCCGTTGCCGTCGTCGGTCAGCGCCATAATCATCCCCATCAGCATGGAGGTGATCACCACTTCAACCAGCGCCGCATGCCAGATGCTCAGCGATGCCGCCGGGTAGGTGCTGAAAATACTCGCCAGCTGCTGGCTCTCTACGCTGCCGCGCGCGATATGATGAGCGGATTCAAACTCGGTAAACATCGTGCTGTACAGCACATAGGCCAGCACCGCGCCGCCAAAGGCGCCGGCAACCTGTGAAACGATATAGGGGAAAACTTTTCGGCCGGGAAAGCAGGCAAACAGCCATAACGCGACGGTCACCGCCGGGTTGAGATGCCCGCCGGATATTCCCGACGTCAGATAGACGGCAAGCGAGATCCCCAGACCCCAGATAATGCATATCTCCCACAGTCCGAGGCTGGCGCCCGCCACCTTTAACGCGCTCAGGCAGCCGATGCCGAAAAACAAAAACAGCCCGGTGCCCAGAAACTCGGCGGTACATTGCGCTTTTAACGAATCATTCATGGTGACACCTTCTTAGCAGAGTTCGTGTCCTGACCAGCCAACATCCTGCTGGCAGTAGAGTACAACGCGCACCACTATATGAACTCCCGTCCGCAAATTGTTGGCAACCTGCTGACGGCAGCCTCCGGAAAATTCGGGTATCAATAACAAATTATTGTCATTAAATAACGCAGAATTGCATTGCTCACGCGCGGCTTTCACCATTATGCCAACGCCATGGCATGCAAAAATATTGCTAAAACCAGCTTATCGTTTTCCAACAAACATCACAAATCAGTTTCTCGCGCATAGCAGATAAAATTAAAATCGTCATGAACAAATTTGTAAATATGGAATATACAAAACAAGATAATCACATCAGCGAAAATAAAAACAACAAATAACATCAAACACTTAAATAAATAAACGACAATTTTATCTTATCCAATACCCACTATTTTTTCACCATCACATTGAAGTCAGCCATTCTTTTTCCTCGCATCTTCTTATAGTCCCCACTATCGGAACACTCCATGCGAGGTCTTTATGCAACAAGAAGCACTAGGAATGGTAGAAACCAAAGGCTTAACCGCAGCCATAGAGGCCGCTGATGCAATGGTTAAGTCAGCCAATGTGATGTTAGTGGGCTATGAAAAGATTGGCTCCGGGCTGGTAACCGTCATCGTGCGCGGCGATGTTGGCGCGGTAAAAGCGGCCACCGATGCGGGCGCCGCCGCCGCACGTAACGTGGGTGAAGTGAAAGCCGTACACGTCATCCCACGCCCTCACACCGATGTAGAAAAAATCTTACCGAAGGGAATTAGCCAATGAGCAGCAATGAGCTGGTGGAACAGATCATGGCTCAGGTGATTGCCCGCGTGGCAACGCCGGAACAGCAGGCCATCCCTACTGAAAACCATCCAATACGAGAGACGGCTATGGCAGAAAAAAGCTGCAGTTTAACGGAATTTGTCGGGACCGCTATTGGCGACACCCTGGGTCTGGTTATCGCCAACGTCGATACCGCCCTGCTGGACGCGATGAAGCTTGAAAAGCGCTATCGCTCCATCGGCATTCTCGGCGCCCGCACCGGCGCTGGCCCGCACATTATGGCGGCGGACGAAGCGGTGAAAGCCACCAATACCGAAGTGGTCAGCATTGAGCTGCCGCGCGATACCAAAGGCGGCGCAGGCCACGGTTCGCTGATTATTTTAGGCGGCAACGACGTTTCCGACGTTAAGCGCGGGATTGAAGTGGCGCTGAAAGAGCTCGACCGCACCTTCGGCGATGTTTACGGCAATGAAGCCGGACATATCGAGCTGCAGTACACCGCCCGCGCCAGCTACGCCCTGGAAAAAGCCTTCGGCGCGCCGATTGGCCGCGCCTGCGGCATTATCGTCGGCGCACCGGCCTCCGTGGGCGTGCTGATGGCCGATACCGCCCTGAAGTCAGCCAACGTGGAAGTCGTGGCGTATAGCTCTCCGGCGCACGGCACCAGCTTCAGTAACGAAGCCATCCTGGTGATTTCCGGCGACTCCGGCGCGGTCCGCCAGGCAGTCACCTCCGCGCGCGAAATTGGTAAAACCGTCCTTGCGACCCTCGGTTCTGAACCGAAAAACGATCGCCCGTCCTACATCTGATACCCACGAGGCTGATTCATGAGATCGAAAAGATTTGAAGCACTGGCGAAACGCCCTGTGAATCAGGACGGCTTCGTTAAGGAGTGGATCGAAGAAGGCTTTATCGCGATGGAAAGCCCGAACGATCCGAAACCGTCGATAAAAATCGTTAACGGCGCGGTGACCGAGCTGGACGGGAAACCGGTGAGCGATTTTGACCTGATCGACCACTTTATCGCCCGCTACGGTATCAACCTGAATCGCGCCGAAGAAGTGATGGCGATGGATTCGGTTAAGCTGGCCAACATGCTGTGCGATCCGAACGTTAAACGCAGCGAAATCGTCCCGCTGACCACCGCGATGACGCCGGCAAAAATTGTCGAAGTGGTTTCGCATATGAACGTCGTTGAGATGATGATGGCGATGCAGAAAATGCGCGCCCGCCGCACCCCATCCCAGCAGGCGCACGTCACCAACGTCAAAGATAACCCGGTACAGATTGCCGCCGACGCTGCCGAAGGCGCATGGCGCGGATTTGACGAACAGGAAACCACCGTTGCGGTAGCGCGCTACGCGCCGTTCAACGCCATCGCGCTGCTGGTCGGCTCGCAGGTAGGCCGTCCGGGCGTACTGACTCAGTGCTCGCTGGAAGAAGCCACCGAGCTGAAGCTCGGCATGCTGGGCCACACCTGCTACGCCGAAACCATCTCCGTCTACGGTACCGAACCGGTCTTTACCGACGGCGACGACACGCCGTGGTCGAAGGGTTTCTTAGCCTCCTCCTACGCCTCTCGCGGTCTGAAAATGCGCTTCACCTCCGGCTCCGGCTCCGAAGTGCAGATGGGCTACGCCGAAGGCAAATCCATGCTTTACCTGGAAGCGCGCTGCATCTACATCACCAAAGCCGCGGGCGTACAGGGGCTGCAAAACGGTTCCGTTAGCTGCATCGGCGTGCCGTCTGCGGTGCCTTCCGGCATTCGCGCGGTGCTGGCGGAAAACCTGATCTGTTCGTCGCTGGATCTGGAGTGCGCCTCCAGTAACGACCAGACCTTCACCCACTCCGATATGCGTCGTACCGCGCGCCTGCTGATGCAGTTTCTGCCGGGGACCGACTTTATCTCTTCCGGTTATTCCGCGGTGCCGAACTACGACAACATGTTCGCCGGTTCCAACGAAGATGCCGAAGACTTTGACGACTACAACGTCATCCAGCGCGACCTGAAGGTGGACGGCGGTCTGCGTCCGGTTCGCGAAGAAGATGTTATTGCCATCCGTAATAAGGCTGCCCGCGCGCTGCAGGCCGTTTTTGCCGGAATGGGGCTGCCGCCGATTACCGATGAAGAAGTGGAAGCCGCGACCTACGCCCACGGTTCGAAAGATATGCCGGAGCGCAACATCGTCGAAGACATCAAGTTCGCCCAGGAAATCATCAATAAAAACCGCAACGGCCTGGAAGTAGTGAAAGCGCTGGCGCAGGGCGGGTTCACCGACGTGGCCCAGGACATGCTCAACATCCAGAAAGCCAAGCTGACCGGAGACTATCTGCATACCTCCGCAATTATCGTCGGCGATGGGCAGGTGCTGTCAGCCGTCAACGATGTTAACGACTATGCCGGTCCGGCAACGGGCTATCGCCTGCAGGGCGAACGCTGGGAAGAGATTAAAAACATCCCTGGCGCTCTTGATCCCAACGAGATTGATTAAGGGGTGAGAAATGGAAATTAATGAAAAATTGCTGCGCCAGATAATTGAAGACGTGCTCAGCGAGATGAAGGGCAGCGATAAACCCGTCTCGTTTACTGC
The DNA here is from genome assembly GCF_046603115.1 of Klebsiella sp. 1SOBk5mer. Classification (NCBI taxonomy): domain Bacteria; kingdom Pseudomonadati; phylum Pseudomonadota; class Gammaproteobacteria; order Enterobacterales; family Enterobacteriaceae; genus Klebsiella; species Klebsiella sp. 1SOBk5mer. Next base: position 470,944 of record NZ_JBKIUU010000002.1, on the reverse strand, counting down.
GCCAGCGGCCTCCGCGGCGCCCCAGGCCACGCCGCCCGCCGGCGACGGCTTCCTGACGGAAGTGGGCGAAGCGCGTCAGGGAACCCAGCAGGACGAAGTGATTATCGCCGTCGGCCCGGCTTTCGGCCTGGCGCAGACCGTTAATATCGTCGGCATCCCGCATAAGAGCATTTTGCGCGAAGTCATTGCCGGTATTGAAGAAGAAGGCATTAAGGCGCGCGTGATTCGCTGCTTTAAATCCTCCGACGTGGCCTTCGTCGCCGTTGAAGGCAATCGCCTGAGCGGTTCCGGCATCTCTATCGGCATCCAGTCAAAAGGCACCACGGTGATTCACCAGCAGGGGCTGCCGCCGCTCTCTAACCTGGAACTGTTCCCCCAGGCGCCGCTGCTGACCCTGGAAACCTATCGCCAGATTGGTAAAAACGCCGCCCGCTATGCGAAACGCGAATCGCCGCAGCCGGTCCCGACGCTGAACGACCAGATGGCGCGGCCAAAATACCAGGCGAAATCGGCCATTTTGCACATTAAAGAGACCAAGTACGTGGTGACGGGAAAAAACCCGCAGGAACTGCGCGTGGCGCTTTGATAAAGGATAACTCCATGAATACCGACGCAATTGAATTGATGGTGCGCGACGTATTAAGCCGCATGAACAGCCTGCAGGGCGAGGCGCCGACGGCGGCTCCGGCGGCAGACGGCGCGTCCCGTAGCGCAAAGGTCAGCGACTACCCGCTGGCGAACAAACACCCGGAATGGGTGAAAACCGCCACCAATAAAACGCTGGACGACTTTACGCTGGAAAACGTGCTGAGCAATAAAGTCACCGCCCAGGATATGCGTATCACCCCGGAAACCCTGCGCTTACAGGCTTCTATCGCCAGGGACGCGGGCCGCGACCGGCTGGCGATGAACTTCGAGCGCGCCGCCGAGCTGACCGCGGTACCGGACGATCGCATTCTTGAAATCTACAACGCCCTCCGCCCCTATCGCTCGACGAAAGAGGAGCTGCTGGCGATCGCCGACGATCTCGAAAGCCGCTATCAGGCGAAGATTTGCGCCGCTTTCGTTCGCGAAGCGGCCACGCTGTACGTCGAGCGTAAAAAACTCAAAGGCGACGATTAAGGATTTCGTATGCGATATATAGCTGGCATTGATATCGGCAACTCATCGACGGAAGTCGCCCTGGCGACTCTGAATGAGGCTGGCACGCTGATAATCACCCACAGCGCGCTGGCGGAAACCACCGGGATCAAAGGCACGTTGCGTAACGTGTTCGGTATTCAGGAGGCGCTCGCCCTCGTCGCCAGAGGCGCCGGGATCGCTGTCAGCGATATTTCGCTCATCCGCATTAATGAAGCGACGCCGGTGATTGGCGATGTGGCGATGGAAACCATTACCGAGACCATCATCACCGAATCGACCATGATCGGCCATAACCCGAAAACGCCCGGCGGCGCGGGGCTTGGCGTGGGCATCACCATTACGCCGCAGGAGCTGTTAACCCGCCCGGCGGACGCGCCCTATATCCTGGTGGTGTCGTCGGTGTTCGATTTTGCCGATATCGCCAGCGTGATTAACGCTTCCCTGCGCGCCGGATATCAGATTACCGGCGTCATTTTGCAACGCGACGATGGCGTACTGGTCAGCAACCGGCTGGAAAAACCGCTGCCGATTGTTGACGAAGTGCTGTACATCGACCGCATTCCGCTGGGAATGCTGGCGGCAATTGAGGTCGCCGTCCCGGGGAAGGTCATCGAAACGCTCTCTAACCCCTACGGCATCGCTACCGTATTCCACCTCAACGCCGAGGAGACGAAAAACATCGTCCCGATGGCTCGCGCGCTGATTGGCAACCGTTCCGCCGTGGTGGTCAAAACGCCATCCGGTGACGTCAAAGCGCGCGCGATACCCGCCGGTAACCTTGAGCTGCTGGCCCAGGGCCGGAGCGTACGCGTAGACGTTGCCGCTGGCGCCGAAGCCATCATGAAAGCGGTCGACGGCTGCGGCAAGCTCGATAACGTCACCGGCGAGTCGGGGACCAATATCGGCGGCATGCTGGAACACGTGCGCCAGACCATGGCCGAGCTGACCAACAAGCCCAGCAGCGAAATATTCATTCAGGACCTGCTGGCCGTCGATACCTCGGTGCCGGTGAGCGTCACCGGCGGTCTTGCCGGGGAGTTCTCGCTGGAGCAGGCCGTGGGCATCGCCTCAATGGTGAAATCGGATCGTTTGCAGATGGCGATGATTGCCCGCGAAATCGAGCAGAAGCTCAACATAGACGTGCAGATCGGCGGTGCCGAGGCCGAAGCCGCCATTCTGGGCGCGCTGACCACGCCGGGTACCACCCGACCGCTGGCGATCCTCGACCTCGGCGCAGGCTCCACCGATGCCTCCATCATCAACCCCAAAGGCGAAATCATCGCCACTCACCTCGCCGGAGCTGGCGATATGGTGACGATGATTATTGCCCGCGAGCTGGGGCTGGAAGACCGCTATCTGGCGGAAGAGATCAAGAAGTATCCGCTGGCCAAGGTGGAAAGTCTGTTCCATTTACGCCACGAGGACGGCAGCGTGCAGTTCTTCTCCACGCCGCTGCCCCCCGCCGTATTCGCCCGCGTCTGCGTGGTGAAACCGGACGAACTGGTGCCGCTACCCGGCGACTTAGCGCTGGAAAAAGTACGCGCCATTCGCCGCAGCGCCAAAGAGCGGGTCTTTGTCACCAACGCCCTGCGCGCACTGCGTCAGGTCAGCCCCACCGGCAACATTCGCGATATTCCGTTCGTGGTGCTGGTCGGCGGTTCGTCGCTGGATTTCGAAGTCCCGCAGCTGGTCACCGATGCGCTGGCGCATTACCGCCTGGTTGCCGGACGGGGAAATATTCGCGGCAGCGAGGGTCCCAGAAACGCGGTGGCCACCGGCCTGATTCTCTCCTGGCATAAGGAGTTCGCGCATGGACAGTAATCACAGCGCCCCGGCTATTGTGATCGCCGCCATCGACGGCTGCGACGGCCTGTGGCGCGACGTGCTGCTGGGTATCGAAGAGGAAGGCATTCCTTTCCTGCTCCAGCATCACCCGGCCGGGGATGTCGTGGACAGCGCCTGGCAGGCGGCGCGCAGCTCGCCGCTACTGGTGGGCATCGCCTGCGATCGCCATACGCTGGTCGTGCACTACAAGAATTTACCCGCATCGGCGCCGCTTTTTACGCTGATGCATCATCAGGACAGTCAGGCCCAACGTAACACCGGTAATAACGCGGCACGGCTGGTCAAAGGGATCCCGTTCCGGGATCTGAATAGCTAAGCAACAGGAGAACAGCAGTATGAATAACGCACTGGGACTGGTTGAAACAAAAGGGTTAGTAGGCGCCATTGAGGCCGCCGATGCGATGGTGAAATCGGCCAACGTGCAGCTGGTCGGCTACGAAAAAATTGGCTCGGGTCTGGTGACCGTCATGGTTCGCGGCGATGTCGGCGCGGTCAAAGCGGCGGTGGATGCGGGCAGCGCGGCGGCAAGCGTCGTAGGCGAAGTGAAATCCTGCCACGTGATCCCGCGTCCGCACAGCGACGTTGAGGCCATTTTACCGAAATCAGCCTGATTGATGGCGAATAAGGAGCACCGCGTGAAGCAATCACTGGGATTACTGGAAGTTTGTGGTCTGGCACTGGCTATTAGCTGCGCCGATATCATGGCGAAATCCGCTTCTATCACGCTGGTCGCCCTCGAAAAGACCAATGGTTCAGGCTGGACGGTCATTAAAATTACCGGTGATGTGGCCTCAGTACAGGCGGCCATCACCACCGGCGCACAGTTTGCCGAACAGCGAAACGGTTTGGTGGCTCATAAAGTCATCGCCAGACCCGGAGAAGGGATCCTGCCCGCAGAGGCTCCCCCACCCTCCGTCATGGAACCTGAGCCTGAAGAATCAGAGACGGCTAATGTTGTTTCTGAAGCGCCAGCAGAAGAGCCCCTCCAGCAACAAGGCGTGGTCAGCTGCAACCTGTGCCTGGATCCAAAATGTCCGCGCCAGAAGGGCGAGCCGCGCACCCTTTGCATTCATCCCGGCAAGCGAGGTGAAGCGTAATGGATAAACAGCTTCTCGAATCAACGGTCAGTAAAGTCCTCGACGAGATGCGTCTGCGGCCCATTCCGCTGGGGGTTTCAAATCGTCATATCCACCTGTCGGCGTCGGATTATGAACGCCTGTTTCCTGGCCATCCCATCAGCGAGAAAAAAGCGCTGCTGCAGCCGGGACAGTACGCTGCGGAGCAAACCGTCACCCTGGTAGGGCCGAAGGGGCAGCTTAAAAATGTGCGCCTGCTCGGCCCACTGCGTTCGGTAAGCCAGGTGGAAATATCGCGTACCGATGCCAGAACCCTGGGGGTTGCGGCGCCGCTGAGAATGTCCGGCGATCTGAAAGGGACGCCGGGCATCCGTCTGGTCAGCCCCTATGGCGAACTGACGCTCTCCTCAGGGGTTATCGTCGCGCAGCGGCATATTCATATGTCGCCGCTCGATGCGCTGATCCTGCGGGTTTCCCACGGCGATAGGGTCTCCGTGGCCATTGAAGGCGACGCGCGCGGGCTGATTTTCAACAACGTGGCGATTCGCGTTTCACCGGATATGCGTCTCGAAATGCACATTGATACCGATGAAGCCAACGCCGCCGGCGCCGATAATCCGCAGGCCTTTGCCCGGCTGGTAGGCCCGCGATGAACGGCGAAGTTCTGCAGCGCATCGTGGAGGAAATCGTCTCCAGGCTGCAGCGTCGCGCCCATAGAACGGCGACGCTGAGCGTTGCGCAGCTGCGCGATGCCGACTGCCCCGGGCTGTTCAGCCAGCACGCCTCGCTGCGCATCCTGCTTGTCGACCTGCCGCTGCTGGGCCAGCTGACGGAGGCGGAAACCGACGATCCTGCGGCCCGGAAAATTCACGACGCGCTGGCTTTCGGCATCCGCGTGCAGCTCACCTTGCACAGCCAGCTGCTGCCGGTTATCCCGGTCAAAAAACTGGCGCGCCTGCCGACGATCTTCACCGACGAGCGCGGACTGCCGCTGATCCTGCACGCAGGATCGGTGCTGAGCTATCGCGACGTCGCGCAGCTGGGCCAGGGTCGCCTGGTTATCCACCGCAAATGCATCGTGACCGCGCTGGCGCGCGAAGCGGCACAGGCGCGGCATATTCAATTAATTAAGCAGGAGTAAATCATGCATCTGGCACGAGTCACGGGCGCGGTTGTCTCCACGCAAAAATCGCCTTCCCTGATCGGCAAAAAGCTGCTGCTGGTGCGGCGGGTCAGCGCCGATGGCGAGCTTCCCGCCTCGCCGACCGCCGGCGATGAAGTCGCCGTGGATTCCGTTGGCGCGGGGATCGGCGAGCTGGTTCTGCTCAGCGGCGGCTCCAGCGCCAGGCACGTTTTTTCCGGGCCAAACGAGGCCATCGACCTCGCCGTTGTCGGCATTGTCGATACGCTTTCACGTTAAGGAGCGAATATGGCGATTTATACCCGAACGGGCGACGCTGGCACCACCTCACTCTTTACCGGCCAGCGGGTGAGTAAAACCCACCCGCGGGTTGAAGCCTACGGCACGCTGGATGAGCTGAACGCCGCGCTGAGCCTGTGCGCCTGCGCCGCCGCGGATGAAAATCACCGCGCCTTACTTGAGGCCATCCAGCAGCAGCTTTTTTGGTTTAGCGCAGAACTGGCCAGCGACAGCGAACGGCCGTCGCCGAAACAGCGCTACATCAGCAGCGAAGAGATTTCCGCTCTGGAAGCCGCCATCGATCGGGCCATGGCCCGCGTCGAGCCGCTGCACAGCTTTATTTTACCCGGCCGCTGCGAAGCCGCGAGCCGCCTGCATTTTGCCCGCACGCTGGCCCGCCGGGCCGAACGGCGACTGGTTGAGCTGGCGGCGGAAGTCAACGTGCGCCAGGTGCTGATGCGCTACATCAATCGCTTGTCAGACTGCCTGTACGCCCTGGCGCGCGCGGAAGATAGCGATGCGCACCAGAACAACATCATTCGTGAAGTGAGCCGGCGCTATCTGGCCGTCACTCAGCCGAGCCGCAGCAAGGAGACGACGCCCGTGGCCCTCTCATTCCACGATCTGCACCAGCTCACCCGCGCCGCCGTTGAGCGCGCGCAGCAGCTAAAGGTGCCGGTGGTGATCAGCATCGTTGACGCGCACGGCACCGAAACCGTGACCTGGCGGATGCCGGACGCTCTGCTGGTCAGCAGCGAGCTGGCGCCGAAAAAGGCCTGGACCGCGGTGGCGATGAAAACGGCGACCCATGAGCTGAGCGACGCCGTTCAGCCGGGCGCCGCGCTTTATGGCCTCGAAACGCATTTACAGGGAAAAGTGGTCACCTTTGGCGGCGGTTACGCCCTGTGGCGCGACGGCTTATTAATCGGGGGTCTTGGCATCAGCGGCGGCAGCGTTGAGCAGGACATGGATATCGCACTGGCCGCCATCGCGGCCATTAACGTGGGAACTCATCAATGAATACTTCTGAACTCGAAACGCTTATTCGCACCATTCTTAGCGAACAGTTAACCCCAGCCCAAACGCCAAACCCGGCGCAGGGCAAAGGGATTTTTCAGTCCGTGAGCGAGGCCATTGATGCCGCGCATCAGGCGTTCTTACGTTATCAGCAGTGCCCGCTAAAAACCCGCAGCGCCATCATTAGCACAATGCGTCAGGAGCTGACGCCGCATCTGGCCGCCCTGGCGGAAGAGAGCGCCAATGAAACGGGGATGGGCAACAAAGAAGATAAATTTTTGAAAAACAAAGCTGCGCTGGACAACACGCCGGGCGTGGAAGATCTCACCACCACGGCGCTGACCGGCGACGGCGGCATGGTGCTGTTTGAGTATTCGCCATTTGGCGTTATCGGGTCGGTCGCACCGAGCACCAACCCGACGGAAACCATCATTAATAACAGCATCAGCATGCTGGCGGCGGGCAATAGCGTCTACTTCAGCCCGCATCCGGGAGCAAAAAAGGTCTCTCTGAAGCTGATTAGCATGATTGAAGAGATTGTTTTCCGCTGCTGCGGCATCCGCAATCTGGTGGTCACCGTGGCGGAACCGACGTTTGAAGCCACCCAGCAGATGATGGCCCATCCGCGCATTGCGGTTCTGGCCATTACCGGCGGCCCGGGCATTGTGGCGATGGGCATGAAGAGCGGTAAGAAAGTCATTGGCGCTGGCGCGGGTAACCCGCCCTGCATCGTTGATGAAACGGCGGATCTGGTTAAAGCGGCGGAAGATATCATCAACGGCGCCTCGTTCGATTACAACCTGCCCTGCATTGCCGAGAAGAGCCTGATTGTGGTGGAGAGCGTCGCCGAACGTCTGGTGCAGCAAATGCAAACCTTCGGCGCGCTGCTGCTGAGCCCTGCCGACACCGACAAACTCCGCGCCGCCTGCCTGCCTGAAGGCCAGGCCAATAAAAAACTGGTCGGCAAAAGCCCATCGGCCATGCTCGAAGCGGCCGGCATCGCCGTTCCGGCGAAAGCGCCGCGTCTGCTGATAGCGCTGGTTAACGCCGACGATCCGTGGGTCACCAGCGAGCAGCTGATGCCGATGCTGCCGGTGGTGAAAGTCAGCGATTTCGATAGCGCGCTGGCGCTGGCGCTGAAGGTTGAAGAGGGGCTGCATCATACCGCCATTATGCACTCGCAAAATGTCTCGCGCCTGAACCTCGCGGCCCGCACTCTGCAAACCTCGATATTCGTTAAGAACGGCCCCTCTTATGCCGGGATTGGCGTCGGCGGCGAAGGCTTTACCACCTTTACTATCGCCACGCCGACCGGTGAAGGGACAACCTCGGCGCGCACCTTTGCCCGCTCCCGTCGCTGCGTGCTGACCAACGGCTTTTCCATTCGCTAACCGAGGTCGCGATGAAGACTTTCTCACTACAAACGCGGTTGTACAGCGGTCAGGGTAGCCTGGCGGTGCTCAAGCGCTTTACCAACAAGCACATCTGGATTATCTGCGATGGCTTTCTTGCGCGCTCGCCGCTGCTGGAAACCCTGCGTCAGGCGTTGCCCGCAGATAACCGCATTAGCGTCTTTAGCGAGATAACCCCGGACCCCACTATCCACACCGTGGTACAGGGCATTGCGCAAATGCAGGCCCTGCAGCCGCAAGTGGTCATCGGCTTCGGCGGCGGATCGGCAATGGATGCGGCGAAAGCTATCGTCTGGTTCAGTCAGCAGAGCGGCATCAGCATCGAAACCTGCGTGGCCATACCGACCACCAGCGGTACCGGTTCAGAAGTGACCAGCGCCTGCGTAATTAGCGATCCGGATAAAGGCATCAAGTACCCGCTGTTCAACAATGCGCTCTATCCCGATATGGCGATCCTTGACCCGGAGCTGGTGGTCAGCGTGCCGCCGCAGATTACGGCCAACACCGGCATGGACGTGCTGACCCACGCGCTGGAGGCGTGGGTCTCTCCGCACGCCAGCGACTTTACCGACGCGCTGGCGGAAAAAGCCGCCAAACTGGTGTTCCAGTATCTGCCCACGGCGGTGGAAAAAGGCGACTGCGTGGCGACGCGCGGGAAAATGCACAATGCCTCAACGCTTGCCGGGATGGCGTTCAGCCAGGCGGGGCTGGGGCTTAACCACGCTATCGCCCACCAGCTTGGCGGGCAGTTTCATCTCCCGCACGGGCTGGCCAACGCGCTGCTGTTAACCGCGGTTATCCGCTTTAACGCCGGCCATCCGCGCGCCGGCAAACGCTACGCCCGGCTGGCCAAAGCCTGCGGCTTTTGTCCGGCAGAGGCCAGCGATAGTACGGCGATCAATGCGCTGATCCAGCAAATCGAACGGCTCAAGCAGCGCTGTGCGCTGCCGTCACTGGCGGTCGCGCTGAAAGAGGGACGTGCCGCGTACTCAGCGCGCATTCCGGCCATGGTGCAGGCCGCACTGGCTGACGTGACCTTGCGCACGAATCCTCGCCCGGCCAGCGCCGGGGAAATTCAGGAACTGCTGGAGGAACTGCGATGAGTACCGCCGTCAACGCTGTTGAAATGCCCTGGAGCGCCGATGAAATCCGCGAGCGCGTTCGCGCAGCGGGCGTCGTCGGCGCGGGCGGCGCGGGTTTTCCCGCCCACGTGAAGCTGCAGGCGCAGGTGGAGATCTTTCTGGTTAACGCCGCCGAGTGCGAACCGATGCTCAAGGTCGATCAGCAGCTGATGTGGCAGCAGGCTGCACGTCTGGTACGCGGCGTGCAGTACGCGATGACGGCAACCGGCGCGCGCGAAGGGGTGATTGCCCTGAAAGAGAAGTACCGCCGGGCTATCGACGCGCTCACCCCGCTGCTGCCTGCCGGTATTCGCCTGCATATTCTGCCGGATGTCTATCCCGCAGGCGATGAGGTGCTGACTATCTGGTTGGCTACCGGTCGCCGGGTCGCGCCCGCCGCGCTGCCGGCCAGCGTCGGGGTCGTGGTGAATAACGTACAAACGGTGCTCAATATTGCCCGTGCGGTTGAGCAGCAGTTTCCGGTGACCCGCCGCACGCTGACCGTTAACGGCGCGGTCGCCCGGCCGCTGACCGTCACCGTCCCCATCGGCATGTCGCTGCGCGAAGTGCTGGCGCTGGCGGGCGGCGCGACGGTCGACGACCCCGGTTTTATTAACGGTGGCCCGATGATGGGCGGCCTGATTACCTCGCTGGATAACCCGGTGACCAAAACTACCGGCGGCCTGCTGGTGCTGCCCAAAAGCCATCCGCTTATCCAGCGGCGGATGCAGGACGAGCGCACGGTGCTTTCCGTGGCCCGTACCGTCTGCGAACAGTGTCGCCTGTGTACCGATCTCTGCCCACGGCATCTGATCGGCCACGAACTCTCCCCGCACCTGCTGGTGCGGGCGGTGAACTTTCATCAGGCCGCCACGCCCCAGCTGCTGCTGAGCGCGCTCACCTGTTCGGAATGCAACGTCTGCGAAAGCGTGGCCTGCCCGGTGGGGATCTCGCCGATGCGCATCAACCGCATGCTGAAACGCGAGCTGCGCGCGCAAAACCAGCGCTATGAAGGGCCGCTCTATCCGGCCGACGAAATGGCGAAATATCGCCTCGTGCCGGTGAAGCGACTGATCGCCAAACTGGGGTTGAGCCCCTGGTATCAGGAGGCGCCGCTGGTGGAAGACGAACCGGCAGTAGAAACAGTGACTTTACAGTTGCGCCAGCATATCGGCGCCAGCGCGGTAGCGAACGTTGCAGTGGGAGAACGCGTTACCCGCGGGCAATGCGTTGCCGATATCCCGGCAGGCGCATTAGGCGCGCCGGTTCACGCCAGCATCGACGGCGTGGTTGCGGCCATCAGCGAACAGGCCATCACGGTGGTAAGAGGTTAACCATGTCTCAGGCTATAGGAATTTTAGAACTCACCAGCATTGCCAAAGGAATGGAACTCGGCGATGCGATGCTGAAAAGCGCCAACGTCAATCTGCTGGTCAGCAAGACTATCTGCCCGGGTAAGTTTCTGTTGATGCTCGGCGGGGATATCGGCGCCATCCAGCAGGCCATTGAAACCGGCACTTCGCAGGCCGGCGAAATGCTCGTCGACAGCCTGGTGCTGGCGAATATCCATCCCAGCGTACTCCCGGCCATCAGCGGCCTGAACAGCGTAGACAAACGCCAGGCGGTCGGCATCGTTGAAACCTGGAGCGTTGCGGCCTGCATCAGCGCCGCGGACCGGGCGGTGAAAGGCTCCAACGTCACCCTGGTACGGGTGCATATGGCCTTCGGCATCGGCGGTAAATGCTACATGGTGGTGGCGGGCGACGTTTCCGACGTCAACAACGCGGTTACGGTAGCCAGCGAAAGCGCGGGTGAAAAAGGGCTGCTGGTTTATCGTTCGGTGATCCCGCGACCGCATGAAGCCATGTGGCGACAGATGGTGGAGGGATAATGGAAAGACAGCCAACAACGGATCGCATGATTCAGGAATACGTTCCCGGGAAACAGGTCACCCTCGCGCACCTGATTGCCAATCCCGGGAAAGATCTCTTTAAGAAACTCGGCCTGCAGGATGCGGTGTCCGCCATCGGCATCCTCACTATTACGCCCAGCGAGGCGTCGATTATCGCCTGCGATATCGCCACCAAATCCGGCGCGGTGGAGATCGGTTTTCTTGACCGCTTTACCGGCGCCGTGGTGCTGACCGGCGACGTTTCCGCCGTCGAGTACGCCCTCAGGCAGGTGACGCGCACCCTGGGCGAGATGATGCAGTTTACTACCTGCTCAATAACCCGGACGTAGCGCGATGAAACGTCTGATGTTGATCGGCCCCAGCCAGTGCGGCAAAACCTCGCTGACCCAGGGCCTGCGCGGCGAAGCGCTCCATTATAAGAAAACCCAGGCGATTGAATGGTCGCCGATGGCCATCGACACGCCGGGCGAATATCTGGAGAACCGCTGCCTTTATAGCGCTCTGTTGACCAGCGCCTGCGAGGCCGACGTTATCGCTCTGGTGCTGAACGCCGACGCCCAGTGGTCGCCGTTTTCTCCGGGTTTTACCGCCCCGATGAACCGCCCGACGATTGGCCTGGTCACCAAAGCCGACCTTGCCGACCCGCAGCGGTTATCGCTCATCAAGGAGTGGCTCAGGCAGGCTGGGGCGCAGCAGATTTTTGTCACCAGCGCGCTGAATAATCTGGGTCTTGATACCGTGCTGGATTTTCTGAATTCGAAGGAACCTCTATGTCTTACAAAATAATGGCCATTAATGCCGGCAGCTCATCGTTAAAATTCCAGCTGCTGGAGATGCCTCAGGGCGATATGCTCTGCCAGGGATTGATCGAGCGTATCGGCATGGCAAATGCCCAGGTGACCCTCAAAACGCCGGCGCAAAAATGGCAGGAAACGGCGCCCGTAGCCGATCACCGTGAAGCCGTCACCCTGCTGCTGGAAAAGCTCCTCGACCATCGGATTATCCAGAGTTTGCAGGATATCGATGGCGTCGGCCACCGCGTGGCGCACGGCGGGGAGCGCTTTAAAGATTCGACGCCGGTGACCGATGAGACCTTAGCGGAAATCGAGCGCCTGGCGGAGCTGGCCCCGCTGCATAATCCGGTCAACGCGCTGGGCATTAAAGTCTTCCGTCAGCTGCTGCCCGACGCGCCGTCGGTGGCGGTGTTTGATACCGCTTTTCACCAGACGCTCGACGAGCGCGCGTTTATCTATCCTCTGCCCTGGCGCTACTACAGCGAGCTGGGCATTCGCCGTTACGGCTTCCACGGCACCAGCCACAAGTACGTTAGCGCGACGCTGGCGGAAAAGCTGGGCGTACCGTTGAGCGCTCTGCGCGTGGTGAGCTGCCATCTCGGCAACGGCAGCAGCGTTTGCGCAATCAAAGGCGGGCGCTCGGTTAACACCTCAATGGGCTTTACGCCGCAGTCCGGCGTGATGATGGGCACCCGCAGCGGCGATATCGATCCGTCGATTCTACCGTGGCTGGCGCTGCATGAGGGAAAAACGCCAGAGCAGCTTAATCAGCTGCTGAATAACGAGTCCGGCCTGCTGGGGGTTTCCGGCATCTCGCACGATTATCGCGATGTCGAGCAGGCGGCGGACGGCGGTAATCGTCGGGCGGCCCTGGCGCTCTCGCTGTTTGCCGAGCGCATTCGCGCCACCATCGGCAGCTATATTATGCAGATGGGCGGCCTGGACGCGCTGATCTTTACCGGCGGCATCGGCGAAAACTCCGCCCGCGCCAGGAGCGCCATCTGCCATAACCTGAATTTCCTCGGGCTGTCGGTCGATGAAGAGAAAAACCAGCACAACGCTACCTTTATTCAGGCCGAAAATGCGATGGTCAAAGTGGCGGTCATCAATACCAATGAAGAGCTGATGATTGCCCGCGATGTGATGCGCCTGGCGCTGCCGCAAGCGCACGAGCTGGCGGTGTCGGTATAAACGGCGCCTCTCCCCTTGCGGAGAATCATGGTAACCGGCGAATCGCCGTGCCACTATGCGCCCTGGCGAAGGTAAGCGGAAAGGTGAAAACGTGGCCGTTGCACAATGTCCCGCCTCGTGCGGAGAACTTATCCAGGGCTGGATCCTCGGCAGCGAGAAGCTGGTCTCCTGCCCGGTGGACTGGTACAGCACCGTCGAGGTCGAGACCGGCACGCCGCGAAACGATGAGCGGCCACTGTCGCGGGCGATGGTCGACCAGCTGCTGGCCCACTGGGGCTACCCGGCGGCGCTGAGTCAGCAGATCCGCATCACCCTGCACTCGACGATCCCGGTCGCCAAAGGGATGGCCAGCAGCACCGCCGATATCGCCGCCACCGCGGCGGCTACCGCCCATCATCTGGGCCACGCGCTGGATGAGCCGACGCTGGCGCGCCTGTGCGTCGCGCTGGAGCCCACCGACAGCACCCTGTTCCGCCAGCTGACGTTGTTCGACCATAATACCGCCGCCACGCAAATCGCCTGCCCTGCGCCGCCGGCGCTCGACCTGTTAGTGCTGGAGAGCCCGCTGACGCTGCGCACCACTGACTACCACCAGCTGCCGCGCGAGCCGGGTCTGCTGGCTAACGCCTCCCGGCTGCAGCTGGCGTGGGAGAAAGTGCAGCAGGCCTGCCAGCGCGGTAGCCCGCAGCTGCTGGGCGAAGCGGCGACCATCAGCGCCATCGCCAGCCAGCGGCTGTTGCCCAAGCCGGGGTTTGACGCGCTGCTGGACCTGGTGGAAAGCGCAGGGCTCTATGGCCTTAACGTGGCGCACAGCGGCAGCGTCGTCGGCCTGCTGCTGGACCGCCGTCGTCATGACGTCGACTTTTTAAAATGGCGGCTGGCAGACAGCGACATCGCCGCCCACTGGCCGCTGCAGCACTTGCTGGCGATGGTCCCGGGGGGCGTCACCCTGCAATAGGGCTCAGGCCAGCGCCCGGCGCAGCGCCGCCAGCAGCTGGTCGTTTTCGCCGGCGCTGCGGATCGCCACCCGGAAATAGCGGCTATCAAGCCCCGGGTAATTCGCGCAGCTGCGGATCAGCACATGCTGGCGCAACAGGGCATATTGCAGGTCAAGCTCTGGTCTGTCGCAGCGCAAGAACAGGTAGTTGGCGCGCCCGGGCCACACGGTCAGCCCGGCTATCTCCTGCAGCTGCGCGTAGAAACGCGCCCCCTCCTCCTGCAGCCACTGCCAGGTGGCCCGCTGATACGCCCGGTCCTGGAGGATGATCTCGCCGGCCAGCGCGGCATACGCATTGATGGACCACGGCATTTGTCGCTCGCGCAGTCGGGCTACCGCCTGCGCGTCAGCATTGAGCAGGTAGCCAAGACGCAGTCCCGGAATGGCATAAAACTTAGTGAGCGAGCGCAAAACCCAGACGTGCGGATACTGCGCCAGCAGGGGAATAAACCCCGGCTGGTCGGGGATAAAGTCAAGGAAGGCCTCATCGAGGATCAGGCTGATGTTCAGCGCCTGGCAACGCCGGGCAATGGCTTCCAGCAGGCCCCGCTCTGGCAGCAGGCCGGTGGGGTTGTTCGGCGTGCAGAGAAACAGGCAGTCCAGCGCCGGGGTGAGGGCATCGAGGATGGCGTCGGTCAGCTGCCAGCCATCGCACTCCCGAAGGGCATACTCCACGACCGCGCAATCCACGGTTTGCAGCGCCCGCCGGTACTCCGCGAAGCCAGGAATGACGATCATTGCCCGCCTCGGCTTAAGGCCGTGGGCGAGGGTGAAGATCGATTCGGTTTCGCCATTGCCGGCGAGGATATGCCCCGCCGGCAGCTGATGGTGGGCCGCCAGCGCCTGGTGCAGCTGTTGATATTCGACGTCAGGATAGCGCTCGGCGCAGCCGAGGTTATCGACGATCGCCTGCCTGAGCGAGGCAGGCATTCCCAGCGGATTGATGTTGGCGCTAAAATCCAGCAGCTCGTTGGGGGCAATGCCCAGCAGGGCGGCGGCCTCGCGGATATTGCCGCCATGGGCGCTTTTCAGTAAGGCCATATCCTTTTCCTGTGTGGTTATCCACGCCGGGCCAGCGTCGCGCCGTCGGCGAAGTACGCTTTAATCCCGGCAAGGATCGACTCGGCCACCTCCTGCTGGAATTTGGCCGTTTTCAGCTTCCGCTCCTCTTCCACGTTACTGATAAACGCCGTCTCCACCAGAATGGAGGGGATATCGGGCGCCTTGAGCACCGCAAAGCCCGCCTGCTCTACCCGATTTTTGTGCAGATTATTGATGTTACCCATTTTCTCCAGCACCGCCTTACCAAATTTGAGGCTGTCGGCGATGGTGAGGGACTGCACCATATCGAACATGGTGTGGTCGACATAGCGATCGCCGCTCTTGCTGACCCCACCGATCAGATCCGAGGCGTTCTGCGTCTGGGCGAGATATTTTGCCGCGGTACTGGTGGCTCCCTTGGTGGAGAGCGCAAACACCGAGGAGCCGCTGGGCTGGCGGCTGGTAAAGGCGTCGGCGTGAATCGATACGAACAGGTCGGCGCGCTGCTTCTGCGCCTTGGCGACACGCACCTTCAACGGGATAAACACGTCTTCGTTGCGGGTCATATAGGCCTTCATATTGCCTTCTTTGTCGATCAGCGCCCGCAGGCGACGGGCAATCTGCAGCACCACGTCTTTCTCGCGGGTGCGATACTTGCCCACAGCGCCCGAATCTTCGCCGCCGTGGCCGGGATCGAGCATAATGACAATCGGCCGATCGCGCCCGGCTTTGCCCGGCTGCGGCCCGCTTTGCGCCGGCGGTACCTGACGCTGCAGATCGCCTTTGTTGTAATCCTCGAGCAGCGCCAGCAGCGGATCCTGCACATCGGTGGCGTTGGCGGGGTAAAGATCCATCACCAGACGCTCTTTAAAGCCGGCCACCGGCGCAAGGGCAAACAGCTGCGGCTTAACGTTCTGCTTGAGCTCGAAGACCATGCGCACGGTTTGCGGATCAAACTGGCCCACGCGGGCGGACTTAATAAAGGGATCGTCATCGCGGATCTGCCCTCCCATGCCTTTCAGCACCGAGTTCAGATTAACCCCTTCCAGATCCACCACCACCCGTTCCGGATTACTGAGGGCAAACTGCCGGTATTTCAGCACATGATTCGATTCCACCGTGACGCGCGTGTAGGTCGATGCTGGCCAGACGCGAACGGCAACCACCCGCGCGGCGGCGGCCAGCCCAACGGGGCTCACGCTCATTAACCACATGGCGCCCGCGCCCTGCAGCAGACGGCGACGGCTTAATCCAGAGTTGTTTCCCGACATGCCACTCCCAAGCAATAAAACGCATTTATACCCAAAACAAACAGATTGACCAGAAACTTTAACGAAAGGCATATAACCTGTCATCTATAAAAGGGTAAACATTCATTGACACCCTGCGCCGGGTCACATGTTTTTCAGGGCTTAGCCTCAAATTGGGGCTTGCGTTTAACGGCAAAACAGAATAAAAATACAATAATTACGAATAATCATGCATTGAGGGTTTGTCATGGTGAAGGAACGTCGCACTGAACTGGTAGAAGGATTCCGCCATTCTGTTCCCTATATTAATGCCCATCGGGGAAAAACGTTTGTCATCATGCTGGGCGGCGAAGCCATTGAGCATGAAAATTTCTCAAATATTGTCAATGACATAGGGTTATTGCATAGCCTGGGCATTCGCCTGGTGGTGGTCTATGGCGCCCGCCCGCAGATTGACGCTAACCTCGCCGAACACCATCACGAGCCGGTCTATCACAAGCAGACGCGAGTGACTGACGCCAAAACGCTGGAGCTGGTTAAGCAGGCGGCGGGGATGCTGCAGCTGGAGATCACCGCCCGCCTGTCGATGAGCCTCAACAACACCCCGCTGCAGGGAGCCCATATCAACGTCGTCAGCGGCAACTTTATCATTGCCCAGCCGCTGGGCGTTGATGACGGCGTTGATTATTGCCACAGCGGCCGCATTCGCCGCATTGACGAAGAGGCGATTCATCGCCAGCTCGACAGCGGCGCCATTGTGCTGATGGGGCCGGTCGCGGTGTCGGTCACCGGCGAAAGCTTTAACCTGACTTCGGAAGAGATCGCCACCCAGTTGGCTATCAAGCTGAAAGCAGAGAAAATGATCGGCTTCTGTTCTTCGCAAGGGGTTTACAACCAGGCCGGGGAAATTGTCTCCGAACTGTTCCCCAATGAAGCGCAGGCCCGCGTCGAAGAGCTGGAAGCGGACGAAGATTATAACTCCGGTACCGTGCGCTTCCTGCGCGGGGCCGTGAAGGCCTGCCGCAGCGGCGTGCGGCGCTGCCACCTGATCAGCTATCAGGAGAATGGCGCGCTGCTGCAGGAGCTATTCTCACGCGACGGCATCGGCACCCAGATCGTCATGGAGAGCGCAGAGCAAATCCGTCGGGCGACCATCAACGATATCGGCGGTATTCTCGAGCTGATAAGCCCGCTGGAACAGCAGGGCATCCTGGTGCGCCGCTCCCGCGAGCAGCTGGAGATGGAGATCGACAAATTCACTATTATTCAGCGCGATAACACCACTATCGCCTGCGCCGCCCTCTATCCTTTCCCGGAAGAGAAGATCGGCGAAATGGCCTGCGTGGCGGTGCATCCGGATTACCGGAGCTCGTCGCGGGGAGAGGTGCTGCTGGAGCGTATTGCCGCCCAGGCCAGACAGATGGGGCTGAGCAAGCTGTTTGTGTTAACCACCCGCAGCATCCACTGGTTCCAGGAGCGCGGCTTCACGCCGGTGGATATCGACCTGCTGCCGGAGAGTAAAAAGCAGATGTATAACTATCAGCGCCGGTCGAAGGTGCTGATGGCCGACCTCGCTTAAGCCCTTCTTCGCTGTTGCTAACGGCCCGGGATAAACCGGCGTTTATCGCTCCCCGGGCCTGTCCCCTGCCACGCCTGGCCGGCACGCTGTCTGCGGCTCGCGGGTAGAATTCTGCTCTTCGCGTAGACCCTTTACCTCGCTGGCTCACCGATATGCGCCCAGCCGTCGAGGTGCGTCGTCACGCTACCCGTCGCCCAAACGCGGCATCTCAGGGGGCTTTGTGCCCGGCGAAGATCTCCGTCAGGCCGCTTCGCCGCTCGGTTCGCGTCACAATGGCCTGGGAGAGCACCTGCTCGTCGGCATAGAGCGACAACCGCTGTTTCGCGCGGGTGATCGCGGTGTAGACCAGTTCGCGCGTCACCAGCGGGACGCTGCGCGCCGGCAGGATCAGCGCCGCATGGTCGAACTCCGATCCCTGCGATTTATGCACGGTCATCGCCCAGGCGGTATCATGCTCCGGCAGGCGGCTCGGCTGCACCGACTTGATGGCGCCGTCGGGCATCAGGAACCACACCCTCAGCTCGCCGTTGCGCTCCAGCGCTATCCCGATATCGCCATTAAACAGTCCCAGCGCGCTGTCGTTGCGCGCGATCATAATCGGCCGGCCGTCATACCAGCGGGAGTGGCGCGGCAGGGCGATCGCCCGCTGACGGTTGAGCCGCTGCTCCAGCCGCTCATTGACGCCGCTCACGCCGTACGGCCCTTCCCGCAGCGCGCACAGCAGCTGAAATTCGCTGAAGGCGGCCAGCATCGCCTGCGGTTCCGCCCGCTCGCGGCGCAGCTGCAGGTAGCGCTCATAGCCCTGCTGTGCCGCGCCGAGCATGGCTTCGTACTCTTCGGTCGTGCTGAGGGGATGAAGCGCGATATCGTCAAACGGCTGGCGCAGCGTGGCCTTCACCTCCGCGCGCGCGCCAGCGTTCACCGCCCGCGCCAGGCTCCCAATGCCGGAGTGACTGCCGAAGCGATAGCTCTTTTGCAGCAGACACAAGCTATCTCTCAGCGCGCCAGCGATAGCCCCCTCGCCCGCCGGTACCGGTGAACCGGTCAGCCGGGTCAGCTCCTGCGCCCGCGCGGCGGTATAGCCCGAACTCGCCCAGGCGCAGATATCCCCCAGCACCGCCCCCGCTTCCACGGAGGCCAGCTGGTCGCGATCGCCGAGGAAGATCACCCGCCCGTGAGCCGGCAGCGCGTCGATGAGCCGCGACATCATCGGCAGGTCGATCATCGAGGCTTCATCCACCACCAGCACGTCCAGATGCAGCGGGTTGCCGGCGTGATAGCGCATGCGCTGGCTGCCGGGCTGGGCGCCCAGCAGACGATGCAGCGTGCTGGCCTCGGTGGGAATCAACGCTTTCTGCGCGTCGGTCAGCGGCAGTTTTCTCAACGCCGCGCCCAGCGATTCGGTCAGACGCGCCGCCGCTTTCCCCGTCGGCGCCGCCAGGCGAATACGACAGCGCGGACTGTCTTCAATCTGGATTAGCGCCGCCAGAAGTTTGGCCACGGTGGTGGTCTTCCCGGTCCCGGGACCGCCGGAGATCACCGAGATGCGGCGGGTCAGCGCCACCGCTGCGGCCACTTTTTGCCAGTCGGTTTCGTCGGTGGCAGGGAACAGAGCGTTCAGGGTTGACGCCAGCCGGGCCTCATCCATCTCCAGCACCCGGTTGGCTTCGTTGAAGAAGCGGGCGACGGTCAGCTCGTTGCGCCACATCCGGTTCAGATAGAGCCGGTCGCCGCATAAGATCATCGGCGCCGGGGCATCGCCGCAGCTCACCGCCGACGAAGCGAGCAGCAGCGCGGGCCAGTCTTCAGGCGCGCCGGCTTCGGCCAGCAGCCGATCGCGGATCTCCCCCGCTTTCCCGCCGAGCGCCTCGTCGCCGCTCAGCCGCGAGAGCGGCAGGCATACGTGCCCCTCGCCGGCGTCCCGGCTCAGCAAGGCCGCCGCCAGCTTGACCGCCGGCGGGTCGTTTTGCGCCACCATCAGGGCAAACTGGACGTCCAGCGGCCGCAGCAGACGCTGCTCCACCGCCGCCAGCAGTAGTTGTTCGAAAGTCATGAGGCCTCCTCCTGAGTTTCTCCGGCAAAAAGCTGATCCAGACCGTCAATCAGCGGTCGCACCGGCCGGGTGGTGAAGATCCCTTGCCCCCCCTCCTGCCCGTCCATGCCGCGCAGGAAGAGATAAATCACGCCGCCGAAGTGGCGGTCATAGTCGTAATCGGCCAGCCGGTGGCGCAGATAGCGGTGGAGCGCCAGGCTGTACAGCTGATACTGCAGATCGTAGCGGTGAGCCCGCATCGCCTGCTCCATCGCGGGCCGGGTATAGGCCTCGCGATCTTCCCCCAGCCAGTTCGATTTGTAATCCAGCAGGTAATAGCGGCCTTCGTGGCGGAAGACCAGATCGATAAAGCCCTTCAGCATGCCGCGCACCTGGCGGAAATCCAGCGGCGGCGTGTCGGCGGAAAGGGGATCGTACTGGCGGATAAGCGCGTCAAGGCGCTCCGCCGTCAGCAGCTGGGCGATGGGCAGATAAAATGCCATCTCCACCTGTTTATCCCGCGCCGCAAGCTGATTGAGCGCGATATCCGGCCCCGGCAGACGGGTCTTCAGCACGCCCCCCAGCCAGTCGGTCAGCACCGGCGCCCACTGCGCGTCAAACCCGCTCAGCTGCAGTTTCTCCGCCATCCACCCGTCCGGCACCGGCTGGGTAAAGTCCAGCTCCTCAAACAGACTGTGCAGGAAGGTTCCCGGCGCGGCGCCGCGCGGAAACTGGTGCGGGGTCAGCTGCGGATCTTCCACGACTTCGCCGACGCCGGCGGCATCGACATCCAGACGCGGCAGCAAATCCTGTCCGCCGCTGAAACCATGCTGCTGCAGCCCGGAATAGCTGGTCACCCGCCAGTCGTCGGCGATGCGGCGCTGCAGCTCGCGCGCCGACAGCGGGGGAATGCTCGCCGCCGGCGCCTGCCACGGGGTCAGATCCAGCTCGCCAGGTCTCTGTAATGCAATATCGCCATGGCAGAAGTCCGCTAAACGCGCGGCCAGCCCGGCGGCATCCATGGCTTCGCCCGCCTGCAGCAGCCGCCCGAGGGCGCTCAGATGAAAATCGCTGTTGCCGGACTTTCGACTGCTGAGGGGCGCCACGCCAAGGCTGCAGTGCCAGACCGCGCGGGTGAGAGCGACGTACAGCAGGCGCAGATCTTCCGCCAGCCGTTCCGCCTCCGCCAGTTCGAGGCTGGCCTCATCCTGGCCCAGATCCAGTACCGCCGCGAACGTCTCGCGATCGTGATAGAACGCCTGGTCCTGTTTGCGAAACCGGGCGATAAACGGCAGCCAGACCAGGGGATATTCCAGTCCTTTTGACTTGTGAATAGTGACGATTTGCACGAGGTGTTTATCGCTTTCGAGACGCATCTGCTGGCTGGCGGCGTTGCTGTCCGGCTCGGCGATATGCTGCGTCAGCCAGCGCACCAGGGCATGCTCGCTTTCCAGCTGGCTGGCCGCCTCCTGCAGCAATTCGCTGATGTGCAGTATGTCGGTTAAGCGCCGCTCGCCGCCCCGGGTCGCCAGCAGGTTCTCGGCGATGTGCCGGGCCGTCATCAGCGCCCGCAGCATCGGCATCACCCCGCGCTGACGCCAGATCTGGCGGTATTCGCTGAACTCCTCCACCAGCGCGTCCCACGCCTGCTCATCCTGGTTGAGGTTTTCAATATCCAGCGCGGTCAGGCCAAACATTGAGGTCGCCAACGCGCTGCGCAGGGTATTTTCCCGCTCCGGGGACAACACCGCCTGCAATAGCCAGAGCAGCTCCTGGGCCTCCAGCGTCTCAAAAACGCTGTCGCGGTTGGAGAGGTAGACCGAGGGGATGCCCAGCGTCTGGAGCGCTTCACGCACCTGCGCCGCCTCCAGCCGGTTGCGCACCAGCACGGTAATATCCGAAGCCTGCACCGGGCGCGAAGTTTCCCCACGCCACAGCCGTGCGCGCCCCTGCTGACCGGCGCTCAGCCAGTCGCGGATCTGCGTGGCGCAGAGCTGGGCCATAAACGTCTGATAATCGCCGGCGCCAACGGTGTCGCCGGGCATCAGCCAGACGTTCATCGCCGGGACATCCGCTGCGTCAACGGTAAAGCGCAGCCCCTGGTTCTTCGCCGCCGACTTCACCGGCAGGAACGGTATCTCGCGAAACATGAAGGGGTTATCGCTGAGGCTGAACAGCCGGTTAACGCTGCCCACCATGCCAGGGGAGGAGCGCCAGTTGGTGTCAAGCGTGTAGTGCGCGGCAACGTCGCCGCGCGCTTTCATATAGGTAAAGATATCGGCGCCGCGAAAAGCGTAGATGGCCTGCTTCGGATCGCCGATCAGCAACAGCGCCGTTTCCGGACGCTGGCGCCAGATACGGCGGAAAATCCGGTACTGCTGGGGGTCGGTATCCTGAAACTCATCGATCATCGCCACCGGAAAACGCTGGCGAATGGCGCTGGCCAGCGCCTCGCCGCTGTCGCCGCGCAGCGCCTCGTCAAGCCGGCTGAGCATGTCGTCAAACCCCAGCTCGCCGCGGCGGCGCTTTTCGCGCGCGACCGCATCACGGATCTCGACCATCGCTCTCGCCAGCACCAGATCGGTGAGCGTCAGCGACGAGGCCAGCAGCGATTCGACGGCGCTAAACAGAGGATGCACGGGCGGTTCGCCACCGGCTTTGGTACGCTCAAGCAGAAACGACTGGGCAAATTTCTCCAGCGCGTCGGGCAACTGATAGCTCAGCGTCTCTTCCTGCACCCAGGCGGTCACTTTCTCAAGCCATTTGCCCTGGTTGCCGCGATTGAACTTCCGCCGGTCAAGGCCGGAATCTTCAAGCACGCCTTCGATCTCCCCCACCTGCTCGCGCCACTGCTGCTTGAGCGAGTCAATGCGGCCGATGATTTGCTGATGGCGCTCGGCCAGCGTCTCGTCGGCGGCTGGCGGCGACTTGAGCTGCGGCGCTTCGCCCTGCAGCCAGCGGTCAAGGGACTTCAGCAGGTCGCGCGGCCCTTTCCAGACGTCATGGATCACCGCCGCGATATCGCGGGTCAGTGGATAACAGTGACGGCGCCAGAAGTCGGCGCAGGCCTGATAGCGCAGGCGGGATTCATCCTCGATCAGCTGCTGCTCGAACAGCATGCCTGACTCGAAGGCGTTAAGGCTCAGCATCCGCTGGCAAAAACCGTGGATGGTGAACACCGCCGCCTCGTCCATCTGCCGTTCGGCCAACAGCAGGGTCTTCGCGGCATCGTCTTTATCGGCGATCTCCGCCAGCAGCGCGCTGTAGAGCGGGTTGTCGGATTCACCGCGCATACAGGCGATGCGCAGTTCATGGATGTTGCTGCGGATACGTCCGCGCAGCTCTTCGGTCGCCGCCTCGGTAAAGGTCACCACCAGCAGCTCTTCAACGCTGATGGCGCGGGGATAGGCGGCCTCGCCGCCCAGCCCCAGCAGCAGCCGCAGATACAGCGCGGCGATGGTAAAGGTTTTTCCGGTGCCCGCAGAGGCTTCTATCAGGCGCTCGCCCCTCAAGGGCAAGCGCAGGGGATCCAAAGACTCAGCGGTGTCGGTCATTCATTCTCTCGCATCAGGGGTAAGGATTGCTGCAATGCGCTGACGTTTTCCCACACTTTGCCGCCTGCCGGCTGGGCGTAGTCCGCTTTGCCATTCTGGCTACCGGAAATCTGGGACAATATCGTCATGCCCTGCGGATCCACCACCGTCTGATGGAAGAAATCGGCAAGTTTTTGCGGCGTCAGCAGTTTAATCTGAGCCACTACTTTATCACGTGAATCAAAACGCATATTACCGCGATCGAAATCTTTGCTCAGTTTCGATGCCTCTTCGCCCAGCGTCTGCGGCGCCTGCAGCATCTGGCTTATCACCGCCTGCTGGAGTTGGGCAAACTCTTCCGGCTTCATCGCCCGCAGCTTCGCCTCCGCGGTGGGGAAGAAGGCCTGGAACCGCTGCCAGAGGAAAGCCGGCTGCTTATCGCTACTCTGCAGCAGGAAGCCCATGCCCCACTGGCGCCCCACGTTCATCGGGAAGGCAAAGACCGCGTAGCCGAGCTGCTCTTCGGTGCGCAGCTGGTTGTAGAACCACGGCTGAATAATCTGTCCCAGCAGGGTGCTGGCGGCGGTGCTGCTGAACTCATCCACGTTGGGCGGCGCAAACACCGCGGCCAGCGCGGAGTCGGTGCTGTTGCCCGCTTTGTTGAAGATCGCCAGCTGCTGCCGGTTCACCACCACGTCTTTATTGCGGCACCATTCGTTGCCGTCAGCGCCCAGCTGCTGCTGGATCTGGCGAGCCAGCGTCGTGGCGGCATCGGCGGACATATTGCCGATCACCATCAGTTCAGGGCGCCCCTTGGTTTTCAGGTTGGCGCGGTAGTCGAGCACTTCCTGCAAGGTGATGGAAGGCAACAGCGCCCGGCGTACTTCGCGCTGGAAATACGGTACCTGGGAGACCATCTGGATCGGCATTATCGCCTGATCGTAGGCTTTGCCCTTCTCAGCGGAGTCCATCATTTGCGCATACCATGATTTGGCCTGCTCCAGCTGCTCCTCGGTCGGCGTATAGCTGAAGTATCCCTGCAGCAGGTCGCTGAACAGCGCCGGCAGGTGCTGGGTGTAGCCGTTGGCATTGACCATTAACCCGTTATTGGCGCCGGTGGAGAACGAAATGCCGCCGACCGCCGCCTGGTTACTGAGCTGATCGAGGGCGATGCCGGCGAGATAATCGTTGAGGGCAAACATCACCTGCCGGCGAGCGCTGTCCATCGCCTGGGGATTACGCAGCACCAGGGAGATATCCGCCTTCGGCTCGCTGGCGAAATACTGGCTCGGGGCATAAACCACCCGCAGGGTCGGCTCATCGAGAATCAGCTGAGGGTGCGGCCAGGCTTTATCGCTTTTGATGAGGGTGAAATCATCCGGAATATAGGGGTTGAGCGCCGGCAGCTGCAGCTTGATCGCCTGCGCTTTTTGCTGCCAGTCAGCGAACGTCTGCTCGCCGATCTTATCCACCTGATACGGCGCATCGACAAAATAAGCGGTCTTGTTATGCGGTTCCTGCGGGCTGATATACCAGATGCGCGCGTTCTGCGGAGTCATCATCGCCAGCCGGTCTTTGATCGCCTGCGGGTCGTAGCGATCGGCAATGTTGACCACGTCCAGCGCATGCTCGACCGGCACCCGGATCATGGTATCCGCCAGCCATTCCACGTAATCCATGTCGCGGTTGATCGACGGATAGCGGAAATCCAGCGCCAGCACATGCGCCAACTCGTCAAAGTAACGTTTGTCGACACCCTGAGTACGCAGGAGGTTGAGGTAGCTGAATATGGCCGCCGTCACTTCGTCGCGGTGCGCCAGGCCTTTATCGGTGAGGGTGGCCGAGATCGCCAGCACGCCGCTGTTGCCGTTCACCACCGGATCAGAATCCGCGCGGATACCTTCCGCCAGTCCCTGCTTTTGCAGCCAGTCGGAGAGCGTCCCCGGGCTGCGGTTGCCGATCAGGTAAGTGACCAGTTCATCCGTTTTGCTGCGGAAACGATCGCTGTTGTTGTCGATGCGAAACTCGACGCGCAGCACTTTACGCGGCATCGCCGGCACGTAGTGAATAATGATGCCTTTTTGCGCATCGGTTACCACCGGGACGCTTATTTCCGGCCTGCTGATGTGACGATTCGGCACGCGGCCAAAGGTGTCAGCGGCCATGCGCGCCAGCTCCGGCAACGGCTTGTTGCTGTAGATCACCGCTTTCATCAGGTTGGCGGAGTACCAGCTATCGCGGAAGGTGTGCAGCGCATCAAGAACCGGGTTGCCGGGCTTATCGCTGAGCGTCTCGAGGTTGCCGCCAGAGAAGTGGGCCGCCGGGTGAGCCGGGTTAATGGTTTCTGCGCTGACCTGGGCCATGCGCATCCCGTCTCGCGTCCGGGCCATCGTCAGCTCGGCGTTGACCGCGTTACGTTCGCGGTCGGCATATTTTTTATCCAGCAGCGGCGCAGCGATGGCGTCGGCCAGCCGGTCTACGGCCCCGTCCAGCGCATCATTCTCCACTTCGAGATAGAACGCGGTGCGGTAGGGCGCGGTGCTGGCGTTATGGCTGCCGCCATGCAGCTTAAGAAACTCTGCAAGGCTGTCAGGCTGGGGATATTTTTGCGACCCCATCAGCGTCATATGTTCCAGAAAATGCGCCAGCCCCTGATGATCGGCCGGATCCTGCAGGGATCCCACCGGCACCACCAGCGCCGACAGCGATTTCACCGCCTGCGGATCGGAAACCAGCAGCACGACCATGTCGTTATCAAGACGGATCGCCTGATACTGACGCGTATCTTTTTCGCTTTTGCGGATCGTCTCCTGAACAGGCTGCCATCCGGTGTCGGCTTGACTCAACGGCGCCCAGAGGGCGGCCAGCACTACAAAAACCTTGAACCATAAACTGCGGGGCATTCACGAACCTCATCATTAACAAACTTGCGCTGCACGGCGTGCAGCCTTTTATGTCCATCAGTCCGTGATACGTTGCGCATAATAAATGAACCGCCATTCACTGCGCAATTTTTATACTATTTAAATTTGTGTGGACTGATGGTAACGATATAGCGGTAACAGATAACGCTGCGTCTGGGCAATGATTTCTTCGTAATGCGCCGGCTCCAGCGAACGCCACAGGCGTTGATACCAGATATCGGCGCCCTCCCCGCTGACCACCATGTTACCTTCGTAGGTCTGCAGGAATTTGCTCCGCGCTTTCTGCTGCGTCTCTTCGTCCATTACGATGACATCCTTTTCGGCGTCATAACAGGCTTTCAGCCAGGCGCCACCGCTTTCCGGCAGCAGCAGCAGCGGCTGCGACATCCCCAGCAAATAGCCATCCACCAGCTCATTAAGGTACGCCTGCGCCTCGGCGGGCGCCAGCGGCGGAAAACGCCACTCTCCCTCTTTACGCACAAACAGTCGGCTCTCGCCGGTGCCGCCGCTGGCACAGTAGACAAGGTGTTCCAGCCAAAGTTGCATCCCCTGGGAGACGCTCAGCAGCGAAGGCCGCCAGCGCAGCAGCCCGTCCGGCTGCACCTGCTGCAGCCAGCCGGTCAGATTGACGCCGCTGCACTGGAGATCGATCTCCATGCTCTGCGCCTGCTGGCGCTCGGCTTTCACCCGCTCGGCCAGGGCCTGCATCTCCAGACGCTGCGTCTCCCACACCAGCTCGCCAAAGGCGCCATACGGCAGCTCGCCGGCGGCGCGGAAGCGGCGGAACATGGCCGAGGCGTCCTGTTCCTCGATAAGGGTATTGAGCAGTTGCTGGTTCAGTTGATAACGGCTCAGCCCTTCAAGTGTGAAGGGCTCGTCATCGGGAATATCATCCTCTTCCGCACGGAAATTGACCCGCAGACGCTGCTGAAAGAACGCGCGAACCGGGTGCTGCCAGAAGCGCAGGAGCTGCTCGAACGGCAGGCTGTCTATCGGCGGCGGGGTAAGCGGTTGAATGAAGTCGCTATGCGCCTCACCCTGCTGGCCGGCGGCAGCCAGCCATTCCCGGGCGTAGCTCTTGTTCTCGTCCTCCTGGAAATTGGCGATGTCGAACGGCATGCGGGTATGCAGGTGAGTGATGTGGGCTTTAACCCGCGCCTCGCTGGTGTCGCAATCAAGCTCCTCGTCGCCGGCGAGACAGTGGCTCTGGCCGATGTAATCCACCAGCTCCTGCACCAGCACCGAGGGAAAGCGCTCGCTGTTGTCCTGGATAGAACGGCCGATGTAGCTGATATACAGCGTCTGTTCGGCGGACATCAGCGCCTCAAGGAACAGGTAGCGGTCATCATCACGCCGGCTGCGGTCGCCGCGCTGCGGCTTCTGGCTCATTAAATCAAAGCCCAGCGGCGGCAGCGTTCGCGGATAAACCCCATCGTTCATCCCCAGCAGGCAAACCACTTTGAAAGGAATAGAGCGCATCGGCATCAGGGTGCAGATGTTGACCGGGCCGGCGAGAAAGCGCTGGCTGATCCGTTGTTGATCGAGGCGCTGGGCCAGCTCATCGCGCAACAGCGTCAACGGCACCTGGTCGCCATACTGCGCCTCCAGACCGCTATCAATCACCGCCAGCCACTGCTGCTCAATCAGCGCCAGCGCCGCTTCGGTCTCGCTGTCCGGCAGGAAAAAGTCATTCAGCAGATCGCGACAGACCGGCAGCCACTCCGCCAGCGGCCGCTGCTGGGCGAGACCGCGTCGCCACAGGTTAAGCTGCATCAGCAGCGATGCGAGGTTACCCACCAGTTCGGCGATCAAACCACTGGATTCGTCATAGGGCAGCACCGACTGCCATTCGCCCTCCCGGCTGTCCATCGCGTAGCCCAGCAGCATGCGGGTAAGGCCGAACCGCCAGGTGTGCTGGCCGGTCGCCGGCAGGTCAAGCTCACGGACGTTGTCGTCATCCATTCCCCAGCGGACCCCGGACTCGTTGACCCACTGGCGCAGGTAGCGCAGCCCCTCTTCGTTGATGTTAAAGCGCGCCGCCAGCACCGGCACGTCCAGCAGCGCCAGTACATCTTCGCTGGCGAAGCGGCTGTCGGGCAGCGAGAGCAGCGTGATAAACGCCTGCAGCACCGGGTGCGACTCGCGGGCGCGGCGGTCGGAGATCGCCCACGGCAGCCAGCGGTCGCCGCTGGCGGCGCCAAACACCGCCTGTATATAGGGGCTGTAGCTATCGATATCCGCCACCATGACGATGATATCCCGCGGCGTGAGCGTCGGATCCGCCTCCAGCATCGCCAGCAGCCGATCGTGCAGAACCTCCACCTCACGCTGCGGACTGTGGCAGACGTGAATGCTCAGGCTGCGGTCATCCTGCGCCAGCGGACGTTTGTCGCGACTGTGAGCGAACGCCTCTGCGCTCTGCCCGGCCACCGCCGCGTTGCGCAGTTCGAGGATATCCGACTGCAGGTTATGCAACAGGTTATCAGGAACGATATCGACAAAGGCGTCCAGCTCCTCATAGCGCTCCAGCCCCGCCAGCAGGTAGATATAGTCGCGTCCCAGCTTGCCCCAGGAGGCGAGCAGCGGGTTGCCGACATCCTGCTCCCCGGCGTCATTAAACAGCCCTGGCGCCTGCCCGGCGTCGCGGAACAGGGGCAGCGCGCGCGCCTCGCGGTGATGTCGTCGCTGACGCGACAGTAGCTTCGCCAGAAACGCCGGATCTTTAATATCTCCCCAGTAGTAGCGGCAGGGGTTGGTGAACAGCACATAGACATCGACATGCTTACCCAGCGCCTGCAGCGCCTGCAGGTAGACCGGCGGCAGCGCGGAAATTCCACAAATAAAGACGCGCGACGGCAGCCCGGCGGGTGGTTCATCCGCCTTTTCCAGGGCGCTGATAAAGCGCTGATAGAGATTGGCGCGGTGCCACTGCGGCTGACCGAGCTCGGCGGTATAGCGCACCAGCGCTTTCCACAGCGGCGCCTGCCACTGCTGGGCGTCGCCGAGGCCGTCAACCCGCTGATCGGCCTCCCAGCGCATCAGCCATTCCGGGCGATAGACCAGATACTGGTCATAAAGGTCCGCTACCCGGGCGGCCAGCTGAAACAGCTTGCGTTTGTCGCCGTCATCGCTCAGATACTGGCGCAGCAGGATAAAATCGTCTTCTTCCAGGTGCTGCGGCAGGAGAGTCATCAGCTTCCAGCTCATGCTCTGCTTGCTGAAGGCGCTTTCGCCAGGGATATCTTTCAGGACGCGCACGAACATATCCCAGATAAAGCTCGCCGGCAGCGGAAACTCGATGTTGGCGGCAATTCCGAAGCGCGAGGCCAGGGTCATCTGCAGCCACTGCGCCATACCGGTACTCTGCACCAGCACCATTTCAGCCTGAAAAGGGTCATCCAGCCGCTGGCGCTCGACGATAAACTCCATCAACGCCTCGAGAACATCCAGCCGGTTTGAGTGGTATACCCTTAACATAATTGCTCCTGACTACTGGCTGACCGGGCAATGCAGCCGGGTCATCTGCGCCCGCTTTGCAACGGGCATACTGATCGTTACCGTGATGCTGACACATCTTTGCGTCGATGTCTGCATACGGCTTACCTGCTCGCCTGCCGGCGGAGGCGGCGCGGAGAGCTGGCTATAGCGCCAGGCGTCGCGCCATAGCTGACGCGTCTGGTTCAGCTGGTGGACCCCTTGCGCCATTCCGCGCTGATAGCCGCCCAGCGCGGCGACCGTCAGCACCATCAGCGCCATCGCCAGCACGGTCTCCGGCAGGCTAAAACCCCGCTGGCGCTTCATGGCATTTGACATAAGCTCACCTCCCTGAGCGGGCAAAAATCGCTCCAGCCATGGGCGGAGAAACGCACCTGCCCGCCGCGCACCTCGCCGGACTGCCAGACCTGCACCTCGCCGCTGGCGCTGCTGAGCAGCAGCGAACCGTCGTCGAAGATGCGCAGACAGGCGCGCCAGCCCTGCTGCGCCTGCTCGCGGCAGGCCAGCGGCGCCTGTGTCGACCAGGCCTGCTGCTTTCCCCACTGTAGCGCCGAATGGGCCACAGCCGTATCGCGGATCGCCTGCGTTTCGCTGGCGGTTTGCGCCAGCAGCGCCCGCTGCTGCAGATTAAGCCCCTCAAGCAGCAGGCTACCGAGAGTCAGCAACAGGAGCACCATCAGCAGCGACGACATTCCACGCTGGCGGATCACAGGTTATACCCCGTCACCCGCTGCTCCACCTCGGCCGCCAGACCCGCCTGCCGGGCAGAGCGCGCCGCCAGCGTCACGATCAGCTCCGGCGCGAAGCCCTCGGTCAGCAGACGCTGCGCCGCAAAGCGCGTCACCACGATAGCGGCCGGATTGGTGATTTTCTCCCATCCGCTGCCGCGGCAGTCGCTGGCTCCGCGCAAAGTCTCCAGCGCGCCGTCGCGCAGGCGAAAGCCGGTGCTCTCCGCCGCTGCCGCAGGGGAGGTTTCCCATGTCCCATTGCTGTTCGCGTCCCAGCGCACAATCAGGCACTCGCCGTCGGCGGCAAGCTCCAGTCCGGCTCCGCCGCACGCTCCCCGGCAGTATCCGGCGCGCTGCAGATGTTTACCCACGGCATGCACCCGCTGCCACAGTTCGTTCTCCAGGGCCAGCTGTTCGCCCTGGCGCAGAATATGGCGCTGCAGGGCGGGTAGAAAGCGGCAGGCGCCAATCAGCAGCAGCGAGCCTATCGCCATGGCGATAAGCGCCTCCGCAAGGGAAAACCCGCGGCGGCTCACTGGCACCCTCCCGCGCTGTCGCTGCGGCATAAACGAATCCGCCCCCAGTGTGAAATCACAATGCTCCAGCTGCCGGCCTCGCTCTGCAGCCGCAGATTCCCCGCCCAGGCGGTGCTGCGCAGGCCGTAGAATCCCAGGCCAGGCGTGACGCCTGCCAGCGAGATCCCCGGCCAGCGCGGGCGCAGCGTTAAGGTCGACGCGGAGGCGCACGCCGGCGCCTCCCCCTGCGCACTCAGGCACCAGCCCTCTTCATCCTGGCCGACGCGAAGCACGCGGTCCCGGTTGTAGGCGTTGGCGTCATCGCGCAGGAAGACCAGGAAATCCCGCACCTGGACGGCGGTTTGCCACAGTCGTTGCTGCTGCTGCCAGCGCTGCCAGCCGTACAGGCCGCCGACGCTGAGGATCATCATTAACGTCAGCGTCACCAGGGTTTCCATCAGGGTATAGCCATGTTCTCTGTTCATGGCGCAGAGTATGCCGCGGCGGTTAGCCCTGGCGCGACGACGGAAAATAGCTTTCCCGGCCAGACACGCATAAAAGGTTTGTATGATCAACAGCAGAACATTTTTTTGCGAGCCTCTTTCCAACATTCCCGCCCACAACCCCCTGTGGCCAGGGGGCGGGGTGAAGCGTTCCTATCCTAATGGCGACGAGGGCTGCCACTCATTCAGGTGGTGAAAACGGCATAAAAAAACCGGCGTCATCGGACGCCGGTTGGTCATATCTGCAGAGGGGGTTAAATCGCCACTGGCGCTTTGATTCCCGGGTGCGGATCGTAACCTTCAATCTCGAAGTCTTCAAAGCGGTAGTCGAAGATCGACGCGGGCTTGCGTTTGATGACCAGCTTCGGCAGCGGACGCGGTTCGCGGCTCAGCTGCAGATGAGTCTGCTCGAGATGGTTGCTGTACAGATGGGTGTCGCCACCGGTCCAGACGAAATCGCCGACCTGCAGATCGCACTGCTGCGCCACCATATGCACCAGCAGCGCGTAGCTGGCGATGTTGAACGGCAGGCCGAGGAAGACGTCGCAGGAGCGCTGATACAGCTGGCAGGAGAGCTTGCCGTCGGCGACATAGAACTGGAAGAAGGCGTGGCACGGCGCCAGGGCCATCTTATCCAGCTCGCCGACGTTCCACGCCGAAACGATGATCCGGCGGGAGTCCGGGTCGTTTTTCAGCTGGTCCATCACCGTGCTGATCTGGTCGATATGACGACCGTCCGGCGCAGGCCAGGAACGCCACTGTTTGCCGTAAACCGGTCCCAGGTCGCCATTTTCATCTGCCCACTCGTCCCAGATGGTGACGTTGTTATCGTGCAGATAGGCGATGTTGGTGTCACCCTGCAGGAACCACAGCAGTTCATGGATGATGGAGCGTAAATGACAGCGCTTGGTGGTCACCAGCGGGAAGCCTTCCTGCAGGTTAAAACGCATCTGATGGC
The DNA here is from genome assembly GCF_046603115.1 of Klebsiella sp. 1SOBk5mer. Taxonomy (NCBI): domain Bacteria; kingdom Pseudomonadati; phylum Pseudomonadota; class Gammaproteobacteria; order Enterobacterales; family Enterobacteriaceae; genus Klebsiella; species Klebsiella sp. 1SOBk5mer. The sequence goes on along the minus strand of NZ_JBKIUU010000002.1, from coordinate 438,458 downwards.
CGAAAATAGAGATCGTGCCAGTGCCGGTGCGGTCATTTTTTGGCGTGCCCTCGGCGAGCACTTTCTGCATCAAATCAAGATACTGTTTCATGGTTCCTCAAGAATTCAGTTGCTGCGGACGGTGGCGGTAAGCCCAAACCATCATGATGATACCCGCAAGCACCATCGGGATCGAAAGAATCTGCCCCATGCTGATGTACTGCACCCAGCCGCCGGTGAACTGGGCGTCGGGCTGGCGGAAGAATTCCACGATAATGCGGAACAGGCCGTAGCCAATCAGGAACAGGCCGGAAACGGAACCGGTCGGGCGCGGTTTACGGATAAACAGGTTCAGGATCAGGAACAGCACCACGCCTTCCAGCGCCAGCTCGTACAGCTGCGACGCGTGGCGCGGCAGCGCGCCATAGGTATCAAACAGCGATTGCCATTCCGGGTGGGTCGGCAGCAGCGCCAGGTCTTCAGCACGGGAGCCCGGGAAAATCATCGTGTAGTGGAAGCTCGGGTCCACGCGGCCCCACAGCTCGCCGTTGATAAAGTTGCCCAGACGCCCGGCGCCAAGGCCAAACGGGATCAGCGGCGCGATAAAATCGGAGACCTGGAAGAAGGTCCGTTTGGTGCGTCTGGCGAAGATAATCATCACCAGGATCACGCCGATCAGGCCGCCGTGGAACGACATGCCGCCGTCCCAGACGCGGAACAGATACAACGGATCGGCAAGAAAGACCGGCAGGTTGTAGAACAGCACGTAGCCGATACGGCCGCCCAGGAAGACGCCGAGGAAGCCCGCGTAAAGCAGGTTTTCCACTTCATTTTTCGTCCAGCCGCTGCCCGGACGATTCGCCCGACGGGTGGCCAGCCACATCGCAAAGACAAAGCCCACCAGGTACATTAAACCGTACCAGTGGAGGGAGACCGGGCCTAGAGAAAAAATGACCGGATCGAACTCCGGAAAATGCAGGTAGCCACTATTCATCTGTCACCATAAAGACTTGTTATTCCGCCGAAAGTGGACAGCGGTGATGATCCATGCCCGATTAAAACGGGCACGCCGAAGGAGGCGAATCATAGCATAAGCCAGGTGTGCGATCCGCGCCGGCGTGTAAAAGATATGTATACGGATGCTAACAGAATGCCGTTTTCCCGGTGGTATCCTATTTTGCCGGAGGGTGCGAACAGAGGATTCCCGGGTTACGGCTTACGCCTCACCCGGGCTACCGCTACCGCCCGCCGCGGATCAGGCCGCCGAGACCGCGCCGCTCCATAAAGGCCGCCACCTGATGGCGCACCTCGGCGGTCATCTGGGCTTCGAGGCTGCGACGCGACAGCTCCTGCGCCTCTTCGATATCGATGCGGCGCAGCAGATATTTCACCCTCGCCACCGAGCGGCCGTTCATCGACAGATGGCGATAACCGAGACCGATGAGGATCGTCACGCACATCGGGTCGCCTGCCATCTCGCCGCACAGTCGCAGATCGATGCCAAAGCGCTCCGCGTCATGGGCGATCATCGCCAGCGCCCGCAATACCGCAGGATGCAGGCTGTCATACATGCTGGCGACCCGGGTATTGTTACGGTCGACGGCCAGCAGGTACTGGGTCAGGTCGTTCGTGCCTACCGAGATAAAATCGATCCGGCTGGCCAGCTGCGGCAGCATAAAGACCATCGACGGCACCTCCAGCATCACCCCCAGACGCGGACGCGGGATGGCGTAGCCGATCATCTCTTCCACTTCCCGGCTGGCGCGGTCGATCAGCCGACGGGCCTCATCGACCTCTTCCAGACTGGTCACCATCGGCAGCAAAATGCTGAGGTTGCCGGTGGCGGCGTTGGCGCGCAGCATCGCTCGCACCTGGATCAAAAAGATCTCCGGCTGATCGAGGGTGATGCGGATCCCGCGCCAGCCAAGGCACGGGTTCTCTTCACTGATCGGCATGTACGGCAGCTGTTTATCCGCGCCGATGTCAAGAGTACGCAGGGTCACCGGTTTGCTGTTAAACATCTGCAGCATGCCCTGATACTGGGCGACCTGCTCCTCTTCTGAGGGGAAGCCGCTCTGCAGCATAAAAGGAATTTCGGTACGGTACAGACCAATACCGTCAACAAAGCTGCCGAGCTTCTCTTCGTGCTCCGGGCTTAAGCCGGCGTTGAGCATGACTTTCACCCGTTCGCCGCTTTTCAGCTCCGATGCGCGCTGGAGATCGTCCTCCGCCAGGCGGCTGAGCTCGTTCTCTTCGCTGATAAGCCGCTGATATTCCTGCAACAGAACAGGTTCAGGATCCACCAGCAGCTCGCCGCGATAGCCATCGACAATCAGCGTATGGCCATGCAGCAGCGAGGGCTGAATATCGGCGCCCATCACCGTTGGGATGCCAAGGGCCCGCACCATAATGGCGGCATGGGAGTTGGCAGCGCCATCGCGCACCACCACGCCGGCCAGACGATCCTGCGGCACCTCGGCGAGGGTGGTGGCCGACAGCTCGTCCGCCACGAGGATAATGCGCGCCGGCCAGGTGTTAGGTCCCTGAATACTGTCGTCGAGATGGAACAGCAGACGCTGACCCAGCGTGCGCAGGTCGCCGGCCCGCTCTTTCAGATAGCCGTCGCTCAGCGCGGCAAACTGTTCGGCGAACTTCTCGATGATCTTTTTGACCGCCCACTCGGCGACGGCGCCTTTGTCGACTTCGGCAAAGAGCTCGCGACGCAGGCGGGCGTCGGAGAGCAGGTGCGAGTAGAGATCGAAGATCGCCGCCGTCTCTTTTTGCGCGCCGGCGGCGTAGCGTTTGCTGTAGCGACGAAACTCGTTGGCCGCTTCTTCCAGCGCGCCGGTCAGGCGTTCACGTTCCGAGGCGGTGTCCAGCGTCGAGGCTTCATACACCTGCTCCATCAGCGGCAGGCTGACGTCCATCCAGCCCTCGGCGATCGCCACCCCGGAAGAGGCCGGCAGAGCGCGAATGCGCGTCTGACGATACTGACCGAACAGGGCGTTCAGCTGGGACTGGGAGAGGATCGCCGCCATCTGGGTGGCGAGGGTGACGAGGAAAGACTCTTCGCTTTCATCAAACTGGCGCAGCTCACGCTGCTGAACCACCAGCACGCCCAACAGCTGGCGGCGCTGGATGATCGGCACGCCAAGGAAGGCGCGGAAGCGGTCCTCTTTGACGGCGGGAATATACTTGAAGCTGGGATGTTTTTGCGCATCGGCGAGGTTGATGGGCTCCGCCAGGCGGCCAACCAGCCCCACCAGGCCTTCATCGAACGCCAGCGCAACGGTGCGCCCGCGAGGTTTTTTTAACCCGCGGGTAGCCATCAGGTAATAGCAGCGTCGATCATTGTCAGCCAGGTAAACCGAGCAGACTTCCGTCTCCATCGCCTGGCAGACATCCGTCACCAGAATATCCAGCGCCTCGTTTAAACGCGGCGCACTCGCGACCTTCTCGACTATTTCTCGCAACCGAGTGAGCATAATGTGAGTGGCTTAACCTCTTTTACGTCGATAAGCAGGCGCGCTTTGCGGCTTAGGTGCGCTCTCCGCCAGCGACATAGTGACGCTGGCGAACTCTTTCATCACCCGGCGGTAGACGTCGCGTTTGAACGACACCACCTGACGCACCGGGTACCAGTAACTCACCCAGCGCCAGCCATCAAATTCAGGTGTGCTGCTGGTTTGCATATTGATGTCCGCGTCGTTACCGATCAACTGCAAAAGAAACCACTTTTGTTTCTGGCCGATACAAACCGGCTTTGTGTCCCAACGCACCAAACGTTTAGGCAACTTGTAACGCAGCCAGTTACGGGTTGAGGCAAGGATCCGCACATCTTTACGGCTTAACCCGACCTCTTCAAACAATTCCCGATACATCGCCTGCTCTGCGGATTCTCCTGGATTTATGCCCCCTTGCGGGAACTGCCACGAGTGCTGACCATAGCGTCGGGCCCACATGACCTGGCCCTGACGATTACAGATTACAATACCGACATTTGGGCGGTAGCCATCGTCATCAATCACCGGACTACCTCAAGATAAGCTTCAATGTGAATGATTGTTTCACACTCGTCGGAAACGGTAAACCACTCTGTTCGCACACTGAGAACGGATAACATTTGAATAACTCACAGTAATTGCCAGAGTTATAAACAGCGAAAGCGCCCGACGTCCGATTTTATTCACTTTTTCTGTGGATAGAGTTGTGAAGAAGTACGGAATTAACCCGGGAAAACCCGGAGCAATCTGAACATCGCACTGCTAGCACCTTATAATAATGATAGCATATTCATTAAGTTAGAATATATTCCTTTCACTTATTACAGCATAACGTGACGATCATCACACATGCGATCCGCCGACTGATGAAAGATCGAGCAATGTCGATTTTATCCACAGATTACGCGCAGGTCGCGGGCATATTTTCTCTAAAAATTCGATTTTCGTCGCACGTCAAGGCTGTAAATCGAACCAGTAGTGGGGCTTTTCCCCAGTTATCCCGCTTTTCTGTGGATAACATGGTGTAAGATCCTGTTTATTGTCAGTGACCAGTTCTGGAAAACCTGTTTTCATGGTTTTCACCTGCCGCGTAATGACCTTAAAAAATCATATAAATCATGGGATTGGTATAGTTACTCAGAAAACGATAAACTCTATCCACAACGCGCAAAATTAGCGCTCATTTTTTAACCAAAGGTGTCGCCCTATGCCCGCTATCGCTCCACTCTCCTCTCCGCCGCAAAGTCAGGAACAGCTGTTGGCCCAGGCCCGCCAGCTGGCCGGCTATACGCTGGGTGAGCTGGCGGCGCTGGCCGGGATCCCCATTCCCCGCGATCTGAAACGTGATAAAGGCTGGACGGGCATCCTGCTGGAGCTGTGGCTGGGGGCCAGCGCGGGCAGTAAACCCGAGCAGGATTTCGCCGCGCTGGGGGTGGAGCTCAAAACGATCCCTATCGACAGCCGGGGCCGTCCGCTGGAGACGACTTTTGTCTGCGTCGCCCCGTTAACTGGCAATAGCGGCGTCACCTGGGAGAGAAGCCATGTGCGGCATAAGCTGCAGCGAGTCCTGTGGATCCCTGTGGAGGGAGAGCGCACCATTCCTCTGGCGGCGCGGCGCGTCGGCGCACCGCTGCTGTGGAGTCCGGATGAAGAAGAGGAGCGCCAGCTGCGCATGGACTGGGAAGAGCTGATGGATCTTATTGTCCTCGGTGAGGTGGAGCGCATTACCGCCCGCCACGGCGAGGTGCTGCAGCTAAGACCGAAAGCGGCCAACAGCAAGGCGTTGACCGAAGCCATCGGCGCCCGCGGGGAGACGATCCTCACGCTGCCGCGCGGCTTCTACCTGAAAAAGAATTTTACCGCCGCCCTGCTCGCCCGCCATTTCTTGTTACAACACGATTAATTTTTTGTTCTGCGTTGGGGCTTGCATATAATTGCTGCTTTCTATTTTGCAGGACTTTGAACAATGTTATTTGCATGGATAACCGATCCTAACGCCTGGCTGGCGCTGGGCACCTTGACGCTGCTGGAGATCGTGCTCGGGATCGATAATATTATTTTTCTCTCTCTGGTTGTGGCCAAGCTCCCCACCGCCCAGCGCGCCCACGCGCGACGGATCGGTTTAATGGGGGCGATGGTCATGCGCCTGGCGCTGCTGGCCTCTATCGCCTGGGTCGTTAAGCTGACCAACCCGCTCTTTACCGTCCTCGGTCAGGAGATTTCGTTTCGCGATCTGATCTTGCTGTTTGGCGGACTGTTCCTTATCTGGAAAGCCAGTAAAGAGATCCATGAATCTATCGAAGGCGAAGAGGAGGGGCTGAAAACTAACGTTCACTCCTTCCTCGGCGCCATCGTGCAGATCATGCTGCTGGACATCATCTTTAGCCTCGACTCGGTGATCACCGCCGTCGGCCTGTCGGATCATCTGTTTATTATGATGGCGGCGGTTGTGATTGCGGTGGGGGTCATGATGTTCGCCGCGCGACCTATCGGCGATTTTGTTGACCGTCATCCGTCGGTGAAAATGCTGGCGCTGTCGTTTCTGATCCTCGTCGGCTTTACCCTGATGCTGGAAAGTTTCGACGTCCATGTGCCGAAGGGATACATCTACTTCGCGATGTTCTTCTCTATTGCGGTGGAGAGCCTTAACCTGCTGCGCAATAAGAAAAACCCGCTGTAAACCACAAAATTGCAGCCTGGTCACAGGCTGCAACCCTTTTTCAGACTTTACTGCTTTTTATGTCTCACAAATCAGGCTATTAATAGACAGGTATGGGGTGCAGCTACTCAAGAGGTGATGACGATGAAAAAATGGGCAGTATTGATTTCCGCCGTAGGACTGGCGTTCTCGGTTTCCGGTTGCAGCAGCGATTACGTCATGGCGACCAAAGATGGGCGAATGATCCTGACCGACGGTAAACCCACCGTGGATGACGATACCGGTCTTATCAGCTACGAAGATCAGCAGGGTAATAAAATGCAGATCAATCGTGACGACGTTTCACAAATCATTAAGCGTTAATTTTTCCCCGTCGGCCCCAGCCTCTGTTGACGCTGCGCTTACCGACAACCAGTCTTCTGAGAAGAGTCGGGACACACCAGGACACCGCGGGTTTCACCCACCGCTCCTCCTCGTCACCCGGCTTTTTTGATTTTTTTACTTCCTCTTTTTCTCACCCTCTGCCATGTTGATACTCCTTTGTCGGGGAATGCCTGACCTTATAAATAAAAAGGAAGCTGGCTATGCAGTATCACCGTATCCCACACAGTTCACTTGAAATCAGCACCCTCGGGCTGGGAACCATGACCTTTGGCGAGCAGAACAGCGAGGCCGATGCCCATCAGCAGCTCGACTATGCGGTCGCCAACGGCATCAATCTGATCGATGTCGCTGAAATGTACCCTGTCCCGCCGCGCCCGGAAACTCAGGGGCTGACCGAAGCCTACGTCGGCAACTGGCTGGCGAAACGCGGCAATCGCGAAAAGCTGGTGCTCGCCTCGAAGGTCAGCGGGCCCGCGCGTAATAACGACAGCAGTATTCGACCAAACCACGTCCTGGACCGGAAAAATATCCGCGAGGCGCTGCACGCCAGTCTGAAGCGTCTGCAGACCGATTATCTCGACCTGTATCAGGTACACTGGCCGCAGCGCCCCACCAACTGCTTTGGCAAGCTGGGCTACACCTGGGCCGACGCCGCCCCCGCGGTGACCCTGCTGGATACCCTCGAGGCGCTGACCGAGTTCCAGCGCGCCGGCAAGATCCGCTACATCGGCGTGTCGAACGAAACCGCCTTCGGCGTGATGCGTTATCTGCACCTGGCGGATAAGCACGACCTGCCGCGGATCGTGACCATTCAGAACCCCTACAGCCTGCTGAACCGCAGCTTTGAAGTCGGCCTGGCGGAAGTGAGTCAGTTCGAAGGCGTGGAGCTGCTGGCCTACTCCTGCCTGGCTTTCGGCACCCTGACCGGGAAGTACCTCAACGGCGCGAAGCCGGCGGGGGCGCGCAATACGCTGTTCAGCCGCTTTACGCGCTACAGCAGCGAGCAGTCGCAGAAAGCGGTGGCGGCGTATGTGGATATCGCCAAACGCCACGGCCTCGATCCGGCGCAAATGGCGCTGGCCTTTGTGCGTCGGCAGCCGTTTGTCGCCAGCACCCTGCTGGGGGCGACGACCATGGCGCAGCTGCAGGCCAACGTGGAAAGTTTACAGCTTGAGCTGAGCGAAGAGGTATTAGCGGAGATTGAAGCGGTGCATCAGGTTTATACCTACCCGGCTCCGTAGCATGACCTGTCGACGCCGGCTTCTGGCGTCGCGTTGTTGCCCGGTGGCGGCTACGCCTTACCGGGCCTTCGCTACCCCGGTCGGGTAGCCACCTCAGCAGCCGCGGTAGCCCGGGTCAGGCGTAAGCCGCAACCCGGGGTTTCCCTCTGCCCGCGCGCCTGGCAGGGGTTACGATTTCGAGTCAACCGCGACGAGAAGTTATTTACGCCGCCCCCAGACCCACAGCGCGGCGATGGCCACGGCAAACACCGCGCCAAAACCTATCCCCACGGCGACCGGCGGAACGCCCACGCTCACCGCCAGGGAATAGAGCCCCAGCATCAGCAGCATCGCCACGTTTTCGCCCAGGTTCTGTACCGCAATCGCGTTACCCGCCCCGACCGAGTGTTTCCCGCGCTCCTGCAGCAGCGCATTCAGCGGCACGATAAAGAAGCCGCCGAACACCCCGAGCAGCAGTAGCAGTCCGAACGCCGGCAGCAGCGACTGCTGCACCGCAAACGCCATTACCGCAATACCGATCAATATCCCGGCCGGCATACAGCGCGACACCGTCTCCAGAGTCACCAGCTTCGCCGCCGCCCCGGCCCCCAGCACAATCCCCACCGCCACCATCGCATTAAGATAGGTGGGCATGGCGTTGCTGGTAATGCCCAGCGCTACCGGCACCCAGATCACCAGCAGGAAGCGCAGGGTCACGCCAGCGCCCCAGAACAGGCTGGTGCCCATCAGCGAAAAGCGGGTTTCGCCGTTGCGCCACAGCGTGCGGCAGGCGCTGAAGAAGCTGTGCGTCATCGGCTTAAAACGCCATGACTGCCCCGGACGCGCCGCCGGCAGCCTGGGTATCCACAGGTTAGCCACCACCGCCCCGCCGTAGACCAGCGCGCAGACGATCAGCGCCGCCAGCACGTGCCAGTCGGCGAGGATCCCACCGGCCATGGAGCCCAGCAGGATCGCCGCGATGGTCGAGGACTCCATCAGTCCGTTAGCCTTCACTAACTTATCGCCGGTGGTCAGTTCGCCGAGAATGCCATACTTGGCCGGCGAATAGGCGGCGGCGCCAATCCCCACCAGCGTATAGCCGATAAACGGATTAACGCCGAAGCAGATGCAGCCGGCGCCGAGCAGCTTCAGGCCGTTGGCCACCATCATCACCCGGCCTTTGGCAAAGCTGTCGGCGAACTGGCCGACAAAGGGGGCAAACAGGATGTAAGCGCCCACAAACAACATCTGCAGGACCGGCTGGCTCCACTCCGGATAATAAAGCTGCTTCATCAGCGCCAGGGTGGCGAAGAGAAGCGCATTGTCGCCGAAGGCCGACAGGAACTGGGCGCAGATCACCGCCATCATCCCTTTTGAATACAGCGAAGGGTTAGTATGCACTGACTCACTCATGGGTTGTTTCCGCCTCGTCGACCATGTTTTTCAGGGTGACATAGTCTGGCTTGCCGCTGCCGAGCACCGGCAGCTGTTTCAGCCAGCGTATATCGCGCGGCACCGCCAGCTCCGGTACGCCGTGCTGGCGAGCGTAGCGCAGCAGGGCTTCGCGAGTCAGTTCATTATCGGTGGTAAACAGCACCAGCGCCTCGCCTTTGCTGGCGTCCTGTTTAATCGCCGTGGCGTGCATTTTGTCCGGCGACGCGCCGAGGGCCACCTGCTCCACCATCTCAAGAGAGATCATTTCGCCAGCGATTTTGGCGAAGCGCTTCGCGCGGCCCTGGATGCGGACATAGCCCTGCTCGTCGAAGGTGACGATATCGCCGGTGTCATACCAACCCGCTTCCTTTTCGCCGTGCTGATTTTCCGCCGTCGGCGCTTCCAGCACCCCGGGATTTTCCACCCGCAGGTAGCCTTTCATAATGTTCGGCCCTTTCAGCTGCAGCCGCCCCCCCTGCTCAATGCCAGGCATCGCCAGCAGGCGGGCGTCCATCCCCGGCAGGATACGCCCCACGGTGCCGACCTTCGCCGCCATGGGCACGTTGATCGAGACCACCGGGGCGCACTCGGTCACGCCATAGCCTTCGAGAATGCGCAGGCCGAATTTATCCTGCCACAGCTGTTTGGTGCTCTCCTGCAGCTTCTCCGCCCCGGCGACCACATAGCGCAGTCGATAGAAATCATAGGGGTTAGCGAAGCGGGCATAGTTGGCGAGGAAGGTCGAGGTGCCGAACAGCACTGTGCAGTTGCGATCGTAGACCAGCTCCGGCACCACGCGATAGTGCAGCGGGCTGGGATAGAGAAACACCTCCGCACCGGTAAGCAGCGGCGTCAGCAGACCGACGGTGAGGCCAAAGGAGTGGAACAGCGGCAGCGCCGACATAAAGCGGTCATTAGCGGTAAAGTCGGCAATGGTTTTGATCTGCTCGACGTTGGCCAGCAGACTTTTATGGCTGTGCACCACCCCTTTCGGATTGCCCTCCGAGCCGGAGGTGAAGAGGATCATCGCCGCGTCTTCCGGCTGCTGCTTAACCTGCGCCAGACGCGGCGCCAGCAGATGGCCGAAAATCCACAGTTTGTCCGCAGGGGTGATATCGCCTTTGAGATCTTCCAGGAACACCCAGCGCACCTGGGTCAGCTGCTCCGGCAGGTGCCAGAGCTTGCCTTTATCGAGAAAGGTGCGCGAGGTAAAAATGGTGTTGAGTTCCGCGGCGGCGATGGCGCTGCTGAGCCCTTTCACCCCGGCGGTATAGTTCATCATCGCCGGAATGCGCCCGCGGGCGATCGCGCCGAAAATCACCGCCGCGCTGATGCCGGCGTTGGGCAGCATCAGGCCGATCTTCTCGCCCCGCTGGCTGTATTTTTCCAGAATGCGGGCGACAAACAGGGTTTTGGTCAGCAGCTTGCGATAGGTATCCGGCTGGAAGTTGATATCCTCCACGCAGGGTTTGCGCGCGCCGAAGCGGTCCTGCGCCGCCAGCAGCGACTCATACAGGGTTTCCCGCGGACGCACCGCCATCCGGGCTTCCATCATGATCTGATGCAGCATTTCTCCGGCGATTTTGCGCCGGTCGCGGGCGCGCGGCGCCTCAGGCATCGGCAGATGGGTGGGCGGCAGCAGATGCAGCTGAATACGCGGGAACAGGCGACGTTTCACCAGCCCCTTCAGCCGGCTGAAGGGCGTCAGCTCAGCGCCTTCAATGCGCAGCGGCACGATGGTCGCCTGCGATTTGGCGGCGACAAAGGCGGCGCCGTCATAAATTTTCATCAGCGAGCCGCTGACCGAAATTCGCCCTTCCGGGAAGATGACCACCGGCCGCCCCTGTTCAATCAGGCGCACCAGATGTTTGATCGACATCGGTTTGGTCGGGTCCAGCGGCACAAAATCGATAATCGGCGTCAGCGCGCGCATAAACCAGCGCTGGCTGATTGAGGTATAGACGGCAAAAACCGGTCGGACCGGCAAAAACAGCGCCAGCAGAATGCCGTCGAGGAACGAGACGTGGTTCGGGGTAATTAAGACTTTTTGCTGGTGCAAAGCCTGCGTGTCGCCGGTCAGTCTGACCCGGTATAACCCCTTGAACAGCAGTCTGAAAAATCCCAATAGCATAACAACTCCATGTGACCGGTGATGAGTCAAAGCAGGTTACACGAGAAGGCGTGGGAAAGCAGTGCAGCGGGGGGATTTTCAGAATAAAAAAAACCTGCGCATCCGCGCAGGCTGGTGTAAGACGTCCAGTACGAAGAGCGTACCTGAGAAACTCACCTATCAATACCTCTGGGATCTCGATTGTCGCGTTTTTCGCCCGGTTCGGGCCAGCGGGAAAACGCAAGGGAGTGAGCCTAAGTGCAACCAGTTATTACGATTTTCGCTATCTGTAACAACGCCGGCGACGGGCAAAAAAAAACCTGCGCATCTGCGCAGGCTGGTGTAAGTAAAGTGGTCAACATGACGTTGACTCCACCTATCAATACCTCTGGGAGAGCCAGAATATCAACCTGCTCGGCGGACAAACCAGCGAACATTCGCAACAGCGCATCGCAAAGTGTAAGCAAAGGTTTGTATTTCCCCGAGCCGGTTTCAATTACTGATAGGGTCAATGTAAACAGGTCACCGATAAGCCCGCTCTGAATCACATTTGCGCCATTCCTTCGCCGCCGCGCCTTGAATCTGCCGCTCTTTCCCGTAACATAGCAGTATGTAAACGCTTACCCTATAAAAGGCATGGTATGGCGACAATTAAGGATGTAGCCCGACTCGCAGGAGTCTCCGTCGCTACCGTCTCCCGCGTCATCAACAACTCTCCCAAAGCCAGCGAAGCCTCGCGTCAGTCCGTGGGCGCGGCGATGGAAACCCTCAACTATCATCCCAACGCGAACGCCCGGGCGCTGGCCCAGCAGTCCACGGAAACCGTCGGCCTGGTGGTAGGCGATGTCTCCGACCCCTTCTTCGGCGCGATGGTCAAAGCCGTCGAACAGGTGGCCTATCGCACCGGCAACTTTTTGCTGATTGGCAATGGCTACCACAACGTGCAGAAGGAGCGCCAGGCGATAGAGCAGCTGATCCGTCACCGCTGCGCGGCGCTGGTGGTGCATGCCAAAATGATCCCCGATGAGGAACTCGCCGGGCTGATGAAGCAGATCCCCGGCATGGTGCTGATCAACCGCATCCTGCCCGGATATGAAACGCGCTGCGTGGCGCTGGACGATCGCTACGGCGCCTGGCTGGCGACCCGCCATCTGATCCAGCAGGGGCACACGCGTATCGGCTACCTGTGCTCAAACCACGATATCTCTGATGCGGAAGATCGCCTGCAGGGGTACTACGCGGCGCTGGAGGAGAGCGGCCTGCCGTGCAACGACCGGCTGGTCACGTTCGCCGAGCCGGATGAAAGCGGCGGCGAACAGGCGATGACCGAACTGCTTGGCCGCGGCCGCCACTTTAGCGCCGTCGCCTGCTATAACGACTCGATGGCCGCCGGCGCGATGGGGGTGCTGAACGACAACGGCATCGACGTCCCGCGGGAAATTTCGCTGATCGGCTTCGACGATGTCCTGATTTCGCGCTATGTTCGCCCGCGGCTGACCACCGTCCGCTACCCGATCGTCACGATGGCGACCCAGGCGGCCGAGCTGGCCTTAGCCCTGGCGGAGCAGCGCCCGGCGCCGGAGATCACCCACCTGTTCAGCCCGACGCTGGTGCGCCGTCATTCGGTGGTGGCCCCGCAGGAAGGCGATAAGTCGTAGCGATAGAGATGCACGGCGGTGGCCGGGTAATCCAGCCCCTCGCCGATGTAGCGCCAGCCGAAGCGTTCATAAAAATCGCGGCAGGCGGAGTAGAGATAAAGCTCCCGATAGCCCGCGCGGCGGGCATAATCGATCACATGCCGCTGCAGTTGTCCGGCCAGCCCCTGACCGCGAGCGGCGGGCGCGACGTACAGCGCCGCCAGCCAGGGAAACAGATCCTGGCGGCTGATCAAATCGCAGCGCCAGAGGCCAATCGTTCCCAGCAGTTGCTCCCCTTCCACGGCAATAAAGGTCAGCGGCAGCGCCTCCGCCGTCTGGCTATGCTGCACAATGCTGGCGAAAAACTCCCGCGGCAGCGCCTCGCCGCCAAAGGCCTGCCACAGCCAGTCGGTCACCTCCCGGGCGAACTGCGGCGCGGCGTACAGCGGCAGGATCGTCATACCAGCTTCCCCTGAAAAATCGGCACCGAGTCGAACAGATAGCCGTCAAAGTCCGGGGCGTCTTCATCGGACAGCTCCAGCAGACTGTTTTTAACGTTTTCCAGATGCTGCCACATCGCCTGCCAGGCGCCCATCACATCGCGACGCCGCAGCGCGGCAAGCAGGGTCTGCCGGTCGCCGAGCCACTTCAGCCGCCAGGCGCGGCTGGCAATATGCACATTGAACTGCTGCCACAGCGGGCTGCTGTCCATCTGCAGCCAGATCCGCTCCACCGTCGCTAACAGCATCTGGTTCTGCGTCGCCCCAGCCAGCACCAGATGGAACAGACGAGCGTTATCCTGGGCGGTGTCGTTGAGGGCGATTGCCCGCTGCTCCTGCTCGATAATCCGCTTCAGATTATCGATATCGGCGCGGGTGGCCATTTTCGCGGCAAAGGCGGCGATATTGCTCTCCAGCAGCTGGCGCGCCTGGAGAATTTCAAACGGACCAACGTCGCTGCTGAGCAGCTGCTCTTCTTCGCTGTCGTTTTCGTGCGGGATACGCATGACGTACACCCCGGATCCCTGACGGATATCCACCGTCCCCTGCAGCTCCAGCATCAGCAGCGCTTCGCGCACGATGGTCCGGCTGACGCCATAGGTTTCGGCAATATGGCGTTCCGGCGGCAAGCGCGACCCGACCGGGTAGCGCCCCTGCGCGATCTGGGCGCGCAGGTCATCACCAATCTCCTGATAGGGCTTCTTTTCCGGCGGAATTATCGCTTTTTCCACAAAATCACCTGTGCGTTACATGCCTGCGAGTCAAACACGGCGCTATCTTAGCAAATATTGCCCCCGGCTAGCGGTATTCATCATCGATATCCAGCACCAGTTCACGCCGTTCGCCGAGCTGACGAAACCAGTGCGCCGAGGCTTTGGGTCGCCGGGCGCGATGGTTTTGCAGATCGATTTCGATAAGCCCGTAGCGGTTTTTAAAGGCGTTCATCGGCGACACGTTGTCGGTAAACGCCCACAGCATATAGCCCTGGCAGTTGGCCCCTGCCTCGCGGGCGCGCAGGGTGTGCCACAGATGTTCGCTGATAAAACGAATGCGGTAGCTGTCGTCAATGGCGCCTTCGCGATTACGGAACTGGCCTTCGTTTTCCACCCCCATCCCGCTCTCCGCCACGAACCAGGGAATGTTGCGATAGTCATTTTTTATCCGCATCGCCATATCAAAGATGATTTGCGGGTAGATTTCCCAGCCGCGGGAGGCGTTCATCCGCCGGCCGGGCAGCTCAAACGGCTCATAATACCAGGCCGGATGGAACGGGGTATGCGGATGCCAGGCCCGCGACGGGGCTTTGACCCGGTGCGGATAGTAAAGGTTAATCCCCAGCTCATCGACGGTGTGCTCGCGGATAATCGCCAGATCCTCCGCGCTGGCCTCCCACGTCACCTGATGCTGCTCAAGCAGCGCGAGAAGCGCTGGCGGCCAGACCCCGTGCACCAGCGGGTCGAGAAACATACGGTTGTAGAACAGATCGTAGATCTCCGCCGCGCGCAGGTCATGCGGGGCGTGGGAGCGCGGGTAGGTCACCTCCGGATTGAGGATGCAGCCGACGGTCCCGGGATAGCCTAGCTCGCGAAATCGCTTCACGACGCAAGCGGTCGCCAGCACCTTATGGTAGTTCCACTGCATCCAGGTGCTGGTGTTCTGCTCATAGGGCCAGCGCAGGGCATCAAGATAGACCCGGGTCTGCACCACGATCGGCTCATTAAAGGTAAACCAGCGGGTCACCTTCGGGTGGTAGCGGGCAAAAACCTGCTCCGCGTAGCGCACAAACAGCTCGACCACCGTTTTCGACCCCCAGCCGCCATACTTTTCCAGCAGATAGCCCGGTAATTCGTAATGCTCAAGGCAGATCATCGGCGTGATGCCGTTGGCCAGCAGCGCATCGAACAGCTGGTCGTAATAGGCCGCATACTCCTCATCCACCGTGACGTTTTCATAGTCGGTCAGAAAGCGCGACCAGTTGATCGAAGTGCGGTAGTGGGTCAGCCCGGCCAGCTTCATCAGCTGCACATCTTCCTGAAAGCGGTTGATAAAATTGGTAGCCACCGCCGGGCCATAGCCGTTATGCCAGACGTGACGGTCGTTTTTGTACCAGAGATCGGGCCAGGAGTCCTGCCCCGGTTTTTTCCCGCTCCAGCCCTCGGTCTGCCAGGCGGAAGCCGCCGCGCCAAGGATAAAATCATCGGGAATAGTCATCCGTACGGTAGTCATAGGCTCCTCAG
Source organism: Klebsiella sp. 1SOBk5mer (assembly GCF_046603115.1). NCBI lineage: Bacteria > Pseudomonadati > Pseudomonadota > Gammaproteobacteria > Enterobacterales > Enterobacteriaceae > Klebsiella > Klebsiella sp. 1SOBk5mer. The sequence goes on along the minus strand of NZ_JBKIUU010000002.1, from coordinate 422,795 downwards.
ACAGGGTTGGCGGTCTGTTGATTGTCTGCCTGACGCTGCGCGGCATCGGCACGGCGGGAGGCGATTTTGACGAAAGGCAGATAGATAAGCACCGCGGCCACGATGCAGATCAGCTGGGTGACCACCGCCCCCATCGAGCCGGCGGTGGAGAGCCAGGCATTGATCAGCGGCGGCGTGGTCCAGGGCACCATCACCACCGCCTTGCCGGCGAAGCCGGTCAGGGTGGCGAAATAGCCGATGCTGCCGGTCACCAGCGGGGTGATGATAAACGGGATGGCGAGGATCGGGTTGAGCATGATCGGCATCCCGAAGATCACCGGCTCGTTAATATTGAACAGCCCCGGGCCTATCGACAGCTTGGCGATCTCTTTCATCTCTTTGCGCCTGGTGGCGATCATCACCGCAATCAGCAGGCCGATGGTCAGCCCCGAGCCGCCGATGCTCATGTAAACATCCCAGAAGGGCATGGTGATGATGTTCGGTACCTCTTTCCCCTGCTCAAAGGCGCTCATATTGACGGTGATCGCCCCCAGCAGCAGCGGCTCGCGGATCGGCTTGATCATCTGGTTGCCGTGAATACCGATCACCCAGAACAGCTGGGCGACGAACATCAGCAGCAGGATCCCCGGCAGGCTCTGCACCACCCGCTCCAGCGGCTGCTGCACCACCTGGTAGACCGCATCGTAGAGATACATTCCCGTCAGCTGGTGGAAGAGAAAACCAAAGGTGGCGATCGCGGTGGTGGTGATGATCGCCGGGATCAGCGCGGAAAAAGAGGCTGAAACGTTCGGCGGCACGGTATCCGGCATCTTGATCTTCAGTCCCTTGCGCCCCTCCAGCCAGCAGTAAATCTCGACCGACAGAATAGCGATGAACATCCCGAGGAACAGGCTGCGGGTGTCGGAGAACTGACGCAGCAGGACATCTTTCACCACGTGCATCTGGCCATCGACCATCATCTCTACCGTGGTCGGCGTGACGCAGATAAAGCAGATCACCGCCAGCAGGCCGGGAAACAGGCTTTTGATGCCGTTGATCCGCCCCAGCTCAATGCCGATCAGAAACACGGCGCCGATATTGAGGAAGTTGAGCGTGGCGTAGTTCAGCGCGCTGGTGATCGGCTTCAGCGCGGCGAGAAAGGAGAGCGAGGAAAAGCTGGCGAGCCCATTCTTTGGATCCAGCACCATATTGGAGATCAGTACCGAAAAGGCCCCGACGATGATCACCGGCATCAGGGTAATAAACGCCGATTTGATCGCCATAATGTAGCGATAGCTGTTGAATGTCGTCGCGAAACGCCCCAGCGCGTCGATCAGTTTGTCCTGTAATGCCATAAAAGAGTACCTCAGAGTAAAGGGCTTATTGCGGCCAGGTGGACAGCCAGAGACTTTTGGCATACCAAAACATAGTTGCCAGGTAAAAATTGTTCTGTGACAGGGCTCGCAACCCGCTGCGTGGTATCCCAAATATCGATAATAAATGCTATTGGCATACCAGATAGCGCCGGTTGGTCAGTTCCTGCTAAAAGCGTGATCGCGATGGTTTTTCCGCCCCGCCCCGTCGATATGTCCCTTTTCGGTCTGTGATAAACTGCGCCTTACCACGTGAAATCAGGAATCGATGAATGGCTACAATGCTGGATGTCTCAATTCGCGCAGGCGTCTCGAAAGCGACGGTTTCCCGCGTGTTGAACGGCACAGGTCAGGTGAAAGAGAGCACCCGCCAACAGGTCTTTAAAGCGATGGAAGAGCTGGGCTATCGGCCGAATTTCCTTGCCCGCTCGCTGGCCAATCAGACCAGCAACAGTATCGGGCTGGTCGTCTCCACCTTTGACGGCTTCTACTTTGGCCGTCTGCTGCAGCAGGCGTCACGCCAGACCGAAGCCTGGGGAAAACAGCTTATCGTCACCGACGGCCATGATACGCCGGAGCGCGAAGAGGAAGCAGTGCAGATGCTCGCCGACCGGCAGTGCGATGCGATCATCCTCTATACCCGGCATATGAGCGAGAAGGCGATCATGTCGCTGATTAACTCGATCGCCATGCCGCTGGTGGTGATTAACCGTGATGTGGCGCAGGCCCGCGAACGCTGCGTGTTCTTCGAACAGCAGGAAGCCGCCTTCCAGGCCGTGGAGTATCTGATTACCCAGGGCCACCGCGATATCGCCTGCATCACTGTCCCGATGCACACCCCCACCGGCCAGGCGCGCCTGCAGGGCTATCGCAACGCGCTGATAAAACATGGTATTGAGTGGGATCCGAGCCGGGTGAAATACGGGGACTCGACGATGACCCGCGGCTACGAGCTGTGCCGGGAACTGCTGGACGAGAAAGCCCGCTTCAGCGCGCTGTTTTCCTGTAACGATGATATGGCGCTGGGGGCGTCTAAGGCGCTGCATCAGGCGGGGCTGCGTATTCCGCAGGATGTGTCGCTGTTTGGCTTCGACGATGCGCCAAGCGCGAAATGGCTGGAGCCGGGGCTGTCGACGGTCTATCTGCCGATCGACAACATGATCACCACGGCTATCGATCAGGCGATCAAGCTTGCTAACCAGCAGCCGATCGAAACGATCCCGCCGTTCACCGGCACGCTGGTGTTGCGTGAGTCGGTGACGACGGGACCTTTTTTTAAATAAGCTCTAAGGCCAGCAGCTCCTGGATGGTCTGGCGACGGCGGATAAGCCGCGCCTTGCCGCCATCAAACAGCACCTCCGGCAGCAGCGGACGGCTGTTATAGTTGGATGACATCGAAGCCCCGTAGGCGCCAGTGTCATGGAGCACCAGATAATCCCCTGGGGCCACCGCCGGCAGCAGACGGGTCTCGACTTTCCCCCCTTCCTGCTGGGTAAAGACGTCCCCGGACTCGCACAGCGGCCCGGCCACCACGGTCTCCACCTGCGGCGCGGCGCTGAGATCGCGGCCATCCGCCGCCAGAGCGGTGATATGATGATAGCTGCCGTACATTGCCGGGCGCATCAGGTCGTTAAAGCCGGCGTCAATCAGCACGAAGTGGCGGCTGCCCATCTCTTTCACGCTGCGCACCTGCGACACCAGCACGCCGGACTCGGCCACCAGGAAGCGTCCGGGTTCAATCTCCAGTTTCACCGGGTGACCCAGATGGGTGGCGATCTGCTCCCGGGCGCGGTTCCACAGACCATAATAGTGAGCGGTGTCGATGGCCTCTTCGCCCTCGCGGTAAGGAATAGACAGGCCGCCGCCGGCGGAGATGGCCTGCAGATCCTGACCAAAGTCGACAACCTGGCGCACCATCGCGCCGCACACCTGCTCCAGGTGACCATAGTCGACGCCAGAGCCGATATGCATATGGATCCCCACCAGCTGCAGCTGATAGCGACGCATCACTTCCAGCGCCGCCGGCAGGTGGCTGTACCAGATGCCATGCTTGCTGTTCTCACCGCCGGTATTGGTTTTCTGGCTGTGGCCGTGGCCAAAGCCCGGGTTGACGCGCAGCCAGACGCGATGGCCCGGCGACACTTCACCCAGCTGGCTCAGCATGTCGATCGAGCCGGCGTTCACCGGGATCTGTAACGCCTTGACGCGATCGAGGGTCGCCTCGTCGATCAGATCGGCGGTGAAGACAATATCCTCTGGATTCTGCTGCGGATCGTAGCCCGCCGCCAGCGCACGCTCGATCTCCCCCAGCGACACCGAGTCCACCTTCACCCCCTGCTCGCGCATCAGACGCAGAATATGGATGTTAGAGCAGGCTTTTTGCGCAAAACGCACCACGTCAAACTGGCTGAGCTGGGCAATCTGGCGGCGAATAATCTGCGCATCATAGACCCAGACCGGGCAGCCAAATTCCGCCGGCAGGCGCAGCAGGTTGTCCGCGGTCAGATCGGTATCGGTGGCGTAAAGCGAGTGTGGCATAAGAACTCCGGTGTAGTGCGTGTGTTGGTCGCTGTTTTTTCTGATTACGCCACAGCGCCGGACGAATAAAAAATATCGTTTTATCGCGACTCTATGCAAAAATGATATAGTTACAGCCGAGCCTCAGGGAGACCGCATGCCAGCCGTCAATTTGCGTCATATCGAAATCTTTCATGCGGTGATGACCACCGGCAACCTGACCGAGGCCGCGCGGATGCTGCATACCTCCCAGCCCACCGTCAGCCGCGAGCTGGCGCGCTTTGAGAAGGTGCTCGGCCTGCGGCTGTTTGAACGGACCCGCGGTCGCCTGCAGCCAACCGTGCAGGGCCTGCGCCTGTTTGAGGAGGTTCAGCGTTCCTGGTACGGCCTGGACCGCATCGTCAGCGCCGCCGAGAGCCTGCGCGAGTTCCGCCAGGGCGAGCTGTCGATAGCCTGTCTGCCGGTCTTTTCCCAGTCCTTTCTGCCGCTGCTGTTGCCGCCGTTCCTCGCCCGCTACCCGGAGGTCAGCCTGCAGATCGTCCCTCAGGAGTCGCCGCTGCTGGAGGAATGGCTCTCCGCCCAGCGCCATGACCTTGGTCTGACGGAGACCCTGCATACCCCCGCGGGCACTGAACGCACCCCGCTGCTGACGCTGAATGAAGTCTGCGTGCTGCCCGCCGGCCATCCGCTGGCGGCGCAGACGACGCTGACCCCCGCCGATTTTCAGGGCGAGAACTACATCAGCCTGTCGCGCACCGACAGCTATCGCCAGCTGCTCGACGCCCTGTTCCTTGAGCATCAGGTCAAGCGGCGGATGGTGGTCGAAACCCACAGCGCGGCCTCGATCTGCGCCATGGTGCGCGCCGGCGCCGGGATCTCGGTGGTTAACCCGCTGACCGCCCTGGACTATGCCGATAGCGGCGTGGTGGTGCGCCGCTTCAGCGTCGAAGTGCCGTTTACCGTCAGCCTGATCCGCCCGCTCCATCGCCCGCGATCGGCGCTGGTCGACGCCTTCGTGACGCACCTGCAGCAGAGTCTGCCGCAGATCCTCACGCCGCTGGCGTCGGTTCTGCAGAGAGCATAAAGTTGACCGCGTCCTCAGCGTGGATCGCCGCGGTGTCAAAGACCGGCAGCGGGCTGAGCTCGGCAGGCACCAGCAGGCCAATTTCCGTGCAGCCGAAAATAACCCCTTCCGCCCCCTGCTCCGCCAGGGCGGCAATCACCTGCAGATAATAATCCCGCGACGCCTCGCTGAAGGTGCCGAGACAGAGTTCGTCGAAAATGATCTGATTGATCCGCGCCCGATCGTCGGCCTCGGGGATCAGCGTCTCGATGGCAAACTGCGCCTGCAGACGACCCCGGTAAAAGGTCTGCTCCATGGTATAGCGGGTGCCCAGCAGCGCGACCCGCCGCTGGCCCTTGGCGGCAATCGCCCTTCCGGTAGCGTCGGCGATATGCAGAAAGGGAACCTGGCAGCGGGCGGCGATGGCATCCGCCACCTTGTGCATGGTGTTAGTGCACAGGACAATGCCCTCGGCGCCCGCCTGCTGCAGCCCAACCGCGGCGTCGGCAAGGATCGCGCCGGCGCGATCCCAGTCGCCGGTGGACTGACAGGCTTCAATCTCGTGAAAATCGACGCTATGCAACACCAGTCTGGCGGAGTGCAGCCCGCCCAGTCGCGCCTTCACGCCTTCATTAATCAGGCGATAGTAAGGGATCGTTGACTCCCAGCTCATGCCGCCTAACAGGCCAATGGTTTTCATCTTTTGCTCCTTATGTTGTTTCTGCCAGTGAAACAAACTTGTGATCAACTTTCCACTTCTCTGGCCGCGTATTTCTTTTTCATGAAGAGTGAGATAACTTAAGTGAAACGATGTTTCATTTTAACAACAGGATCGGCAGATGTTTATTTTCCATAAAGACACCACCCTTGAAGACCTTGGCAATGGCGTAACCCGCCGCATTCTGGCCCATGATGGCAAAATGATGGCCGTGGAGGTGAATTTTGCCGCCGGCGCCGTCGGCCCGATGCATAACCACCCTCACGAACAGCTCACCTACGTGCTCTCCGGCGAGTTCGAATTCACCATCGGCGAGGAGACGCGCGTCGTCAGCGCTGGCGATACGCTGTACAAGCAGCCGGGGATCATGCACGGCTGCGTCTGCCTGCAGCCCGGCACGCTGCTCGATACCTTTACCCCCATCCGCGAAGATTTTCTCCAGGGTTAATCCCTGTCGGGGGGCGCTTGCCGCCCCCGGTTATCTACCTGTACCTTCGAATAAAATATACCGGCAAAATCATTATCCTGATAATAATATTCCCCGCCTCGCTTACGCTGATATTTCATACTTTTCAGTCCCTCACAAACGCCTAAAATGCTTACCACCTCACCTTTTTGAAACATCGTTTCGACTTTGATCACATTTCCATCCAGATCTGCATGACGCGGAAATAAATCGCAATAAAATGAAATTAAAACGGTGTTTTATAAAAAACAGATCAGCATAAAAAAAGAGCCTGACGGCCCCTCCACGCTGGGCCACTTAAAACCTAACCCATTCATTAACAAGGATATGTTAACCAGAGGAAGCGTTCAGACTTTTTTGCGTGGTTCGCGGCCAAAGGCCGACAGCGCCGCGTCACCGGATCCGTATTACAACTCGTAAGCCAGGTAGGTATGTATGAATGAAAACAAGCTGCTGGGATTGGCATGGATATCGCCCTATATCATCGGGCTGATTGTCTTTACCGCTTTTCCTTTTGTTTCATCTTTCTTTCTCAGTTTTACTGAGTACGACTTGATGAGTCCGCCGGTATTTAACGGCATTGAAAACTATCGCTATATGTTGACCGAGGATAGCCTGTTCTGGAAATCGATGGGGGTGACCTTTGCCTACGTCTTTTTAACCATCCCCTTAAAACTGGCTTTCGCCCTCGGCATTGCCTTTGTGCTCAATTTCAAACTGCGCGGTATCGGCTTTTTCCGCACCGCCTACTATATCCCGTCGATCCTTGGCAGCTCGGTGGCGATTGCCGTGCTGTGGCGCGCCCTGTTCGCCATTGACGGCCTGCTGAACAGTTTTCTCGCCGTCTTTGGCATCGATGCCATCAACTGGCTGGGGGAACCCTCGCTGGCGCTGATGTCGGTCACCCTGCTGCGCGTCTGGCAGTTTGGTTCCGCGATGGTCATCTTCCTCGCCGCGCTGCAGAACGTCCCGCAGTCGCAGTATGAGGCGGCGATGATCGACGGCGCCTCGAAGTGGCAGATGTTTATGAAGGTCACCGTGCCGCTGATCACCCCGGTGATTTTCTTCAACTTTATTATGCAGACCACCCAGGCGTTCCAGGAGTTTACCGGCCCGTACGTGATAACCGGCGGCGGCCCGACCTATTACACCTACCTGTTCTCGCTCTACATCTACGATACCGCCTTTAAGTACTTCGACATGGGCTATGGCGCCGCGCTGGCGTGGGTGCTGTTCCTCGTCGTGGCGGTCTTTGCGTCGATAGCCTTTAAGTCATCGAAATACTGGGTCTTCTATTCCGCCGATAAGGGAGGCAAAAATGGCTGATATTCAACAGATGGCGCCGGTGATGAGCGACGCCGATCGTGAGGTGGCCCGTACGCTGCGCCGGGAAAAGGTGAGCCGGGTGGTGCGCTACGTCGTGCTGGTGTTCGTCGGCCTGCTGATGCTCTACCCGCTGGCGTGGATGTTCTCCGCCTCGTTCAAGCCGAACCATGAGATCTTCACCACCCTCGGGCTGTGGCCGACTCACGCCACCTGGGACGGGTTCATCAACGGCTGGAAGACCGGCACCGAATACCATTTCGGCCACTATATGCTGAACACCTTTAAGTATGTGATCCCGAAGGTCGTGTTAACGATCATCTCCTCCACCATTGTGGCGTACGGCTTCGCACGCTTTGAGATCCCGTGGAAGAAGTTCTGGTTCGCGACGCTCATCACCACCATGCTGCTGCCGAGCACCGTCCTGCTGATCCCGCAGTACCTGATGTTCCGTGAAATGGGGATGCTGAACAGCTATCTGCCGCTGTATCTGCCGCTGGCCTTCGCCACCCAGGGATTCTTTGTCTTCATGCTGATCCAGTTTCTGCGCGGCGTCCCGCGCGATATGGAAGAGGCGGCGCAGATCGACGGCTGCAACTCCATCCAGGTGCTGTGGTATGTGGTAGTGCCGATCCTCAAGCCGGCCATTATCTCGGTGGCGCTGTTCCAGTTCATGTGGTCGATGAACGACTTTATCGGTCCGCTGATCTACGTCTACAGCGTCGATAAGTATCCCATCGCGCTGGCGCTAAAAATGTCTATCGACGTCACGGAAGGCGCGCCGTGGAACGAAATTCTGGCAATGGCGAGCATCTCCATTCTGCCGTCCATCATCGTCTTCTTCCTGGCTCAACGCTACTTCGTGCAGGGCGTGACCAGCAGCGGAATCAAAGGTTAAGAGGGAAATATCATGGCTGAAGTGATTTTCAACAAACTGGAAAAAGTTTACTCAAACGGGTTTAAAGCGGTGCATGGTATCGACCTGAAGATTGCCGATGGCGAATTTATGGTGATCGTCGGCCCTTCCGGCTGCGCCAAATCGACCACCCTTCGCATGCTGGCGGGTCTGGAGACCATCAGCGGCGGCGAGGTGCGGATCGGCGATAAGATCGTCAACAACCTGGCGCCTAAATCCCGTGGTATCGCGATGGTGTTCCAGAACTACGCCCTCTATCCGCATATGACGGTAAGGGAAAACCTCGCCTTCGGCCTGAAGCTGAGCAAGCTGCCCAAGGCGCAGATTGATCGGCAGGTGGAGGAAGCGGCGAAAATTCTTGAACTGGAGGAGCTGCTGGAACGTCTGCCGCGCCAGCTCTCCGGCGGCCAGGCGCAGCGCGTGGCGGTGGGCCGGGCGATCGTCAAAAAACCGGACGTCTTCCTGTTCGACGAACCGCTCTCCAACCTTGACGCCAAGCTGCGCGCCTCGATGCGCATCCGCATTTCCGATCTGCATAAGCAGTTGAAAAAATCCGGTAAACCGGCGACCACCGTCTACGTTACCCACGATCAGACGGAAGCGATGACCATGGGCGACCGCATCTGCGTGATGAAGCTCGGCCACATTATGCAGGTCGATACCCCGGACAACCTCTACCACCAGCCGAAAAATATGTTTGTCGCCGGCTTCATCGGCGCGCCGGAGATGAATATTCGCCCCAGCCAGCTGGTTGAACACGACGGCCGCCTGTGCCTGACCCTTGGCGACCAGCGCCTGCCGTTGAACGACCGTCTGGCGGAGAAAGTCGGCGCGTATCAGCATCAGGAGGTGTTCTACGGGGTCCGCCCGGAATTCGTGTCGCTCTCCGACGCGCCGTTCGCCGAAGGCGGCTGCATGGGCGAGATGGTGCGGGTGGAAAACATGGGCCATGAGTTCTTTGTCTATCTGCAGGTCGCGGGCTACGAGCTGACCGCTCGCGTGCCGTCGGACGATGCGAAGCCGATGATAGCTAAGGGACTGAATCGAAAAGTCTATTTCACCTTTGATCTTAACAAGTGTCACATCTTTGACGCCAAAACCGAACAGAACCTCTCTCTGTGAACCCTGGAGCATAACAATGAAAAACATGCTGATAAGCGCCACCCTCTCCGCCACCCTCGGCCTTAGCGCCTTCTCCTCGCTGGCGCAGGATGTCGACCTGCGTATGTCCTGGTGGGGGGGCAATGGCCGCCATCAGGTGACTCTCAAGGCGCTGGAGGCTTTTCACCAGCAATATCCCGATATCAATGTCAAAGCGGAATATACCGGCTGGGACGGCCATCTTTCGCGCCTGACCACCCAGATAGCCGGCGGCACCGAGCCTGACGTGATGCAGACCAACTGGAACTGGCTGCCGATTTTTTCGAAAAATGGCGAGGGTTTTTACGATCTCAACACTCTGAAAGACGAGATCGATCTCAGCCAGTTCGACGCCAAAGAGCTGCAGTCCACCACGGTCAATGGCAAGCTCAACGGCATCCCGGTGTCGGTCACCGCCCGGGTCTTCTACTTTAACGACGAAGCGTGGAAAAAGGCGGGCATCCCCTTCCCGAAAACCTGGGATGAACTGCTGGCGGCGGGGAAAACTTTCGAAAGCAAACTCGGGAAACAGTACTACCCGGTGGTGCTTGAGCACCAGGACGTGCTGGCCCTGCTCAACTCTTACATGGTGCAAAAATACAACCAGCCGGCCATCGATGAGAAAGGACGCAAATTCTCCTACAGCAAAGCGCAGTGGGCGGACTTCTTCGGCATGTATAAGAAGCTTATCGACAGCCATGTCATGCCGGACACCCGCTACTATGCCTCCTTCGGCAAGAGCAACATGTACGAGATGAAGCCGTGGATCCAGGGTGAATGGGGCGGGACCTACATGTGGAACTCCACCATCAACAAATATTCCGACAACCTGAAGCCGCCGGCGAAGCTGGTGCTGGGGGAATACCCGATGCTCCCCGGAGCCACCGATGCCGGACTGTTCTTCAAGCCTGCGCAAATGCTGTCGATTGGCAAATCGACGAAAAACCCGCAGGCGGCGGCGAAAGTGATTAACTTCCTGCTGAACAGTAAAGAAGGGGTGGATATTCTCGGACTGGAGCGCGGCGTGCCGCTGAGTAAAGCGGCGGTCACCTACCTGACCGAAGACGGGATCATCAAAGCCGACGATCCGGCGGTGTCCGGTCTGAAGCTGGCGCAATCCCTGCCCACCACTCTGCCGGTCTCGCCGTACTTCGACGACCCGCAGATCGTCGCCCAGTTCGGCACCACCCTGCAGTACATCGACTACGGTAAAAAGTCGGTGGAAGAAGCGGCCGAGGACTTCCAGCGCCAGACCGACCGCATTCTGCGCCGCGCGATGCGCTAACCTGCCCGTCGGAAACCTCCCGCTGCGTCCGCCGCGGGAGAGCCTGCCTGAGTATCCTGTCAGAAGAAATATTTAAAGCGCACCCGGGCGCCGTAGCGTTCATCGGGATTCCCACTCTTCGCTGCCGTGGAATCGAGCCACGAGGCGTAGGCGCCAAGGTAAATATTGAAGTTCGGCATCGCCATAATATTCGGCAACTGCCAGGAAGTATGCACGGTGTGGATGTCATAGCGCCCCGGCACGAGGATTGCGCAGTCGTCATCGCACTCGCTGCTCACCCCGGCCATGTTGAACTGGTCGATTTTGTTATGCGCGTAGATATAGCCCAGCTCCACGCGATGCCACAGGGCGTTGATCCCGGCGCTGAAGTCGGTTTCGTCCGCCGCGTCCAGCAGGGCGGTACTCAGATTGACCACCGCCCCGTCCTGCGGATCGCTTTTCAGGGTGTTCCAGCTCATGGTCATCCCGTAGCCGGTACGGTTTGACTGGTCGACCCAGCGCCCGCCCTGGTTCTGATAGCCGTAGGCGTTGTTGACGAGGTTGCTCTCTATCGCCGCCGCCGCCGACCACGCGCCGGACTGCCACACCGCCACCGGCCGCACGTACACCACGTTTTTACGGTTTTCCAGCGCATTACCGTGATAGTTCTGATCGACAAACAGCGAACTGCCATCCTCCACCAGGGTGTTAACCTCGAAATACCAGTTATCCACCGTTTTGCTGAACAGGAGGTTGCCGCCGCTGCTGCTGCGCCCGCGCCCCTCTTTCATCATGTAAATATAGCCATAGCCGTCGGAATAGAGGTCGTTGGCGGTATTTCCTGAATATTCAATAAAGGTATCCTGATTCAGGGGGAACATATCCCAGGCTTCAAAGCGGCCTATTTTTATTTTCCAGTCATCCTGCTGACCAAAGAAAAATACCGCATCATCGAGATTCATTTTGCCATCCATATCCGCCAGGGGCTGCACGCTGAATCCGGCATATTTCCCGTCGGCGCCATTACGTCTGCCATCGAAACCCAGCAGAATACGGCCATTAATATCCCAACGCTCTTTATCACCGGGCGCCCAGCTTTTATTCGCGCTGGTTTTGACCGACGTCAGGCTGCCGGTGCGGCTGGCGCCATCAAGATTAAATTCGACGTCGCCATAAAATTTTAATTCGCCATTGTCGTTTAGCTGCAGGCGCGGCGTAGCCGGCGCCGCGCGGGCGACCGTCGTGGCCTGCTGCTGGCCTTTCAGCGTCTTAATCTCCGCCTCTGCGCTGGCGGCGCGCGCCTCCGTCGCCTTCAGCCGCTGCTCCATTTGCGCCAGCCGATCCTCCAGCGATAACGGCGCCTGCGCCATCGCCTGTGGCAGAGAGAGAGACGTGAGAAAACACCCGACCCAGATTTTATTCATCGGTAAACCCTTTTATTATGAAATGAACTAAATTTGTTATTAATGGGTAATGCACGACGATGCAGGCAATAATAACCCGCCCATCGTCAAAGACGGGTTATTAACGACAACAGCCTTATTATTATTCGAGCTGCCAGGCTCCGGCTTCAGTTAATGCCGCTGAGCCGCTCCAGGCAAATAACGCTAATTCACGGCGGGGAGCCTGCGGATAGATACGGCTGCTCAGGCAGGCTTCGCCGTCATTGACAAACACCTCCACCGAAGAGCTATCGAAAAATATCCGCAGATTGAGATCCGCCCCCGCGGTCAACGGCACGCTGCGCGTCCCGCACAGGCCATGCTGCGGATAATGCCGCTCCAGCACCAGACGCTGCTGCTGGGCATCCACGTAGAGGCGCAGGCCATCGCCAAAGCGCAGACCATACTGCTCGGCGCTGCTGCGGGCGCAGTTCCAGCGCAGGTTCACCTCCATCGCCTCGCAGTTGTCGACCATCGTGGTCTGCTGATTGTTCAGGGTGCTTACCGGCCACGGGAACCAGGCGCCGCGCAGACTCTCCACTTCTTTCGCCGGGCGCATCTGCAGGCGGTTATCCGCGCTCAGGCTCAGCTCGCGCGGCAGGGAGAGCATGCCCGCCCAGCCGTCCTGCTGCTCCGGCAGCGGTGATTCCCACATATCCAGCCAGCCAATCACGATCCGCCGGCCATCGGGGGTGGCGAAGCTTTGCGGCGCATAGAAATCGTGGCCATGATCCATCTCTCTGAACTCGCCGTGGCGGACGAATCGCTGCCCCGGCTGCCACTCGCCGATCAGATAGCCGCTCTGGAACAGGTTGCGGTTGCGGAACCCCTCGGCCTGCATCCCCTGCGGGGAAAACATCAGAACGCGTTTGCCGTTGAGGGTGAAGAAGTCCGGGCACTCCCACATATAGCCCATGGCGCTTTCCGCTTCATCCAGCACCCCCACATCCTGCCACTGGCGCAGATCGGCTGAGCGGTACAGCCGCACCTGGCCGGTATCGCCTTCGCGCGCGCCGACGATCATGTACCAGCTGTCTCCTTCCCGCCAGACCTTCGGGTCGCGGAAGTGGTGCATGCCCGGCGGGGTGTCGACCACCATCCCCTGGCGCTCGAAGTGGATCCCGTCCCGGCTGGTGGCCAGACACTGAACCTGATACAGATTGGCTTCGTCGCCCGGATCGCCGTGGAATTTATGCCCGGTGTAAATCAGCGCCAGGGTATCGCCATCGACCACCGCCGAGCCGGAGAAGCAGCCGTCTTTATCCTCCGGCCCCTCCGGCGCCAGGGCCACCGGCAGATGCTCCCAGTGCACCAGATCCTTACTCCGCGCGTGCCCCCAGTGCATCGGCCCCCACTGAGTGGAGTACGGGTGATGTTGATAAAAGGCATGGTACCAGCCGTCGAACCACACCAGACCGTTTGGGTCGTTGATCCACCCGGCGCGTGCCGCCAGGTGATAGTGCGGATACCAGCGCAGATTGAGCGCTTGGCGTTGTGTCTGGAGTACCTGTTCAGCCCTGGAGATTGTGTAAGTCATCATTTTCACTCTTTTTGATTCAGACAGCGGTAGGTTGCGACACCAGCGGATCGGCGGAGGATTTGCCGGAGCGCAACAAGAAGATGGAAATAAAGGTGGTGCAGAACACCAGCAGGCCCATGATCAGATAGGACTGAGCGAAGCCATATTTTTCATAGCTGTAGCCCGCCAGCGGCGACAAAACGCTGGCGATAATCGAGCTGGTGCAGGCGAAGCCCACCAGATAGAGGGTGGAGGAGAGGCGTTTATCGAAGTTGATGCTGTTGTACTTAAAGATAGCCACCAGCAGTATCGGCAGCTCCACCGCGTGCAGCAGTTTAGTGATGGAGATCAGCAGCGGCCCCTCCACCAGGCCGGAGGCCACCATGCGCATCGCCATCACCATGCCGGCGAAAATCAGACCATTTTTGGCGCCGATGCGGTTCACCAGCCACGGCGCGCAGAACATGCCGGCCGCCTCGAGGAACACCTGGAAGGAGTTGAGGTAGCCATACATCTCATTGCCTTCCTGCAGGGTCGCGAACTGCGATGAGAAATAGACCGGGAACTGCTGGTCATAGACGCCGTAGATGCAGGTGCCGATGACGAAGAAGACCAGCGCCCAGAAGCGCGGCAGCGTCAGCAGGCGCAGCGCATCTTCCAGGGTCACCTTGCCGCCCGAAACCGCCTCCTGCATCGCATGCGGCGCCGAGGAGACGCGCAGCCGCGCCAGCAGGATAAAAAACACCAGTCCGGAACAGCTGGCGACGAGGAAGTTAAGCTGCGGATTGATGTTAAACAGCAGACCGGCGAAGAAGGTGGCCACCGCCCAGCCCAGCGAGCCCCACATCCGCGCCCTGCCGAATTCAAACTGGCTCTGGCGCGCCACGCGCTCGGTATAGGATTCCAGCACGCCAATGCCGCCGTTAAAGGTCAAGCCGATGTAGATCCCGCCGAAGATGCTGCCCAGCAGGACGTTAATTTTCAGCAGATGGCCGAACAGCAGATACGCCGGACCGGAGAGTATCAGCAGCGCGGTGATATACCAGAGCAGATGTTTGCGCAGCCCCAGCTTATCCTGGATAAAGCCATAGCAAACTTGCGCAAACAGCGCGGAAACCGACAGAACGGCGTAGATGATACCGGTATCGCCGGCCTTCAGCCCGACCTCCTGGTGCAGCCAGATGGAGAGCAAGGAGCCGGATGACGACCAGGTCACGAAAAAGAAAAACAGTAAGGCACTGAGCAACGGGTAGCTGTGTGAGTGATGCGCTTTCATCATGACATTCTCGTGTTAGAGGAATGCAATTATGGTAACGTTAACAAAAAACAAAGCGCAGGGGGATTCGCTGCGATACATGATGTTAATCACAAAAGTTAACGTTAACATAATGAAGATGCGATCGCGATCAAATATTAACCGCGGCAGCGTGGAGGACGAGGCTAGCATAAAATCGTTTCACGCTTTTACATCAGCGACTTAGTTGTATAGCCTGTACTCTGCAGCTATGGCGGAGGAAAAAATGGCGTCCCTGAAAGATGTAGCAAAACTGGCGAATGTATCTCTGATGACCGTCTCTCGGGCGCTGAACACCCCGGAGCGGCTCAAGCCGGAGACGCTGGCCCGCGTGCAGGCCGCCATCGCCGAAACCAACTATGTCCCCGACCTGTCGGCGAAAAAGATCCGCGGGGCGCGGGCCACCCCCAGCACCATCGGCGTGCTGGCGCTGGATACCGTCACCACCCCCTTTTCGGTGGAGATCACCCTCTCGATCGAAGAGACCGCCCGCGCCCACGGCTGGAACAGCTTTGTGGTCAACATGTTTTCCGACGATCGGCCGGAAGCGGTGGTCGACCTGCTCCTCTCCCACCGTCCGGACGGCATTATCTTTACCACCATGGGCCTGCGCCAGGTGCCGCTGCCGGACAAACTGCTGACCCTGCCCTGCGTGCTGGCCAACTGCGAAAGCCTCAGCCAGCCGGTGGCCAGCTATATCCCGGACGATGAACAGGGTCAGTACGACGCGGTAAAAGCCCTGCTTGCCGCGGGCTATCGTCGTCCGCTGTGCCTGCACTTACCCGCCAGCCAGCTGGCGACAATCCGCCGCCGTCAGGGGCTGGAGCGCGCCTGCCGGGAGGCGGGCATCGAACCGGACAGCCTGACCCACTCGTATATGGCCCAGGGCGATGAGCATTACCACGATATTCCGGGGGTGGTGATGGCGCATATCCGCGAGGGTAAACCCGGCTTTGACTCGGTGATTTGCGGCAACGACCGCATCGCCTTTATGGTCTATCAGACGCTGCTGGGCCAGGGGTTACGCATTCCACAGGACGTGGCGGTGGTGGGATACGACAATATGGTGGGCATTGGCGATCTGTTTCTGCCGCCGCTCTCCACGGTGCAGCTGCCGCACTACGACATCGGGCGCCTGAGCGCCCTGCATATCATTCACGGCGACAACCATCGGGAGACGCGCAAGGTCGCCAGCCCGTGGCTGCCGCGCGCCTCACATTAACGGTTACCGATGTTGCGCAGCTTCTCGCCCGCCATCAGGTTGCGCTCAATGTGCTCGAGGGTGACATTTTTGGTCTCCGGGATCAGCCAGAAGGTGACGCCGATAAAGGCCACGTTGAGCACCGTGTAGAGCCAGAAGGTCCCGGCGGCGCCGATCGCGTCAAGCAGCGTCAGGAAGGTGGCGCCGATGATCATGTTCGACACCCAGTTGGTGGTGGTAGAGCAGGTGATGCCGAAGTCGCGGCATTTCAGCGGCTGGATCTCGGAGCAGAGGATCCACACCACCGGCGCCGCGCTCATCGCATACCCGGCAATACACATCATGGTCATGCCGACGGAAAGCCAGGAGAGGCCGCTGGAGGCGGTGCCATTGTCGAACTGCATCAGGCAGTAGCCGAGCACCAGGGTGCCCAGCGCCATCACGCTGAAACCGATTTTCAGCGCCGGCTTGCGGCCCGCTTTATCCACCGTGAACACCGCGATAAAGGTGGCAAACATAAAGGTCAGGCCCACCACCAGGGTGGCGATCATCTGCTGTTCGGTAGTGGTAAAGCCCGCCATTTTGAAAATACGCGGGGCGTAGTACATGATGATGTTCATGCCGGTGAACTGCTGCATCGCCTGCAGCAGCATGCCAAGGAACACCGCCCGGCGCACGTTACGATTGACCTTGAACAACGCCCAACCGCCCTGCTTCAGCTTCAGGCTTTCGCGGATCTCGTTAAGCTCATCGCGCGCCTTCTCCGAGGTATCGCGCAGCATCCGCAGCACCTCTTCCGCTTCGATATGGCGCCCTTTCTCCGCCAGCCAGCGAGGGCTGTTCGGCAGAAAGACGACCAGAACGATCAGGATCACCGCCGGCAGCGCCAGCACGCCCAGCATGGCGCGCCAGTTACCGCTGTAGCTAAAGGCGGTATCGGAAAGAAACGCCAGCACAATGCCGAGGGTCACCATCAGCTGATACATACTGATCATTTTTCCGCGCACGTTCTCGCTGGCCATTTCGGAGAGGTACAGCGGCGCGGTATAAGAGGCGATCCCAACGGCCACCCCCAACACCACGCGGGCCACCAGCAGCACTTCCACGCTGGCGGCAAAAGCGGAGCCGATAGAGCCGGCGACAAAAAGCACGGCCCCCGCCATCAGGCTGTATTTGCGGCCAAGGCGGAACGACAGCCAGCCGTTAAACAGCGCGCCTATCGCCGCCCCCAGCATCATGCTGCTGACCACCCACTCCTGAAGCTGGCTGGATAAGGTGAAGTGGTCGGTTATAAAGGGCAGCGCCCCGGATATCACGCCGATATCCAGGCCAAAGAGCAACCCCGCCACCGCCGCGGCGATAGAAACAAACCAGTTCATCCGCCGGGTGTCACGTTGCGCCCGCGGCGTTAATGCAGAGTCGTTACTGATTGAAGTCATTTTTATTCCTGCCACACAGAGAAAGACATAGGACGAAAGTACGTGACTGGCGGAGGAGTTTGTCAGGCTGGATACGCCAAAGATATGGACTATTTTGCTGGCAAGATGGGTTTTGTGATGGACATTAAACTTTCAAAGTAACAAAAAATTCGTTTCGCATAGTTAATAACCCTGTCCATACAGGGCGGTAACATTCATTCTGCACTCTGGAATATGGACGATCCTCATTTTACGGTATGGACAATAATTGCTCAGACGGCCGGAGCGATGAGTGTCGCGCCGGCCGTCGCCGACGGTTAGCGCGCCAGCCAGCCGCCGTCCACCGCTACCGTGTAGCCATTGATGTAATCGGAGGCTGGGGAAGCGAGGAAGACCACCGGCCCCATCAGGTCGGACGGCAGGCCCCAGCGCCCGGCGGGAATGCGGTCGAGGATTTCGCTACTGCGCTGCTCGTCGGCGCGGAGCTGCTGGGTGTTATTGGTCGCCATATACCCCGGGGCGATGGCGTTGACATTGATATGGTGTTTAGCCCACTCGTTGGCCAGCAGGCGGGTGACGCCCATCACCGCGCTTTTGGACGCGGTATACGACGGCACACGGATCCCGCCCTGGAACGACAGCATCGAGGCGATGTTAATGATCTTCCCGCCGCTGCCCTGGGCGATAAAGTGCTTCGCCGCCGCCTGAGACATGAAAAATACGCTCTTGATATTGAGGTTCATGACGTCGTCCCAGTCCTTTTCGCTGAACGCCAGCGCGTCCTCGCGGCGGATGAGGCCGGCATTGTTGACCAGAATATCAATATGGCCAAACTCCGCCACCGCCCGCTCCAGCAGCTGAGGGATACCGTCGATCTGGCGCAGGTCGGCGGTCAGGCTGAGAAAGCGGCGTCCCAGCGCCGTCACCCGCTCGATGGTTTCCACCGGCTCGACAATATTGATACCGACAATATCGCAGCCCGCTTCCGCCAGACCGAGGGCCATCCCCTGACCTAAACCGGTATCGCATCCGCTCACGACGGCCACTTTTCCCTGCAGGGAGAATGCATCAAGAATCATAATGTGTTCCTTAGTCGTTCAGAGCCTGCAGTATGCAGGCAAGGTTCTCTCGGCCCGGCTCGCGCCGGCGGCGCGACTGAGCGTAGGGCGAACTCACGGGCATAGCCCATCATAAAAATAAAACAGAGTTCCGTTTTACTAATGGGTGCCATCTTAGCCCCGCGCCCTGTCATTTTCAATGATATTTAAAACGTTGTTTCATTTTTTATGACGTCGATTACAAAAAAAGAAAAAGCGAACGGATGCGGCAACCCGCGCCGGACAGGAAGCGGTTTTAAAAGAATGATGATTCAACCGGTTGTCTGGAGAGACGGTCGAAGTGGGGCCAGCAGGCCGCGGAAGATGCGGGAATTGCGCTGAACTGCGTGAGACATCACAAATAATGAAACGTTGTTTTGATAAATTAACACCCATCTTTTAAAACACATCACTCAGCGACACGCCTCTGGTCCAGCGGCATCGCAGGAAAGAAAGGAGCACTACATGGCTAAAGGCATGCGGGTCAAACTGAACTATCACGTCAGCCGCGATCCGGATACCGGGGCGGAAGTCACCCGCTTAACCCCCCCGGAGGTCACCTGTCATCGCAACTACTTCTATCAGAAGTGCTTTTTTAACGATGGCAGCCATTTACTGTTCGCCGGCGAGTTTGACGGCCACTGGAACTACTATCTGCTGAATATCGCCAGCGCCGAAGCCGTCCAGCTGACGGAAGGCGCCGGGGATAATACCTTCGGCGGCTTCCTCTCCCCGGACGATAAGTCGCTCTATTACGTGAAAAATGACCGTACCCTGCTGGAGGTGAACCTCACCACCCTCGCCGAGCGTGAAGTTTACCGCGTCAGCGAGGAGTGGGTCGGCTATGGCACCTGGGTGGCGAACAGCGATTGCAGCAAACTGGTAGGCATTGAGATTGCGAAAAGCGACTGGACGCCGCTCAACGACTGGCAGATTTTTCATGACTTTTTCCACAAAGGACCGCACTGCCGCCTGCTGCGCGTCGACCTGCGCAGCGGTGAGAGCCAGGTGATCCATGAGGAAAAAATCTGGCTGGGACATCCGATCTATCGTCCCTTCGACGACCATACCGTCGCCTTCTGCCATGAAGGGCCGCACGATCTGGTTGACGCCCGCATGTGGCTGGTCAATGAAGATGGCAGCAACGTGCGTAAAGTCAAAGCGCATGCCCCGGGCGAAAGCTGCACCCATGAATTCTGGGTACCGGACGGTTCAGCGCTGATTTACGTCTCCTATCTGAAAGGCCAGCAGGGGCGGACGATCTATCGCTTTGATCCGGAAAGCGGCGTCAACGAGGCCCTGATCACGATGCCCGCCTGCTCGCATCTGATGAGCAATTTCGACGGCACGCTGCTGGTGGGCGATGGATCGGGCACGCCGGTCGATGTCAAAGATACCGGCGGCTACTCCATTGATAACGATCCTTATCTGTACGTCTTTAACGTGGCGGAGAAGCGCTACTTCCGCGTCGCGCGCCATGATACCTCGTGGGCGACGGTAGCCAACAGCCGCCAGGTGACTCACCCGCACCCCTCGTTTACGCCGGATGACAGCGCCATTCTGTTCAGCTCCGATAAAGACGGCAAGCCGGCCATCTATATCGCGAAATTACCTGACCATCCGCCGATGCTGAGCGCCTGAGCCCGGCGAACGTTTTTCTGTAACTGGCCTTGCCCTCCTTCGCGGAGGGCTTTTTTTGTTCCCTCGCTTTGGCGCATAAAAAACCCCGGCTGACGGCGCCGGGGAAGAGAGACGATGAGGGTCTGGCGGAAATCAGAACGAGTAGGCCACCCCGACGCGGAAACGGGTCTGGCGATCGCTGCGGTCATTCACGCCGACGTTGCCGATTTCACCATACGGCGACCAGTTGTTATCCAGCTTATAGGCTACCTTCACGTTATATTCCTGTGAGTAGGGTTTGTTGTCGTTGCGGTTCACCCCTTCCGAACTGCGGGCATAGACATAGTTCAGCTCGGTGCGCCAGTCGCCGAGGGCAAACCCGGCCCACGCGTCGCCGCGATTCACCTTGTCATCATCTTTACCGGCATCGTTCGGATAGCGGGTGTACTCATAGCGATAGCGAGCGGCGACATAGAAGCCATTGTCGAAACTGTACTGTACGTGCAGATGCGGCTTGTAAATGGAGCGGCTGTCGTTGCTCTCTATGGTAAACCCGGGGGTGAGGAAAAGGTTCGACGTCGCTTTCCAGCGCCAGCTGATGGTGTCTTCATGGCCGTTGCCCACCACGTCCGAATAGGGTTGCGAACCGTTGTCGCCGCCTGAACGCCATTTGGCCTCCACGGTAAAGCCTAGCCCGTTGGCGAAGCGGTGGGATACCGAGACGCGGTCGGCATTGCTTTTATCGCTCTTGCCGCCATCAATAAATTCATGACGTAAATCTATCGTGACCGCAGTTGCCGCAAAAGACATACCGCAGAGGGCGGCCAGAACCAGAGATCGTTTTAACATAGGGTACCCCTTATAATAAATAAAATGTCATTTCGTTTTTATGAAACGTTATTTTATTTTTTAAGCACCTCAGTTTTAGTGACCAGGATCGTAGTTATTTGTTTCAAAAAAGGTGGCACAACAAGACGTGACGGAGCTCAATAAATTGACGGTGGGGAGAAGGGAAATACGGCAAAAAAAGAGGGAGGTCGGCAAAGCGCGGCGCATAAAAAAGGCCTCCCGCAGGAGGCCATGGAAATCGACATTCAGCGCTACGCGCGCTCTACCGCCAGCGCCACGCCCTGACCGCCGCCGATGCACAGCGTCGCCAGCCCTTTACGCGCATCGCGCTTGATCATTTCATGCACCAGCGACACCAGAATCCGGCAGCCGGAGGCGCCGATCGGGTGGCCGAGGGCGATCGCGCCGCCGTTGACGTTGACCCGTCGCTCATCCCACTCCAGTACCCGGCCAACGGAGATAGCCTGAGCGGCAAAGGCCTCATTGGCTTCGATCAAATCGACGTCGTCCAGCCGCCAGCCGGCCCGTTCCAGACAGCGGCGGGTGGCGTGCACCGGGGCGATGCCCATCAGCGCCGGATCGACGCCGACGCTGGCGAAGGCGCGGATCCGCGCGAGGATCGGCAGCCCCAGCTCCTCGGCTTTCGCCTCACTCATCATCATCACCGCCGCCGCGCCGTCATTGATGCTGGATGCGTTGCCGGCGGTCACCGATCCGAGACGATCGAAGGCAGGCTGCAGGCTGGCCAGCCCTTCCGCGCTGGCATCCACCCGCGGTTGTTCATCGGTATCTACGGTGCGCGCCGCGCCGTTATGCTCGGTAACGACCGGGACAATCTCATCGCGAAAGCGTCCGGAATCAATCGCCTTGCGCGCCTTATGCTGCGAGCTGAGCGCCCAGGCGTCCTGCAGTTCGCGGCTGATGCCGTATTCCCGGGCGAGGTTTTCCGCCGTGACGCCCATATGATAATCGTTGAAGGCGTCCCACAGGCCGTCATGGACCAGACTGTCAATCAGCTGGCTGTTGCCCAGCTGGGCGCCGGTGCGGCTGTCGGTGAGGACATGCGGAGCGCGGCTCATGTTCTCCTGGCCGCCGGCGATCACCACGTCCGCCTCCCCGCACTGGATGGCCTGGGTGGCGAGGTGCAGGGCTTTCAGGCCGGAACCGCAGACGTCGTTAATGGTGATAGCCGATACAGTGTTGGGCAACCCGCCGCGAATAGCGGACTGACGGGCCGGGTTTTGCCCGGTTCCCGCGGTCAGCACCTGGCCGAGGATCACCTCATCCACGCTCTGCGGATCGATTCCCGTCTTCTCCACCAGCGCCTTCACCACCACGCTACCCAGCTCAACGGCTGAATGGCGCGATAGCGCGCCCTGAAAGCAGCCAATCGGCGTTCGTAGCGCCCCGACGATCACGACATCCTTCATCCTCTACCCCTGCCCGTGCTTTTGCGCAAAGAAACAGCGATATACTAGATAATTGTTATCAAAAAACTTTGTAATTGTTTAAAAAAAGTGAGGCCAATCACAAAGAATTAGCCATTCGTTAACGTTCGCGCCGCTGCAGATGCTGACGCAGCCAGCTGCCCGCCGCCCCGGGCGGCGCTTTCTTATTCCACAGCAGATCCACCGAAATCGCCCGCGGCCAGCCGGGGATATCGAGCGCCACCAGCCCGCCCTGCGGCGCAAACTCCGCCACCAGGGCGCAGGGCAGAATGCACCAGCCGAAGCCCTGCACCGCCATGCTGAGCAGCAGCAGGTAGTTTGGCGCCGACCAGACTTGCCCGGCGGCAGGCTCCGTGGCGCTGGCCAGAAAGGTGCTCAAACGCAGCTCGCGCCAGCTGCGCAGCTCATCCCAGACAACCTTGCCCTGCGCCGCCAGCGGATGGTCAGGCGCCACGTAAATGCCCATCGCCGTCTGCAGCGGCAGGCGGGTGCTGCCGATATCGGTCGGGTAGCGCTCTCTCGCCTCAATCAATCCCACCTGGGCGCGGGATTTTTGCAGGAGATCGATCACGTCCTCATCTTCGCCAATCAAACACTCAAACTCGGTATGAGGGAAGCGGCGGTCAAACTGCACCAGCAGATCTTCCAGCACGTCCGGGTGCAGGGTGTCCGAGAGCACAAAGGTCAGTCGCGGCTCCGTCTCGCCGGACAGCGACACCGCCAGCTCATCCAGCCGCTCGCTGGCGGCGAGGATCGCTTTGACATAGCTCAGCACCTGCTCCCCCTGCGGCGTCAGCGTCGGCTGCCGCGTTGCCCGATCGAAGAGGGTCACCCCGAGGTCAGCCTCCAGGTTGGCGATAGCGGTACTGATCGTCGACTGGCTTTTCCGCAGGCGACGGGCGGCCGCGGAGAACGACCCGCTGTCAACGGCCTCGACAAAGGCGGTTAACGCTTCCGGTGAATAACGCATGATGTATCTACTTTATCGCTGGTTTCTATCTTTTGTTTATCATATTTTTCCATAAACTGCCGGGTAATTTCCTGTTCAGGCTAAAACTGGAGGTAGCTCGCCATGCAACAGACCCCGCATCAGCGCAAGACGCTCACCGAACGCGTTATCCACGCCATCACCTTCGAAGGACTGGCGACGCTGATCCTCGCCCCCACCGCCGCCTGGCTGATGCAGCGTTCGGTGGTGGAGATGGGCGGGCTGAGCATTCTGCTCGCCACCCTGGCGATGGTATGGAACATCATTTATAACGCGGCTTTCGATCGCCTGTGGCCGGTCTCCCGCGTCCCCCGCCGGCTGAAAGTGCGGGCGCTGCACGCGATCGGCTTCGAGACCGGCTTTGTTATCATCGGCGTCACCATGGTGGCCATCGTGCTGGGGGTATCGCTGCTGCAGGCGTTTATGCTGGAGATCGGCTTTATGCTCTTCTTCCTGCCCTACACCATGGCGTTTAACTGGGTCTGGGACACCCTGCGCGAGCGCGTGATCCGACACCGCCGCCCGCGCCAGGCGGCACGCGGCTAGCCCCGCGGCGGATCCTTCGCGATCCGCCGCGACTTTATCACCAAAAACTATCGCAACAGATGAACCATAAATATGGTAAATTGCACTCCTTTTTTTTGGTTTGACGGTTGATAAAGTCGCATAATGTCTAAAATTTGGTCTAAAGAAGAAACTCTATGGAGTTTTGCCTTATATGGCACTGCAGTAGGCGCTGGGACGCTATTTCTACCGATCCAGCTGGGTTCGGCTGGCGCCATCGTCCTTTTCATCACCGCGCTGGTCGCCTGGCCGCTCACCTACTGGCCTCACAAAGCGCTGAGCCAGTTTATTCTCTCGGCCAATATCGCGCCGGGAACCGGGATCACCGGCGCAGTCAATCACTACTATGGTAAGAAAATTGGCAACCTGATCACCGGCCTCTATTTCCTCGCCTTCTTTGTGGTCGTGCTGATCTACGCCGTGGCCATCACCAACTCGCTGGCCGAGCAGGTGGCGCATCACACGCCGATGACGCCTGCGCTACGCGCGCTGCTGAGTTTTGGCGTGGTGCTGGTCCTTAACCTGATCTTTCTCATGGGCCGGCAGATCACCATCAAGGTGATGGGCTTTCTGGTCTTTCCGCTTATCGCCTGCTTTCTGTTTCTCTCCCTCTATTTAATCCGCGACTGGCATCCGGAACATCTCACCAGCCAGATGCAGTTCAGCTCGCAGACGCTCCACCAGGTCTGGATCTCCATACCCGTGATGGTTTTCGCTTTTAGCCATACGCCGATCATCTCGACTTTTGCTATCGACCAGCAGGAGAAACACGGCGACCTGGCCATGGATAAATGCAAAAAAATCATGAAGGTGGCCTACACCATCATCTGCGCCAGCGTGCTGTTTTTCGTCTTCAGCTGCCTGCTGGCTATCCCGGCGACCTATATTGAGACCGCCCGCGATCAGGGGGTGACTATCCTCTCCGCCCTGTCGATGGTGCCGGGCGCGCCGGGCTGGCTGGCGGTGACCGGCATTATCGTCGCCGTGGTCGCCATGTCGAAATCCTTTCTCGGCACCTACTTCGGGGTCATTGAAGGCGCCAGCGAAATCGTCAAAAGCTCGCTGGGCCTGATGGGCGTGCGCAAGAGCCGCGCCTTCAACCGCGCGATGTCGATCATGCTGGTCTCCGCCTTCACCTTTGCGGTGTGCTTTATCAACCCGAATGCGATCTCGATGATCTACGCCATCAGCGGACCGCTTATCGCCATGATCCTGTTTATCATGCCCACGCTGTCAACCTGGCTTATCCCGGCGCTGAAGCCGTATCGCTCGGTGGGGAACGCCATCACTCTGGTGGTCGGCCTGCTCTGCGTCTCCGTGATGTTCTTCGGCTAATCCGCCTCCGGCGACAGCGGCTTGCCTGAGCCGCTGTCGCACATTCTGACAACATTCTCGTCCTTCCCTTCCTTGTGAGCGCATTACACTTACGGCTTAGCCACCGTGAGGAGAGTTCCTATGTCCAGTGTCACCTTATCCGGTCGCGGCACGCTCGGCGATCGCCAGGTCTATCGGTTGGGTTACGGGGCCATGCAGCTGGCCGGCCCCGGCGTCTTCGGCCCGCCGAAAGATCCTGAAGAAGCGGTGCGCGTGCTGCAGGCCGCCGTCGAAGCTGGGGTAAACCATATCGATACTTCGGATTTCTATGGCCCCCATGTGACCAATCAGCTGATCCGCAAAGCGCTTCACCCCTACCCCGACGATCTGTGCATTGTCACCAAGGTCAGCGCCCGCCGTGACGAGAAAGGCAACTGGCTGCCGGCCATGTCGCCCGCTGAACTGACCCAGGCCGTCGAGGACAATTTGCGTCACCTGGGGCTCGACGTGCTGGAGGTGGTGAACCTGCGCAGTATGCTGAGCCCCCACGGCCCGGTGGAGGGGTCGCTGGAGGCGCCGCTCGCTACCCTGCTGGAGCTGAAGGCGCGAGGGTTGATCCGCCATATTGGCCTTAGCAACGTGACGGCAAAGCAGGTGGCGGATGCGCTGAAAATGACGCCTATCGTCTGCGTGCAAAACCTCTATAACATTGCCCATCGCGCCGACGACGCGCTGGTGGATGCGCTGGCCGCCCAGCACATCGCCTGGGTCCCCTTCTTCCCGCTGGGCGGTTTTACCCCGCTGCAGGCGCAGGAGCTGAACGAGGTCGCGGCCTCGCTTGAGGCGACGCCGATGCAGGTCGCCCTCGCCTGGCTACTCCAGCGCGCGCCCAATATTCTGCTGATCCCCGGCACCTCATCCCGCACGCACCTGGCGGAAAATATTGCCGCCGCCGGACTGGTTCTGCCAGCGGATGCGCTACGCATCCTGGATAATATCGCCAATCGCACGCATCCCTGACCCCTCAGGCCAAATGGAGGGAACGACTTCCCTCCTCAATATTTGCCTGGAAAAACCTCAACACTGCTGGCACTATAGATCCTACAAATGGGGCATGATCGACGATCGTTTTCTCATTATCCCCGTTAATTAAACTTAAGTTTTTTCCTTCGACCGGTCTCCAGCTTGGAGGCCGTTGTCGTTTTTGTCATGACCAAAATTTGAAACTCTTGATTACAGGAAACACAATATCGAATTCCAAGTTTATACATATCAATCTGGCTGCAAAGATAGTCAATAACATCAAACGCTCATAAAAACATCTGATTAACCCAATCAGAATGTTGCTATTGCTATAAGAAAAATCAAACGCCTCACGACAACTATTTACAAGGGAAGCCTATGACAGAGGGAACGATAAAGACCAGTAAGTATGAAATTATTGCTATTTTCAGAGAGGAGTTGCGCAAACGTACTGAAATTGAAATATTTTTTAACAACACCAGTATCATAACCCAACTGACGCGCGTGGACTTTGCCGAGTTCCATATTCAGACCCATCGCAAAATCCCACCGGGTCATAAAATTCGTTTTCTACTGCATAGCGATTCAGGGAAAATAGAGTTTAATGCAGCCCTGACAAAACATGACAATAGCGGTGTCGATAAAGGTATCCGCTACGCCTTTTCCTTGCCTGAATGCCTGCAGGTCGTGCAGCGTCGCCGCGATCCCCGCTTTCGTTTACGCCACGAGCATGACTTTTATTGCCGCGGGCGCCATAAAAATGGCGAAAACTATCTTTTCGACATCAAAGACATTTCGGACGGCGGTTGCGCGCTGATGACCAAAACGCCGAACCTGAAATTTCTCAGTCATAACGCATTGCTGAAAAATGCCGTACTGATGCTGGCGGAATATGGCGAGATCACCATCGACCTGGTGGTAAAAAATGTCATTATTATCACCCTCGACAATCCCAATGAAGAGAGCGAAAGCTACTATCAGATATCCTGCCAGTTTAAGTTCCGTCATCTCGACGATCAGCGCAGAATAGAGAAGATTCTGCTGGACCTGATCTTAGAAGCCAAGCGCAAAAAGAGAATCTGATACCCTTGGAAAGTATATTGCTGTACACCAATGATAATCTCATTGGTCACTCAATCTATCACTACCTTATTGATAGTCATGAAAATGCCACCCGTTTTGGCTATGACGATGTTATCCAGAGAAAACATCTGCCTGTGGCCCAAACGGTTATTTTCAATTTAATTAATAAGGATATTTCTGCCATCAGAATCCTTGATCTGCTGAATGCGCTCCGCCTTTCCCTGCAGCGCTGCCAGCAGCCGGTGCTGATGGTAAAAAGCGACATTGCCGGGCTATGCCGAGAGTTGATAACTGTCGATAATGCCATGATTATTAGCGAAAACTCACCGCTATCTATGTTTACTTCCATTATCCAGCGCGCGAAGGGCGCCAGCGAACCGCCGCCGCGACGATTGCGCAAACAGCTGTCGCCGCGGGAGTGCCAGATCCTCGAACTGCTGATTGCCAACAATAATAATAAGCGTATTGCCGCCCTGCTCGGCATTGCCCATAAAACGGTCCACAGCCATCGTATCCATATCATGCAAAAGCTGGGCATTGATAATTCCCGCACGATGAACCAGCGTATTGCCGCCCTTCATCAATGTTAAATTTTACAGCGGTAAATCAATAGCGGATAAAGCGTACTTATTCGCTGTTGATTTACATTTCCTGCCATTCCCATTAACCATCAGGTAGCCTATAATTAGTCAATCCTCTGCTTATTGTCTGACTAACCTCGTGAAGAGGGATAATGAACACTAAAATATTCGAAGACAACATTTTATCTCGTAATGATATCGCTGTACGCTACGTCTTTCAGAAAATGTTTTCCCCACAAGATACCTTAGTCGCAGTTGAATGCTTAAGCCGCTTCGATAATCTTCCCGTTTCGCCAGAATATTTTTTCCGCCATGCCACCGCGGCGGTTCGT
Organism: Klebsiella sp. 1SOBk5mer; assembly: GCF_046603115.1. Taxonomy (NCBI): domain Bacteria; kingdom Pseudomonadati; phylum Pseudomonadota; class Gammaproteobacteria; order Enterobacterales; family Enterobacteriaceae; genus Klebsiella; species Klebsiella sp. 1SOBk5mer. The sequence goes on along the minus strand of NZ_JBKIUU010000002.1, from coordinate 394,263 downwards.
GAACGTATTTTTCTCGAGCAACTGGCGTTGATTGAACAGCATAAAGCATGGTTTTTACGTAACCATATTTCCGCCACCATTAACGTCGATGACCATATCCTGAATCTGCTACGCCAGAAGGAAATAAAAGAGAAAATTGCCGCCCTGACCTGCGTCCATTTTGAAGTGACCGAAAACGCCGAGAAACTTCTGAATAATTCCCTCGCCGCCTGGCAAAGCCCGCAGGATACCTCGCTGTGGCTCGACGACTTCGGCTCTGGCTACGCGGGGATAAACGCCATCAGCGGTTATCATTTTGACTATGTCAAAATTGATAAAGATTTTTTCTGGCATCTGATGCACAAAGAGTCCGGCCGTCAGCTGATGGATGCGCTGGTCACCTTTTTATCCCGCAATCATCACAACGTGATTATTGAAGGCGTGGAAAGCGAAGCCCATAAAAAATGGCTGCAGGGTATGGAATGGTTTGCTATTCAGGGGCATTACTGGCAGGAAGTCAGCATTGAACAACTGGTTGCCGACGATATTGTCATATAAAAAAGCCGGGCTTGCCCGGCTTTTTCGTCTCGCTTAATTATAAACTAATTCCCACGTTGCCCAGCTGGTAATTGGCCCGCTGGTGGCGCTTTTCGGCGTCGGCGAAACGTAGCCCACATAATAGGTGAACAGGCCGCCGCTGACCGCGCTTTCCTGCAAATGCACCTGATTTTGCTGCGGGTCCGCAGGGACAATTTTATTACTCTTATCCAGCGTATTATTATCATTGGTCGACAGCGCCAGATAAATATTCTGCGCTCCGTCTGGCAAGGTATTGGCGAGATAGCCCGCGTTCTCATTGCCGACCGCCGTCAGTAAAAAACCGTCGACCCAGCGAACGCTGACCCGCCGCACCTCGTCCTGCGAGGCGGCGCCGCCGTCATGACGCAGCTGACAGTTTGACAGCGCCAGGGTAAAAGGCTGCGGCTTCATAAACGCGCCGGCCCCGCGATCGTGCACTTCCGCCAGGCTGACCGGCGCCAGCCAGACGTTGCCGCTGCCGGCATGCTGGCCGCCATTGAGCGCGACGCTGCAGGAAATATCCGTCACCCGCCCGGCAAAATCGACCCGTCCGCGGTCATAATTGGTCTCGAAACCCCACGCCGAGGGGGCGGCGAGGCTGCCGCAGAGCAGCAGCCACGCGATAGTATGTTTCGGCAATCCCTTCATTCCCCCTCCCGTATTAATCGTACGTCAGGTTAAAGATCATATGCGACTCCACCTCGCCGGTGCTGGTCGTCGGGCCATACTGATAAAAGCGCGCGTGCAGCGGGATGGTGATGTAGCGAGTCTCCTGATTATTCAAGCGGCCAACGGTATATTTCTTATTAAACTGCAGCGGGGATCCATCCTTCAGCACCTGGATGCCGACGCCTTTCGCCATCCCGCTGCCGGCCTTTTCATTCAGCAAGGCGCCCATGGTGGCGGTGGTGCTGGTCGCCAGGGTGCCGGAAAAAGAGGTGCTGATGTTGGCGTATCCCGTTTCACTCAGGCCGCCGCTGCACTGCAGATCGATATTAAAATCCTTCCCGCCCGCGGTGGTGCCCACCCCTTTCAGGTCAGTGCGTCTGATGGCGCCCACATCAACATTCATATTTTTCCCGCTCAGTACCGAACAGGAGGGCGAGACCACGGTGATCGCATTGGCGCTCAGATAGGTTTCGAGGATCGGGTTGCCGCCGCTCTCCCAGTCATAGGAGGTGTATTTTCCCGCCGCGAGGGTGCCGCTGCCGGTGGTTGCCGCGGTTTTGATAATCTCCAGCGTAAAACGTGACCCTTCAAGGGAATAGTTGGTGGTGTTATACACCCGGGACGAATAGACGTCGGGATAGACGATATTCACCGTCGCGCCGCCGCGGCTGAAACGCATACCAATCCCCGGCACGTTGGTGGAATAAATTTTATTCCCAAGATCGGTGGCCCCTGGCGAGACGATCTTCGCCGCGAAGCGGTTGGTGCCGGAGGTACAGCGATAGCTCGCCCCGCCCGGGGCGCTCATCGTCCAGTCACGGGTGAGGATCACCGAGCCCACCGGCAGATCCGGGGGCACCACCACCCTGCCCACCACCATGTCCAGCATCACCGTTGGCGAAGAGAGACGCGTACAGACGGCCCAGGACGAGGTGGTGCCCAGCGCCATTAAGACGATAAAAAGCGTCAGTAATTTCCTCAGCGACATACGCTATCCTTTGTTGTTTGCTGTCCCAGATCCACCGAACACTGACCGCCGCTCCACTTCACAATCGCGCGTTTGGCGTTCGCATCGCTGATGAACATCATGCTGCCCTGACCGACGACGCCGATCTCCTTGCCGTCGGGGGAGAAAATACTCGCCGCGAACGGCAGCGGCTCATGGTTCGCCTGGCGCGCCTGCAGGGTGAGGTTGTTCTGCACCGTGGTGCCGAACGCCACCTTAACCACGCTGCCTTCCCACGGCACAACCTGCGCCACGGTGCGATCGAAGGCCACGTCGTCATGGCTGCCTTTCGGGTCGATCTCGACGGCGTTGATCCGGTACGGGCGCAGATACGGCAGGATGGCGTAACCGTTGCTGTCCACGCGGGTGCCCGGCGATCCCGGGAGCATGGCGCCGGCCGCGTCTTTGGCTTCAATCAGCGCCATCGTCGAGCCGCTTTCCGGCGAGAGCACCACGCCGCCGCTGTGGGCGATCATCGTCCCGCTGGCGCCAATGCCGCTCTGACGATACCCTTCGCCCTGGCTATAGCTGCCGTTGAGGGTGGTCCATGGCGTACGGTAGCTGCCGTTGAGCGCCACATCGTGCTGACCGCCGGTGGCGGTGGTGGTCGACACGCCGTAGTTAAGGTTGTTTTCACTGTCCAGCGAACCGTTGATGCCAATCTGCGAGCTGGCAAAGCGCGAGTTGTTGAACGAGGTGTTCGACGTCAGGTTGGCGGTGCGGTTATCGCCAAACCACAGCGGGTAGCTGAAGTTGAGTGAAATGCGATCGTCGCGGCGATGGCCGGAGCTGTCCGGGGTATAGACGCGCTGGGCGCTCGCCGACCAGGAGAGACGACCAAACGAATTGTTGTAGCTGACCTGATACTGCTTCTCGGTCCCGGAGCGGTTCCAGTAATCGGAAATACGACCGCTGAGATAAAACCCGCCCCAGCCTTCCGGCAGGTTCTGGTTCACCGTGAAGGTCATGCCGTTTTTTTGCCGCCACAGCGTATAGTTGCTGCGGCTGTTTTTTTCCTGATCGACGGCGTACAGCGCATCGTTGAGGTTGTAATAACCTTTCGTCGAGTAGCGATACGCCGCCAGCACGATGCTGGTCTGGGTATCGGTGAACATGCGGTTAAAGGTGGCGCGATAGCTCTGCCCCGAGTCATCATGGGTATCGCTCTTCAGCCGCGAATGGGTGACGTCAAAAGAGAGCGCGCCGATCCCGGTGTTCATCCCGGTGCCCACCAGGAAGGCCTGATAGTCGTCAAAGCCGGTGACCCCGGTGTAGCCGGTCAGCAGGTTATTGATCCCGTGCTGCCAGGTCGCCTGATAGAGCATCGGCTTGTTGCGTAGCCCGCTGTCGTCCACTTTACCAGCGGAGAGCGCGTAGCGGGTCATGCCCGGACGCAGCAGCTGAGCAACGGAGGCGTAAGGCACGCTGAACACTTCCACCGAGCCATCCGCCTCTTTTACCGAGACTTCAAGATCGCTGCCATAGCCGGATGGATAGACATCCTGCAGGGTAAACGGCCCCGGCGGAACGGTGGTCTGATAGATAATGTTGCTGCCCTGACGCACGGTGACGAGGGCGTTGCTCTGCGCCACGCCGCGAATTTCCGGGGCATAGGAGCGCATGCCGTCCGGGAACATATTGTCATCAGTGGCGAGGTTGACCCCACGCAGACCGATGGTGTCGAAAAATTCGCCATTGGTAAAAATCTGCCCCCCGCTGACGATGGAGTTGATCTGCGGGATCGGCCGCTGGAGATAGGTCTGGTTGCTGTTCCAGTGCGCTTTACCCTGCTGCTGCTGCCAGTTCAGGTTACCGATATGCTTCAGCAGCCAGCCGTCCCACGACAGACCGGCGTTGACGCCAAGGTAGGCGCTGCTGTTATCCGACCCGCCGACCGAAGAGGTGTGGCTGTTCCAGGCGTTGGCCATCCAGCCAAGATTAAGCGCGGTAATGCCTTTGTCCCAGAACTCCGGGCTGACATAGTTTTTCAGGCGTTGATCTTCATAGATCTGCGGCACTGAAATGTTCAACCGCAGGGAGGACTGGACCAGGTTGTCTTTGACGTTGTCTTCGTTGCGCCAGGATTTGAGGCTACCGCAATAGCCTTCCTGTTCGCTCAGCTGCGGATTGAGCTTTTCCGCCGCGATGCCGTACTGCGTCAGCATCGCTTTGGTGTAGCAGACCCCAAGGTTACCGTCTGTGTCGCGCGCGATGCGCAGATCGTAGCGCCCTTTCCATTCGTCGTTGGTGTAGACGTCAAGGGAGTAAGTGCCTTCGGTAATCGCGCTGGTCGAGAAGCGTGACAGGTCGACCTTTTCGCGACTGCCGACAATAAAGCCGTCGTTAAATTGATATACCGTTCCCGGGTTTTCCTGTCCGCTGGAAAATGGCGGAAAGCAGCACAGCGCGAGGGCGATCGCGGTGCTTAATCTTCCCGGGCAGAATGACCTCTGCTTCATTAGCTTTTCCCTTATTTAACGGCCACTTTCACTGCGACATCGGCGCCATAGTCATTAATGTTGTTAACGGTCAGGGTTTCGCCGCGGTTGACGGCGGAGGAGAGCGCCACCGTCTGGCTGGACTGCGGCGCCAGCATCACAGTTTTGCTGTTCAGGGCTTTACCGCCGTCGCGGGAAATACGGCTGACGGTAATGTAGAACGGCGTCGGGTTGTTGATGGCGAGACTGCTGCCGCTGGCGGTCAGGGTCAGCTTCTCGGCCGCCGCATCGCGGTTGCCCAGCCCGGCAGGACGATAAATAAATTTAAAGCGGGAACGGATCGCCAGCTGCAGCACGTTCTGGCCTTCATTTTTCTGATCAGCCACCACCGGCGGAATTTCCAGCAGATTCAGCCACCACAGCGACTCTTTATCTTTCGCCAGACCGGCGCTGCTGCCGAGCTTAATACGCAGCGTCTGGCCGCTCTTGGCGTCAACGCGCGAAATCGGCGGGGTGATAATAAACGGGGTGGTAATGGTATCCGGTGTGGCATCGGCATCGCCGTTATCCAGCCAGGCCTGCGCCAGCGCCGGACGGTCGGCGTTATTTGAAAGCTGTACCGTTATTTCTTTTTCATTTCCTGGATAAATAAAGCGGGTACCGTTAACAATAATATTGTTGGCATGGGCCGCAAAACTAAAAATGAAACAGAAAAAAAGGGCAATACGCTTCATGCTGACCTCAGAATAAAAATACAAGCGGCGGACATTGCCGCTTTATTATTGTTATTAACTGCCCCATCGCGGGGCAGTTTTATTTTCTGACGGAATTACTGGTAAGTAATTTCGTAAGTCGCGTAGCTGTTTACCACACCGGTGGTCACAGTGGTCGGCGCGCTGGTGGCGTAGCCTACGTAGTAGGTGAAACGCGCGCCATCGGCTACAGCGGAAGCATCGCCTTTCGCTTTCGGCTGAGTGCTGTCACCCGGGATGATTTTGTTGGTCAGCGCGGTAGCGTTGTCAGTAGACAGCACCAGCTGGATGTTCTGAGCACCGGAAGCTTCGGTGTTCGCCAGGTAGCCCTGTTGTTTGCTGGTTGCGCCAGCCAGCAGGTTACCGCCGGTCCAGTTTACGCCCAGTTTGCTTACGTCATCCTGTTTGGTGCCGTCAGCCGCCTGGCAGTTAGAGACGTCAATGGTGAAAGATTTCGGTTTCAGGTAAGTATCCGCTGCTGCCGCTTTAACTTCAGTCAGGGTTACCGGAGACAGGTAAACGTTCGCATCGCTGCCCTGGCCGTTAACAGAAACAGTACAGGATACATCGGTAACTTTACCGAAGAAATTAACCTGGCCGCCGCCAACATTGGTATCAGCTGCATGGGCAGCAGTCATGCCAAAAAACGCGGTTGCCATTGCTGCAGAGAGAAGAACCTTTTTCATTGCCATTTCCTTGTCAGAGTGAATTACGAATCAATGAGCACACTGTGAATTCGCATAGAACCAGAAACATCAGGCGATGCTGATTTATGCCACTGCTAATAGAATCTTCGACTGACCGGGAGCCGCAATATTTAAGGCGTCAGGTAACGAACCAAAAAATATAAGTTCGCTGGTGCTATCGGCGTCAAAGAATGCTATTTATTCGCCGACAAATATACATTTGTTCACGTTTCATTAAGTTATATAACATATACCCAATGGCTATTAATAAATAATTATTGATAGGTGAAAACGGGGTGGTGGTTGTTTACAGCACGGAAAGCCTCACGCCAGGGCGCGAGAGAAAGGGCCACCTCAGCATGCCGAAATGGCCGCCAGAGGGCTATTGCGAATCGTCCGAATCCGCCATGACGGCGGTTAAAAACCGCCCAAACAATTCACACAATGAATGGTAACCGCGTAAATGAGGCGCATTCCACACTCTGAGCACAGGCAGTCCGCGTGATATCCCCTGCAGAAATAAATCTCTAATGCGTTGTTTTTAAATCAAAAAATAGAGAAAGGTTCATTTCCCCATTATCAAACCGCCATAAAAATGTGATCTAAATCGCACTTTTTGCCACGCGCGTTATAGTTAGCAGACTTATTATAAGTCCATCGAAAGCAAACACGCTTTCCACCATAAAAGTTAAAAGGACAAACACCATGAAAAACGTAAAATTACTCGCCGCTGCCGGTATGCTCTCCCTGGTCTCTTTCGCTAGCTTCGCTCATCCGGTGAGCGTAACAGCAGATACCCTGGACAGCGCAGAAGCGAAAATCGCGACCATTGCGAAAGAACAAGGCGCTTCCTACCACATCACCGAAGCGTACACCGGCAACCAGGTCCATATGACCGCCGAGCTCTCTAAATAAGCGAATGGTTGCAGAGGGAGCTGCCGGACAGGCCGCCTGTGGGCGGCTGGTCTGGCTCCCGCCGCCTACCCCGCACACAGCAATGTCGAGCCCCGTTATGGGGCTTTTTTCGTTTTTGCCCCCGCCGCCTGGCGCGCCAGCGCACGCTGAATAGACAATACGCTCGCCAGCACCACGATCAGCCCGACCAGCGCCATCCCCTGGATCGTTTGTCCAAGGAAAATCCACCCCAGCACCACGGCGGTCACCGGGCTCAGCAGGCTCATTGCCGACACCGCCACCGGCGAGAGGCGGCCAATCCCCCGGAACCACAGGCCATAGGCCAGCATGGCGCCCGCCACGCACAGCCACAGATAGCCGGCCGCCTGCAGCGCAGTCACCTGATGCAAAGGGGGGTCAACGATCAGCGCCACTGGCGCCAGCACCACCCCGCCGATCGCCAGCTGCCAGCCGGTTAACGCGACGATCGGCAGGGAGAGCGCCCAGCGGCGGGAGAGCCAGGTGCCCAGCGCCATACTGATCGCCCCGAGAAACGCCGCGCCGATGCCCAGCGGGTCGAGGACGGTGCGCGGCGACAGCAGCAGCATGGCCATACCGAGTATGCCGGCAAGGGCTGAGAATACCGCCAGCCAGGGCGAGCGCTGCCGGTCTACGCACCAGGCGAGAAGCATCACCAGCAGCGGCTGGATCGCGCCAATCACTGCCGCCAGCCCGCCGGGTAAGCGATAGGCGGCGATAAACAACAGCGCCTGAAACGCGCCAATATTTAAGATGCCGGTAACGATAAGCTTTAGCCATTCGCCGCGCTGCGGAAAGCGGCGGCTCCAGATCAGCAGGGCGATACCTGCCGGCAACACCCTCAGCAGTGCGGCAATAAACGGCCGGTCAGGGGGAAGAAACTGGGAGGTGACGATGTAGGTCGTCCCCCAGATAGCGGGCGCCAGCGCCGTGAGCAGCAGGTCGAGCATCAGACTACGCGAGAGAAAAGCCATGATTTTATCTTCACTTCAAGTTAAATTGGTGCCTCAAGTATGTACCCGCAATTATCTTGATATCAAGACAAGTGAGCACTCATGGACAAATCACCGCCGATCGACGCCGTTGATCGGATTCTCGCCCAGTGGCAACGGGAGCGACCGGACCTCGACTGCAGCCCAATGGGGCCGATTGGCCGTCTGAAACGGTGCGCCATGCTGCTGGAGCCGCAGGTGGAAGTGGCTTTTACGCGCCACGAACTGGTGCGCTGGGAGTTTGACATGCTGGCGACGCTGCGCCGCGCCGGGGCGCCGTTCATTCTTTCGCCGACCCAGCTCTTCTCCACGCTGATGATCACTTCCGGCACCATGACCCATCGCCTGAAGGCGCTGGAAAAACGCGGGTTTATTACCCGCCTGCCCAATCCGGAAGACGCCCGCAGTATGCTGGTCGCCCTGACGCCCGCCGGACGTGAGCGCATCGATGAGGCGGTGGAGACCCATGTCGATAATGAACGGCAACTGCTGGCGGGGCTCAGCGATGGCGAGCGCCAGCAGCTGGATCAGGCGCTGCGGATATTGATGCGCCTTCTGGAAAGCCGTTAACAGCCCGCGGCGATAAAGTCGCCGTTAGCGCTGATCGGCACCACGGTGAAAAACAACCCGGCGGCAAAGAGGATCAGCGCCAGCCCGCCGAGGATCTTCACCAGCGGCACCAGCCAGGGCCGCGGACGGCTGGTCGCCGTCAGCCGGTTGACGGTACGGTGACGGGCATAGTGCACCGCCAGCGATAGACCGAGGATCGAGAGCGCGGTGCCCAGCGCCATGGTCATCACCGCGGCGATGCCCCAGCTGACGATCCCCAGCGCGTTGGCGAACAGCAGGATCATAATCGCTCCGCTGCAGGGCCGGGCGCCGATAGCCAGCACCACGCCCAGGCGTGTCTTCCAGTCGGCGCCCTGCAGGTCCTGCCCCACGCCGTGGTGCCCGCAGCCGCACGCGGCATCATGCTGATGCGCCGGCCTCAGGGCGCGTATCCTTGTTTTACCCGGCCGCAGGCTTTGCAGCGCGCGACAGATAACGTAAACCCCAAAGGCGGCGATGGTCAGGGCGCTGATCTTCTCGACGTACCAGCGGCTGGCGCTGAGATCGCCGGCGGCCAGATTCAGCCCCACCGCGAGAATATAGACAAACAGGATGGCGCTCACGCCCTGCAGCAGGCTGCCGAGAAAAGGCACCACCCGCGCCGCGGTCAGGCTCTCCTGGTTGGTGCTCAGGTAAGTGGTGACGATAAACTTACCGTGGCCCGGTCCGATAGCGTGCAGCACGCCGTAAAGAAATGCGCCCACCAGCAGCCAGACGCCGCCGCTGTACTGATGGTTGTTCAGCAGCAAAAGGTACATCACCAGATAGCGATGCAGGGTAATTTGCGTGGCGAGGCACCACTGGAGAAAGTCGCTCCAGTGGCTGTGCAAGGTGACGCCGGCGGCCAGCAGAAGAAGGCCGCCGCTCCCGGCGACCAGCAGGCGCCAGTCGCGCTGCGCAATCGGAATCATCATCGTTATGCCATGGTGAAAAGAGATGAACCACCGGACGACAATCTCATGCCCGGCGAACAATAGTGCCTGTTTTCAAGGATGGATGATTTGTCGGCGTTTTTCTCGTCAATGCTCGAGGTCACAAGGCTCCGCATTATCAGCATCAGCGGGCTCCTGTACCTACCCTCTGCCCTATCTTTGCACAAAGCACTTTACTCTCTTCAGCATACCACAGACGTTTGTTTTTAATGCTGGCACCCTGAATAACATATAAGAGCAGTCGTTACACGCCTAAAAACAGATAAAAATAAATCAGTTATCGCTATCCCGGCTCTTTATGTACTTTATCATCCTGCGCATCAGGCACGAATATTCATTAACTGCTATTTATTTAATACATGCATTAACAGGACCACTCCGATGAAAAGATGTTTACTCGCCCTGGCGTGCGTCGCGCTGCTGACGCCCTCGCTTTCGGCGCAGGCGACCTGGCGCAGCGACCAGCGCCAGGTCGCCCGCGATATCCGCCAGGATAGCCGCGAGCAGGGCCGTGAAACCAAGCAAGAGTGCGTCAGCAACAACAATCAAAGCAACGCCAGCTGCCGTCACGATAAGCGGGAAAACCGCCGCGAAGGTCGTCAGGAAGCCCGCGACGAAAAATGGTAAGTCAGCCTGCTCCGGCGAATGTCAGATCGAGGTCTTCTGCCACCGGAGCCTTTCACTCCGCCTGTGACGCCGGACCGTCGCGTCCAGCTCTGCCTGCTCTTTATTCTTAGCTTGCAGCAGAATATTACCCGCAACCGGTCCGCAGTCCATGGCTACTAATACCCACAGCCTGATATCACCGCTACCGCCGATTACCGCCCGCTGCTACCACTGCACTATTAAGATTAAGCTCAACCCTTTAAATAAGACGTAAAGTGCCCTTACAGAGACAATGGCTATTATCCCCAGGCTTTTTGCAGTATGGTTTAATCACTGTTGTAGTTTTGCAGTGAATGCTATCCAGACGGTTCAAGGTTGTATTCTGTCTGAGAAATTACTCATGCCATTCCCGTCGCTGAGATACGGGCGGCCGGCTGGCTGACGCCGTGCCGCCCCGACAGCCGGGAAATAAATCATGACGGCATTGATGGCCGCCTTGCCGTGGCCGGAAGCCAGTGCCTTCATCATCACGTGGGCATCATCAAGAGGATCAGGGATGTACAGGACGTGGAAACCTCCAGGAAAGATTCGCCAGTTCAACCAGCTAACCCTTTCTTTACCCTTCAGCATGCGGCGTCTTATCGCAGGGGATGGCGATAGCCCATGATACTGCGTGCACCCGTAGCAAATAAAAACGTTATCAGCACGCTGTTTAAAAATAAAAAGGCAGTCGCATTTAACAATGACCTGGCGCAGGCCTGGAAAGCGTAATATTTGCCTGCCATAAAAGGGAACACCATGACGAATAACGCCGATATTAAAAAAAGGAACTTCCTGACTCAGAATGAAATCGAGTCGCTACTAAAAGCCGCCGATAGCGGTCCCTACGCCGCACGTAATTATTGCCTGACGCTGCTGTGCTTCATCCATGGTCTGCGCGCCAGCGAGATCTGTCGCCTGCGAATATCCGATATCGACCTTGCTTCCCGCTGCGTTTATATCCATCGGCTAAAAAAGGGGTTCTCGACCACCCACCCTTTGCTGAATAAAGAGATCCACGCCCTAAAGCGCTGGCTGGCCATTCGCAACACCTGGCCGCAGGCCGCCAGCGAGTGGCTGTTTCTCTCCCGCAAAGGCAATCCTCTTTCCCGCCAGCAGTTCTATCAGATTATCGCCTCTTCTGGCGACCAGGCGGGATTGCCGCTGGAGATCCACCCGCACATGCTGCGTCACTCGTGTGGCTTTGCGTTGGCCAATATGGGTATCGATACCCGCCTGATCCAGGACTATCTCGGACACCGCAATATTCGCCATACCGTCTGGTATACCGCCAGCAACGCGGGACGCTTCTATGGTATCTGGGACAATACGCGCGACAAACAGCGCCTGTCGCTGCTTCAGTAAGCCTGACGCCACGGATGGCGTTGTACCGCGTTGCGGGGAAATTAAATATCAATAAATTAACCCTCGGTTAATTATGATTACTGTTCCCGCAAGTTCTTATTTAATCCTGCGGTCACCTCGTTCAATTAACCCTGCATAAATTCCGGTTTTGCCGTGACTATTTATTGTTGGCTCAAAATCCATCCCGCTATTTTTAAAATCTATCGTTTGAAAAAAACCTTTTATTTTATGCACATGCTATGAAACCCGAGCAGATCTATTGTGGCCTTACTTAAAATCTCTAAAATTAAGAATTATCGCCAGGCGATATTTTGACTGGCTGTAAATATAATATGCTATCTATGCGTGGTTAATCGCCTTCACCTTGTACCGTTCTCGCATTCCGGATCTTTTCCGTCATGGCGTATGGTTTCGCCATGACGACCCCTCACATCTTTTTCAGGAGCAACTATTGTGAACCGACGTCGTTTTCTTACCGCCAAAGAAGTTCAGGCTATGATGCAGGCCGCGCGTCAGGGCGCCACCGGCGAGCGGGACTACTGCCTCATCCTGCTCGCCTTTCGCCACGGGATGCGCATCAGCGAACTGCTGGATCTGCACTATCACGATCTGGATCTACGGGAAGGCCGGGTCAATGTGCGGCGGTTGAAGAACGGTTTTTCGACTATTCACCCGCTGCGCTTTGATGAACGTGAGGCTATTGAGCGCTGGAGTCAGGTCCGCGCCGGCTGGAAAGCGGCGGCCAAAACCGACGCGCTGTTTATCTCCCGTCGCGGTACCCCGCTCTCACGCCAGCAGGCATATCGTATTATTCGCGCCGCCGGGGAAAAGGCAGGTACCGTAACGCAGACCCACCCCCATATGCTGCGTCACGCCTGCGGCTACGAACTGGCGGAAAGAGGGACAGATACCCGTTTGATCCAGGATTATCTCGGTCATCGTAATATTCGACACACGGTGCGCTACACCGCCAGCAATGCGGCGCGTTTTGCCGGAATATGGGAAAGAAATAATCTTATTGGAGAAAACAATGCGGAAGCGGGAATTGATACAACCGATTGAATTTAATTAAAAAAATAAACCGTGAACAGGTCAATTGGGGCCAAACTGTTTATATCATAAAAATGTTTTGACATATTTTGCAACTCACCACGCCATATTTCTGCAAAAAAATTCATAATCATCTGATTTTAAATCATTTTTAAAACATCAATTACGCACTTTTCTCACCCTGACCTCCCGGGGCATCGACGCGCCTTCGCCAGCGGCATCGCTCTTCCTTTCGCACTCCGCCAACAACCACAGATGAAATATCCACACAAACCACATTTATCAGAATTTAACACCATAAAACAGGCGTAATTAAACGGCATTCAGTTCATTTATCTCAACGAGTCAAAATGGCCCCAATTGTCTCATCGGTTGGGCGAAAACTGTGCAGAGCCGGCAGCCGGACCACTCGGCTGAAATCTGAAATGCCTGGAAGGCACAACGGCTGCCAATCCGGTTCGTTATTTCGACATCGTTCAAAGGAAAACAGTATGAAAATCAAAACACTGGCAATGATTGTTGTGTCAGCCCTGTCTCTGAGCTCCGCGGCGGCCCTGGCCGATACCACCACGGTTAACGGCGGGACCGTCCATTTTAAAGGGGAAGTCGTTAACGCGGCCTGTGCGGTAGATGCCGGCTCTATCGATCAAACCGTCCAGTTGGGCCAGGTGCGTTCCGCGAAACTGGCCACGGCGGGGAGCACCAGTTCGTCCGTCGGTTTCAACATTCAGCTGGATGATTGCGACACCACGGTAGCAACCAAAGCGTCCGTCGCCTTCGCCGGTACGGCTATCGACAGCAGCAATACCACCGTTCTGGCGCTGCAAAACTCTGCCGCCGGCAGCGCGACCAACGTCGGCGTACAGATCCTCGACAACACCGGCACGCCGCTGGCGCTGGACGGCGCCACCTTCAGCGCAGCCACCACCCTGAATGACGGCACCAACATCATTCCGTTCCAGGCGCGTTACTACGCCACTGGCGCCGCGACCGCCGGTATCGCGAACGCGGACGCCACCTTCAAAGTGCAGTACGAGTAAGGCAACCATCAGGCAAGGAAGCCATCCGGGCCAGGAGGGCCCGCGCTTAATTTTGCAACCGGGGTGAAACGATGCAGGGAATGAAATCGGGTCTGCTACTGCTGCTGCCTCCGCTGGCGCTGGCCGGTAATCAGTGGAACGTCACGCTGCCGGGAGGGAGCATGCGCTTTCAGGGCCTGATCATGGCCAGTTCCTGCCGCGTTGAAGCCGGCGATCGGCAGATGACGGTCCATCTGGGACAGATCAGCAGTAACCGATTTCACGACGTGGGCGAAGACAGCAACCCGATCCCTTTCGCGATTCATTTACAGGATTGCAGTACGGCGGTCAGCCAGCATGTCGGGGTGGCATTTCACGGCGTGGCTGACGGCAAAAACCCCGATGTGCTGTCGGTGGGCGAAGGCCCGGGGATCGCCAGCGGGATAGGCATTGCGCTGTTCGACAGTCAGGGCCAGCAGCTGCCCCTCAATCGTCCGCCGGATCGCTGGGTGCCGCTCTACCGCGGACCGACGACGCTAAATTTCGTCGCCAAATATCGGGCGACCGGACGCCAGGTCACCGGCGGGGCGGCCAACGCCCAGGCCTGGTTCTCATTAACCTACCAGTAATCAACCCGCAGACCAGCAGGACAACACCGTGAGCAGACAAGAAGATAATGTGAGAAAAACGGCAACGACGATACGCGGCATACTGACGGGATGTGCGCTTTTCGCCGCCGGCGCGTTGAGCGCCAGCGCGCACGCGGGCGTCGCGCTGGGCGCGACCCGGGTCATCTACCCGGCGGGTCAGAAACAGGTCCAGCTGGCGGTCACCAATAACGACGACAACAGCACCTGGCTTATTCAGTCATGGGTGGAAAATGCCGATGGGCAGCGAGACGGCCGGTTTGTTATCACTCCCCCCCTGTTTGCCATGCAGGGCAAAAAAGAGAACACCCTGCGCATTATCGACGCGACCAATAACCAGCTGCCGCAGGATCGGGAAAGCCTGTTCTGGATGAACGTGAAGGCCATTCCTTCAATGGATAAATCGAAGCTCAGCGACAACACCCTCCAGTTGGCGATTATCAGCCGCATCAAGCTCTACTACCGACCGGCAAAACTGGCCCTGCCCCCGGATCAGGCGCCGGACAAGCTGACCTTTAGCCGCAACGGATCGTCGCTAACGCTGACTAATCCCACCCCCTATTACCTGACGGTGACCGAACTGAACGCCGGAACGCGCATTCTGGAAAACGCCCTGGTGCCGCCGATGGGCAAAACCAGCGTCAAGCTGCCCGCGGATGCCGGCAGCACCATCACCTATCGCACCATTAACGATTACGGCGCGCTGACGCCGAAAATGAATGGCGTACTGCGTTAACTCTGGTGTGCCCCGCCGCGCGGGCCACGCTGCGCATGACCAGAAGCACTGACTGCCGGGCAACGTCGGACCGGAGGGATTATGTCACATCGAAAATATGGACTGGACCATGGGGGTCGCCCAAGCGCCCGGCGCCTGATTACGCCGGCGCTGACGCTGTGGCTCTGCTCGCAGCCGTTTGCCGCACAGGCGGACCTCTATTTTAACCCCCGCTTTTTAGCTGACGATCCGGCGGCGGTGGCAGACCTGTCGGGATTTGAAAAAGGCCAGGAGGTCCCGCCGGGCACCTATCGCGTCGATATTTACCTCAATAACGGCTATATGACTACCCGGGACGTTACTTTCCAGGCCGACGCGCAGGGCCATGGCCTGTCGCCCTGCCTGACCCGCGGCCAGCTGGCGAGCATGGGGGTGGATACCGGACGGGTGACGGGCATGGCGGCCCTGGACAGTAAGGCCTGCGTGCCGCTAACGACGCTCATCAGCGAAGCCACCACCCGCTTCGATGTCGGCCAGCAGCGCCTGTATCTCACCGTACCCCAGGCGTTTATGGGCAGCCACGCCCGCGGCTATATTCCGCCGGAGCTATGGGATAACGGCATCACCGCCGGGCTGATTAACTATAACTTCACCGGCAATAACGTTCATAACGCCACCGGGGGGAACAGCCGTTACGCCTATCTAAATCTGCAGAGCGGGCTGAACCTCGGCGCCTGGCGCCTGCGCGATAACAGCACCTGGAGTTACAGCAGCGGCGGCAGCGCCTCATCCAATGAGAACCGCTGGCAGCACGTCAACAGCTGGCTTGAGCGGGACATCATTCCCCTGCGGTCGCGGCTTACCCTCGGGGATAGCTACACCAACGGCGATGTCTTCGACGGGATCAACTTCCGCGGCGCGCAGCTGGCCTCCGATGACAATATGCTGCCGGACAGCCAGAAAGGCTTCGCGCCGGTGATCCACGGGATCGCCCGCGGCACCGCGCAGGTGTCAGTCAAACAAAACGGCTACGAAATCTACCAGAGCACGGTGCCGCCGGGGCCGTTTACCATCGACGATCTCTACGCCGCGGGCAACGGTGGCGATCTGCAGGTCACCATTAAAGAAGCGGATGGCACCCGCCAGGTCTTCAGCGTGCCCTGGTCAACGGTGCCGGTGCTGCAGCGCGAAGGCCATACCCGCTTCGCCCTCTCCGCCGGGGAGTACCGCAGCGGCAACAGCCAGCAGGAAACGCCCGATTTTTTCCAGAGCACGGCCATGCATGGCCTGCCGGCCGGCTGGACCCTGTACGGCGGCGCCCAGATGGCGGACCGCTATCGCGCCTTTAACCTCGGGGTGGGGAAAAACATGGGCTATTTCGGCGCCTTGTCGCTGGATATCACCCAGGCCAACGCCACCCTGCCTGACGACAGCGAGCATCAGGGACAGTCGGTGCGCTTTCTCTATAACAAGTCACTGGATGAGACCGGCACCAACCTGCAGCTGGTGGGCTACCGCTACTCCACCCGCGGCTACTATAACTTTGCCGATACCACCTACCGCCGGATGAGCGGCTACAGCGTGGAAACTCAGGACGGGGTTATCCAGGTGAAACCCAAATTTACCGACTACTACAATCTGGCTTACAGCAAACGCGGCAAGGTGCAACTGAGCGTGACCCAACAGCTGGGGCGCACCGCCACCCTCTATCTGAGCGGCAGCCACCAGACTTACTGGGGCACCGACGATGCCGATGAGCAACTGCAGGCCGGCCTCAACGCCGCCGTAGACGATATCAACTGGTCGCTAAGCTACAGCCTGACGAAAAACGCCTGGCAGCAGGGACGCGATCAGATGCTGGCGGTTAACGTCAATATCCCCTTCAGCCACTGGCTGCGCTCCGATAGCCGTTCGGTCTGGCGGCACGCCAGCGCCAGCTACAGCCTGTCGCACGATCTCAATGGCCGCATGACCAATCTGGCGGGCCTGTACGGCACCCTGCTGGATGACAACAACCTCAGCTATAGCGTGCAAACCGGCTATGCCGGCGGCGGCAACGGCGACAACGGGAGCACCGGCTATACCGCGCTCAACTACCGCGGCGGCTACGGCAACGCCAACGTCGGCTACAGCCGCAGCGATGGCTTTAAACAGCTTTACTACGGGGTCAGCGGCGGCGTGCTGGCGCACGCCAACGGCATCACCTTGAGCCAGCCGCTGAACGATACCGTGGTGCTGGTGAAAGCCCCCGGTGCCGGCGGCGTGAAGGTGGAAAACCAGACCGGGGTACGCACCGACTGGCGCGGATATGCCGTCCTGCCGTATGCCACCGAGTATCGCGAAAACCGGGTCGCGCTGGACACCAATACCCTGGCGGACAATGTCGACCTTGACGATGCGGTGGTCAGCGTGGTGCCTACTCATGGGGCGATCGTCCGCGCCAGCTTTAACGCCCAGGTGGGGATGAAGATCCTGATGACGCTGACCCATCGCGGCAAACCGGTGCCGTTTGGCGCCCTCGCCACCAGCGACAGCAACCGGAGCGGCAGCATCGTCGCGGATAACGGTCAGGTCTACCTCAGCGGGATGCCGCTGGCGGGTAAGGTGCGGGTGAAATGGGGCGATGGCGCCGACGCCCAGTGCGTGGCCGATTATCGTCTGCCGCCGGAGAGCCGGCAGCAGGCGCTCAGCCAGCTGTCCGTCGCGTGTCGCTAAGGAGATGATGATGAGAACACCGCAGTATCTGCTGGGCGCCCTGCTCACGCTGGCCGCGCCGCTGGCCTTCGCTGCCGACAGCACGATCGCCATCAGCGGCTATGTGCGCGACAACGCCTGCGCGGTGGCCGGAGAGTCGAAGGAGTTCACCGTCGATTTGCAGGACAACGCCGCGAAGCAGTTTTACGCCGTCGGGGCGACGACCCCGCCGGTGCCGTTCCGTATCGTGCTGTCGCCCTGCGGCACTTCCGTCACCGCGGTGAAGGTCGGCTTCACCGGCGTGGCGGACAGCGTCAATACCAGCCTGTTAAAACTCGACGCCGGCGCCTCGGCGGCGGCGGGAATGGGGGTGGAGATTCTCGACCAGCAGCAGTCCCGGCTGCCCGTCAATGCCCCGTCGTCAGCCATCGCCTGGACCACGCTGACGCCGGGCCAGACCAACATCCTGAACTTTTACGCCCGTCTGATGGCCACCCAGGTGCCCGTCACCGCCGGGCATGTCAATGCGACAGCGACATTCACCCTGGAATTTCAGTAAGCGGAGGCTGCAATGAAATGGACCCACGTGGGCTGGCTGCTGGCCGGCCTGTTAACCGCGAGCCCTTCCCTGCGGGCGGCCGATGTCACCCTCACCGTCAACGGGAAGGTGGTGGCCAGACCCTGCACGGTCTCCACCGTCAATGCCACCGTCGAGCTGGGCGATCTTTACACCTTCAGCCTGATCGGCGCGGGCTCGGCATCGGCCTGGCACAGCGTGGCGCTGGATCTCAGCAACTGCCCCGTCGGTACCTCACGGGTGAAGGCCACCTTCAGCGGGACCGCGGACAGCACCGGCTATTACAAAAACCAGGGGACGGCAGGCAATATTCAGCTCGAACTGCAGAGCGAGGACGGCGCCACGCTGAACAACGGCAGCAGCCAGTCGGTACAGGTGGATGAGGCCAGCCAGTCCGCCCGCTTCCCGCTGCAGGTCAGGGCCCTGTCGGTCAACGGCGGCGCCACGCAAGGCACCATTCAGGCGGTGATTAACGTCACCTATACCTACGCCTGAGCCAGGAGAGCATCATGATGAAAAAAATTATCCCTCTGTTCACCACCCTGTTGCTGCTGGGCTGGTCGATAAACGCCTGGTCCTTCGCCTGCAAAACGGCCACCGGCGCGACGATCCCCATCGGCGGCGGCTCAGCCAATGTCTACGTTAACCTGACCCCGGCGGTCAACGTCGGGCAAAACCTGGTGGTCGACCTCTCCACGCAGATTTTTTGCCATAACGACTATCCGGAAACGATCACTGACTACGTGACCCTGCAGCGCGGATCCGCCTATGGCGGCGTGCTGTCGAGTTTCTCTGGCACCGTGAAATATAACGGCACCTCTTACCCCTTCCCGACCACCACGGAAACGGCACGGGTGATTTACGATTCACGGACCGATAAGCCCTGGCCCGCCGTCCTGTATCTGACGCCGGTCAGCACCGCAGGCGGGGTGGCGATCGCCGCAGGATCGTTAATCGCGGTGCTGATCCTGCATCAGACCAACAACTACAATAGCGACTCCTTCCAGTTCATCTGGAACATCTACGCCAATAACGACGTGGTGGTCCCCACCGGCGGCTGCGATGTCTCTGCCCGCGATGTCACCGTCACCCTCCCCGACTACCCGGGCTCCATGGCCGTGCCGCTCACCGTGCACTGCGCGCAAAGCCAGCAGCTGGGGTATTACCTCTCCGGCACCACCGCGGATAGCGCCAACGCGATCTTCACCAATACCGCCTCCGCCTCACCGGCGCAGGGGATAGGCGTTCAGCTGACCCGCAACGGCAGCGCCGTGCCGGCGAACAGCACGGTCTCGCTGGGCACCGTCGGAACCTCGCCGGTCAATCTCGGCCTGACGGCGACCTACGCCCGGACCACAGGCCAGGTGACCGCCGGTAATGTGCAGTCGATCATCGGCATTACCTTTGTCTATCAATGATGACCGATGACATCCTCTCTTCCTGCTCGCTGGCCGCCCGGGGGTTGAACCAGCGGATGCTGAACGCGGCGAAGCGGCTGGCGGGGGTAAAAAAGCGGGTGGAATATCACCCGCATATGGTCCCTCGCTTTCCGCACAGGCAGCCGCCTCGTTCATCAGCAAACTCACGGTCGGCGTTTGAACAGGCATGGGGGGAAGCGATGAGTGACTAATGGCGCGGATGCGCTGGCGAGTGAAAAGCGCACCGGTTTACACCGGTGCCGGTACGTCAGGCGCGAATATCGTCGTATTCGCGGGTGTTATCGAATTCATGTTTGGCAAACGGGCAGAGTGGAATAATCTTCCGCTGCTCCTGGCGCATTTTTTCCACCACCTTCGCCACCAGCTGTTTCCCCACGCCCTGGCCTTTCAGGCTGGGATCGACATCGGTATGTTCGATAATGCTGAGGTGTTCGCCGGTGGGAACAAAAACAATCTCCGCGACCTGGTTACCCTGCGCGTCGTTAACATAAAATTTGTTGTGCCCTTCCAGTATGTCCATCTTCTCCTCGCTTATTTATGACGATATTGCAGAGCGCCGCTCGGGCAGGTATCGATCACCTTCACCACCGTCGCGACATCCACTTCATCCGGGATGATCCACGGCTTACGCTTGAGATTGAACAGCTTCGCGCTGCCGCGCACGCAGTTCCCGGAATGCTGACAGATCGCCGTATTAAAGTAGACGTCGATTTTCTCCCCGGTGTAGGCCCGGTAGCCGGCTTCCAGTAATTCCTTATCCATGACATTGCCTCGGTCTTGTTTTATGACTTTCAGGCTAAGCATAGTCCTCCCCGTGACGGCTGACTATGCGCAAGTCGGTAATGGGCCTCAGGAGAGGGATTTGGCGCATCCTCCCGCTCTTCCGGCGCGCACGGATCCCGCAGTCAACGAACGGTTGACTTTCATTCCCGCAACGAGGCGATTACACTCATGACACACTGGTAAGAGCACTCAGGGATGTTCCATTGAATCATATTGCCACCATAGCCCGCCCGGCGCGGCTACTGCTCGTCTTGCCGCTCACCGGCTGCTCACTCTCACCAGCGATCCCGGTATTGGGCGCCGCGTTCCCCGGCTGGTTTTTCTGCTTGTTGGGCGGCGCGTTTTTACTCATCCCCTGCCATATCCTGATTACCCGTAACGGCTGGCAGCCGCGCTTTTCTCCCCTGGTCTTCAGCTATGTCGCGCTGATGTTCCTGTTCGCCACGCTGCTGTGGTTTCTGTTTTTTGTTCACTGATCGCTTATGACTACTTCCCGCACTCCCCTGTTACGCAAGAAATGGCCTCTGCTGGCGCTGGTCCTCGCCGCCATCCTGGCGCTGATCCTGGTTATCTGGCAGTTGCAAACGTCGCCGGAGACCAATGACGCCTATGTCTATGCCGATACCATCGATGTGGTGCCCGAGGTCAGCGGACGCATCGTGGAGATGCCCATCCGCGATAACCAGCGGGTGAAAAAAGGCGATCTGCTGTTCCGCATCGACCCCCGTCCCTATCAGGCGATGCTCGATGACGCGAAAGCCAGGCTGACGACCCTCGACGCGCAGATTATGCTGACCCAGCGCACCATCAAAGCGCAGGAGTATAACGCCCAGTCGGTAGCGGCCGCCGTCGAGCGCGCCAGAGCGCTGGTCAAGCAGACCACCTCCACGCGCATCCGCCTTGAACCGCTGGTGCCGCAGGGGTTTGCCTCGCAGGAAGATCTCGATCAGGCGCGCACCGCCGAGAAAGCGGCGCGGGCGGAGCTGGAAGCCACGCTGCTGCAGGCCAGACAGGCCTCGGCGGCCGTGACCGGCGTGGATGCCATGGTGGCGCAACGCGCCGGGATCCTGGCGCAAATCGCCCTCGCCGAACTGCATCTGGAATTTACCGAAGTGCGCGCGCCGTTCAACGGCGTGGTAGTGGCGCTGAAAACCACCGTCGGCCAGTACGCCTCGGCGCTGAAGCCGGTCTTCACCCTGCTGGATGACGACCGCTGGTATGTGATCGCGAACTTCCGCGAGACCGATCTGAACAACGTGCGCCCCGGCGTGGCGGCGCGGATCACCGTGATGACCAACCACAACCGGACCTTTAACGGGGTGGTGGATTCGGTCGGCTCCGGGGTCCTGCCCGAAGGCGGGAGCGTCATCGAAGGCCTGCCGCTGATCCAGAAAAGCATTAACTGGGTCCACGTCTCGCAGCGCTTCCCGGTGAAAATCGCCGTCAGCGATCCCGATCCGGCTCTGTTCCGCATGGGCGCCTCGGCCAGCGCCGTGCTGCAGCCGTAGCCGGGCGACGCGATGTTTCCTCTCGCCCATTTTTTACGCCAGGAACTGCGCGACGCGCCGGGACGCGCCAGCTACACGCTGCGCCTGACGCTGAGCTGTGCGGTGCTCATCACCCTGTTCATGACCCTGCAGATCCCCTTCCTGGCCGTCGCGCTGATCGTCGTGTTCTACGTCAGCCAGCCTAACGTGTTGATGATTAAGTTAGTCAGCGTGGTCTTTTTTGTCACCGTCAGCGTGGCGCTCGGCGGCGTGCTGCTGATCATCAAGTGGACCTATGACTACCCGCTGATCCGCCTGGCGGCCTCCGTGGCGCTCTTTTTCTGCGCCATCTATCTGATGCGGGTGCTGGGCAAGCTGGGACTGGCCTTTTTCGTGGTGGCGCTGGCGGTGATTTACGCCCAAACCTTCCCGTCGATGACCAGCCAGAGCGAGATCCTGGTGCGGCTGCTGCTCTGGCTGTGGGTGGCGATTAACACCGCGATCCTTGTCACCCTGCTGGTCAACGCCTGTTTTCAGCAGGCCTTTCCCGGCAACCAGTTTAAGGCGCGTCTGGCGGAGATGCTGCAGTCGGTCGCCAGCCGGCTGGCGACCCCGGGCGGAGAAACGCCACCGACCTTCGGCGAGACCGCCGCGCAGTTCAACCAGCTGCAGTCGCTGTTCGCCCAGGCCTGCCGGGCGACGCCGGAGATCGCCGCCGATCCGCAGGCCTGGCGCTCGCGGCTGGCCGCCACCCTGCGCTGCTACCAGCTGGCGGCGCTGCTGCAAGCGGACGAGGCCGATAGCGACGATCGCCTGCTGCTGTCGCAGGCGGTACTCCAGCTGAAGAGCGCCCTTAGCGAGGGGCCGTTTGACGGCGCCATTCCCCCCCTGGCGCTCAGCGGCCGCGGCGCCAATCGCGCCGTTCTGCAGGAGATGGCTGCCCTTCTGCAGCAGCTGGCCCAGGGTGAGCCGGTGGCCCTGCCGCAGGGCGAGGTGGAAAAACCGCCTCTGCTGGCGCCGGACGCCTGGCGCAACCCGGCGTATCTCCATTTTGCGCTCAAGACCCTGCTGGCGACGCTAATCTGCTATGTCTTCTATACCGCTGCCGACTGGCAGGGGCTGCACACCATTATGCTGAGCTGCGTGATCGTCGCCCAGCCCGGGCTGGGCGCCACGATGCAGAAGACGTGGCTGCGCATCGGCGGCGCGCTGCTCGCCACTCTGCTGGCGCTGCTGTTAATCGTCTTTGTCCAGCCCTGGACCGACTCGCTGTCGGGGCTGCTGGCGATGTCCCTGCCGGTGCTGGCGCTGGCGGCCTGGATTGCCGCCGGCTCGGAGCGTATCGCCTACGCCGGGATCCAGATTGGTTTCACTTTTGCGCTGGCCTTCCTCAGCTGGTTTGGTCCGCTGACAAACCTCACCGAGCTGCGGGACCGGGTGCTGGGCATTCTGCTCGGGGTGCTGGTCTCCTCCATTGTCCATTTGTATCTCTGGCCGGACAGCGAAGCGCCGCAGCTGAAATCGCGCCTCGCCGGACTCTATCGCCGGCTGGCGGACTGCCTCGCCGCCCCGCACGATGCGGTGCCGCTGGCCCCTCTGTTTGTCGCCTTCACCGACAGCGAAGCGCTGATCCATCGGGTTCGCGCCGAACCGCTGGGCACGTATGCCCACCCCTGGCCCCAGGCGAAAGACTGGCCGATGCGCGCCACCCTCGCCCGGGCCGAGGAGATCGCCCGCCTTAGCGAAGGGTACCGGCTCAACGCCGCGCCGGGAGACCCGACCCTGACCCGCTGCGCCGAACAGCTGCGGCGCTACGCCGAACGTATCGAACAGGAGGCGACAGCGCCTGCCGAGCAGCTAGCCGCCGACCTGACTAACCCCTTTGGCCCGGCGCTGGCCGCCGCGCTGGCCGCCCTGCCCGACTGGGGCCCGACACCGATAGCGACTGAGCAACAGGCTAAAACGTCATGATGATCCTTCCTTTCTCCGCGCGGCTGCGCGGCACTCTCCTTACCCTGACGCTGACGTTGCTCAGCGGCTGCGCGCTGATCCAGGACGAGCCAGCCCAGGTCGCCATCGTCAATCCGCAGCAGGCCCAGCTGGCGCAGGTGATCCACCTGGCGAATAGCGACTGGCCGGCAGCCCGCTGGTGGGAGGCCTATGAGGATCCTCAGCTCAACATGCTGATCAACCGGGCGCTGCAGAACTCGCCGACCATGCAGGCCGCCCGGCTGCGCATCTCTCAGTCGCAGTCCACGGTGGAACTCGCCCAGTCGGCGATGGGCCTGCAGGCCACCGCCGTCGCGGCGCAAAATCGCCTGCGGATCACCGACAAATCCTTTAGCTGGCCCTACTCCTACTCCCTGCCGGTGGATAAGAACGGTCCCTGGTATACGCTGAACACCGTTGGCGTCGGGGCGCAGCTGAATATCGATCTCTGGGGAGCCGATCGCGCCCGGGTTGCCGCCGCCATTGGCGAGAAAAACGCCCGGCTGGCGGAGACCGCCGGCATTGAGCTCGACATCGCCAGCAGCGTGGCGCAGCTCTATTTCGCCATGCAGGCGACGTTCCAGAAAATCGCGCTGCTGCAGGACCTGGAAGGCATTGCCCAATTCTCGGTGGCGGCCCACGAGCACCGGACCCAACGCGGCGTGGAAGACAGTGTGGATGTGGCCAACGCCCAGGCCGAAAAGCTCGCCGCCCGCCAGCAGATCATCAGCGCCGAGGGGACGCTGACCCAGTATCGTGAAACCCTGCGGGCGCTGATCGGCGCCGATGCGCAGAGCATGCCGGCGATCCATCCGGTGGCGCTGCCTGCGCTCCAGGAGACGCTGCCGCCGTCGCTCTCTTTCGAGCTGCTGGCCCGCCGCCCGGACCTGCAGGCGCTGCGCGGGTATGTGACCGCCTCCCTGAGCCAGGTCGACGCGGCGAAAGCGGCGTTTTATCCTCATTTTGATATCAAAGCGTTCTGGGGCTATAACGCCCTGAGCGTCGGGGATCTGTTTAAGTCTTCTTTCCAGCAGATCAACCTGCTGCCTGGGCTCTATCTGCCGATCTTCGACGGCGGTCGTCTGAACGCCAATCTGCAGTCGGTGCGCACCGCCAGCAATATTCTGATCAAACAGTACAACCAGGCGGTACTGGACGCGGTTCGCGATGTCGCCATCAGCTCCAGCCAGCTTAACGACCTGAATCAGCAGCGCGCGCTGCAGCAGCTGAAGGTCACCGCGGCGCAGACCACCACCGACAGCGCTCGCGCCCATTATCAGCGCGGCCTGCTCAGCCGCTACGCCGCCGAAGAGGCCCGGCGGGCGGTCCTTGCCCAGCAGCTGTTGCTGCTGGATATTGAGGCCCAGCGGTTGAGCACCGACATTACCCTGATCAAAGCCCTGGGCGGCGGCTACCGCGGCCAGTAACAAAAATGCCTTCCCCGGAGGGGAAGCCATTAAACCGTCTTCAGGGATTGCCCGGCGGCGCTGCGCTTGCGCGGGCCTACGGCCAACCGCATAGCGGTTTGATATTGCCGTCTTTCGTAGGCCGGGTAAGGCGAAAGCCGCCACCCGGCAGAAATGCGGGCACAATAATGAAACAGGTTTGTCATCAGCCAGAATGCCTTCCCCGGTGGGGAAGGCATTAAACAGAAGACGCGGGGTTGATGCGCGGCGATTACACCAGGGCGCGCAGCTCTTCCCGCATGTAGGTGGAAAAGAATTCCGGATGCTTAATCACCAGCCGTTCGCCGGCGGCGACCCGTTCAGCCCACTCCGCCACTTTGTCGGTAAACCCGGCGCTCCAGCCTTGCTGCTGACCGCGCTCAGCGACGTCGGCCGGGCTGGCTGGCACGCCCAGCTCTTTCAAATATTTGAGAATTCCCTTCGCGGTACTTTCATCCATAGACTGTGGTACTGGCTCAGACGTATTCATACCACCAATGAAATCCAATGCTTTATCAATGACTGCTGGCATAGGTGTGTCCTTATATTAACCACATAGTAAACCTGACTACACTATGGACCGGAAAGCGACGTGATTTCAAAGAACACGCTCACGTTATGGGACATCGCGCATTCAGAAAAGGGGATTTTGCACTGCCGGGGCGGGGGTTGGACAAAAAACAAGCCGGTCCCGCGGGACCGGCCTGAGGATCGCGTCAGGCGTTGCTGACGGATTTTTGCGCACCGCTGGACTGACTGTTCTCCAGCATCCGGCGGACCGGGACAATCAGCACGGCCAGCACGGCGGCGCAGATCAGCAGCGCGATGGAGCAGCGGGCGAAGAGGTCCGGCAGCAGCGACAGCTGATCGGCCTTCACGTGACCGCCAATCAGGCCCGCCGCCAGGTTACCCAGCGCGCTGGCGCAGAACCACAGCCCCATCATCTGGCCGCGCATTCTCTCCGGCGCCAGCAGGGTCATGGTCGCCAGGCCAATCGGGCTCAGGCACAGTTCGCCGAGCGTCAGCATCAGGATGCTGCCCACTAGCCACAGCGGCGACACACCGGCCCCGCCGTTGTTCAGGACGTTCTGCGCCGCCAGCATCATCAGGCCAAAGCCCGCCGCCGCGCACAGGATGCCAATGACGAATTTGGTCATGCTGCCCGGACGAACGTTTTTACGCGCCAGCGCTGGCCACGCCCAGCTGAATACCGGTGCGAGGAGAATGATAAATAAGGCGTTAATCGACTGGAACCAGACCGCGGGGATCTCAAAATCGCCGATCATCCGGTTGGTATAGTCGTTAGCAAACAGGTTAAATGAGGTCGGTTTCTGTTCAAATGCCGACCAGAAAAAGGCCGCCGAAACCAGCAAAATAAAGCACACCAGCAGGCGCGCCCGCTCTTTACGGCTCAGGCCGGCGAAGACGAACAGCCAGATGAAATAGAGCGCTACGGAAGCGGCAATCACATAGACCAGCACGCTGGCCACCGCCACCGGGTTAATCACGATCGTGCCCAGGCTAATGAGCGTGACCAGCACAGCCACTCCCAGCGCCAGCGCCAGCAGCCACGCCCCAACGCCATTCTTTTTCGCCACCGGGCTGTTCCAGGTGGAATCGAGGCCGACCTCTGCGTCATAGCGCTTCATCGACGGCACGGCAAAGACACGGAAAATGATCAGCGCCACCAGCATCCCGATCCCCCCGATGCCGAAGCCCCAGTGCCAGCCATGGGATTTAATCAGCCAGCCGGAGATCAATGGCGCGATAAACGAGCCGATGTTGATCCCCATGTAGAACAACGAGAAACCGCCGTCGCGGCGCGCGTCGCCTTTTTTATACAGAGTGCCGACCATCACCGAGATACAGGTTTTAAACAACCCGGAACCGAGGACGATAAACATCAGGCCGATAAAGAACAGGTCGTTGCCCAGCCATGCCGACAGGGCGATCGACAGGTGCCCGAGGGCGATCAGAATCGAGCCGTACCAGACGGCGCGCTGCTGGCCAAGCCAGTTATCCGCCAGCCAGCCGCCCGGCAGCGCGGCCAGATACATACTGCCGGCAAAAATCCCGACGATCGCCGAGGCGTTCTCCCGCGCCAACCCCATTCCGCCGTCGTAAACCGTCGCCGCCATAAACAGGATCAGTAAGGGGCGGATGCCGTAAAACGAGAAGCGCTCCCACATTTCGGTGAAGAACAGGGAGCCCAGCGGATAAGGATGGCCGAAAAAGGTACGGCTTTCGTTTTTATTAACAGAGGAATGCATAAATTCTCCAGATAAGGTGCGCCGCAGCGCAAGTTAACCGTATAAAGCGGGCTGACGATTTATAATTTGTTTGTCTTAACATCAGAAGCGAGCATTTTTAACCATTTGATAACCATGCAGTGGTTTTGTCCAGCCCCTTACCTTCCCTTTTTAGATGAAAAGTCGACAAACATCTAGTTTTATAGATTTAATGTTCGCAAAAGCGCAAACGGCGTTGACATTATGCCATTGTAAAGAATACATAATTTTATTTATTAAAAACAGTAAGTTGATTGAGTAACAAAAGACAAAAACCGTCGGTGCAGGCAGGGCATATAACGACAGGAAAAGTAAGGGAAACGGGGCTGAGGAGGCAGAAATAGCGCTAAGGGAGAATATTGTTCAGCCATCCAGGTGTTTCACACCCGGAGAGCCTCCCGCGAGGCAGGATGCACATGGCTTGCCGGCTGCTACAGCCGGCGCCATTTTGCGCGCTATTTCACACGCTGCCCCGTCCGATCAATGACGCGCTCACCGTCTTCCTTCACGAAGGCGCCTTTTTGCGGCGCCGTCAGGATCTCCAGCACCACCTCTGACGGGCGGCAGAGCCGGGTGCCCCGCGGCGTCACCACGATCGGACGGTTGATCAGGATCGGATGCTGGAGCATAAAGTCGATTAACTGGTCATCTGTAAACCGGTCTTCCGCCAGGCCCAGCGCATCGTAGGGTTCGACGTTTTGCCGCAGCAGCGCCCGCACCGGGATCGCCATCGCGGCGATCAGCTGGCGTAGTTCATCACGCGACGGCGGCGTCTCCAGATAATAGATAATGGTGGGCTCAGCGCCGCTGTTGCGGATCAGCGCCAGGGTATTACGCGAGGTGCCGCATTCAGGGTTATGGTAAATGGTGATGCTCATAGCACGTTCTCATGGCTGATTGAAGGAGAGACGCAGCGCCAGCGCGGCCAGCGTTACCAGCAGCACCGGCAGGGTCATGATGATGCCGCAGCGGAAATAATACCCCCAACCGATGGTGATGTGCTTCTGCGTCAGCACATGCAGCCAGAGCAGCGTGGCCAGGCTACCAATCGGCGTGATTTTGGGCCCCAGATCGCAGCCGATGACGTTGGCATATATCATGGCCTCTTTGATCGTCCCTGTTGCCGCGCTGCCATCGATCGACAAGGCGCCGACCAGCACGCTGGGCATATTATTCATGATCGAAGAGAGGAAGGCCGACAGGATACCGGTGCCCAGCGTCGCGGCCCAGAGCCCGCGCTCCGCCAGCATGTTCAGCACCGTGGTCAGATAATCCGTTAATCCGGCGTTTCGCAGGCCATACACCACCAGATACATCCCCAGCGAGAAGATCACAATCTGCCATGGGGCGCCGCGCAGCACCTTGCCGGTGTTTATCACCCGCCCGCGCTTCGCGACAGCAAACAGGATCCCCGCTCCCGGCGCCGCGATGGCGCTGACCGGGATCCCCAGCGGGTCAAGAACGAAAAAGCCGACCAGCAACAACAGCAGCACGCCCCAGCCGGTGCGGAACGTCGCCGTATCTTTTATCGCCGTGGCCGGTGCTTTCAGTAACGCCATATCCCAGGCCGGCGGGATATCCTTGCGAAAGAACAGGTGCAGCATCGCCAGGGTGGAGAGGATCGCCGCGAGATCGACCGGTACCATCACCGAAGCGTACTCCCTGAAGCCAATGGCAAAGAAATCTGCCGAAACGATATTCACCAGATTCGACACCACCAGCGGCAGGCTGGCGGTATCGGCAATAAACCCGGCTGCCATGACAAAGGCCAGCATCGTTCCCTTACTGAACCCCAGCGCCCGCAGCATGGCAATTACGATGGGCGTGAGGATCAGCGCCGCGCCGTCGTTGGCAAACAGCGCCGCCACCGCCGCACCGAGCAGGATAATCCAGGTAAACAGCAGACGACCCCGCCCTCTTCCCCAGCGGGAAACGTGTAGCGCGGCCCATTCAAAAAAGCCGGATTCGTCGAGCAGCAGGCTGATAATGATAACGGCGATAAACGTGGCGGTCGCATTCCAGACGATATGCCACACCACCGGGATATCGGCTAGTTGTACTCCACCGGTGGCCAGCGCCAGCGCCGCGCCAAAGGCCGCGCTCCAGCCGATCCCTAAACCCCGCGGCTGCCAGATCACCAGCACCAGGGTCAGGACAAAAATCGCACCTGCCAGCAACATTCTTCCTCCCACCAATCACATTCGAAAAATCATATATGTTAAGATAAATTTTTTACCGACAACCCGGCCCGCCAGTCAGTCTGCTGACCATCAGCCGCACCTCGTCCTGCTGACTTAGCCAGACCTGCTCAATCACCTGCGCCGCCCAGGCCGGCATCTGCGGAGAGAGGCGATAATGGACCCACTTACCCTGTTTTCGATCCAGCAGCAGCCCGCTCTCCCGCAGCATTGCCAGATGGCGGGAGATCTTGGGCTGGGACTGGGCGAGTGCCGTACAGAGATCGCACACGCACAGCTCTCCCCGCGCCTTGAGCAACAGCACGATCCCCAGCCGGGTTTCATCGGCGAGGTTTTTGAACAGTTGCAGGGGCAATAAAGACATGGTTTCTCCTCAAGCGTGACGGACAGCATACGGGACCACGAACAAAGATCAATACGCATTCGAAAAAACATATGTGTTTTCACAGCCGCGATAAATCTCCATACCGTTGCAACATGTGCCTCCTGCTCAATAGCACGCAAAAATGCCGCGTTTTCTTTTAACCATCATCGAAATGTGTCAGGCTGAAGATCCCATCGGATTGACAGGGTTTTCAGGATGAGTACGATTTATGTGGTTGTTTTAACGTATATAAAACCGCTCGAAGAGATTGACAGCGCGATCCCCGCCCACGTCGAATGGCTCAAAAAAGGCTATGCTGACGGCCTCTTTCTCACCTCCGGCCGCCGTATTCCCCGCACCGGCGGGGTGATTCTGGCGAAATGCGACAGCCGGGAAATTCTGGAATCGCGTCTGAGCCAGGATCCCTTCCAGCAGCTGGGTCTCGCCCATACGGAGATTATCCCCTTTGAGGCCAGCATGGCGTCCCCCGCGCTGCAGTCGCTGTTATAAGCCTGTTCCGGAGGAAACATGCAGCCATCCTTTCACTGGATTAATGAACCAGCCGAGTGGCGCCGCGATGCCGACAGCCTGACGGTGGTCACCGATAAGCATACCGATTTCTGGCGTCATACCTGGTATGGCTTCGAGCGCTTCTCCGGCCATCTTTATGCCGCTGAGGTGGAGGGCGATTTTACCCTGCAGGCAAAAATCTGTGCGGATTTCACCACGCTTTACGACCAGGCCGGGCTGATGATGATGGCGGACGAGCAGACCTGGCTGAAGGCGGGAATTGAATTCAATGACGATGCCCCGGCCATCGGCAGCGTACTGACGCTGAATCACTCCGACTGGGCCACCGGGCTTTTTCCCGGCGACCCACGCACCTTCTGGCTGCGTCTGACCCGCAAAGGCGATGCGTTAAGGCTGCAATATTCGACTGACGGCGAGCGCTGGCCGCTGCTGCGTCTGGGCTACTTTCCGCCAGGCCCGGTGAAAGCCGGCGTCATGTGCTGCTCACCGGAGCGCGGCGGACTGGCGGTTGCGTTTCTGGATATTCAGCTTTCCCCGCCGCTGGACAAGGCGCTGCACGATCTGAGCTGAACGCTAGTGGGAAGACCCGACTTTCTCTTCATCCTGGGGGCCAGGATTGCAGGGTTCGCGGGTGCCGGGCAGGTAAAAATGGCCATGCTCATCGGGATCGGTGCCGCCCGGGCACCCTGCCCGCCCCGAGGAGTTATCGCTACTGCCGCCGTCCGAACCGTTGCCGCCGTCGGCGCCCGATATTACCGACTGGCCGTGATGACCATGCGCTGCAGTAGCTGAAAACGCCACCAGCGCGAACACACAGACCATTAAGCGTCTGCCCATTGCTGCCTCTCCCTTAGTGAAATTCCCCGCCCATCGCGTTGACAATGGGATAAGCCGTTGCACCGCGATAAAAAACCGCTTTATCCGCAGGGAGTATAGGGTTAAGGCAGAGGGAAAGACAGGGCCGGCGCCTTCAGACATTTCGCACGCAAAACAGCCTTCATTCCGCGGTATGCGCTATCAGAAAATCAATCAGGGCTTTCACTCTTTCGGACGCTGACATTCACGCGGTCTCCCCGGCGCTGGCACGCTTTGGCCGTGAAGCGATTACCAACGACCTCTGGCAACGTGACGCCCTGTCTGCCCGCGACCGCAGCATCGTGACTGTGGCCATGCTGATTGCCCACAACCAGCCAGGCGAGCTTAAGCACTATATTGAAGTCGCTCTCGATAGCGGCGTGACGCCAGCGGAAGTATCAGAGATCATTACCCATCTGGCGTTCTACTCAGGTTGGCCCAATGCGATGTCAGCCGTCAGGGTGACCAAAGCGATCTTTGCAGCCCGCGGCATCACGACAGAGGCCCTGCCCGCCGCCTCGCCAACGCTGCTGCCTCTCAATGAACAGGTAGAGAAACAGCGTGCAGACACCGTGGAGAAAAATGTCGGTCCCATTTCGCCTGGCCTGGTTAAATTTACCGCCGACCCGCTGTTTCTCGACCTCTGGCAACGGCCCGCGCTTACGCCCCGCGACAGAAGCCTGGTGACGGTCAGCGCGTTAATCGCCGCCGGACAGAGCGCGCAGATTGGCTACCACCTAAACAGAGCGATGGATAATGGGCTTTCGGCTGAAGAGGCCGGAGAAGTGGTCGCCCAGGCGGCGTTCTACGCGGGATGGCCAAATGCGTTTACCGCTGCTCCTGTGGTCGGTGAGGTGTTGCGATCGCGCGAGAGCAAAGCTGAATAAAAAAGGATAAAGGACAGGAAAGCTGTCCTTTATTTATCGTTAATAGTTAGCTTAAAGGTAGCACGAGGGCTTTCGATTAAATCTCGCGGAAAGGACATAAACGGTCTATCGACGCGTGGAGACTTCGATCGTGAGTCTGTTCACATCGCTCATTGAGAAAATTTCCGTTCCGTATGCCGTCATGAGTCTCATCCTTTGAAAGCCGCGATCGCTGTGGCGAGACTGTAGCGCGGACATGTCTATTTGGTCAGAGATCGCCATCTCAATTCAGCTACTACACTTAATTTATTTTATCTTAAATATCAATGTATTGTGTTGTTAATTTAATATAAGTTGATGTTATAGCAATCGCTATACCGGCTCCTTAGTCATGACTGACCTGGCCACACCGCATATCGCAAGAATTTGCTCTCTCAGCCAGCGGTGACCGGGGTCGCGTTCCATTCTTGGGTGCCACATCTGCGATACCGTAATACGACGGCTTTTGAACGGCAGCTCGAAAACGTGTACCTGGTCCGTTACCTGCTGATTGAGTAAATAGAGTGCGGGTATCATGGCGATAAGATCCGATTCCAACGCCACGGACAGTGCTGTCGGAAATCCCGGTACGACGCTCGCAATTTTACGTTTTGTCCCCAGTTCGGCCAGCGCATCGTCAACGGATCCGTGCAACGCGCCCTCGGGTGACGCTACCACATGGCCCCAGGCGACATAATCACCCACGCCTATTTCTGCCTGCTTAGCCAACGGGTGCCCTTTACGCACGACGCCAACAAACCGATCCTCAAACAGTCGCTGCAGCCGTATTTCTGGCCCCATATTACTCTGAACGCCAATCTCCAGATCAACCAGCCCTTCCCGAAGATAGCGCGAGGTTTTTTCCGGCTTGGGCGCGAAGCGTATACAGACGTCCGGCGCGGCGTCGGCAACCGCTGCGATGAGCGCAGGCCCAAACGCCACCACAAAACCATCGTTTGCCCTGATGGTAAAAAGACGCGCCAGACTTCGCGCGCAGAACGTTTCAGTTGAGGGCTGCAATACTGCCCTGGCATCGTGCACTGCACGCCTGGCGCGATCCCGGGTCGCTTCGGCCCACGGGGTCAGTACCATGTTACGCCCGGCGCGCACCAGGATCGGGTCTCCTGTGACATCGCGTAACCTGCATAATGTCCGGCTCATGGCCGAGGTGCTGAGGTTCAGACGACGTGCCGCACCTGCGACACTCGCTTCACTCAGCAATATGTCGAGTGCTACCAGCAAATTAAAATCGGGATCAGACATTACCCTTTCTCCCAGCACATTAAGATAAGGCGTTTGATGCAACAATAAAGTGAAAATAGTGCGCCTTCCGCCCAATAAAAGCCATCTTTATAGTTTTGTCATCCATACACTCTTCTCAGAGGACAAATGATGACGCTCTTTTCCAGCCAACCCGGCGACGAAGGGCTGCCTGGCCCGGCGCGCGCACGGGTGATGGCCGCAATAATGACCACCACCTTAATGGGCGTGTTTGATGGCACCATGATCAACATTGCCCTGCCCTCAATGGCTCAGGAGATGCAGGTACCTGCCGGTATTGCCGTCTGGTTCGCCAACGGATATCTGCTGGCAGCTGCGATGACGCTGGCGATATTCGCGGCGCTTGCGGCCCGTCTGGGTTATCGCCCCGTATTTCTGGCGGGCCTGACGACCTTTACCCTGACATCACTGGGTTGCGCGCTGGCGAATAAGCCCGAAGTGCTTATCGGTATGCGCGTGCTTCAGGGGATCGGCGGCGCGGCGACGCTGAGTATTGCCCCCGCAATACTCAGATCCGTATTTCCCGGACGATTACTTGGCCGCATTCTGGGGTTCCATGCCCTGCTCATTGCCTCCAGCTCCGCTATCGGCCCGGTATTGGGCGGTACGATCCTTCACACCCTGAGCTGGCAATGGCTGTTTGCGATAAACGTTCTTCCCGGCACCCTCGCCTTACTGCTGGCGGTCAGAGCGCTGCCGCGGGATACGATTCGTATGCAGGCGCCCTTCGACACCCTGGGCGCCATTTTGTCGGCGCTGCTGTTGGGTTCGACGATCATGGCGGCGAACAGCCTACAGAACGCTACTTCTCAATTCGGCAGCCTTTGCTGGATGGCTCTCGCTGCGCTGAGCGGCATGGCTTTTATCTGGCAAATCCGCC
Organism: Klebsiella sp. 1SOBk5mer; assembly: GCF_046603115.1. NCBI lineage: Bacteria > Pseudomonadati > Pseudomonadota > Gammaproteobacteria > Enterobacterales > Enterobacteriaceae > Klebsiella > Klebsiella sp. 1SOBk5mer. The sequence continues at coordinate 359,531 of NZ_JBKIUU010000002.1, read as the reverse complement.
GCACGGGTCATCCCTTACTGCCGCCGAGCATGTTTAAAAATGAACGTTTTACCCTCGCGGCCTTCACGTCGATGATTGCTTTTGTCAGCCAGGGGATCACCTTTATTGCGCTACCCTTCCTGTTTCAGAGCGAATACGGCTACAGTCCGGTAGTGTCTGCCCTGCTGTTTACGCCGTGGCCGTTAGGGATCGTGCTGATTGCGCCGCATGCAGGCCGTTGGGCGGACACGATATCAGCCCCGGCGATATCCACCCTGGGGCTGGTGATTTTTGTCGTCGGTTTGATCCTGCTGGCGACGTTACCCGCCTGCCCTTCAATGTGGGATATCTGCCTGCGAAGTCTGGTGTGCGGAATAGGGTTTGGCTGCTTTCAGAGTCCCAATAACCGAGAAATGCTCTCAAACGTTATTCGTGAGCACGCGAGTTATGCGTCCGGTGTTTTATCCATTATGCGCACTTTCGGGCAGTGCCTGGGAGCCGCCGCCGTAGGCGTTCTGCTGGCAGCAGATGAAAGGTCAATTCATGTTGCGCTGTGGAGCGCCGCCGCGGCCTCTGCGGTATCGGTCGTCGTCAGCGCGAGCCGGTTGCGTAAAATCACTCATCCTGCGGAAACAGGATAAGTGCGAAAATATCACTAAACGCTACTACTCCAGCGCCAGCAACGCAAAACGCCGATCCCGCAACCAAAGAGGAGTCCTCCGTCGGAGTTCAATAGACTAACAGAATGCTATAACTTCTTATTTATCAAGGGAAAATTGAGTTGGGTAGACGTCAGAAGACTTGAGTTTGGAGCGGGCGAAGGGAATCGAACCCTCGTATAGAGCTTGGGAAGCTCTCGTTCTACCATTGAACTACGCCCGCGAAGAGGTGCGAAAAGCATTATAGCCCTTACGCACCCTGTGACAAGCCCGCCGGATGCTGACTGGCGATAAAATAACCTTTTAGCACTTAGGCTTACTGCCCTGCGGCGGCAGGTAGCGCAGCGGATCGATGGCCGTCGCCCGATAGCGGATCTGGAAATGCAGACGCACTGAGTCGGCATCCGTACTGCCCATGGTGGCGATTTGCTGGCCGGCCTTCACGCTCTGGCCGTTATTCACCATCAGCTTATCGTTGTGGGCATAGGCGGTGATGTAATCCTCGCTGTGCTTAATCATGATCAGGTTGCCGTAGCCGCGCAGCTGGTTGCCGACGTAGACCACCTTGCCCGCCCCGGCGGCGTACACGGGCTGGCCGCGAGTCCCGGCGATATCAATGCCTTTATTGCCGCCATCGGCGGTGGAATAAGGCAGGACCACTTTGCCGCTGGTCGGCCAGCGCCAGCAGCGCTGTCCCACCGGCGGCCAGGAGGACTGAGGTACCGCGGACGAAGGCGTGACCGCCGCCGTGCGCGTGGAGGAAGATTTTTTCTTCGTTGTCTTCGTTGAACTGCTGCCGTTAAGCTTCAGCTTCTGCCCCACCTCAATGGTGTAAGGCGGGGAGATGTTATTCAGGCGGGCCAGATCGCGAACGCTGGTGCCGGTGGTGCGGGAGATGCCATACAGGGTATCACCGCGTTTGACGGTGTAGGTCGTACCGGAATCGGAGTTGCTGGAGCAGCCGGCCAGCGCCAGGCTTACCACCAGCATCAGTGTCATAAAAACGCGTTTCATCATCAGGCATCCTGCACTTAACACAACCACTTACCTCGCAACCAGGGCGAATATCATACCAGTCCGCGGCGCAGGGCGTCATCCCTGATGGCGAAACCAATAGCCCCCCGCCATCGCATCCGGCCCGCGACGGACAGCAATTGCTGCTGGAGCCGCACGTCGTGGTGGACTTACCCGCCATGACGCGTTGCCGCTCACAGAGCGGACTCCAGGGCTTGTTTTGGTAATGCCTTTCTCCCATTTATGGGCTACCCTAGAGGCCTGAGTACATGACCCGGCGGGTTTGTGCCGGGTCATTTTTTATTTTCAGGAGTCGTCATGGCCGGGGAACACGTCATTTTACTGGATGAGCAGGATCAACCTGCCGGTATGCTGGAGAAGTATGCCGCCCACACGCTTGATACCCCTTTACATCTCGCGTTTTCCTGCTGGTTGTTTAATCAGCAGGGGCAGTTGCTGGTCACCCGCCGTTCGCTGGGCAAAAAAGCCTGGCCCGGGGTGTGGACCAACTCCGTCTGCGGACACCCCCAGCAGGGCGAGACCTTCGAGCAGGCCGTCACGCGCCGCTGTCGCTTCGAACTCGGCGTGGAGATCGCCGACATCGTGCCGGTTCACCCGGCCTTCCGCTACCGGGCGGTCGCCCCGAACGGCATCGTTGAGAACGAAGTATGCCCGGTGTATGCCGCGCGCGTGGTGAGCGAAGTGCTGCCTAACGACGATGAAGTCATGGATTATCAGTGGGTTGACCTGGCAACGATGTTAAGCGCGCTGGCCGCCACGCCGTGGGCGTTTAGCCCGTGGATGGTGCTGGAAGCGGAAAATCGGGACGCTCGCCAGGCGCTGACCGACTTTGTTGCGCGTGTGCGCGGGTAAGCTGACTATTCTCCAGGCCAGGCGCAGCCCTGTGCCTGTCATTAATGCCTGGCGGCGCTACGCTTGCACAGGCCTACGGTTCTGCGCTGTTGCGTAGCCCGGTTAAGGCATTTACGCCGCCAGCCGCGCTACGCCAGCCTTCAGGCCTCACGTCAGACATAAAAAAACCCGGCAAGCCGGGTTTTTGCATTTCACAAGACGCGATTATTTCTGCGGACGCATTGCCGGGAACAGGATCACGTCGCGGATGGTGTGGCTGTTGGTGAACAGCATCACCATGCGGTCGATACCAATACCCAGACCGGCGGTCGGCGGCAGGCCGTGCTCCAGCGCGGTCACGTAGTCTTCATCGTAGAACATCGCTTCGTCGTCGCCCGCGGCTTTCGCATCAACCTGGTCCTGGAAGCGCTGCGCCTGATCTTCGGCGTCGTTCAGCTCGCTAAAGCCGTTACCGATCTCACGGCCGCCGATGAAGAATTCAAAGCGGTCGGTGATTTCCGGGTTGACGTCGTTACGGCGCGCCAGCGGAGAAACTTCCGCCGGGTATTCGGTGATGAAGGTCGGCTGGATCAGGTGCGCTTCCGCCACTTCTTCGAAGATCTCGGTCACGATACGGCCCAGACCCCAGCTTTTCTCCACTTTGATGCCGATAGACTCAGCGATCGCTTTCGCGGAATCGAAGTTATCCAGATCCGCCATCTCGGTTTCCGGACGGTATTTCTTGATCGCTTCGCGCATGGTCAGTTTTTCAAACGGCTTGCCGAAGTCGAACACCTGGTCGCCGTAAGGCACTTCGGTGTTGCCGAGAATGTCCTGCGCCAGGGTGCGGAACAGGGATTCGGTCAGCTCGATCAGATCTTTATAGTCCGCATAGGCCATGTAGAGTTCCATCATGGTGAACTCTGGGTTATGACGAACGGAGATCCCTTCGTTACGGAAGTTACGGTTGATCTCGAAGACGCGTTCGAAACCGCCCACGACCAGGCGCTTGAGGTACAGTTCCGGCGCGATACGCAGGTACATGTCCAGATCCAGCGCGTTATGATGGGTGATGAACGGACGCGCGGAGGCGCCGCCCGGGATCACCTGCATCATCGGGGTTTCCACTTCCATAAAGCCGCGGCCAACCATGAACTGACGGATACCCGCCAGGATCTGCGAACGCACTTTAAAGGTGTTGCGCGATTCATCGTTGGAGATCAGGTCGAGGTAACGCTGACGATAGCGCGCTTCCTGATCCTGCAGGCCATGGAACTTGTCCGGTAACGGGCGCAGGGCTTTGGTCAGCAGACGCAGCTCGGTGCAGTGGATAGACAGCTCACCGGTTTTGGTCTTGAACAGCTTACCGCGGGCGGCGATGATGTCACCGAGATCCCATTTTTTGAACTGGTCGTTGTAAACGCCTTCCGCCAGGTCATCGCGCGCTACGTACAGCTGGATGCGACCGCCAACGTCCTGCAGGGTGACGAAGGACGCTTTACCCATGATACGGCGGGTCATCATGCGGCCAGCCACGGCCACTTCAACGTTCAGCGCTTCCAGCTCTTCGTTTTCTTTGGCATCGAAGTCAGCGTGCAGTTGGTCAGAGGTATGGTCACGACGGAAATCGTTCGGGAAAGCGACGCCCTGCTCACGCAGCGCAGCCAGCTTCTCGCGACGGGTTTTCAGTTCATTATTAAGGTCAATTGCCGCGTCAGCGCCCTGTGCTTGTTGTTCAGACATGTTGGTTCCTCATAACCCTGCTTTCAAACTTGCTTCGATAAATTGGTCCAGGCTGCCGTCGAGCACCGCCTGAGTGTTGCGGGTTTCCACCCCGGTACGCAGATCTTTAATACGCGAGTCATCCAACACGTAAGAGCGGATCTGGCTGCCCCAGCCGATATCGGACTTGTTGTCTTCCATCGCCTGCTTCTCGGCATTTTTCTTCTGCATCTCCAGCTCATAAAGCTTCGCTTTCATCTGCTTCATGGCCTGGTCTTTGTTCTTGTGCTGCGAACGGTCGTTCTGGCACTGCGTCACCAACCCGGTCGGGATGTGGGTAATACGCACCGCGGATTCTGTACGGTTAACGTGCTGCCCACCGGCGCCGGAGGCGCGGTAAACGTCGATGCGCAGGTCGGCCGGGTTAATTTCGATATCGATATCGTCTTCAACTTCCGGGTAAACGAACGCAGAGCTAAAGGAGGTATGACGGCGGCCGCCGGAATCGAACGGGCTCTTACGCACCAGACGATGAACGCCGGTTTCGGTACGCAGCCAGCCGTAAGCGTAATCGCCAATGATCTTGATGGTCACGGATTTAATGCCCGCGACTTCACCTTCGGACTCTTCGATGATCTCGGTCTTAAAGCCGCGCGCTTCCGCCCAGCGCAGGTACATGCGCATCAGCATGCTGGCCCAGTCCTGGGCTTCGGTGCCGCCGGAGCCTGCCTGAATATCGAGGTAGCAATCGGCGTTGTCGTATTCACCGGAGAACATGCGGCGGAACTCAAGCTGCGCCAGCTTCTCTTCCAGCGTATCCAGCTCGGCGACGGCTTCGTTGAAGGTCTCTTCGTCGTCCGCTTCCACGGCCAGATCCAGCAGGCCGGCAACGTCTTCCAGCCCCTGGGACATCTGATCCAGGGTATCTACGATGGCTTCCAGGGAAGAACGCTCTTTACCCAGCGCCTGAGCGCGTTCAGGTTCGTTCCAGACGTCCGGCTGTTCCAGCTCGGCGTTTACTTCTTCGAGACGCTCTTTCTTGGCATCGTAGTCAAAGATACCCCCTAAGAACGTCGGAGCGCTCCGTGAGGTCCTGAATGCGGTTTTTTACCGGATTTATTTCAAACATGGTCGGTTTCTTTTAATGGATTTGTCAAAATGCGGTGATAAGAGCGGAATTCTACCGGATTCGCGCCCTTATTCATACACTGTTGTCAATTTGGCCAGAGGTGATCGATGATCAGCTGCAGGCTGCGGTTGCCGCGGAACTCATTGATGTCGAGCTTGTAGGCTAACTGGACTTCACGCACGCCGTTGTCGGGCCAGATGGAAGTATCCACGTTGAAGGCGATACCGTCCAGCAGCGGGCCGCCGTCAACCGGTTCGACCATCACCTTCAGGTGACGCTCACCCACCAGCCGCTGCTGCAGCAGGCGGAAACGGCCGTCAAACAGCGGTTCCGGGAACATCTGTCCCCACGGCCCGGCATCGCGCAGCATCTGCGCCACTTCCATGCTCATCTCCGCCGCCGCCAGCGGCCCGTCGGAAACGACCTCGCCCTGTAACAGCGCGGGATCCAGCCACTCGGTCACCAGCTCGCCAAAGCGCTGCTGAAACTCCTCAAAGCGCGCCTCTTCCAGCGATAATCCTGCCGCCATCGCGTGGCCGCCGAACTTCAGGATCAGCCCCGGATAGAGCGTATCGAGACGCTCCAGCGCATCGCGCATATGCAGCCCCTGTATGGAGCGGCCGGAGCCTTTCAGCGTGCCGTCGCCGGTGGGCGCAAAGGCGATCACCGGCCGGTGGAAACGTTCCTTAATTCGCGAGGCGAGGATGCCGACCACCCCCTGGTGCCACTGCGGATGGTACATCGCCAGCCCGCCGGGCAGGGTATCGCTACTGCGTTCCAGCTGCTGACAGAGCGTTAGCGCTTCCGCCTGCATCCCCTGCTCGATCTCTTTGCGCGTCTGGTTGAGCGCGTCAAGCTCATTGGCTAACACGCGCGCTTCGCCAATGTTATCGCACAGCAGCAGCGCGACGCCGACCGACATGTCGTCCAGCCGCCCCGCCGCGTTCAGGCGCGGCCCGAGGGCAAAACCGAGGTCGCTGGCCGCCAGCTTTTGCGGATCGCGGTTGGCAATCTCCAGCAGCGCCTTAATGCCGGGCCGACATTTGCCAGCGCGAATGCGGCTTAACCCCTGCCAGGTGAGAATACGATTGTTAGCATCCAGCGGCACGACGTCGGCAACGGTGCCAAGCGCCACCAGATCCAGCAGCTCGGCAAGGTTCGGCGCGGCGATGCCGCGGGCATCGAACCAGCCGTTATCACGCAGAAAGGTGCGCAGCGCCAGCATCAGATAGAACGCCACCCCGACCCCGGCCAGCGATTTCGACGGAAAGTCGCAATCGCGCAGGTTAGGGTTAACGATGGCCTCCGCCGCCGGTAGCGTCTCCCCCGGCAGGTGGTGATCGGTTACCAGCACCGGGATCCCCAGCGCATGGGCATGATCGACGCCGGCATGGGACGAGATCCCGTTGTCGACGGTCATGATCATCTGCGCGCCGCGGGCGTGGGCCTGATCGACCACTTCCGGGCTCAAGCCGTAGCCGTCTTCAAAACGGTTCGGCACCAGGTAGGAGACGTTGCCGTAGCCCAGCGCGCGCAGGGCCAGCACGCTGAGCGCGGTGCTGGTGGCGCCGTCGGCGTCAAAATCGCCGACTACGACAATGTGCAACCCTTTCTGGAAAGCGTCGTGCAGCATCCCGACCGCTTTTTCAACGCCGGTGAGCTGCGTCCACGGCAGCATGCCTTTGACGCTGCGCTCCAGCTCCTGGGCGCTGCGCACCCCGCGGCTGGCATACAGCCGCTGCAGCAGCGGCGGCAGATCGGCGGGTAAATCGACGCCGTCAACCGCCTCGCGGCGGCGTAGTTGTATCTGTTGTTTCACGCGAATCAGTTACCGCTTGTCTGTTTTTTATGCTCGTCGAGGAACGCCTTCAGCTCTTTCGGCCCCTGATAGCCCGGCAGCACCATGCCGTTACTGAGGACCATCGCCGGGGTACCGTTGACGCCCATCTGCACGCCAAGGGTGTAGTGTTTAGCGATATCCACGCTGCAGCTCGCCGGCTGCACGCCCTTGCCGTTCATAGCGTCATCCAGCGCTTTGTTGCGATCTTTCGCGCACCAGATGGCCTTCATATCCTGCTCCGCCTGGCTCTGCAGTCCCTGGCGCGGGAAGGCGAGATAGCGCACGGTGATCCCCAGCGCGTTGTAGTCGCTCATCTGCTCATGCAGCTTGTGGCAATAACCGCAGGTGATGTCGGTGAAGACGGTAATGACGTGCTGCTCCTTCGGCGCTTTGTAGACAATCATTTCGTTGCTCAGCGCGTTCAGTTTACCCAGCAGCAGCTGGTTAGTGACATTGACCGGCTGCGCGCCGCTCACGTCGTACATCGGCCCCTGGATGATGTGCTTGCCGTCGTCGGTGACATACAGTACGCCGCTGTCGGTCAGCACCGTGCTCATCCCGGAAACCGGCGACGGTTGAATATCGGTGCTCTGCACACCCAGCTTCGCCAGCGACTGTTTAATTGCCGCGCTATCGGCATGCGCCGCCCCGGAAAGGGAAGCCGCCAGCAGGGTGAACATCAATAAACCTTTTTTCATACTCAGTCCTTTTGTTCAGCACTCACGCCCGCGGGTGGTGCTGTTGATGAAGTTGTCGCAGACGCTCGGTCGCCACGTGGGTGTAGATCTGCGTGGTGGAGAGATCGCTGTGTCCTAACAGCATCTGCACCACGCGCAGGTCGGCGCCATGATTGAGCAAATGCGTGGCGAACGCATGGCGCAACACGTGCGGGGAGAGCTTTTCGCTGTCGATCCCCGCCAGCACGGCATAGTGTTTAATCCGGTGCCAGAAGGTCTGACGCGTCATCTGCTGGGCGCGCTGGCTGGGAAATAAGACATCCGACGCCACGCCGTTCAGCAGCCAGGGGCGACCATACTCGAGGTAATTTTCCACCCACAGTACCGCCTCTTCCCCCAGCGGCACCAGCCGCTCTTTGTTGCCTTTGCCCACCACCCGCAGCACGCCCTGTCGCAGGCTGATGTCGCTCATCGTCAGCCCCACCAGCTCCGAGACGCGCAGGCCGGTGGCATACAGCACCTCCAGCATCGCTTTGTCGCGCAACTCCAGCGGCTGCTCCACCAGCGGGGCCTGCAGCAGACGCTCAACCTGCGCCTCACTGAGATCCTTCGGCAGCCGCTGCGGCAGCTTCGGCGAGGCCAGCAGCGCGCTGGGGTCGTCCGGGCGAATTTTTTCCCGGTACAGATGCTGGAAGAAACGACGCACGGCGCTCAGCAGGCGCGCGGTGCTGGTGGCTTTATAGCCGCCGGACTGCCGCTCGGCCAGCAGCGCCTGCAGGTCGTCGCTGCCGACGCTTGCCAGCGACAGGCCGCGATGGTGCAGCCACTCCACCAGCATCGTCAAATCGCGACGGTAGGCGCTGAGCGTATTCTCCGCCAGATTGCGCTCCAGCCAAAGGGCATCGAGAAACTGTTCGATTAGTGCCAGATCCTGTTTCACATCGGCCTCTTTGTTCGTTAAACGCTCTCATTATGCCTTAAGAGGACGCCTTTCTGGTACACTGCCCGCCATTCACAGCAAGAATCGAGATGTTTACGCGATGAATATAGGTCTGTTTTACGGCTCCAGTACCTGCTACACCGAAATGGCCGCGGAGAAAATCCGCGATATCATCGGCCCTGAGCTGGTGACGTTGCACAATCTGAAAGATGACTCCCCCGCCCTGATGAGCCAGTACGATGTACTGATCCTCGGCATCCCGACCTGGGATTTCGGCGAAATTCAGGAAGACTGGGAAGCGGTTTGGGACCAGTTGGACACCCTGGACCTGGAGGGCAAAATCGTCGCGCTGTACGGCATGGGCGATCAGCTGGGCTATGGCGAATGGTTCCTTGACGCGCTGGGCATGCTGCATGACAAGCTGGCGACCAAAGGCGTGAAGTTTGTCGGCTACTGGCCAACCGAAGGCTATGAGTTCACCAGCCCGAAACCGGTGATCGCTGATGGCCAACTGTTCGTTGGCCTGGCGCTGGATGAAACCAACCAGTACGACCTGAGCGACGAGCGCATCCAGAGCTGGTGCGAGCAGATCCTCGGCGAAATGGCCGAACACTTCTCCTGACGCCGCTTACTCCTGCGCCGGTTTTTGCAGCACCAGCCGGCGCAGATCCCGCCACTCTCCGGGATCCATGCTGTCCGCCGCCAGCCACAGATGCTGACCGCGTCGGGTATCGACATGGCGCAAACGCAGCAGCATACCGCTGTTGATGACCCACGGCGTCCCGAGGATCTCCCATTCGGCGTTTTGCCAGCGCAGCCGGGAATCGGTGAGCAGTTTTATCTCCCCGCGACGGGCATGGATCCGTCGCTGGCTGCGCACACAGTCAAAGACCACCAGCGACAGCAGCAGCAGCCAGATCGGGGTGTAGCTTAACGGCCAGGGAACCAGCAGCACCAGCGCCGCCACAACGCCGTGGAGCAGCAGGGAAAACCACTGCGCGCGCCAGGAGATACGGAGATCAGATTGCCACAGGACCACGTTCCCGATTCCGTGTCTGAATTAAGGTTACCATCCGCTGCAGCTCCGCATCGGCCGGTTTGCCGTGGTTCATCAGCCAGTTGAACAGATCCGGATCGTCATTTTCCAGCAGGCGAATGAACAGCTGTTTGTCAGCGTCGCTGAGGGTATCGTACTCATACTCAAAGAACGGCATGATGGAGATGTCGAGTTCGCGCATCCCGCGGCGGCATGCCCAGTGGATACGTGCTTTATTGTTAATGTCCATGTTGACCTTCCAGCAGCAAAATATAGGTTAGTTTAACCCGTTTTCTGCCGTAACTTTACAGGAATATCGCTGAATGCGAGCATCCTTCCATAAAAACCATAAAATAATGATGGGCTTATTGTTTTCCCGCGTCAGGCCGTCGCCAAACGTCAGCGCACAAATGGCCTGTTGAAAGCGCTTGCAATGCACTATAGCTCTTTTACCATTGGTCACACACACTGCGTTAAGCGATTCAGGATATGACTATGGCTTTTACACCTTTTCCTCCGCGTCAGCCTTCCTCTTCCGCTCGTCTGCCGTTAACGCTGATGACCCTGGATGACTGGGCGCTGGCGACAATTAGCGGACCGGACAGCGAAAAATATCTGCAGGGGCAGATTACCGCCGATGTGAGCAGTCTCACCGATGCCCAGCATCTGCTTGCCGCCCACTGTGACGCCAAAGGCAAGATGTGGAGCAACCTGCGCGTATTCCGCCGCGACGGCGGCTTCGCGTGGATTGAGCGCCGCAGCCTGCGCGACGCGCAGCTGACCGAGCTGAAAAAATATGCCGTCTTCTCCAAAGTCACCATCGCCGCCAACGACGATCTGGTTCTGCTGGGGGTGGCCGGCTTCCAGGCGCGCGCCGCGCTGGCGCCGCTGTTCGCCGCCCTGCCCGACGCCGCGACGCCGGTGATTAGCGAAGGCGCCACCAGCCTGCTGTGGTTTGAACACCCGGGCGAACGCTTCCTGCTGGTGACCGATGTCGACACCGCCAATCGCGTCACCGACGCGCTGCGCGGCGAAGCGCAGCTCAACAACAGCCAGCAGTGGCTGGCGCTGAATATTGAAGCCGGTCTGCCGGTTATCGACAGCGCCAACAGCGGGCAGTTCATTCCGCAGGCCACCAACCTGCAGGCGCTGGGCGGTATCAGCTTCAAAAAAGGGTGCTATACCGGCCAGGAAATGGTCGCCAGGGCGAAATTCCGCGGCGCCAATAAGCGCGCGCTGTGGACGCTGTCAGGTACCGCCAGCCGGGTGCCGGAGGCCGGAGAAGATCTGGAGCTGAAGATGGGCGAAAACTGGCGCCGCACCGGTACGGTGCTTGCGGCGGTTCAGCTGGATGATGGCCAGCTGCTGGTGCAGGTGGTGATGAATAACGATATGGAGCCGGACAGCGTGTTCCGCGTGCGCGACGATGCCGGCAGCCTGCGCATCGAACCGCTGCCCTATTCGCTGGAAGACGCGTAATAAAGCGTTATGACTCCCGGCTTGCGGCGCTCGCGCCTTAGCCGGGCTACTTGACTGCAAATACCGTAGCCACGGTAAGCGTAGCGCCACCGTGGGATTACCAGGCCGCAGATAACCGTAGCCACGGTAAGCGCAGCGCCACCGTGGGATGTTTATCAGGACTGGCCGACGTACAGATAGATCGCCAGGAAGTGACACACGCTGCCGCCGAGCACGAAGCCATGCCAGATAGCGTGGTTATAGGGAATGCGTTTGCAGACGTAGAAGATGACCCCGAGCGAGTACACCACCCCGCCGACCGCCAGCAGCGTCACGCCGCCCACCGCCAGCTTTACCGCCAGCTGATAGACCACGATAAGCGACAGCCAGCCCATGGTCAGATAGGTCACCAGCGACAGGATTTTAAAGCGGTGCGCGATGGTCAGCTTAAACAGGATCCCCAGCAGCGCCAGGCTCCAGATGACGATCATCAACCCCTTCGCCAGCGGCGAGTTCAACCCTACCAGCAAAAACGGCGTATAGGTCCCGGCGATTAACAAGTAGATGGCGCAGTGGTCGAACTTTTTCAGCCACTGTTTCGCCCGCTGATGCGGGATCGCGTGATAGAGCGTGGAGGCGAGAAACAGCATAATCATGCTGCCGCCGTACAGACTGTAGCTGGTGATCGCCGTCGCGCTGGCGTTAGTGTCCACCGCCTGCACCAGCAAGAGCACGAGGCCGACGATACCGAACACCAGCCCGATCCCGTGACTGATGCTGTTGGCAACTTCCTCTGCCAGAGAATATCCCTGAGTGATTAATGGTTTGCGCACCATATTTGACTCCGTGAAAACAAGAACGCTTTCATTGCCCACTTAGGGTAACTGAGAATGATTCCAGTGAACACCTGTTAGCTAAAATAAAACGATGTATATTTGTAAACACATTAAAATCATAAAGTTACAATTTTATTTCAACTCACAGCTGTTCCTGATTGTCTTAAAGTTTTTTGAATTCAATGACATAAAACTGGTTCTCGCCAGGATAGATGTCGCTGATGACCTGACGCAGCTGCCCGAGGGTCATATTCTCCTGTTGAGCATGCTGGTCGGTCAGCGTGTCGAGAGTCACCGTCGAGGTCGCGGTCACGGCGATGGTGCAAAAATAGCCGTTGTCTTCATAGCGCCCGACGCGCAGCACATCGCCGGGCTTAAAGTGCGACTCCGCCGCATCGCGAATGGTGATCGTTTTGCGCCCGGCGAGGATGTCCTCCTGAAAGCGCTGAAAAAAGGTAATGTCATTAGCCTGCATGATATAATTCCGTCCTGGTCATTATGAATTGTGAGTTCGCCACTGTGAGTATGTTCTCCCACGCCGCTGTCGCCAGTCTCAATAATCTTGAGATGATGGTCTACCACTACGTCATTAAGAATCGTGACAAAGTGATGTACATGACCATCCGCGAACTGGCCGAAGCCGCCGGCGTCTCCACCACCACCGTGTTGCGCTTCTGCCGCAAACTGCAGTGCGAGGGCTACTCTGAATTTCGCGTGCGCTTTAAATTATATCTTGAGCAGAACGAGCCTCAACAGGCAAATATCGGCGCCAGCGAAATCATGAGCTTTTTTAAAAGCGTTAATAATGACGAGTTCGATGAATTACTCGAGCAGGCCGTCGATATTATTCTCGCCTCCGAACGTATTATTTTCGTCGGCGCAGGCACCTCGGGCGCGCTGGCGAAATATGGCGCCCGCTTCTTCTCCAACGTCGGGAAATTTAGTAATCATATTGATGACCCCTATTTTCCGGTGACTAACGATATGGCCCGTAACGCGCTGGCAATCGTGCTTTCCGTCTCCGGCGAGACGGAAGAGATCCTGCGCTTCGCCAGCCAGTTCAGCCTGCACCGCTGCAAGGTGATGTCCATTACCAGTCACGAACACTCTCGGCTGGCCAAACTGGCCGATTTCAATCTCTCCTGGCACGTGCCGCAGACGCGCATTGGCGGTGTCTACGATATTACGACGCAAATTCCAGTGATCTATATTCTCGAAACGCTCGGACGTAAATTAGCGCGCAAAATCAGCTAAAAATAACAGCCTGTTTTTTCGATGTAACATATTACGTTTGGCGTAATTTGTTATATCGTGACATTCAATTTCACTTTGCTAGACTCGAGAGCAATAGTTATTAGAGAGATTAGCCAGGATGAAAAAATTAACCCTTCCGAAAGATTTTTTATGGGGCGGCGCGGTTGCCGCGCATCAGGTTGAAGGCGGCTGGGATCAGGGCGGCAAAGGCCCGAGCATCTGCGACGTGCTGACCGGCGGGGCGCACGGCGTGCCGCGTGAAATCACCCACCAGGTTGAAGCCGACAAATATTACCCCAACCACGAAGCGGTGGATTTCTACGGCCGCTACAAAGAAGACATCAAACTGTTCGCCGAGATGGGCTTCAAATGCTTCCGTACCTCTATCGCCTGGACCCGCATCTTCCCGCAGGGCGACGAGACCCAGCCGAATGAAGAGGGGCTGAAGTTCTACGACGACATGTTCGACGAGCTGCTGAAGTACAACATCGAGCCGGTGATCACCCTCTCCCACTTCGAGATGCCCCTGCACCTGGTGCAGCAGTACGGCGGCTGGACCAACCGTAAAGTGGTCGATTTCTTTGTGCGCTTCGCCGAAGTGGTCTTCGAGCGCTATAAGCACAAAGTGAAATACTGGATGACCTTCAACGAGATCAATAACCAGCGTAACTGGCGCGCGCCGCTGTTCGGCTACTGCTGCTCCGGGGTAGTTTATACCGAGCATGACAACCCGGAAGAGACCATGTACCAGGTGCTGCACCATCAGTTCGTCGCCAGCGCGCTGGCGGTGAAAGCGGCGCGTGGTATTAACCCGGACATGCAGGTCGGCTGCATGCTGGCGATGGTCGCCCTCTACCCTTACTCCTGCAAACCGGAAGATGTGATGTTTGCTCAGGAGTCGATGCGCGAGCGCTACGTCTTTACCGACGTTCAGCTCCGCGGTTACTATCCGAGCTATGTGCTGAATGAGTGGGAGCGCCGCGGCTTCAACATCAAGATGGAAGATGGCGACGCGCAGATCCTGCGCGAAGGCACCTGCGCTTATCTTGGCTTCAGCTACTACATGACCAACGCGGTGAAAGCCGAAGGCGGTACCGGCGACGCCATTTCCGGCTTCGAAGGCAGCGTGCCGAATCCGCACGTCAAAGCCTCCGACTGGGGCTGGCAGATTGACCCGGTCGGTCTGCGCTATTCCCTGTGTGAATTGTATGAGCGCTACCAGAAGCCGCTGTTTATCGTCGAGAACGGCTTTGGCGCCTACGACAAAGTCGAAGCCGACGGCAGCATCAACGATGACTACCGCATTGACTACCTGCGCGCCCACGTCGAAGAGATGATGAAAGCCGTCACCTACGACGGCGTCGATCTGATGGGCTATACCCCGTGGGGCTGCATCGACTGCGTCTCCTTCACCACCGGCCAGTACAGCAAACGCTACGGCTTCATCTACGTCAACAAACACGACGACGGCACCGGCGATATGTCCCGCTCGCGCAAGAAGAGCTTCAACTGGTACAAAGAGGTCATCGCCAGCAACGGTGAGAATCTGTAATTGACTGCCCTCTCCCGGCCGGGGGAGGGCAAATCGCTTATCCGCCAGACACTTCTTTACAGCTTTACCATTGCCAAAACGCGTTCGCCCGATAAGATAGGCCTCGTGAATATTTGAGGCGCTCATGATTAAGCGACAACGCAAAGCCATTCTTTTTGTCCTCCTGGCCTGTCTGGTGGTGCTGGTCTGCACCGCCCAGCGAATGGCCGGGATGCACGCGCTGGTCATGAACCTCGCTGCCGACAGCCCGTCGCTACAGCAAACCCAGGATAAGGCCGACGCGCCGGTCACGCCGTGCGAGCTCAGCGCCAAGTCGCTGATGGCCGTCCCGCCGATGCTGTTCGAAGGGGCGCTGTTGGCTATCACCCTGCTGCTGGCGGTGCTGGCGGCGATCCCGCCGCGTATCGAACGCCAGTGGCCTCCCCGCGTTATCTCCCCGCCCCGATTGCGGGTGCATCTGCGATTATGCGTCTTCCGTGAGTGAGTGATTTTCCTGACAGTTCAGGTTAATTCATCATTTATGGAGCAAATTTATGTCTATGTTATTCAGGCGACTACTGGTCTGCCTGCTTTGGCTATGGCTGCCCGTCAGCCAGGCCGCCGACAGCGGCTGGCTACGCGCCGCCGATAATCAACACGCCAGCGTGCGCCTGCGGGCGCAAACCGAGAGCAATGGCGATACCCGCCTGCTTTTAGACGTGGCGCTGGAAAAAGGCTGGAAAACCTACTGGCGCTCGCCAGGGGAAGGCGGCATCGCGCCGGCTATCGCCTGGGGCACGCCGCTGGCGGTTGACTGGCGCTGGCCGACGCCGCAGCGTTTCGACGTTGCGGGCATTTCCACTCAGGGGTATCACGGCGACGTCAGCTTCCCGATGACCCTGCGCGGGAAGATACCGCCGACGCTCAGCGGCGTACTGACATTATCCACCTGCAGCAATGTCTGCATTCTCACTGATTATCCCTTTTCGCTGGATATGACGGCCCCGCCAGGGGAGGGTTTTGCCTACGATTACACCCGTGCGATGGGCACGCTGCCGCTGCGCGATGGCCTGACTTCGCAGCTGAGCGCCAGCTACGTCAGCGGCAAACTGACGGTGACCGCCCGCCGTGATGCCGGCTGGCAGCAGCCAGCGCTGTTTATCGACGGCATGGAGGATGTCGATTTCGGCAAGCCGAGCTTTACCACCCGCGGCGATACGCTGACCGCCAGCGTGCCGATCACCGATAGCTGGGGCGAAGCGGCGCCGGATCTACGCGGTAAAACGTTGTCGCTGGTGCTGGCGGATAGCGGCCAGGCGCAGGAAAGCCAGCTCGCTATCAGCGCAGGCAGCGCCGCGCCGGGAGCGGCGTTAGGCTGGGTGCTGCTGATGGCGCTGGCCGGGGGGCTTATCCTCAATGTAATGCCCTGCGTCCTGCCGGTGCTGGCGATGAAGCTCGGCTCGCTGGTGCAAACCGAACATCGCGAACGCGGCGCGGTGCGCCGACAGTTCCTCGCCTCGGCGTGCGGGATCGTCGTCTCGTTCCTGGCGCTGGCGCTGATGATGACCGCGCTACGCCTGGGTAATCAGGCGCTCGGCTGGGGGATCCAGTTCCAGAACCCGTGGTTTATCGGCGCCATGGCGCTGGTGATGGTCCTGTTCAGCGCCAGTCTGCTGGGGCTGTTCGAAATCCGCCTCTCCTCCGCCGCCAGCACCTTCCTCGCCACCCGAGGCGGCAACGGCTTAATGGGCCATTTCTGGCAGGGCGCCTTCGCCACTCTGCTGGCGACGCCCTGCACCGCGCCGTTCCTCGGCACCGCCGTGTCGGTGGCGCTGGTGGCGCCGCTGCCGCTGCTGTGGGGGATTTTCTTCGCCATGGGGGTCGGCATGAGCCTGCCGTGGCTGCTGATCGTCGCCTGGCCGGGGCTGGCGCAACGCCTTCCGCGCCCAGGCCGCTGGATGAATCATCTGCGGGTGGCGCTGGGGGTGATGATGCTTGGCTCGGCGCTATGGCTGGTCAGCCTGCTGACGATCCACATCGGCCGTACCCCGGTGCTTACCCTGCTGGTGATACTGACCGTAGCCCTGCTGCTGGCCACCGCCTGGCGCTACCGCTGGCGGACCGCGCTGCGCGCAGGGGCTCTGGCCATCGTGGTGGCCGGCGCCGTCGCCTTTGTCTCCCGGCCTGACGGCGAGGGCCCGCGCCGCGACCGGGTTAACTGGCAGCCGCTCAGCGAGCAGGCTATCGCCAGCGCCCTGGCGGAACATAAGCGGGTGTTTATTGATGTCACCGCCGACTGGTGCGTGACCTGTAAAGCCAATAAATACAACGTGCTGCTGCGCGATGACGTCCAGCAGGCGCTGTTAGCGCCGGACGTGGTCGCCCTGCGCGGCGACTGGAGCCGCCCCTCCGCCACGATTAGTCAGTTTTTAACCGACCGCGGCAGCGCCGCGGTGCCGTTTAACCAGATTTACGGACCGGGATTGCCGCAGGGAGAGATCCTGCCTGCGCTGTTAGATCGCGACCACCTCCTCGCCACCCTGTCCGCCGCCAAAGGAAACTAACATGAGAGCTATCACCGCCTTATTGCTGCTGTGCGTATCCGCCTTCAGCTTCGCCGCCCCGGCGGAAGAACCACCAGCAAACGGTAATGACCAGCTGGCGCAGCTGCTGTTTAACGATCCGAACAGCCCGCGCACCGGCGCCAAAGCGCCGAAGCTGACGATCGTCTCGTTTACCGATTACAACTGTCCTTACTGTAAACAGTTTGATCCGATGCTGGAAAAAATCGTCCACGATAACCCGGACATCCAGCTGATCGTGAAGCTGCTGCCGTTCAAGGGGCAAAGTTCGGTCAATGCCGCCAAAGCGGCGCTCTCTACCTGGCGCCAGCAGCCCGATAAGTTCTGGGCGCTGCATCAGCGGCTGATGGCGAAAAAAGGCTATCACGATGACGCCAGCATCGCCGCGGCGCAGAAGAAAACCGCCACCGACAGCGTCAGTCTTGATGACAAGACCATGGATTCGCTGAAGATGAACCTGATTTTGTCGCAGGTGCTGAATATTCAGGGCACGCCGGCGACCATCATCGGCGATCAGATGGTCGCCGGGGCGATCCCTGCTGACGAACTGGAGGGGCTGGTGAAAGAGCAGCTGGCGAAAGCCCGTGGCCAGTAAGCTCAGGCGCTGGCTGCGTGAGCTGGCGGTGTGGCTGCTGATTGGCGCGGCGGTGGGCCTGGCGGTGGATTATTTTCGCCAGCCCGCGCTGCCGCAAAACGTCAGCGCCACATCGCTGCACACCCTCGACGGCAGGGCGGTGGATCTGAACGCCATGAGCCAGCAAAAGCCGCTGCTGCTGTACGTCTGGGCCACCTGGTGCGGGGTCTGTCGCTACACCACGCCGTCGGTGGCATCGCTTGCCGCCGATGGCGGCAATGTGCTGACCGTGGCCCTGCGATCCGGCGATAACGCCGCGCTGGAGACGTGGCTTGCCAGAAAGAAACTGGCGCTGCCGACGGTGAATGACCCGAGCGGCCAGCTGGCGCGGCAGTGGGACATTCGGGTGACGCCAACGCTGGTGGTGATTTATCGAGGCGAGGTGAAGTCGGTCACCACCGGCTGGACCAGCGGCTGGGGAATGCGTCTACGGCTGTGGCTGGCCTCCTGGTAGGCCAGCCACTTTACCGGGCTTTATGCCGGGTCACGGCTACGCCTTACCCGGCCTACCGTTCGCCTTACCCCCCTGCCCGGCAAACGCAGCGCCGCCGGGCAATTGACATCAGCGGGTTATTTCCCGCCCGCCAGTTCGAGGAAACTGCCCGTCACATAGGACGCTTTGTCGCTCAGCAGCCAGGCAATGGCCTGAGCGACCTCTTCCGGCTGACCGCCGCGCCGCATCGGCAGCGAATGCTTCACCCGATCCACGCGCCCCGGTTCGCCGCCGGAGGCGTGCATCTCGGTATAAATCAGCCCAGGGCGCACGCCATTTACCCGGATCCCCTGCGCCGCCACCTCCAGCGCCAGCCCGGTGGTCAGGGTATCCACCGCCCCTTTCGACGCGGCGTAATCTACATATTCTCCCGGCGAACCAAGGCGCGACGCCGCCGACGACACGTTAACTATCGCCCCGCCCTTGCCGCCATGCTGATGCGCCATGCGCTTGACCGCCTCGCGGCAGCAGAGGAAATAGCCGGTCACGTTGGTCGCCAGCACGCGGTTAATGCGCTCGGCGCTCAGGCTCTCCACCGTACACTGGGTAAAGAGGATCCCGGCGTTGTTGACCAGCGCCGTCAGCGGCTCGCCCATGCGGTCAATCGCCTCAAACATCGCCATCACCTGCGCTTCATCACTGATATCCGCCCGCAGCGCCGTGGCTTTGCCGCCGGCGGCAACAATGGTATTCACCACCTCGGTGGCAGCGTTAATATTGTGATGATAATTGACCGCGACAGTATACCCTTCCTGCGCCAGCAGCAGCGCCGTCGCCCGGCCTATTCCGCGGCTCGCGCCGCTAATCAGTGCTATCCCCATGCTTCTCTCCCAAAAAGTAAAGGCGCCGCAGCGCCTTTAAAAGTATAGCTAATTCCGCATGTTACTGATATTCGCTCATCGGCACGCAGGAGCAGAACAGATTACGGTCGCCGTACACGTCGTCCAGGCGTTTCACCGTCGGCCAGTATTTGTTGTGCAGACCCGCCGGGAATACCGCCAGCTCGCGGCTGTACGGATGGTTCCATTCCCCAACGATCTCACCTTGGGTATGCGGCGCGTTCACCAGCGGGTTGTCTTCCAGCGGCCATTCACCGGCTTTGACGCGGTCGATTTCCGCGCGGATCGCCAGCATCGCGTCGATAAAGCGGTCCAGCTCCACCTTGCTTTCCGATTCCGTCGGCTCAACCATCAGCGTACCGGCAACCGGGAAGGACATGGTCGGCGCATGGAAGCCAAAGTCGATCAGGCGCTTGGCGATATCCAGCTCGCTAATGCCGGTCTCTTCTTTCAGCGGACGAATATCGAGAATACATTCGTGCGCCACGCGACCATCGCGACCGGTGTAGAGCACCGGGTAGGCGTCTTTCAGACGGGTAGCGATGTAGTTGGCGTTAAGGATCGCATTCTGGCTCGCCTGCTTCAGCCCTTCCGCGCCCATCATACGGATATACATCCAGCTGATCGGCAGGATGGACGCGCTGCCGAACGGCGCAGCGGAAACCGCGCCCTGACGGGTCAGCATCCCTTCAATCTGCACCACGCTGTGACCCGGCACGAACGGCGCCAGGTGCGCTTTCACGCCGATTGGGCCCATACCCGGGCCGCCGCCGCCGTGCGGAATGCAGAACGTTTTATGCAGGTTGAGGTGCGAAACGTCAGCGCCGATAAAGCCCGGAGAGGTGATCCCGACCTGGGCGTTCATGTTGGCGCCGTCAAGGTAAACCTGGCCGCCGAACTGGTGCACGATCTCGCACACTTCGCGAATGGTCTCTTCATATACGCCGTGGGTCGACGGATAGGTGACCATGATGCAGGAGAGATTCGCCCCCGCCTGCTCTGCTTTTTCACGCAGGTCGGCGAGATCGATGTTGCCGTTTTTGTCGCACGCGACCACCACCACCTGCATACCCGCCATCTGCGCGGAAGCCGGGTTGGTGCCGTGCGCGGAGCTTGGGATCAGGCAGATATCGCGATGGCCTTCGTTGCGGCTCTCGTGGTAGTGGCGAATCGCCAGCAGGCCAGCATATTCGCCTTGCGCGCCGGAGTTCGGCTGCATGCAGACGGCGTCATAGCCGGTCAGTTTCACCAGCCAGTCGGAGAGCTGAGCGATCATCTGATGATACCCTTCCGCCTGCTCTACCGGGCAGAACGGGTGCAGCTCAGCAAACTCCGGCCAGGTGATGGGGATCATCTCCGCCGCGGCGTTCAGCTTCATGGTGCAGGAACCCAGCGGGATCATCGCCTGGTTCAGCGCCAGATCTTTACGCTCCAGGGCGTGCATGTAGCGCATCATCTCGGTCTCGCTATGGTAGCGGTTGAACACCGGATGGGTGAGGATCGCATCGTCGCGCAGCATCGCCGCCGGGATGGAGCGGCTGTCCAGCGCCACGTCTTTATCCAGGGTATCGATATCCAGACCATGATCGTCGCCGACGATGGCGCGGAACAGGTTGAGCACGTCTTCGCGGGTGGTCGCTTCATCGAGCGTAATGCCCACCGCGCCGTGAATATCGCTGCGCAGGTTAATCTGCAGGGCTTCGGCACGCGCCAGCACCGCGGCTTTATCCGCCACTTCCACGCACAGGGTGTCAAAGTAGTGGGCATGACGCAGCTTCAGCCCTTTCTTCTGCAGGCCATCGGCCAGAATGTCGGTCAGACGATGAATGCGGCCTGCGATACGTTTCAGACCCGCCGGGCCGTGGAATACCGCGTACAGGCTGGCGATGTTGGCCAGCAGCACCTGCGAGGTACAAATATTGGAGTTCGCTTTCTCGCGGCGGATATGCTGTTCGCGAGTCTGCATCGCCATGCGCAGCGCGGTATTCCCCGCCGCATCTTTCGATACGCCGATAATCCGGCCCGGCATGGAACGTTTGAATTCATCTTTCGCCGCGAAGAAGGCCGCGTGCGGGCCGCCATAGCCCATCGGCACGCCGAAGCGTTGGGCGGAGCCGAAGACGATATCCGCGCCCTGCTTGCCCGGCGCCGTCAGCAGCACCAGCGCCATAAAGTCGGCAGCGACGCTGACAATCACTTTGCGCGCTTTCAGCTCGGCGATCAGTTTGCTGTAATCGTGGATTTCGCCGGTGGTGCCCACCTGCTGCAGCAGCACGCCGAAGACATCCTGGTGATCGAGCACTTTGTCGGCGTCATCGACGATCACGTCGAAACCGAAGGTTTCCGCACGAGTGCGCACCACGTCCAGGGTTTGCGGATGGACATCGGCGGCGACGAAGAAACGGTTGGCGTTTTTCAGTTTGCTGACGCGTTTGGCCATTGCCATCGCTTCGGCGGCGGCGGTCGCTTCATCGAGCAGCGAAGCGGAAGCGATATCCAGCCCGGTGAGATCCAGCGTAACCTGCTGGAAGTTGAGCAGCGATTCCAGACGGCCCTGGGAGACTTCCGGCTGGTAAGGGGTATAGGCGGTATACCAGCCCGGATTTTCCAGCATGTTGCGCTGAATAACCGGCGGCAGCTGCACGGCGGTGTAGCCCATGCCGATGTAAGACTTGAAGCGCTTGTTGCGACCGGCGATCGCCTTCAGCTCTGCCAGCGCGGCGAATTCGGTTGTCGCGTCGCCCACCTGCGGTGGGGTCGCCAGCTGGATATCCTGCGGCACAATCTGGCCGATCAGGGCGTTAAGCGAATCCGCGCCGACGGTCTTCAGCATCTCTTGCTGCTGCTGAGCGTCCGGGCCAATGTGACGTTCGATAAAGGCGTCGCGGTTTTCAAGCTGACTTAAAGTCTGAGTCATGAGCGATGGTTCCTGAAACGTGCGGTGAATCGTGATTGTCTGACTGGTTTGCCCGGCAAACGCTGATGCTTACCGGGCCGGAATACGCAAAATCATTCGCGCGGCAGGAAGCCAACGCCCCTGCAGCGTGAAGGATGAAACGTATTTATTCGTCTTCTAACAGAGCTTCATAGGCGGTCGCATCCAGCAGCGCGGCAACCTGCGCTTCATCGCTGGCTTTGATTTTGAAGATCCAGCCGTCGGTGTACGGGTCGCTGTTGACCAGTTCCGGCGAGTCGTTCAGCTCTTCGTTAACGGCAACGATTTCACCGCTGATCGGGGCATAAATATCGGAAGCCGCCTTCACGGATTCGGCAACCGCGCAATCGGCGCCCGCTTCAACGGTGGCGCCCACTTCCGGCAGATCAACGAATACCATATCGCCCAGCAGCTCCTGCGCATGCTCGGTGATCCCGACGGTATAGGTGCCGTCCGCTTCTTTACGCAGCCACTCGTGTTCTTTGCTGTATTTCAGTTCTGCTGGTACGTTGCTCATCAATTCATCTCCAAAAAAGGGAAATCACACAATGGCTTTGCCATTGCGTACAAAACCAGGTTTAGTCACTTTTACCGGCATTTCACGGTTACGAATTTGCACCACCGCGGTGTCGCCTATCCCGGCCGGCACGCGAGCCAGCGCGATACTGTAGCCCAGGGTCGGCGAGAAGGTGCCGCTGGTGATAATGCCTTCTTTTTGATTACCGTCGCTATCGGTAAAACGTACCGGCAGGCCGCCGCGCAGGACGCCTTTCTCGGTCATCACCAGGCCAACCAGCTGTTCGGTGCCCTTTTCACGCTGCATCTCCAGCGCTTCGCGACCGATAAAATTACGATCCGCCGGTTCCCAGGCAATAGTCCAGCCCATATTCGCCGCCAGCGGAGAGACGCCTTCGTCCATCTCCTGGCCATACAGGTTCATCCCGGCCTCCAGGCGCAGGGTATCGCGCGCGCCGAGACCGCACGGCTTAACGCCAGCGTCCAGCAGACCGAGCCAGAAATCCGCCGCCTGCTCGTTCGGCATGGCGATTTCATAACCCGCTTCGCCGGTATAGCCGGTGGTGGCGATAAACAGCTCGCCGGCCTGCACGCCGAAGAACGGCTTCATACCTTCCACGGCCTGACGCTGCGCGTCGGTGAACAGCGTCGCCGCCTTCGCTTTCGCCTGCGGACCCTGAACCGCGATCAGCGACAGATCGTCGCGAACGATGATTTCAAGGCCGTAAGGTTCAGCTTGTTCGGAAATCCAGGCGAGGTCTTTTTCGCGGGTGGCGGAGTTAACAACAAGGCGGAAATAATCTTCAGAGAGGAAATAGACAATCAGGTCGTCGATGACGCCGGCGGAGGCGGTCAGCATGCCGGTGTAGAGCGCTTTGCCCGGGGTGGTGAGCTTCGCCACGTCGTTGGCCAGCAAATAGCGCAAGAACTCTCTGGTCCGGCTGCCGTGGAAATCAACGATGGTCATATGCGACACATCGAACATGCCTGCGTCGCCGCGCACCGCATGGTGCTCATCAATCTGGGATCCGTAATGCAGCGGCATCATCCAGCCATGGAAATCCACCATGCGCGCGCCGCACAGCGTGTGTTGTTCATACAACGGAGTCTGTTGAGCCATCTTTTCCTCATCGAATAAAACGGAACCAGCCACGAGATTGTCGGCGATTTTTCGCCACGAAATGGGGCGTCGGCATCGCTGACGGACACCGACGCAAACGTTCTCTTTTGCCTGAACTTACCACCGAACCCGGCGCTAAACCATAAGCTCATTCAGGGCATCACATTAGCTTATGACTAAAATCCGCCGAAAAGCCTACAGAGTTATTGACTGGAAAAAAGCGATTTACGCCACATAAAATTAACAATACCGCGGCTAAAATTAGGTAATGATGGTGTTTTATGCGATTTTATAGCCCTAATTTCTTTAACAAAAAAAAGGGCGCATTAATAAAACTAATGCGAAAAAAGAGGTGAAATTAGAATATTTCAAATGAGGGGGAAAACCCGGCGCGCAGGCCGGGTGAAAGAAGTGTGACGCGGTTAACGTAACCAGGCAGGCAGATCGTTGAGGCCCATCGCCTGGCGAATCAGCTGCGGTTTCACGCCCGGCAGCGTATCGGCCAGTTTCAGCCCCATGTCGCGGAGGAACTTCTTCGCCGGATGGCTACCGGAAAACATGTCGCGGAAGCCCTGCATACCCGCCAGCATCAGCGCGGCGCTGTGCTTGCGGCTGCGCTCGTAGCGGCGCAGATAAAGATGCTGGCCGATATCTTTGCCCTGGGCGTGCAGACGCTTCAGTTCGTCGATAAGCTCGGCCGCATCCATAAAGCCGAGGTTGACGCCCTGCCCGGCCAGCGGGTGGATGGTATGCGCGGCATCGCCGACCAGCGCCAGGCGGTGGGCGGCGAACTGGCGGGCATAGCGGCCGGTCAGCGGGAAGACTTCACGTGCGCTTTCCAGCTGGCAGAGGCCAAGGCCATTATCGAAGGCGATATTCAACGCCTGGTTAAAGGTGGCTTCATCAGCCTCCTGCATCCGCTGCGCCTCCGCCGGCGACAGCGACCAGACGATCGAGCACAGGTGCGGATCGCAGAGCGGCAGGAAGGCGAGGATCCCGTCGCCATGAAATACCTGGCGCGCCACCGCCTGATGCGGCTCAGCGGTACGGATAGTCGCCACCAGCGCGTGATGATGGTAATCCCAGAAGGTCAGCGGAATATCGGCTTTATTGCGCAGCCACGAATTCGCCCCATCTGCGCCGATCACCAGACGCGCGGTGAGCATGCTGCCGTCCTGCAGGCTGAGAAAGGCCTCATTTTCGCCCCACGCCACCTGCTGCAGTTGCGCAGGCGCCAGCAGGGTGACGTCGGCGCAGCGCTGCGCCTTCTGCCACAGCGCATAATGCACCACGGCGTTTTCAATAATATGGCCCAGATGGCTAAAGCCCATGCTCTGGTCATCAAAGCTAATGCGGCCGAAGCTGTCTTTGTCCCACACCTCCATTCCGTGATAGCAGCTGGCGCGTCGGGCAACGATCTCGCGCCAGACGTCCAGCTTCGTCAGCAGCTTTTCGCTGGCGGCGTTTATTGCCGACACGCGCAGCGCCGGCGGCGCATCGGCAGCCAGCGGCTGTGGCTCCGCTTTCTCCAGCACCGCGACGCGCAGGCCGCTGCCCTGTAAACCGCAGGCTACCGCCAGCCCCACCATTCCACCGCCAACAATGGCAACATCAACACTTTGCACGTTCTACTCCTTAACGGGGAACCCAACCGAGGGTACGCTGCGCCAGCGCATCGCGCGCCGGGGTAAATAATTCCATGGCCATCAGACCGACATTGCGCCCCGCCACCAGCGGCGCCCAACGGTTGGCAAACAGATGCACCAGCCCATCGGTCACGCCGATAGTGGCGGCTTTATCCCCTGTTCTGCGCGCCTGATAGCGACACAGCAGCGGATAATGGCCGACATCTTCGCCGCTGAGATGGGCGTCAGCGAGCAGCTCCGCCAGACTCATCACATCGCGCAGGCCGAGATTAAAGCCCTGCCCGGCAATCGGGTGCAGCGTCTGCGCCGCGTTACCGACCAGCGCCAGGCGGTGCGACACCGCGCGGCTGGCGGTGGTGAGGGCCAACGGATAGACGCTGCGCTTCCCGGCGTGGGTAATGCGCCCCAAACGCCAGCCGAACGCCTGCTGCAGCTCCTGACAAAAGCGTTCGTCAGACCAGCTCAGCACCTCGTCGCGGCGCGACTGCGGATGACACCACACCAGCGAGCAGCGCCCTTGCGACATCGGCAGCATCGCCAGCGGGCCATGCTCGGTAAAACGTTCGAAAGCGCGGCCTTCGTGGGGCAGCGCGGTGCTTACGTTGGCGATAATCGCCAGTTGCTCATAGGACTGCTGTTGCCAGCTGATGCCGCAGCGGGCGCCCAGCGACGAACGCGAACCGTCCGCCGCCACCAGCAGCTTGCCGCTGATCGTTTCGCCCCCGTCAAGGGTAAGGCTGACGCTCTCCTGACTACGGCTGACCGCTGCCACCTTCGCCGGGCAATGCAGCGTCACGCCCGGCGCCTCGCGCAGCAGGCTAAACAGTCGCTGGCCGACATCGTGGAGTTCAACCACCTGACCCAGCGCCGGCAGGCGATAATCCGCCGCCGCCAGATTCACAAAACCGGCATGGCCGCGGTCGCTGACGTGTACCCGCTGGATAGCCGTCGCCCGCTCGGCGAGACGTTGCCAGACACCGATGCGCGCCAGCTGCTGGCAGGTGCCGGCGGCCAGGGCGATCGCCCGGTCGTCGAAGCCGGGATGGCGAGCCGACTGGGGATCCTGCGCCTCAATCAGATGGACCGGCAGCGCGCCGCCGGTCAAACGGGAGATGGCCAGGGCGAGCGTCGCCCCGGTCATCCCGCCGCCGACGATCAGCACGCTCATGACTGGCGCGCCGCCGCCATCAGCGCTTCGATCTCATCCGCCTTCTTCACCACGCCGGCGGTGAGATTTTCGTTGCCGTCTTCGGTAATGACGATGTCATCTTCAATACGGATGCCGATGCCGCGGTACTGCGCCGGCACGTCGGCGTCGGCGGCGATATACAGCCCCGGTTCGACGGTCAGCACCATCCCCGGCTCCAGGACGCGAGAACGGTCGGTGTCGTAGTGACCGACATCGTGTACATCCAGCCCCAGCCAGTGGCTCAGACCGTGCATAAAGTACGGGCGGTGGGCATTGTTGGCGATCAGCTCGTCAACCTCGCCTTTGAGGATCCCCAGCCGCACCAGGCCGGTGATCATAATGCGCACCACTTCCTGGTTCACCTGGCAGATTGAGGTGCCCGGGCGATAGAGTTCCAGCGCGGTCTCCAGCGATTCCAGCACGATATCGTAGATTTCGCGCTGCGGCTGGCTGAATTTGCCGTTCACCGGGAAGGTGCGGGTAATGTCGCCGGCATAGCCGCGATACTCGCAGCCGGCGTCAATCAGCACTAAATCGCCGTCGCGCAGTTCAGATTCGTTTTCGGTGTAGTGCAGAATGCAGCCGTTTTCGCCGCCGCCAACGATGGTGTTATAGGAGGGGAAGCGCGCGCCGTGGCGATTGAATTCATGGAGAATTTCGCCCTCCAGCTGATACTCGAACATGCCAGGGCGGCATTTTTCCATCGCCCGGGTATGGGCCAGGGCGCTGATCTCCCCGGCGCGGCGCATCACGGCCAGCTCTTCCGCGGATTTGAACAGGCGCATCTCATGCACAATGGGCCGCCAGTCGATCACCGAGTTCGGCGCCTGCAGGTTCTGCCGCGAGCCTTTGCGGAGTTTTTCGAGGGCGTTGAACACAATCTCATCGGCATAGGCATATTCGCCCTGGGCAAAATAGATAGCGTCCAGACCGTTGAGCAGCTGATACAGCTGCTGGTTGATTTCGCTGAACGCCAGCGCCCGGTCAACGCCCAGCTTCGCCGGCGCGGCCTCCTGGCCCAGACGGCGACCGAACCAGATCTCAGCGGTCAGATCGCGAACCCGGTTGAACAGCACGCTATGGTTGTGGGTTTCATCGCTTTTAATCAACACCAGCAGCGCTTCCGGTTCGTTGAAGCCGGTGAAGTACCAGAAATCGCTGTTCTGCCGGTAGGGATATTCCGAATCTGCACTGCGCACCGCTTCCGGTGCGGCGAAAATCAGCGCCGCGCTGCCTGGCTGCATCTGCGCCAACAGCGCCTGGCGACGCGAGAGAAATTCCTGCTGAGTCATGACGCCCCCTGAACGAATTTTAGTTAGTGTAATGTCGGTTTGCGGACTTCCGGTGCGGTTGGCTGCTGACGCGCAAAGGTGTCGTGGCACAGCAGTGCGGCAACGCGGACATACTCGATAATCTCCTCCAGAGACATCTCCAGCTCTTCCTGATCTTCGTCTTCATCGTAGCCCAGTTGGGCAATATTACGCAGATCGTCAATCGCTTCCCCGGTTTCGTCTTTCACTTTATCCAGCTTCGGCTGGCTAACGCCAAGGCCGAGAAGGAAGTGGTTGACCCAGCCGGCGAGGGCGTCGGCGCGGTCAAAGACGCTCACCGCATCGCCTTCCGGCAGATACAGTTGAAAGAGGAAGCCATCGTCATCCAGTGAGTCGCTGATGGCGGAATGCATGTTACGCAGCGCCTGGGCCAGCTCATGGCCGAAGGCGAGACCTTCGTTGGTCAGGTCGTGCACCAGCGGCTGCCAGCTGCTGTCCGTGTTGCCGCCGCACAATAATCCGCTGATCAAACCGTGCATCTCGGCCGGGGTAAGCCCTACCCCTTGTTGGTTCAGTAACTGGTCTACATCGTTGTAACCAGGCATTTCGTTCTGTATAGACATGCGCATTCGTCATCGTTGGGAGGAATATTCATGGTATGCTACCACTTTGGACCCTGGTGAACCAGAATAGGGCTTGTATCTTCGCACCAGGGTAGCTATAGTGTCGCCCCTTCGCAGACCCGGGTCAGGGTGTGAAGGCAGCGCAGTCAATCAGCAGGAAGGTGGCATGTCTGCACAACCCGTAGATCTCCAAATTTTCGGCCGTTCACTGCGAGTGAATTGCCCGCCTGAACAAAGGGATGCCCTGAATCAGGCAGCTGAAGACCTTAATCAGCGGTTGCAAGATTTAAAAGAACGCACTAGAGTCACAAATACTGAGCAGCTGGTCTTCATCGCCGCGTTGAACATCAGCTATGAGTTGACTCAGGAAAAAGCGAAGACCCGCGACTACGCTTCCAGTATGGAGCAGCGCATTCGCATGCTTCAGCAGACCATCGAGCAAGCATTGCTTGAGCAAGGTCGCATAAGCGAAAGACCAGGGTCGAAGTTTGAATAACACTTTGCAGTTAACTGTGTTAGAGTAACTCCAGGAACAAAATTTCTCTGAGATGTTTGCAAGCGGGCCAGTCCCCTGAGCCGATATTTCATACCACAAGAATGTGGCGCTCCACGGTTGGTGAGCATGCTCGGTCCGTCCGAGAAGCCTTAAAACTGTGACGACACATTCACCTTGAACCAAGGGTTCAAGGGTTACAGCCTGCGGCGGCATCTCGGAGATTCCCTTCCTTACCTCGCATTATTTCCCCACGCCTGTTTTCGGCTGATGCCGCACTGTATTACACTGTTTTCTATTGTTTCGCCTGCTCGCCATGAGACCTGCATGACTCTACAGCCCGATACCCTGCTCTCCCGCCAGCACATTCGCCAGCAGATCCGCGAGCGTCGACGCGCGCTCAGCCCTGAGCAACAGCGGCAGTTTGCCCTGCAGGCCGCAGAGCGGATGATGGCCTGGCCGCCGGTGGTTCTCGCCCACACCGTGGCGCTGTTTCTCTCCTTTGACGGCGAGCTGGACACCCAACCGCTGATCGACCAGCTCTGGCGGGCCGGTAAGCGAGTCTATCTCCCGGTGCTGCATCCGTTTAGCCCCGGTAACCTGCTGTTTTTACATTACCATCCGCAGAGCGAACTGATAGTGAATCGCCTGAAGATCCGCGAACCGAAGCTCGACGTGCGCGACGTGCTGCCGCTCGCTGAACTCGATGTGCTGGTCACCCCGCTGGTGGCCTTCGATGCCGGCGGCCAACGGCTGGGGATGGGTGGCGGTTTTTACGACCGGACGCTGCAAAACTGGCAGCAGTATCGCCTGCAGCCGGTGGGCTACGCGCACGACTGCCAGCAGGTGGACACCCTGCCGAGCGAAGAGTGGGATATCCCGCTGCCGGCGGTGATCACCCCGGGCAAAACCTGGTGTTGGTAGGTACGCGGGGACGAGAAATTCAGCCTGGAAAGTATTAACAAAAAAACGGGCAGGTACGCGACCTGCCCGAGAGGCAAAAATGGTTAGAACAGCAGACGGGCGCGGATAGTTCCCGGGATCGCTTTCATTGCCTGCAGCGCCTGCTGGGCAACGTCTTCTTCCGCTTCGATATCAATAACCACGTAGCCCATCTGCGGCGACGTTTGCAGATACTGGGCGGCAATGTTGATGCTCTGCGCGGCGAAGATCTGGTTGATGGCGGTCAGGACGCCCGGCCGGTTCTCATGGATGTGCAGCAGACGGCGTCCGCCGTGCAGCGGCAGAGAAACTTCCGGGAAGTTAACCGCCGACAGGGTTGACCCGTTGTCAGAGTATTTCGCCAGCTTGCCGGCCACTTCCAGACCGATGTTCTCCTGCGCTTCCTGAGTGGAGCCACCGATATGCGGAGTCAGGATCACGTTATCAAATTCGCACAGCGGCGAAGTGAAGGGGTCGCTGTTGGTCGCGGGTTCGGTCGGGAAGACGTCGATTGCCGCCCCGGCCAGATGCTTACTCGCCAGCGCATCGCATAGCGCCGGAATATCCACCACGGTACCGCGGGAGGCGTTGATCAGCAGCGCGCCCGGCTTCATCAGCGCCAGCTCTTCCGCGCCCATCATATTTTTGGTAGAGGCGTTTTCCGGCACGTGCAGGCTGACCACGTCGCTCATGTTCAGCAGGTCGGAGAGATGCTGTACCTGAGTGGCGTTGCCGAGCGGCAGTTTGTTTTCAATATCATAGAAGAAGACATGCATCCCCAGCGATTCCGCCAGAATGCCGAGCTGGGTGCCGATGTGGCCGTAACCGATAATCCCCAGTTTCTTGCCGCGCGCTTCAAAGCTCCCCACCGCCAGCTTATTCCATACGCCGCGATGCGCCTTGGCGTTGGCTTCCGGCACGCCGCGCAGCAGCAGCAGCAGCTCACCGATCACCAGCTCGGCCACCGAACGGGTATTAGAGAATGGCGCGTTAAACACCGGAATACCGCGCTTCGCGGCGGCGTTCAGATCCACCTGGTTGGTACCGATGCAGAAGCAGCCGACGGCAACCAGTTTTTCCGCCGCGGCGAAAATCTCTTCAGTCAGATGGGTACGGGAACGCAGGCCGATGAAATGGGCATCACGGATCGACGCTTTCAGCTGTTCGGAATCCAGCGCGCCTTTATGAAATTCAATGTTGGTGTAACCTGCCGCGCGAAGGCTATCGATTGCCTTTTGATGCACACCTTCAACCAGCAGAAATTTAATCTTGTCTTTTTCCAGTGATACCTTAGCCATTTCCCCGTCCTGTTTTGTCTTAACTGATGTCGTGCTGAACGAAAGTTCGTCTCAGCAACATATCAAAAAAAACTATCGCGGCAATATGAACGTTTGCGTCGCCGTCCTGAAGAAATGTCATTCAGAAGGAAATGGCAGGACAAAACACCAGAAAGATAATGAACGGTAGCGCGTTAATCAGAATGGTTGCACAAATGTGACAGAAGTCACTAAATTGCACCAGGTGAAAAAATATTTGCGAGGGAGCCGGTTGGCTCCCTGCGGACAGACTATTTTACGATGGTTTTCACACCGTCAGCGGTGCCGATCAGCGCCACGTCGGCGCCGCGATTGGCGAACAGCCCTACGGTCACGACGCCAGGAATGCCGTTAATCGCGTTTTCCAGCGCGATAGCATCGAGAATTTCCAGGCCGTGCACGTCAAGGATCACGTTGCCGTTATCGGTCACCACGCCCTGACGGTATTCCGGACGACCGCCCAGCTTGACCAGTTGGCGTGCAACGGCGCTGCGCGCCATCGGAATGACTTCAACCGGCAGCGGGAATTTGCCCAGAATATCGACCTGCTTGGAAGCATCGGCGATGCAGATAAATTTATCGGCCACCGAAGCGATGATCTTCTCACGGGTCAGCGCCGCGCCGCCGCCTTTGATCATCTGCATGTGACCGTTGATCTCATCCGCGCCGTCAACGTAGATCCCCAGGCGATCGACGCTGTTGAGATCGAAGACGGTGATCCCGAGGCTTTTCAGCTTCTCGGTGGAGGCATCGGAGCTGGAGACCGCCCCTTCGATCTGCCCTTTCATGGTGCCCAGCGCGTCAATAAAATGGGCCGCCGTCGAGCCGGTGCCAACGCCCACAATGGTCCCTGGCTGTACGTATTGCAGCGCTGCCCAACCTACCGCTTTTTTCAGTTCATCCTGCGTCATAATCATGGTCCGAGATGTGAATGCCTGTGGCGCATTATAGAACATCGACAGTGGAAATGTCCCTGCGATGCAGATCACACAACAGAGCAGACCAATTTCGTCTGTATCAAATAAAAATTTATGTCATAGTGCGAGATAACGATTAGTTATGGGGGCACGCCAGAATAATGAAACGACCGGACTACAGGACACTACAAGCGCTGGACGCGGTGATTAGAGAACGAGGATTTGAGCGCGCCGCGCAGAAGCTATGTATTACCCAGTCCGCCGTCTCACAGCGAATTAAGCAGCTGGAAAATATGTTCGGCCAGCCGCTGCTGGTACGTACCGTGCCGCCGCGCCCAACCGAGCAAGGACAAAAATTGCTGGCTCTGTTGCGCCAGGTTGAACTGCTGGAAGAGGAGTGGCTGGGCGACGAGCAGACTGGCTCCACGCCGCTGTTGCTGTCGCTGGCGGTGAACGCCGACAGTCTGGCGACCTGGCTGCTGCCGGCGCTGGCTAATGTGCTGTCGGACTCCCCTATTCGTCTCAACCTGCAGGTGGAAGATGAAACCCGCACCCAGGAGCGCCTGCGCCGTGGCGAAGTGGTCGGCGCGGTAAGTATCCAGCCGCAGGCGCTGCCAAGCTGCCTGGTGGATCAGCTCGGCGCGCTCGATTACCTGTTTGTCGCCTCAAAAGAGTTTGCGCAACGCTACTTCCCGAACGGCGTAACGCGTTCGGCGCTGCTGAAAGCCCCGGTCGTCGCCTTCGACCATCTGGACGATATGCATCAGGCCTTTCTGCAGCAAAACTTCGACCTGCCGCCGGGCAGCGTCCCCTGCCATATCGTCAACTCGTCGGAAGCCTTCGTCCAGCTGGCGCGCCAGGGCACTACCTGCTGTATGATCCCGCATCTGCAGATCGAAAAAGAGCTCAACAGCGGCGAGCTTATCGATCTCACTCCAGGCCTGTTTCAGCGCCGTATGCTCTACTGGCACCGCTTTGCCCCGGAAAGCCGCATGATGCGGCGGGTGACCGATGCGCTCATCGACTACGGTCACAAAGTGCTGCGTCAGGATTAAACCGCGGGCATAAAAAAAGCCACTTCGCTGAAGTGGCTTTTTTGTTTCTATCGCTTACTGGGCCGGTTTCGGCGCTTCAGCCGGTTTCGCCGGTGCTGCGGCCTGCGCCGGCTGCAGTTCAAACACGACGTCGACCTGGTCGTCAAACTGGATAGTCGCCTGCTCGTAGGTTTCCTGGGCGGAAACCGGCGCAGCGTCAGCGGCCTTCATCATGCGAACCATCGGGCTCGGCTGATAATTAGAGACATGGTAGCGCACGCTGTACACCGGCCCCAGCTTGCTGTGGAAACCTGCGGCCAGCTCCTGCGCCTGGTGCACGGCGTCGTCGATCGCCGCTTTACGCGCTTTATCTTTGTAGGCGTCCGGTTGCGCAACGCCCAGCGAGACGGAGCGAATTTCGTTCAGACCGGCTTTCAGGGCGCCATCCAGCAGACCGTTGAGTTTATCCAGCTGGCGCAAGGTCACTTCGACGGTGCGCACCGCGCGATAGCCTTTCAGAATGCTTTTCCCGTTCTGATAGTCGTAATCAGGTTGGGTACGCAGATTCGCCGAGTTGATGTCTTTTTTCGCAATGCCGCTCTTTTCGAGGAAAGAGAGGTATTGCGCAACGCGATCGTCAGCCTGTTTTTTTGCCGATGCGGCATCTTTTGCCGCCACGTTCACTTCGATCGCCAGGGTAGCGATATCCGGAACCGCAGCAACGCTTGCTGTGCCTGAAGTCACAATGTGCGGACCGTCCGGCAATTCGCTTGCCTGTGCCGCCATCGTGCTAAATCCGAGTGTTGCCGCCAGGGCTAAGACTTTTAACTTCACTGTCGTTTCTCCATGTTACTTAAATCGCCCTTACGGGACGCATGCCAGCAAGCTTAGCGCGTACAGCAGGAAAGTCCATCGGACAACGCTTAGTTGAGCAACGCCTGGATATGGACGACGCCCTCTTTTGCCAGCTGAAACGCAATAAACCACATGACGGCGCCGACCACAATGTTGATGATCCGC
Source organism: Klebsiella sp. 1SOBk5mer (assembly GCF_046603115.1). Classification (NCBI taxonomy): domain Bacteria; kingdom Pseudomonadati; phylum Pseudomonadota; class Gammaproteobacteria; order Enterobacterales; family Enterobacteriaceae; genus Klebsiella; species Klebsiella sp. 1SOBk5mer. Next base: position 325,034 of record NZ_JBKIUU010000002.1, on the reverse strand, counting down.
TGGGCTCTGGCGGTACGCAGCCGCGGCGCCAGCCAGGCGGCCAACAGCGCCAGACCAAAGAACCACAGGAAAGAGGCGCTAATGGTTCCCAGCGCAAACCAGCGCTTCGGCTCCACCGCCAGCTGGCCTCCCAGGCTGCCCAGCACCACAAACGTATCCAGATAAACGTGCGGATTCAGCCAGGTGACCGCCAGCATAGTGATAATGATTTTCCAGCGCCCCTGCTGCATCGCCTCGGCGCTGGCGAGCTCAAGATTCGGACTGAACGCCGTCTTCAGCGCGCCAAAGCCGTACCACAGTAAAAAGGCCACGCCGCCCCAGGTCACGAGCGCCAGTAGCCAGGGGGACTGCATCAGCAGCGCGCTGCCGCCAAAAATGCCGGCGCAGATCAGCAGCAAGTCGCTGACGGCGCACAGCAAGGCAATCATCAGGTGATACTGACGACGGATGCCCTGGTTCATCACGAAAGCATTTTGTGGGCCAAGCGGCAAAATCATTGCCGCTCCCAGGGCAAGGCCCTGAAAGTAATAGGTAAACATGAGGATTTTTCCGCTGTCTTCGAGAGTGGCGCTGACTATAACGCGAATAAATTATTAGCGGAAATTGAAAGTATTAATCATTAATAAGCGAAGCTAATAATGAGCCATTAAAAAAGGCCGGCATGGCCGGCCTGAGTCACTGAGTAGTGGTTTACTCGGCTTTTTCCGGCAGGCGCACCACATGAACATCCATCTGCGGATAAGGGAAGCTGATGCCATTTGCGTCAAATTCACGCTTGATGCGCTCGAGGATATCCCAGTAGACGTTTTGCAGATCGCTGCTTTTGCTCCACACGCGCACCACGAAGTTCACCGACGAGGCGCCGAGTTCGTTCAGGCGCACCGTCATTTCCCGATCGCGCAGAATACGATCGTCAGATTCGATAATCGAGGTCAGGAGCTGCTTCACCTTGTCGATATCGGCATCGTAAGAGACGCCGATAATAAACTCATTGCGGCGCGCCGGTTCGCGGGAGAAGTTAATGATGTTGCCGGCGATAATTTTGCCGTTCGGCACCACCACGATTTTGCCATCGACGGTACGCAGGGTCGTGGAGAAAATCTGCACATTCTGTACGGTACCCGCAATGCCGCCGAGATCGACATATTCACCGGCGCGGAACGGGCGGAACATCACCAGCAGTACGCCAGCCGCGAGGTTAGACAGTGACCCCTGCAGCGCCAGACCGACGGCTAAACCCGCGGCGCCCAGCACCGCAATGACCGAGGCGGTCTGCACGCCCACGCGGCCCAGGGCGGCAATCAGCGTAAAGGCGATAACCGCATAGCGCACCAGCGCGGAGAGGAAATCGGCAACGGTGGCGTCAATTTTACGCGCCAGCATCAGGCGGTTGACGGTGTTAGAGACGACGCGCGCCACGATCATCCCGACGATCAGGATAGCGATAGCCGCGACGATGTTGACGGCATAGCTCAGCAGCAGCTCCTGGTTGCGTGCCAGCCACGTCCCGGCGTGGTTGATGCTATCGACAACGTTCAAATCTTCCATTTAACATTCCTTATGAATCCCCCAGGGGGAAGTAAATAACTCAGCCTGCGACAGGGCAGTCAGGTTATAGGGTAAACAATAAGTGCACGTTTTGCCAAATGGATCACAGTTTTCTGCCGCGCTATCCTGTTGTTAAGCTAATAAAAAAGCCCGCATTGCTGCGGGCTTCAGGGTAAGAAACAGATTTTTCTTACAGAACGTCGATCGCGTTCAGCTCTTTAAATGCCTGCTCCAGACGAGTCACCATGGAAGTCTGTGCAGCACGCAGCCATACGCGCGGATCGTAGTATTTCTTGTTCGGCTGGTCTTCGCCTTTCGGGTTGCCCAGCTGGCCCTGCAGGTAAGCTTCGTTAGTTTTGTAGTACTGCAGGATACCGTCCCAGGTTGCCCATTGGGTGTCGGTATCGATGTTCATTTTCACTACGCCGTAGCTAACGGAGTCTTTGATTTCCTGAGCGGAAGAACCGGAACCGCCGTGGAAGACGAAGTTCAGGCTGTTGTGCGGCAGGTTGTGTTTCTTGGAAACATATTCCTGAGAGTCGCGCAGGATAGTCGGGGTCAGAACGACGTTACCCGGTTTGTACACGCCGTGTACGTTACCGAAGGAAGCGGCGATGGTGAAGCGCGGGCTGATTTTGCTCAGCTCGGTGTACGCGTAATCCACGTCTTCCGGCTGGGTGTACAGGGCGGAAGCGTCCATGTGGCTGTTGTCCACGCCGTCTTCTTCGCCACCGGTGCAACCCAGTTCGATTTCCAGGGTCATGTCCATTTTGGCCATGCGCGCCAGGTATTTAGAGCAGATTTCGATGTTTTCGTGCAGAGACTCTTCAGACAGGTCGATCATGTGAGAAGAGAACAGCGGTTTGCCGGTAGCGGCGAAGTGTTTTTCACCCGCGTCCAGCAGGCCGTCGATCCACGGCAGCAGTTTCTTCGCGCAGTGGTCAGTGTGCAGGATAACCGGCACGCCGTAGTGCTCAGCCATCTGGTGCACGTGGTGCGCGCCAGAGATAGCGCCGAGGATAGCAGCACCCTGAGGAACGTCAGTTTTCACGCCTTTACCTGCGATGAACGCCGCGCCGCCGTTAGAGAACTGAACGATAACCGGAGAGCGAACTTTCGCAGCAGCTTCCAGAACGGCGTTGATGGAGTCAGTACCTACGCAGTTTACCGCCGGCAGTGCAAAGTTGTTTTCTTTCGCTACCTGGAACACTTTCTGAACGTCGTCGCCAGTGATGACGCCCGGTTTTACGAAATCAAAAATTTTAGACATGTTACTTAGTCCTGTATCTGTATCTTCGACCGTTGAAGAAGGTTCGCGAGCCCTTAAGCGCGCTGAAAAACAGGCGGGTTTCCCCGCCTGAACTGAATTACTGCTTAGCGCGCTCTTCGAGCATCGCTACTGCCGGCAGGACTTTGCCTTCGACGAATTCAAGGAACGCGCCGCCGCCAGTGGAGATGTAGGAAATTTTGTCAGCGATGCCGAACAGGTCGATCGCTGCCAGGGTGTCGCCGCCGCCGGCGATGGAGAAACCTTCGCTGTCCGCGATAGCGTTAGCCACGATTTCAGTCCCTTTACGGAAGTTCGGGAATTCGAATACGCCAACCGGGCCGTTCCACAGGATGGTTTTGGCGTTTTTCAGGATGTCAGCCAGTTTCTGTGCGGAAACGTCGCCGAGGTCCAGAATCTGCTCGTCATCTTTAATGTCGTTAACAGATTTCAGAGTCGCCGTTGCGGTTTCGGAAAACTCGGTCGCGACGCGAACGTCAGTCGGAACCGGGATATCGCAGGTGCTCAGCAGGCGCTTGGCTTCATCAACCAGATCCGCTTCGTACAGGGATTTACCGACGTTGTGGCCCTGAGCGGCAACGAAGGTGTTGGCGATACCGCCGCCGACGATCAGCTGGTCAGCGATTTTAGACAGGGAATCCAGCACGGTCAGTTTGGTGGATACTTTAGAACCACCGACGATAGCGACCATCGGACGAGCCGGCTCTTTCAGCGCTTTACCCAGCGCGTCCAGTTCAGCGGCCAGCAGCGGGCCTGCGCACGCCACGTCAGCAAATTTGCCGATACCGTGGGTGGAAGCCTGCGCGCGGTGCGCGGTACCGAAAGCGTCCATTACGAACACGTCGCACAGCGCGGCGTATTTTTTGGACAGCGCTTCGTCGTCTTTTTTCTCGCCTTTGTTGAAGCGAACGTTTTCCAGCACCACCAGCTCGCCGGCAGCGACTTCCACGCCGTCCAGGTAGTCTTTAACCAGACGTACCGGGCTGGACAGTTTGTCTTTCAGGTAATTAACAACCGGCAGCAGAGAGAATTCTTCGTTGTACTCGCCTTCGGTCGGACGACCCAGGTGAGAAGTAACCATGACTTTCGCGCCCTGCTTCAGCGCCAGTTCAATGGTCGGCAGAGAGGCACGGATACGTGCGTCGCTGGTTACTTTCCCGTCTTTAACTGGTACGTTCAGATCCGCACGGATAAAAACGCGTTTACCAGCCAGATCCAGATCGGTCATCTTAATTACAGACATGGTGAATCCTCTCGTTGATTCATAAAGTTTTGTCGACGTTTACGCGTCGAACCTGAAACCAATAGCCGCCATCGCTAACGTCGTGTCGAGCATTCGGTTAGCAAAGCCCCATTCGTTATCGCACCAGACCAGCGTTTTGATCAGATGCGCGCCACTGACCCGGGTTTGCGTGCCATCGACGATGGCGCTGTGCGGATCGTGGTTAAAATCTGTTGAGACCAACGGTAATTCCGTATAGTCAACTATACCATGAAATGCACCTTGTGCTGCTTTTTGCAGCAACTGGTTGACTTCACATGCTTTTACCGGTTTTTTGACCGTCACGCTCAGGTCAATTGCCGTCACGTTTATCGTCGGCACCCGCACGGCAATCGCTTCAAAACGGTCATTAAACTGCGGGAAAATACGGGTGATCCCTGCCGCCAGTTTGGTATCCACCGGAATGATCGACTGGCTGGCCGCGCGGGTACGCCGGAGATCCGGATGGTAGGCGTCAATCACCTGCTGGTCATGCATCGCCGAGTGAATGGTGGTGACGGTGCCGGACTCGATGCCATAGGCATCATCTAACAGTTTAATGATCGGAATAATGCAGTTGGTGGTGCAGGAGGCGTTGGAGACAATGCGATGCTCGGCGCGGAGTTCATCCTGATTGACGCCGTACACCACCGTCGCGTCGAGGTCGTTGCCGCCGGGATGCGAGAAGAGCACTTTCTTCGCCCCAGACTGCAGGTGCGCCTCACCGTGTTCACGGCTCCCGTAAACGCCGGTGCAGTCGAGCACCACGTCTACCGCCAGCTCGCGCCAGGGCAGCGCCGCAATGGTCGGCTCGTGCAGCAGACGGATGGCATCATCGCCAACAAACAGCTGCTCGCGCTCCTGACGAACATCCCAGGCGAAACGGCCATGGCTGGTGTCATATTTCAACAAATGCGCGATGCCCGCAGCATCCGCCAGCTCATTGATAGCCACCACGGTGACTTCCGCACGGCGCCCGGATTCATATAGCGCACGAACCACGTTGCGTCCAATACGACCGAAGCCATTAATCGCGATGCGAATGGTCATAGATCTCCTGCAAGGCTGTCCCTGTTATGAGGTGGCTGACAGAGTAATCCAGCTACGCTCTGAGGGAAACCTTACCAGCTGCAAACTGCGACTGATTGATTAATTGTCGAACATTTAAACGACTGAAACGCTTCAGCTAGAATAAGCCAAACGAGGAATAAAAGGAATGTTTGTCCAGCGCAATAAACCAGCTATATGACTCACATCACATTTTCGCTGGAATAATTTACAACCGTATTACATGGTTCAGGAATAGCAGATACAAAAAAGCCGGGTGGCGAGGTAAAAGCAAAACGGTAACCCAGGGGTTACCGTTTTTTGGCGTTTGCCCCCTCTCCTGTGGGAGAGGGTTGGGGTGAGGGCATCAGCCCGCACCGTAACCGCAATTACAGCAGCGCTTTCGCTTTAGCGACCACGTTGTCGACGGTGAAGCCGAACTCTTCGAACAGCTGCTCAGCTGGCGCAGACTCACCGAAGGTGGTCATGCCAACGATCGCCCCGTTCAGGCCAACGTATTTGAACCAGTAATCAGCAATACCCGCTTCCACGGCAACGCGCGCGGTCACGGCTTTCGGCAGTACGGATTCACGGTAGGCCGCATCCTGCTTGTCGAACGCGTCGGTGGACGGCATGGAGACCACGCGCGCCTTCACGCCTTCGGCGGTCAGTTTGTCCCACGCGGCCACCGCCAGCTCCACTTCGGAACCGGTGGCGATGAAGATCAGCTCCGGCTGGCCGGCGCAATCTTTCAGCACGTAACCGCCGCGGGCCACGTTCGCCAGCTGCTCTTCGGTACGCTCCTGCTGCGCCAGGTTCTGGCGGGAGAGGATCAGCGCTGTCGGGCCGTCCTGACGCTCGACGCCATATTTCCATGCAATCGCGGATTCAACCTGGTCACACGGACGCCAGGTGGACATGTTCGGCGTTACGCGCAGAGAAGCCACCTGCTCTACCGGCTGGTGAGTCGGGCCATCTTCGCCCAGACCGATGGAGTCGTGGGTGTAGACCATCACCTGACGCTGTTTCATCAGCGCGGCCATACGTACCGCATTACGCGCGTATTCCACGAACATCAGGAAGGTGGAGGTGTACGGCAGGAAGCCGCCGTGCAGCGCGATACCATTGGCGATAGCGGTCATACCGAACTCACGCACGCCGTAGTGAATGTAGTTACCCGCGGTGTCTTCGTTGATCGGCTTAGAACCAGACCACAGGGTCAGGTTGGACGGCGCCAGGTCAGCGGAACCGCCGAGGAATTCCGGCAGCAGCGGACCGAAAGCTTCGATGGCGTTCTGAGAGGCTTTACGGCTGGCGATTTTCGCCGGGTTGGCCTGCAGCTTCGCGATGAACTCGTTGGCTTTCGCGTCGAAGTCAGACGGCATCTCGCCTTTCATACGACGGGTGAATTCGGCTGCTTCCTGCGGGAAGGCTTTGGCGTAGGCAGCGAACTTCTCATTCCATGCCGCTTCTTTCGCCTGACCGGCTTCTTTGGCATCCCACTGCGCATAGATGTCAGACGGGATGTCAAACGGCGCGTGGTTCCAGCCCAGCGCTTCGCGGGTCAGGGCGATTTCGGCGTCGCCCAGCGGCGCGCCGTGGGAGTCGTGGGTACCGGCTTTGTTCGGCGAACCGAAGCCGATGATGGTTTTGCACATCAGCAGGGACGGTTTGTCGGTGACCGCGCGCGCTTCTTCTACTGCGCGTTTGATGGCGTCAGCGTCGTGACCGTCAACGCCGCGCACCACGTGCCAGCCGTAGGCTTCAAAGCGTTTGGCGGTATCGTCGGTGAACCAGCCTTCAACGTGGCCGTCGATGGAGATGCCGTTGTCATCATAGAAGGCCACCAGTTTGCCCAGCTTCAGGGTACCGGCCAGGGAGCACACTTCGTGAGAAATGCCTTCCATCATGCAGCCGTCGCCCATGAAGGCGTAGGTGTAGTGGTCGACGATGTCGTGGCCCGGACGGTTGAACTGCGCCGCCAGGGTTTTCTCGGCGATAGCCATCCCGACCGCGTTAGCGATACCCTGGCCCAGCGGACCGGTGGTGGTTTCCACGCCCGCGGTGTAGCCGACTTCCGGGTGGCCCGGCGTTTTGGAGTGCAGCTGGCGGAAGTTTTTCAGCTCTTCAATCGGCAGATCGTAGCCAGTGAGGTGCAGCAGGCTGTAAATCAGCATCGAACCATGGCCATTGGACAGTACAAAACGGTCACGGTCAGCCCAGGCCGGATTGTTCGGGTTATGGTTCAGGAAATCACGCCACAGCACTTCGGCAATGTCAGCCATACCCATCGGGGCACCCGGGTGGCCGGATTTGGCTTTCTGTACAGCGTCCATGCTCAGCGCACGAATAGCGTTAGCAAGCTCTTTACGTGAGGACATTTTGACTCCAGTTCGGACTGTTGAAGGCCATGCCCTTAACGACTTGACGAGAGCGCGTTTTGGGCTACGCCGGAAAAAAGTGTGAACAATGTAACCCAAGCGACAAGTCATGTACATGGAGCATCCTTTTGCCCTTTAAGAAATCTCTGGAACAGGTTGTGCTACGCCGGAATCCGCTCGCCCGCATCCTGCGATACTCTTTATAATTTACGCAGAATACGGTTCCCTGCCGTCGCCGTATTGTCGGATAAACAACCATAAGATTGTGGAAGATAAAAAATGAAAATTCGCTCAACCGTACTTGCTCTTGGGATCGCAGCAACGCTCACCGGATGTCAGAACATGGACTCCAACGGTCTGCTCAGCTCAGGGGCCGAAGCCTTCCAGGCATACTCCCTCAGCGACGCGCAGGTGAAAACCTTAAGCGACCAGGCCTGTAAAGAGATGGACGCCAAAGCGAAAATCGCCCCAGCCAGCAGTGAATACAGCCAGCGGCTGAACAAAATCGCGGCCGCGCTGGGCGATAACATCAATGGTCAGCCCGTGAACTACAAGGTCTATGAGACCAAGGATGTCAACGCCTTCGCCATGGCTAACGGCTGCATCCGCGTTTACAGCGGGCTGATGGATCTGATGAACGATAATGAAGTCGAGGCGGTGATCGGCCATGAAATGGGCCACGTCGCGCTGGGCCATGTGAAGAAAGGCATGCAAGTCGCCCTGGGCACCAACGCCGTGCGCGCGGCAGCGGCCTCCGCCGGCGGCATCGTCGGCAGCTTGTCCCAGTCGCAGCTCGGCGATCTGGGTGAAAAACTGGTGAACTCGCAGTTCTCCCAGCGCCAGGAATCGGAAGCGGATGACTACTCTTACGACCTGCTGCGTAAGCGCGGCATCAATCCGTCGGGACTGGCCACCAGCTTCGAGAAACTGGCCAAGCTGGAAGCCGGCCGTCAGAGCTCGATGTTTGACGATCACCCGGCCTCAGAAGCGCGCGCCCAGCATATTCGCGATCGCATGAAGGCCGACGGGATTAAATAATCGCCAGCGGGAGGCATGACTGCCTCCCTTTTATATCTGCCAGTAAAAATATTTAGCCGCATCAATTGATAACTTAAGCGCACAAACCGTTAATTATTATTTCACCTCGTCGCAGCCAATTATTTTATATGCTGTCACTCAGCAAAATATTATTTGGCAAATGAAAAACGGCGTACACAATCCGCCTTTCAGAACCGGGTTAGACCAAATATTAAATAGTCCACCCCTCTTCGCCAAACCTGGCCAGCATGCGCCACACCGCTTGTTTCCTGCCGATACCATTGCTCACACAATGATTGCTTTTGACATTATTTCAGGAGAATATCGCGATTGCAGTGATTCCCTTGAATATATCGACAGACAGAGAAGTGCCCTCAGTGAAAAAAGAATTATCATTCATCGCTCTTGGCATTATTGCCGCCGCGCCGGCTTTCGCCAGCCAACAATCTACCAGCCAGGGCTTTATTGAAGACAGCCATCTGGATCTCTTTTTACGTAACGCGTATATCAAACGCGATTATCGCGATGGGCTGCCGGATAAAGCCGAATGGGGCCAGGGAATTATCGCCACCTTCGAATCCGGCTTTACCGAGGGACCGGTCGGCTTCGGCGTGGACGGCATCGCCCAGTACGCCGTGCGCCTCGACGGCGGCCGCGGCCGCAGCGGCGCGGGCGGGATCGACTTTTTCGCCCAGGATGACGACGGCCGGGCAAAATCCGACCTCGCGAAATTCGGCGCCACCGGCAAAATGCGCTTTTCGAATACCGTGCTCAGCTACGGCAGTCAGCGCCCGATGTTGCCTATTGTCTACGCCGACGACTCGCGCCTGCTCTACGAGAGCTATACCGGCACCATGCTGACCTCACGCGAAATCGACGGTCTGGAAATTAACGCCGGCTACCTGACCGATCAGCAGCGTAAAAGCGACGACAGCCATAACAGCGGTCTGAAAAGCCTGTCCTTCGGCGGCGCCAGCTACCGGTTCAACGACCAGCTCAGCGGCGCGCTGTACGCGTCGCATGTCGAAGATGTGCTGAACAAACAGTATCTCGGCCTGAACTATCAGCAGCCGTTCGCCGCCAACCAACAACTGGTTCTCGACTTCAACGGCTATCACTCACGCCTGGATCAGCAATATGCCGATGCCAATGACACCGGACGCAGCAACAGTATCTGGAGCCTGGCCGCCAGCTACATCTGGGATATCCATACCTTTAAGGTCGCTTACCAGCAAAGCAGCGGCAGCACCGGCTACCACTACGGCGGCTACCAGAACCAGGGCGGCGTCGGCGATGGCGGGAACACCATCTGGCTGGCCAACTCCTACTGGTCTGATTTTAACGGGGAAGATGAACGCTCCTGGCAGGCATCGTATGGACTGGATTTTGCCGGGCTGGGGCTACCGGGGCTGACCTGGACCACCGCCTACGTGCGCGGGGATAACATTAAAACGTCAGAGACCAGCAACGGCAAAGAACATGAATGGTTCAACCAGGTTCAATACCAGGTGCAAAACGGGGCGGCGAAAGATTTGAAATTCAGGCTTCGCTATTCGGTACTGCGGGTTTCCAGCAACGCCAGCGACTATAACGTCAGCGGTAATGAAGTGCGGTTCTACGTCGAATATCCATTTAACGTGTTTTAAGCACGTGATGAACCCTCTCCTGCGGGTCGGCCCTCTCCCGGCCCGCAGGAGCAACCGTCCGGCGCCTTGATTAACCCCCTGTGCCGTGCGGTACCCTCTCCCCGGAAGGGAGAGGGTTGGGGTGACCTCGGGTTATTCGCCCTTCTTCGCCGCCTGGATGTACAGCATCTCCAGCGCGAGGGTCGCCGCCGCCAGGGCGGTGATTTCGGACTGATCGTAGGCCGGGGCGACCTCCACCACGTCCATCCCGACGATGTTCAGATCCTTCAGACCGCGCACCAGCTTGATCGCGCGGTCAGAGGTGAGCCCACCGATAACCGGGGTACCGGTTCCTGGCGCAAACGCTGGATCCAGGCAGTCGATATCAAAGGTCAGGTACACCGGCATATCGCCAACGATCTGCTTCACCTGGGCAATCACGTCATCGACGCTGCGGTCGTTAACCTGGCCCGCATCAAGCACGGTGAAACCGTTATCTTTATCGAATTCGGTGCGAATACCGATCTGTACGGAGTGGTTCGGATCGATGAGCCCTTCGTTCGGCGCGGTGTAGAACATGGTGCCGTGGTCGAACTCGCAGCCGTTGGCGTAAGTGTCGGTGTGGGCATCGAAGTGCACCAGCGCCATTTTACCGAAGTGCTTGGCGTGGGCGCGCAGCAGCGGCAGCGTAACGAAGTGGTCGCCGCCAAAGGAGAGCATGCGCTTGCCGGCCGCCAGCAGCTTCTCGGCGTGGGCCTGCAGCTTCTCGCTCATTTCGCGCGCGTCGCCGAAGGCGTACACCAGATCCCCGCAGTCAACCACGTTCAGGCGTTCGCGCATGTCGAAGTTCCACGGAAAACGGTTGTGCTCCCAGGCGAGATTGGTGGAAACCTGACGGATCGCCGCCGGGCCATGACGGCCGCCCGCGCGCCCGGAGGTCGCCATATCGAACGGGACGCCGGTGATCACCCAGTCAGCATCGCTGTCGTAGGGCATGAAATTCATCGGTAGACGCAGGAAGCCAAAGGCATTGGATACCAGGGAGTTATCGTATTGATGACCTAAAGTGCTCATGGATATGACCTCTTTTCACAGTCGTGGAACGTAAAAAATAAGTATAAAAAAACCCCTCCGCGTCGTTAGGCCCGACGAGGAAGGGTTTGATAGATAAATCGCTTATTGGCGTGAATTATCGCCGGTAATGCATACGGGTTCAAGTGAGTATCGCCTTCTGCCGGATGACGGCTTCGCCTTAGGCGGCCGCCATACGCAGGCCCGGTAAGCGCAACGCCACCGGGCATCAGCGGTTACTCGTCTTCCAGATAAGTGTACCCGTACAGACCCGCCTCGAACTCTTCGAGGAACTGCTGCTGCAGCGCGTCGTCCAGGCCGGTGTTTTTCACCTGATCGCGGAACTGGGTCAGCAGCGTGTTGGGATCCAGCTGCACGTACTGCAGCATATCCGCCACGGTATCGCCCTCGTCGGACAGCTCAACCTCAACGCTGCCGTCAGGGAAGACGAACACGTCTACCGCCTCGGTATCGCCGAACAGGTTGTGCATGTTGCCAAGGATTTCCTGATAGGCGCCGACCATAAAGAAGCCCAGCATCGGCGGGTTCTCCGGGTCATATTCCGGCATCGGCATAGTGGTGGCGATCCCGTCGCCGTCCACGTAGTGATCGATGGCGCCATCCGAGTCGCAGGTGATGTCCAGCAGCACCGCGCGGCGCTCCGGCGACTTGTTCAGCCCTTCCAGCGGCATCACCGGGAACAGCTGATCGATCCCCCACGCATCCGGCATCGACTGGAACAGCGAGAAGTTGACGTAGATTTTATCCGCCATGCGCTCCTGCAGCTCATCAATAATCGGGCGATGGGCGCGGTTGCTCGGGTCGAGTTGCTTCTGCACTTCATGACACATGTTCAGATACAGCTGTTCTGCCCAGGCGCGCTCCTGCAGGTTGAAAGTGCCGGAGGAGTAGCCGATATGGATATCGTGCAGGTCCATCTGGCTGTCGTGCAGCCATTCGCGCAGCGAGCGGCGATTGCCGGTTTCGTGCATCTCCAGCCAGGTTTCCCACATGCTCTGCAGCGGGCGCGCGGCGTCTTCCGCCGGCGGGGTCGCCTCGGTGTATTCGTTGCGCTCCACGCCGATGATGTTGGAAACCAGCACGGTGTGGTGCGCGGTCACCGCGCGGCCGGACTCGGTGATCACCGTCGGGTGCGGCAGGCCGTTCTCTTCGCAGGCGTCGCCGATGGCCCAAATGATATTGTTAGCGTATTCGTTCAGGCCGTAGTTCACCGAGCAGTCAGACTGCGAGCGGGTGCCTTCGTAATCCACGCCCAAGCCGCCGCCGACGTCGAAGCACTGGATATTGACGCCCAGCTTATGCAACTCGACGTAGAAACGCGCCGATTCACGCACGCCGGTGGCGATATCGCGAATGTTAGCCATTTGCGAGCCGAGGTGGAAGTGCAGCAGCTGCAGGCTGTCGAGGTGTCCTGCGGCACGCAGGATCTCCACCAGCTGCAGAACCTGGGTCGCCGCGAGGCCGAACTTGGACTTCTCGCCGCCGGAAGACTGCCATTTACCGGACCCCTGCGAGGCCAGACGCGCACGCACGCCAAGGCGCGGCACCACGTTCAGGCGCTCGGCCTCTTCCAGCACGATGGCGATCTCCGACATCTTCTCGATGACCAGATAGACCTTGTGGCCCATCTTCTCGCCCACCAGCGCCAGGCGGATGTATTCGCGGTCTTTATAGCCGTTACAGACGATGACGCTGCGGGTCATCCCGGCGTGCGCCAGCACGGCCATCAGTTCCGCTTTCGAACCGGCTTCCAGACCCAGCGGCTCGCCGGAATGGATCAACGATTCGATGACGCGACGATGCTGGTTCACCTTGATCGGGTAGACCAGGAAGTAATCGCCGTTATAGCCGTAGGATTCGCGCGCGCGCTTGAATGCGGCGTTGATTGAGCGCAGGCGGTGCTGCAGGATCTGCGGGAAGCAGAACAGCGCCGGCAAGCGTTGCCCTTGCGCTTCGCGCGCTTTGACTAATTCAGCGAGGTCAACGCGCGCTTCCGGGACGTCCGGATCCGGGCAAACGCTGATGTGGCCCAGTTCGTTGACGTCATAATAGTTATTGCCCCACCAGGCAATATTATAAGTACGCAGCATCTTGCTGGCTTCCTGGGAGCTCATCGCTACCTCCTGCATGGAACGTAGTACACCGTGTTCGCCTGCTGACGAAGGCGAAACCATAGACATGTCGTCAGACATAGCGAACCTCAATTTTTAATAATAAGTGTAAGACAGTTAACTACTATCGCAGTCCAAAGATGCGATAACAACCCATGAACAGTCCTAAAGCCCAGCACTATCTGCTGGTTTTGCGACTGCGCGACCGGTTTCTTATTCATATCATCGTAAAACACGTAGCCGAACAGAGTATGACAGTCCGGAGAAACCACGAGAAAACTCTTGCCAGGCAAGAGCGCCCTTGTTCAGTTTTCTGACGACCGACCGGCCCTGGAATCCTGAGAAGCGCCGAGATGGGGTGAACATCGGCTGGTTTGCATGAGAGAGATGCAGGTTGCGGAGTGCTGACGCGCGACAGAACGACGCGACGAATCAAGCGAAAAACGTTGGTTCATTATCTGGTATCACCTCCACACCGCCCTGGGTCAGGGTCGGCGACAAGCCAAAGCTATACATACCGGGCAACAGGCGCTATGCCGTTGCGAGATTCTGTAAATACAGACTGCTTAACCCGGCTGGAAGTGGCACCACGGGGAGATCCCCGTGCGCTTTTTTAATGAGCCGCGCGCGGCGTTTTATACCGAGAAGCGGGGTAAAAAGCAAAATAAAAATGTGCAGGTTTGCGCGGTTGTCAGGAAAATTTGCCAGGCGAGTTTTCCGATAAATGCGACCGCCATCAAAAAAGGCTGGAAATGGGCTTAAGATTTGACCTAAAATAGCCGTCCAGAAGTTAATCCGTCTATACTGATTAACACTCAGACTGCTCGTGTCGCTACCTGCGCGGCTTTGCGCTGATTATCCACCAAAGCCACATTACACAACAGTATGAGCTATCCGAATCGTCCACAGGTGAAATAAAATATGGCAAAACACCTTTTTACGTCTGAGTCCGTATCAGAAGGGCATCCTGACAAAATTGCTGACCAAATCTCTGATGCCGTGCTGGATGCGATCCTCGAGCAGGATCCGAAAGCGCGTGTCGCATGTGAAACCTATGTCAAAACTGGCATGGTGCTGGTAGGCGGCGAAATCACCACCAGCGCATGGGTTGACATCGAAGAGATCACCCGCAACACCGTCCGCGAAATTGGCTACGTGCATTCCGATATGGGCTTTGACGCCAACTCCTGTGCCGTACTGAGCGCCATTGGTAAACAGTCTCCGGACATCAACCAGGGCGTTGACCGTGCCGATCCGCTGGAACAGGGCGCAGGCGACCAGGGGCTGATGTTTGGCTACGCCACCAACGAAACCGACGTGCTGATGCCGGCGCCGGTGACCTACGCTCACCGTCTGGTGCAGCGCCAGGCTGAAGTACGTAAAAACGGCACCCTGCCGTGGCTGCGTCCGGATGCGAAAAGCCAGGTGACCTTCCAGTATGACGACGGCAAAATCGTCGGCATCGACGCGGTGGTGCTGTCCACGCAGCACGCGGAAGATATCGACCAGAAATCGCTGCAGGAAGCGGTGATGGAAGAGATCATCAAACCGATTCTGCCAACCGAATGGCTGAGCGCGTCCACTAAATTCTTCATCAACCCAACCGGCCGTTTCGTTATCGGCGGCCCGATGGGCGACTGCGGTCTGACCGGTCGTAAGATCATCGTCGATACCTACGGCGGCATGGCTCGTCACGGCGGCGGCGCCTTCTCCGGTAAGGATCCGTCTAAAGTTGACCGTTCCGCAGCCTATGCGGCGCGCTATGTGGCGAAAAACATCGTTGCCGCAGGCCTGGCTGACCGTTGCGAAATTCAGGTTTCCTACGCCATCGGCGTTGCAGAGCCGACTTCCATCATGGTGGAAACCTTTGGTACAGAAAAAGTGCCTTCTGAACAGCTGACCCTGCTGGTGCGCGAGTTCTTCGACCTGCGTCCGTACGGCCTGATTCAGATGCTGGATCTGCTGCACCCGATCTACAAAGAAACCGCTGCCTACGGTCACTTTGGTCGCGAACATTTCCCATGGGAAAAAACCGACAAAGCGGCCCTGCTGCGCGAAGCGGCTGGTCTGAAATAATCTCCCCGCTTCCACTCTTCAAGGCCAGCCTCGCGCTGGCCTTTTTATGTCCGTTACCCACCCTCCCATGCCCTGCTTCAGCGAACCGCGGCGATGCAATGAAAGCGATTACATCATGACAATGGTCGATTGCTGCCTGCAAGCGCCTTCTCATGCGTGCATTTTTCACAATGTTACATATTGTTTCGGTTAACTCTGATTACCGTTTTTAAAATTGTCGTCTATCCTTATTTATATTGCTGATTTAAAAAGAATTTAATGAATTACGTATCTTTACCTTTGTGGAAACGATTACACAGCCGTGACTATAATCACGTTTTTTTACCGACGAGTGTCCTACGCTAACCATCGACAGAATCAATAACTCAACTGGAGGGCGTTATGCCTGACAACAAAAAACAAGGGCGTTCAAACAAGACCATGACGTTCTTCGTCTGTTTCCTCGCCGCGCTGGCTGGCCTGCTGTTCGGCCTTGATATCGGTGTTATTGCGGGTGCCTTACCCTTTATTGCCAATGAGTTCCAGATTTCCGCTCACACTCAGGAGTGGGTGGTCAGCTCCATGATGTTCGGCGCCGCCGTCGGTGCGGTCGGCAGCGGCTGGCTCTCCTTCAAACTGGGCCGTAAAAAGAGCCTGATGATCGGCGCCATCCTCTTCGTCGCCGGCTCTCTGTTCTCCGCCGCCGCGCCAAACGTCGAGATCCTGCTGGTTTCCCGCGTGCTGCTGGGCCTGGCGGTGGGCGTCGCCTCCTACACCGCACCGCTGTATCTGTCGGAAATCGCTCCGGAGAAAATTCGCGGCAGTATGATTTCCATGTACCAGCTGATGATCACCATCGGTATTCTTGGCGCCTACCTCTCCGACACCGCTTTCAGCTACAGCGGCGCATGGCGCTGGATGCTCGGCGTAATCATTATTCCGGCGGTATTGCTGCTGATCGGCGTTATCTTCCTGCCGGACAGCCCGCGCTGGTTCGCCGCTAAACGTCGCTTTGTCGATGCCGAGCGCGTGCTGCTGCGCCTGCGCGATACCAGCGCCGAAGCGAAACGCGAGCTCGACGAGATCCGCGAAAGCCTGAAGGTAAAACAGTCCGGCTGGTCGCTGTTTAAAGACAACAGCAACTTCCGCCGCGCGGTGTTCCTCGGCATTCTGCTGCAGGTGATGCAGCAGTTCACCGGGATGAACGTCATCATGTACTACGCGCCGAAGATCTTTGAGCTGGCGGGCTATGCCAACACCACCGAGCAGATGTGGGGGACGGTGATCGTCGGCCTGACTAACGTGCTGGCTACCTTTATCGCCATCGGTCTGGTCGACCGCTGGGGCCGTAAACCGACGCTGATCCTTGGCTTTATCGTCATGGCCGCGGGGATGGGCGTGCTGGGCAGCATGATGCACATCGGCATTCACTCCTCAACCGCCCAGTACATCGCCGTCCTGATGCTGCTGATGTTTATCGTCGGTTTCGCCATGAGCGCCGGCCCGCTGATTTGGGTACTGTGTTCCGAAATCCAGCCGCTGAAAGGCCGCGACTTCGGTATCACCTGCTCCACGGCGACCAACTGGATTGCCAACATGATTGTCGGGGCCACCTTCCTGACCATGCTCAATTCGCTGGGCAGCGCCAACACCTTCTGGGTGTACGGCGGTCTGAACGTGCTGTTTATCCTGCTGACGCTGTGGCTGATCCCGGAAACCAAAAACGTCTCGCTGGAACATATCGAACGCAACCTGATGCAGGGTCGTCCGCTGCGCGAGATCGGCGCCCGCGATTAACCCGCCTGAGCTTCCTCCCCTCACGGGAGGAAGCTTCCTCTTGCTCTCCCCCCTCCGCCGCACTATCCTCTGGCGCTATGAAAACACCCCGTATTCCCATCGCTATTCAGCAGGCCGTGATGCGCAGCCTGCGGGAGCATCTCGCCAAAGCGAACCTCAAGCTGGAACGCCGCTACGCGGAGCCGACGCTGGTCTACCAGCAGCGCGGTACCTCCGCCGGCACCGCCTGGCTGGAGAAAAACGAAATTCGTTTAAACCCGGTGCTGCTGCTGGAGAATCAGCAGGAGTTTATCGATGAAGTGGTGCCCCATGAGCTGGCGCACCTGCTGGTGTGGCAACACTTTGGCCGGGTAGCCCCGCACGGCAAAGAGTGGAAATGGATGATGGAGAGCGTCCTGGGCGTTCCCGCGCGTCGCACCCACCGTTTTGAACTTGATTCGGTCCGCCAGAATACCTTCCCCTACCGCTGCCGCTGCCAGCAGCATCAGCTCACCGTTCGTCGCCATAACCGGGTGGTGCGCGGCGAAGCCACTTACCGCTGCGTGCGCTGCGGCGATCTGCTGGTGGCTGAAAAATAACCATTGGAATTAATTAGAAACTTTCTGATCTGACTGATTGCATCCGGCACCCTCATTCGCTACGTTGCGGGCTCGTTTTGACACGGAGTGAACGATGTCCCGTATGCATGTTTTAGCCGTTGCAGTATTGTGCACGGCAGTGAGTGGCCCGCTTGCGGCCGCCGAAATTACCAGCTTTTCCCAGGCCAAGGCCGCAGGCGTCAAAGTAAACGCCGACGTTCCCGGCGACTTTTACTGCGGCTGTAAAATTGACTGGCAGGGTAAAAAAGGCGTTATCGATCTGGAATCTTGCGGCTATAAAGTGCGTAAAAATGAGAACCGCGCCAGCCGGGTTGAGTGGGAACACGTGGTGCCGGCGTGGCAGTTCGGCCATCAGCGCCAGTGCTGGCAGGAGGGTGGACGTAAAAACTGCGCCAAAGATCCGGAGTACCGCAAGATGGAAAGCGACATGCACAATCTGCAGCCGGCGGTGGGAGAAGTGAATGGCGATCGCGGCAACTTTATGTACAGCCAGTGGAACGGCGGTGAAGGCCAGTACGGCCAGTGCACCATGAAGGTCGATTTTAAAGATAAAATCGCCGAGCCCCCTGCCCGCGCACGCGGCGCCATCGCCCGCACCTACTTCTATATGCGCGACCGCTACCAGCTGAATCTTTCCCGCCAGCAAACTCAGCTGTTTACCGCCTGGAATAAACAGTACCCGGTCACCGCCTGGGAGTGTGAACGCGATGAACGCATCGCGAAAGTACAGGGCAACCATAATCCGTATGTCCTGCAGGCTTGCCAGGCGCAAAAGAGCTAACCTACACTAGCGGCAATTGTTAATTTGCAGCCCTGTGCTTCCCGCCCAATGGCGGGAAGCTGGCATCTGCGCAAAGAACGGAATATCAAGCATGCGCATTCCTCGCATCCATCATCCAGAACGCCTCATTGTCGGCAGCCTGATCGCGTTGAGCGATGACGCGGCCAACCACGTCGGCCGCGTCCTGCGCATGACCGCTGGTCAGCACCTTCAGCTCTTCGACGGCAGTAACCAGGTGTTTGACGCCGTCATCACCGAGGCCGGTAAGAAAAACGTCGCAGTTGAAGTCCTCAGTGGCGAACCCGACGATCGGGAATCGCCGCTGCATATCCATTTAGGCCAGGTGATGTCCCGCGGCGAAAAAATGGAATTCACCATCCAGAAATCGATCGAACTCGGGGTAAGCCTCATAACGCCACTGTTTTCCGAGCGCTGCGGCGTTAAACTGGACGCCGAACGTTTGCAGAAAAAGATCCAGCAGTGGCAGAAAATCGCTATTGCCGCCTGCGAACAGAGCGGTCGTAATGTGGTACCGGAAATTCGTCCGGCGATGCAGCTGGAGGAGTGGTGCGCCGAGCAGGACAGCGGGCTGAAGCTCAACCTGCACCCGCGCGCCAGCGCCAGCATTAACACGCTGCCGCTGCCGGTTGAACGCGTCCGTCTGCTGATTGGCCCGGAAGGCGGGCTGTCGGCTGAAGAGATAGCGATGACCGCGAAATACCAGTTTACTGATATCCTGTTGGGACCGCGCGTTCTGCGTACAGAGACTACTGCGCTCACCGCCATCACCGCCCTGCAGGTGCGTTTTGGCGACTTAGGTTGAGGCGTTAACGGAGAAGAACCATGATCAAGCTCGGCATCGTGATGGATCCCATCGCAACCATCAACATCAAGAAAGACACCAGCTTCGCTATGTTGCTGGAGGCGCAGCGTCGCGGCTATGAACTCCATTATATGGAGATGAACGACCTCTATTTGATCAACGGCGAAGCCCGCGCCCGGACGCGCACGCTGAGCGTCGAACAGAACTACGACAAATGGTATGACTTCACCGGCGAACAGGACCTGCCGCTGGCGGATCTTGACGTCATTCTGATGCGTAAGGATCCGCCGTTTGATACCGAATTTATTTATGCGACCTATATTCTGGAGCGAGCGGAAGAGAAAGGCACGCTTATCGTCAACAAGCCGCAGAGCCTGCGCGACTGTAACGAGAAGCTGTTCACCGCCTGGTTCTCCGAGCTGACCCCGGAAACGCTGGTCACCCGCAATAAAGCCCAGCTGAAAGCCTTCTGGGAAAAGCACGGCGATATCATCATGAAGCCGCTCGACGGCATGGGCGGCGCCTCTATTTTCCGCGTCAAAGCCGGCGATCCGAACCTTGGGGTGATCGCCGAGACGCTGACCGAGCTGGGCAGCCGCTACTGCATGGCGCAGAACTATCTGCCAGCCATTAAAGATGGCGACAAGCGCGTGCTGGTGGTGGATGGCGAGCCGGTGCCTTACTGCCTGGCGCGCATTCCGCAGGGCGGCGAGACCCGCGGCAATCTGGCCGCCGGCGGCCGCGGCGAAGCTCGCCCGCTAACCGAAAGCGACTGGGACATCGCCCGCCGCGTCGGCCCGACGCTGAAGGCCAAAGGTCTTATCTTCGTCGGCCTGGATATCATCGGCGACCGTCTGACGGAGATTAACGTCACCAGCCCCACCTGCGTACGTGAGATCGAAGCCGCCTTCCCGGATATTTCGATCACCGGCATGCTGATGGACGCTATCGAAAGACGTCTCGCCCGATAAGCACTACGCGGACGAACGTCCGCTCAGGGCACAGCGAGCGCGGATCGCCGCGCTGGTGAAACCCTTCCAGCCAGGCGCCGCTCAGGCGCCTGCCAGATAAAGTGCATCGACACCATTCTACTTTGCCCGCATACTGGGTGTTGCTTTTTGAACCAGGAACAGAACCTCTGACAATGAATTTACAGCATCACTTTCTGATTGCCATGCCTGCGCTTCAGGACCCCATTTTCCGCCGCTCCGTGGTCTATATCTGCGAGTATAACGACGAGGGTGCCATGGGCATTATTATCAATAAGCCGCTGGAAAATCTGCAGGTGGAAGGGATCCTTGAGAAGCTCAAAATTGTCCCGGAGCCGCGTAATCCGGAGATCCGCCTGGATAAACCGGTGATGCTGGGCGGCCCGCTGGCGGAAGACCGCGGCTTTATTTTACATACCCCGCCCTCTGACTTTTCCTCAAGCATCCGTATCTCGGATAACACGGTGATCACCACCTCGCGGGATGTCCTCGAAACCTTAGGCACCGACCGGCAGCCGGGCAACGTGCTGGTTGCGCTGGGCTACTCCTCGTGGGAGAAAGGGCAGCTGGAGCAGGAGATTTTAGATAATGCCTGGCTCACCGCCCCGGCGGACCAGAATATTCTTTTCCGTACGCCCATCGCCGATCGCTGGCGCGAGGCGGCTAAACTGATTGGCATCGACATCGTGACGATGCCAGGCGTCGCGGGGCATGCATGATGAGCGGAACCTTTCTCGGCTTTGATTTCGGGACGAAAAGCATCGGTGTGGCGGTGGGGCAACGCATCACCGCCACCGCCCGGCCACTGCCGGCGCTGAAGGCGCAGGACGGCAAACCGGACTGGAATATCATCGAAAAACTGCTTAAGGAGTGGCAGCCTGAGGCGGTGATCGTCGGCCTGCCGCTGAATATGGACGGCACCGAGCAACCGCTGACGGCGCGCGCACGTAATTTCGCCAATAAAATTCATGGCCGCTTTGGCGTCGCGATCCTTCTCCACGATGAACGTCTGAGTACGGTTGAGGCCCGGGCGGGCCTGTTCGAACACGGCGGCTATCGGGCGCTAAATAAAGGCAGCGTCGATTCGGCCTCTGCGGTGGTCATTCTGGAAAGCTACTTCGAGCAGAGCTTTTAAGCTCTGTCTTCTGCGCCGCCGGCGAACCGCTAACGGCGCACATCCTCCCGCCTAGTGGCGCAGATGTTCGTTAGCCCAGCTCACCGCCTGGGTGCGATTCTTAACGCTCAGCTTACGGAACACGTTATACAGGTGCGTCCGCACCGTGTTCTCGCTGATAAACAGCGCGCGGGCAATATCCAGGTTGGTCGCGCCGCAGCGCAGTTCGTTGAGGATCTCGCATTCTCGTTCGGTCAGCGGCGAGTTTTCAACCGGCGCCGATGTATGGTCCGCAGCGTACATCGCCGGGTGCATCACGCTCAATTCAGCCGTCTGTTCGCCGTTCAGCACGGCCTTGACGCCCTCAATTAAGCGCGATTCATCATCGTCATGGCGGAACACGCCATATAAAGCCGGCCACTGCGCCATTTCGTATAACTCATACTTTTGCGCGCTGTTGATAATCAGCAAGCGGGGATTATCTGACTGAAGCCGAATAATATCTCGCCACACCCCGTTTAATTTCTTATTTGAAACGGCGATATCAAATAATATTACAGAGTCTTTCGCCAGTCGCTGCGCCAGCGGTTTATTAATATTTTGTAAAACTACCGGTGCCATCAGGGTTTCACTGAGATAGCTGGCAAAGGCTTTACTCTGGATTGACGGGTGGGTAATAAATGTAACCTGACGAGAAGATGATGAATTTCCATTTAAATTAATCACTTAAAACTCTCCTTAGCTGCTATCCACCGTCATGGTGGTTAAATGAATAAAAAAATATACAATCAGTCATGAATTTATAAATAGCCTTAGCAATTTACAAATTGAAACGTTATTCCATGAGAATCATCCTATTCCCGTAAACAGCATAAATCGAATACCGCAAAGCTGTCAAAAGGTAATCAAACTTTTTTCCTGGAAATGCGTATTCACTGTCGAAATATCCCAGCTGAATGTCTTATTTGAATTTATTCAGAAAGATTATTTGTATTATCAAATAATATCCAAAAACAGTATTTAAACATTCAGTTAACACATCATTTTAACCACCCAACCCGCTTCACGCCCCCCTTACAGCTGGCCTGTGGCCACACGTTGCTGAAAACTCTGGGTAAATGTCAGCATTCCGGCCTGCATCCCGGTCTGCATTACACCGGGCAGCTGGTGCACTTTTCCTTCGCGGATCAAATTCGCCACCGCCGGCGTATTGACCAGAAGCTCGTATAGCGCAACTCTGCCGCCCTGACGTGCGGGTAATAATTTTTGCGCCAGCACCGCGCACAGGCTTCCGGCCAGCTGACTCCGAACCTGATCTTTCTCCTCTGCCGGAAAGACATCGATCAATCTCTCCACCGCCGGCGCCGCGCCGCGGGTGTGTAATGTCGCCATCACCAGATGCCCGGTTTCCGCAGCCGTCAACGCCAGACGGATGGTTTCGCTGTCGCGTAACTCCCCAAGCAGGATCACATCCGGATCCTGGCGCAGCGCCACCCGAAGCGCCGCGGAGAACGAAGGACAGTGACGGCCAATCTCCCGCTGCTGGATCAGGCAGCGCTCGCTGTGATGAATAAACTCCACCGGATCCTCCAGCGTCAGAATATGGCCATCAAGATGCTGGTTGAGATGCCCGACCATCGCCGCCAGGGTAGTCGACTTGCCGCTGCCCGTCGCCCCGGTGACCAGCAGCAAGCCACTCTCTTCCGCCAGCAGCTCGCTTAGCGCAGGCGGCGCGCCCAGCGTCTCCAGACGCGGGCACTGAACGGGCAGCAGACGCAGCACCAGCGATATTCCGCGCGTATGGGCGAAAGCGCTGGCGCGTAGCCGCGAACCGCAGGCCAGAGTCAGCGCAAAGTCAATCTGGCCGTGCTCCTGCCAGTGCTGGAACTGTGCGGCATCGAGCCAGTCGTTGAGTAAATCCGCGATATCCGGCGCGGGAAAGGGAGCGGCCTCCAGCTTGCCCTGCCGCCGCCAGCGCGGTGCGGCGGAATTGCACAGGTGTAGATCGGAGACATTATGCTTTACACTAAGGGCTACGATTTCTTCCAGCTTCATAACTCATCCTCGGAATATGAACGATATTGCGCATAACCTGGCACAGGTCCGGGACAAAATCTCCGGTGCCGCCGCCCGTTGCGGGCGTGCGCCAGAAGAAGTGACATTGCTTGCAGTGAGTAAAACGAAACCTGCGAGCGCGATCGAAGAAGCCATCGCGGCAGGCCAGCGGGCATTTGGTGAAAACTACGTCCAGGAGGGCGTGGAGAAGATTAACCATTTCCAGCAGGCAGGCGTCAGCGGTCTGCAGTGGCACTTTATTGGCCCCCTGCAGTCCAACAAAAGCCGGCTGGTGGCCGAACATTTTGACTGGTGCCACACCGTCGATCGGTTGAAAATCGCCACCCGCCTGAACGAGCAGCGCCCGGCGCATTTGCCGCCGCTGAAGGTACTGATTCAAATCAACATTAGCGATGAGCAGAGTAAATCCGGCATCCCGCTGGAAGCGCTCGATGCTTTAGCGGCGGAGATCGCTGAGTTACCTCATCTGGAGCTGCGCGGCCTGATGGCGATCCCCGCGCCTGAGTCAGAATATGTAAGGCAGTTTGCCGTCGCCCAGCAAATGGCGGTAGCATTTGCGCGGTTAAAAACGCGGTACCCCACGGTCGATACGTTGTCTCTGGGAATGTCGGACGATATGGAAGCCGCTATCGCGGCGGGAAGCACAATGGTGCGCATCGGCACGGCCATTTTTGGTGCGCGCGACTACAGCAAATAATAAGGAATCTGAGGAACGCCATGAAGACGTTGACTTTCCTGCTTTCAACGGTCATTGAGCTTTACACGATGGTCGTGTTGTTACGCGTCTGGATGCAGTGGGCGCGCTGCGACTTTTACAACCCGTTTTCGCAGTTTGTGGTAAAGGCCACGCAGCCGATTGTCGGGCCGCTGCGCCGGATTATCCCGGCAATGGGGCCGATTGACAGCGCCTCGCTGCTGGTGGCATTCATCCTCTGCGTCATCAAAGCGATCGTACTGTTTATGGTGATCACCTTCCAGCCGATCATCTGGATCTCCGCTCTGCTTATTCTGCTGAAAACCATCGGCTCGCTGATCTTCTGGGTGCTCCTGCTGATGGCGATCATGAGCTGGGTCAGCCAGGGACGCAGCCCGGTGGAATATGTGCTGATGCAGCTGGCGGACCCGCTGCTGCGCCCTATCCGCAACCTGCTGCCGTCGATGGGCGGTATCGATTTCTCACCGATGGTGCTGGTGCTGCTGCTGTACGTGATCAATATGGGTATCGCCGAGGTGCTGCAGGCCACCGGTAACGTACTGCTGCCGGGGCTGTGGATGGCGCTATGAGTGCCGTTGAAAGCTGCGCTGACGGGCTGGTGCTGAGGCTGTATATTCAGCCGAAGGCCAGCCGCGACAGCATCGTGGGCGTGCATGGCGACGAGCTCAAAGTCGCCATTACCGCCCCGCCCGTTGATGGCCAGGCCAATGCCCATCTGGTGAAATTTCTCGCCAAACAGTTCCGCGTCGCCAAAAGCCAGGTACTGATTGAAAAAGGCGAGCTGGGCCGCCATAAGCAAGTTAAAATCATCGCCCCACAACAGATCCCGACTGCGGTCGCGGCGCTAACTGAATAAACAGGATTCATCATGCAAAAAGTCGTCCTCGCTACTGGCAACGCCGGTAAAGTGCGCGAACTGGCCTCGCTGCTGGAAGATTTTGGTCTCGATATCGTCGCTCAGACCGAGCTGGGCGTCGAGTCTGCGGAAGAGACCGGCCTGACCTTTATTGAAAACGCGATTCTGAAGGCGCGTCATGCGGCGCAGATCACCGGCCTGCCGGCTATCGCCGACGATTCCGGTCTGGCCGTCGATGCCCTGGGCGGCGCGCCGGGCATCTACTCCGCCCGCTATGCCGGCGTCGACGCCAGCGACCAGCAGAACCTTGAGAAACTGCTCGACGCCCTGCAGGACGTGCCGGACGACCAGCGCCAGGCGCAATTCCACTGCGTACTGGTCTATCTGCGCCATGCCGAGGATCCCACGCCGCTGGTGTGCCACGGCAGCTGGCCTGGGGTGATCGCCCGGAAAGCCGCGGGTCAGGGCGGTTTCGGCTACGATCCGATCTTCTTCGTCCCGTCAGAAGGAAAAACTGCGGCCGAACTGAGCCGTGAAGAAAAGAGCGCTATTTCCCATCGCGGGCAGGCGCTGAAATTGTTACTGGAAGCATTACGTAATGGCTAATTTGCCGCCGCTGAGTCTCTATATCCATATTCCCTGGTGCGTGCAGAAATGCCCGTACTGCGACTTTAATTCGCATGCGCTGAAAGGCGAAGTGCCGCACGATGACTACGTCCAGCATCTGCTGAACGATCTGCGGGCCGATGCGCAGTATGCCCAGGGACGGGAAATAGGCACCATTTTTATCGGCGGCGGTACGCCGAGCCTGCTGTCCGGCCCGGCCATGCAAACCCTGCTCGATGGCGTCCGCGCCTGCCTGCCGCTGGCCGCCGGGGCGGAAATCACCATGGAAGCCAACCCGGGCACCGTGGAGGCCGATCGCTTCGTTGATTACCAGCGCGCCGGGGTGAATCGCATCTCCATCGGCGTACAAAGCTTTAGCGAACCGAAGCTGCAGCGGCTGGGGCGGATCCACGGCCCGGAAGAGGCCAAACGCGCGGCACGCCTCGCCAGCGGCCTGGGCCTGCGCAGTTTCAATCTCGACCTGATGCACGGTTTGCCGGACCAGTCTCTGGAGGAGGCGCTGGACGATCTGCGTCAGGCCATTGCTCTCAACCCGCCGCATCTCTCGTGGTACCAGCTGACCATTGAGCCGAACACCTTGTTCGGCTCCCGGCCGCCGGTGCTGCCGGATGACGACGCGCTATGGGATATTTTCGAGCAGGGGCATCAGCTGCTGAGCGCCGCCGGCTACCAGCAGTACGAGACTTCCGCTTACGCCAAACCGGGCTATCAGTGTCAGCATAATCTCAACTACTGGCGCTTTGGCGACTACCTTGGCATCGGCTGCGGCGCGCACGGCAAGATAACCTTCCCGGACGGGCGCATTCTGCGTACCGCCAAAACCCGCCACCCGCGCGGCTATATGGAAGGCCGCTACCTCGAACGTCAGCATGATGTGGAAGAGGCGGATAAACCGTTTGAGTTCTTTATGAACCGTTTTCGCCTGCTGGAGGCCGCGCCGCGCGCGGAATTCCGCCGTTATACCGGTCTTGATGAAGCGGCGATCCGTCCGCAGCTGGACGCGGCGATAGCTCAGGGCTATCTGCAGGAAGACGAGCAGAACTGGCAGATCACCGAGCATGGAAAGCTGTTTTTAAATTCTCTTCTCGAACTATTCCTTAGCGAATAAATATCGTTATCCCATTCCCGCCAGGCAGAGTGCGGGAATGGGAATAACTCGATACCTCCGCCATATATACCTTATTATATCCGATTCATTCTTATTAAATATTCCACCCTTAAATTAATTTGCATTAATTAATACAAGCCAAATATCAATCCAGCAATAAGTTCGGTTATTTCCTTACCTCATTGCCAGAAAGTGTGAGTCAGGTAGCTTAAAGATGTACGACAACAAAGATAATATGTCATACAGAAATAAAGCATGATGCTAAAGATATTGACCAATTATCCCAAGTGCATGGAGCCAACTCATGAAAAAATACCCTTTTTATCGTTCTCTGGTAGGTATAGCTTTACTGGCCCTACTCTCCGCAGGGGCCGTCGCGGCTGAAAAAGTCACGTTAAAACTGGCACATAACCTTGAGCGCAGCCATGTGGTGCATCAGGCGCTGGAGGAGATGTCCAGAGAGG
This sequence comes from Klebsiella sp. 1SOBk5mer, assembly GCF_046603115.1. Taxonomy (NCBI): domain Bacteria; kingdom Pseudomonadati; phylum Pseudomonadota; class Gammaproteobacteria; order Enterobacterales; family Enterobacteriaceae; genus Klebsiella; species Klebsiella sp. 1SOBk5mer. The sequence continues at coordinate 297,639 of NZ_JBKIUU010000002.1, read as the reverse complement.
TAAACCAGCTTTCTGACGGTAAGATGAAGATTCGTATTTACCCCAGTAGTCAGATGGGCAGCGCGCGCGAGACCATGGAGTTATTACAAAACGGCGCGCTGGATATGACCAAAGGTTCCGCCAGCGATCTGGAGTCCTTCGATAATATTTACGCCATTTATAATTTACCCTTCCTGTTTAACGACCAGAATCACTTCAATAAAGTCGTCTTCGGCGAGGTGGGCAAGGAAATAATGAACTCGACGAAAGAGAAAGGATTCTTTGCCCTTTCCGCTTATGTCGCCGGGACGCGAAGCTTTTATGCCAAAAAGCCCATTACTAAACCGGAAGATTTAAAAGGACTGAAGATCCGCGTCCAGGCCAGTCCGACAACGTTAAAAATGGTCGAATTAATGGGCGGTTCCCCGACCCCCATCTCCTTTGGTGAAGTTTATACCGCCATGCAGCAGGGGGTGGTTGACGGCGCGGAAAATAACGTTCCCTCCTGGGTGCAGACGCGCCATATCGAAATCGCGAAAGTATTCTCTGAAGATGAGCACGCCTCCATCCCTGACTTCCTCGTTATATCCAGCAAAACCTGGGACAAGCTGACGCCGGATCAGCAGCACATTCTGATCAAAGCGGCGAAAGCCTCAGAGATTTATCAGCAACAGCTGTGGCGGAAGATCGATGCCGATACCCGCGCGCAGGCCAAAGCCCTGGGCGGAGAAATAGTCAAAGTAGATAAAGCGCCGTTCCGCGCCGCCGTGCAGCCGCTATACGATGACTTTAAAAAAGATCCCAGCCAGGCCGCCCTGCTGGCCAAATTTGAAGCTGCCGCGGAATAACCTTTAACGGGCCGGCCGCTGGCCCGTTTGCACCAGGAAATCAACGATGATACTTAACCGCATTAAGCTGGCGGTGGACCGCACCATCGCCGCCTTCTCTGTCGCTGTAATGATTGCGCTGGTTGTCTGCGTCGTCTGGCAGGTATTCAGCCGCTACGTGCTCAACCAGCCAAGCACCCTGACCGACGAGCTGGCGCGCTTCTTAATGATCTGGGTCGGGCTACTGGGCGCGGCCTATACGGTCGGCGCCCAGCGTCACCTGGCGATTGATTTACTCACCATGACGCTCTCTCCCCGCAGGCAGGCGCTTTTCAGCGTCATCATTAACCTGCTGATCCTGCTGTTTGCCGGCGCAGTGATTGTGACCGGCGGCGTAAAACTGATTGCAAAAACGCTGTCGACCGCCCAGGTCTCAGCCGCGATGCAGATCCCTATGGGCTACGTGTATCTGATCCTGCCGCTCACCGGGATCATGATGATGTTTTACGCATTGTGTTTTATCAGAAACGGCCTGAAAAACATCAAACATGCAGAATAAGGAGCAACTCATGGATAGCTATATTGCACTGACGCTGTTTGGCGCTTTCTTTATTCTGGTTTTTATTGGCGTTCCCATCTCCTTCGCCATCGGTATCGCTACCGTTGGTTCGATGCTGCTGATGTTTCCCTGGGATATCGCGGTGATTACCGTGTCTCAACGCCTGGCGAACGGGCTTGATAACTTCGCGCTGCTGGCCATCCCCTTTTTTATCTTTGCCGGAACCCTGATGAACAGCGGCGGGATTGCCATACGTTTAATCAATCTGGCGCAGGTGATGGTCGGACGCGTGCCGGGCTCTCTGGGCCACGTCAACGTGCTGGCCAATATGATGTTCGGCTCGATTTCCGGTTCAGCCGTCGCCGCCGCCGCGGCGGTAGGCGGGACGCTGAATCCCATTCAGACGCAGAAAGGCTACGATCCGACCTTTTCCACAGCGGTAAACGTCTCATCCTGCATCACGGGTCTGCTTATTCCGCCGTCAAACGTCCTGATCGTCTTTTCCCTGACAGCCGGCGGCGTCTCGGTGGCCTCGCTGTTTATGGCCGGTTATCTGCCGGGCATTCTGATGGGTCTGTCCATCATGCTGGTCTGCGGCTGCATCGCTAAACGCCGCGGCTATCCGGTTTCCGAACGGCCGACCTGCGCCCAGGCGGCAAAGGCCTTTTTCGATGCTCTGCCCAGCCTGCTGCTGGTCATCATTGTGATGGGCGGGATCCTTGGCGGCATTTTTACCGCGACGGAAGCCTCTGCCATCGCCGTGGTCTACACCTTTATCCTGTCGGTACTGATCTATCGGGAAGTGAAGTGGCGCGATCTGCCGAAGCTGATTCTGGAATCGGTAGTCATGACCTCTATTGTGCTGCTGCTGATTGGCTTTTCGGTGGGCATGTCGTGGGCGATGACCAACGCCGACATTCCCTACATGATAAGCGATGCGCTAATGGGGGTGTCGGAAAACCCGGTGGTGATCCTGATGTTGATAAATATCGTGCTGCTAATCGTCGGCATTTTTATGGATATGACCCCTGCGGTGCTGATTTTCACGCCGATATTTCTGCCCATTGCTGAGGATTTGGGCATGAACCCGGTTCATTTCGGCATCATGATGGTCGCTAACCTGTGCATCGGCCTGCTGACCCCGCCGGTAGGCAGCGCGCTGTTTGTCGGCTGCTCCATTTCAGGGGTGAAAATTCAGCAGCTCATCAAACCGTTGCTGCCGTTCTACGCCGCCCTGCTGATCGCGCTGATGATGATTGTTTATATCCCGCCGATCTCGCTGTTTATTCCACAGCTGCTGGGGCTGATGTAGGGTTTTGCCCAGGAGAAGGGGCTCTCCTCCCTGAGGAAAAACGAGCGTTAGCCCCCGTGCTAACGCTTCTGCCCGGGCGGCGCTTAGCGCCCTGCCCGTCAGGCAAAAATCTTCAATATCAGAACATTGTGTCATCCGACAAGCCTATACCCGCCAGGCGCAGCCGGGCCATTCCGAACCTGATTCGGCTACTTAAGGACCCCGTCGCGGCGCATCTTCTCCAGCCCCTCCTGCCAGTATTTTTCGTCGCGAGCCAAATCCCGATAGCGTATCTCCAGCGCCATCAGCTGAGCGCTCAGTTCGCCTTTTTGCTTCTGCAGAGGCGCTATCTTTTTATCGCGCGCGGCCATCTCCGCTTTGATATTTTCACTCATCTCTTTATGCTGGCGATAATAGTTACGCTTCTGCTCATTCAGCACAGCATCGCGCTCGGCGCGCAGCGGCCCGGCATCGCAAACCGCTTTTTTCTGACAGGCGGTCAGGGCGGGTTCATAGATAGTTTTGTAGTAATGATTCTCGAATTTCAGCGGATCGTTTTGCCGATCTACTTCATACATTTTTTCCAGCATCGCCTGCTGCACGTCGCTGCGATCGAGCGGCTTGCCGTTCGCATCCGTACCCCATGAACGGTTAATCTGCTCCTCTAACGCGGCGATCTCGGTTTTCAGCGCATCCTGTTGCCCTTGCAACGTCTTCATCGTGGCTTTGCTGGCGGCAAAGCTGGCGTTAATTTTGGCAAATTGCGCCATAAATTTGTGGTCATTAACGATCAGGTTTTTACTTTCATCCCCTCCGATTTCCTTCAAGGTTCTCCCGCCCCTCTTCGCCGCCATTTGCAGCGAAAAGAATTCGGTCTGCCAGCCGGAGTCTTTGGTCCCTACCGCGGTCATCATGGCGGAGAACTTTACCGGCCGCCCCCTGGTCCAGACTCGCTCATAAAAAAAGTAATCTCCTGCGACGCCGACGCAAATATAGAGATCTTCCGCGGCGGCCATATCGCCTTCCAGCATATAGGTCGCCTGATTTCCCCTGGCGTCGAGCTGCTTTAGCGTCACACTTTGCAAGCGCATAATCCCGCCAGTCTGTTCAGCAAACTGCTTTTTCACCACGTCGTCTGTTGGCGTGTTGGCATCCGCCAGCACGTAACAAGGGGAAGCGATCATCAGGACGGTGAGCGTTTTCCATGCCTCTTTCATCAGCAAATTCCTTTTATGAATACAGCAGGCATCATAAGGCGTTCGCCACAGCAGGCAGGATAAATGAAATCTGATTTTGCTACCTGCGGACGCAGGTAGCGGGATGTAACTTACTTTAACGAGCCCACCAGCGCTTTGCGGCTGTCCTCAAGGGAGACCACTCGGCTGCAGACGTCTTTACCAAACTGCTGGAAATCGGCCTCCTGGTTTTTCCACTCGTCCTGAATCGCGGTTTGCAGACCACCGAGGCTGCCGAGAATGCCCTGCAGCGGGTTGCCGCCGCCTTTGAGCACCGCTTTCGCCCCCATCTCGTTAATGCTGTCCTGCAGAATGCCGCCCATCGCCTGATTCACCAGCTGCTGGCCGTCGGCGCGCACCTGGTCGATGGCTTTATAGTGGAAGGTCAGGCCATCGCTGCGGCGCTCAATGATGCGGTTCATCTGTTCTTTCAGCTGCGCGTCCAGCTTAGTCAGACGACCGTGCATACTGCTGTCGGCGCCGACCTGTTCGGTAATGATTTTATCCAGCGCCTTGCGGCCTTTTTCGACTCGCGAACGCGCGCCTTCGTCAATCCACGGCAGGCTGCTGCGCAGACCGGCCTGATAATCCTGGGCCTGCTCGCGCTGGGCGGCGCTGAGGGCATAGGCCTTGCCGTTAAAGGTCAGGTTACCGTCCGGTTTGATCACCAGATTGCCATTTTCCCCTTTCACCTGGACCTGCTGCGGGGTGAGGATCACATCGTCACGCGGCGTGACGCTACACTGGTAGTCTGCATGGGCAGACAAAGCGGTGACGGAGAGCGCCACCGCCAGCAGCGTTTTACGCATCATAAAACTCCCTTAAGACAAAACGGGCCGGCAGTTGCCGACCCTTGTCAAACTTAGTCCCACCAGACGTCAAAAAGTTCGCTGGTGCGCACATCCTCTAACTTACGCGCTTCCAGCCATTTGCGCACGATAGCCTGATGCTCTTCGGTACATTTACCGATCTCCTGCATGCAGATCAGCCCCTCCCAGGAGAGATAGCCGCTGCCGTCAAAGGCCAGCTTGTTCGGCTCAATCACCTCTTCGATCAGATCGTTGACCGTCTGGTCGATCTGCTCTTCGCTGGTCCCTTCCGGGAAACGCCAGGCGACGGAGAAGCCTAACTCCTGAAACTCGTCGATATGCATTTTTTTCCGCAGACGACGGCTACGATTCTTGGCCATTATTTCACCCTCTCGAACATTAAGTCCCATACGCCGTGGCCGAGACGATGGCCACGCTGTTCAAATTTGGTTACCGGGCGCGATTCCGGGCGCGGTACGTAATCGTTGCTTGCCGACTGGTTACGGTATCCTTCCAGCGAGGACATCACTTCCAGCATATGGACGGCATAGGCTTCCCAGTCGGTCGCCATATGGAAGACGCCGCCGAGCTTCAGTTTACTTTTCACCAGCTCGGCGAAAGGCGGCTGCACGATACGACGTTTATTATGGCGCGCTTTGTGCCACGGGTCAGGGAAAAACAGCTGCACCATATTCAGCGAGTTATCCGGAATCATAGTGTGCAGCACTTCCACCGCATCGTGACACATCACGCGCAGGTTTTGCACACCTTCTTCTTCGGCCGAGGCCAGACAGGCGCCGACGCCCGGGGAGTGCACTTCGATGCCGAGGAAATTCTGTTCCGGTTTGGCTTTTGCCATCGCCACCAGCGAGGCGCCCATCCCGAAGCCAATTTCGAGGGTGACCGGCGCTTCGCGGCCAAACAGGGCGGCGAAATCGAGCGGCGCATCGTTGAATTCAACGCCCATCACCGGCCAAATGTTATCCAGCGCATGCTGCTGCCCTTTCGTCAGGCGGCCCTGGCGACGGACGAAGCTACGAATACGGCGCAGCGGACGGCCGTTTTCATCAAATTCCGGAGAGATGACGTCGTTTTTCATAAAAGTTAGGTCTGCTAGTGAAAGTGTTCGGAAAACGGGCATTATCCAAAGTTACCCGGCGGATGCAAGGGTTTACAGCCACTCGGCCTTGTGCTGCAATCTGCCACCCTGTAATCGCGATCCCGGAGCCGTAGCTTTGACTTTTCTCGCCACGCAATTTTCAGCCCAGGTCCTGGACTGGTACGACAAATACGGGCGTAAAACCCTGCCCTGGCAAATCGCCAAGACGCCCTACAAAGTATGGCTCTCCGAAGTGATGTTGCAACAAACCCAGGTGACCACGGTTATCCCGTATTTTGAACGCTTTATGGCGCGTTTCCCCACGGTGGTCGATCTCGCCAACGCGCCGCTGGATGAGGTGCTGCACCTGTGGACCGGACTGGGTTACTACGCGCGGGCGCGCAACTTACACAAAGCGGCGCAGCAGGTGGCGGCGCAGCACGGCGGCGAATTCCCGCAGACCTTTGACGAAGTGGCGGCGCTTCCCGGCGTCGGGCGCTCAACGGCGGGGGCCATTTTATCCCTTTCGCTCGGTCAGCATTATCCGATTCTCGACGGCAACGTGAAGCGCGTGCTCGCCCGCTGCTATGCTGTCAGCGGCTGGCCGGGGAAAAAAGAGGTGGAAAAACGGCTGTGGGAGATCAGCGAAGCGGTCACGCCGGCGAAGGGCGTGGAGCGCTTTAACCAGGCGATGATGGACCTCGGGGCGATGGTCTGCACCCGCTCGAAGCCGAAGTGCGAACTGTGCCCGCTGAGCAACGGCTGCGTGGCCTACGCCAATCATTCATGGGCAGAATATCCGGGCAAAAAACCGAAGCAGACCATTCCGGAACGCACCGGCTATTTCCTGCTGATGCAGCACGGCGACGAGGTGTTTCTCGCCCAGCGTCCGCCGGTGGGCCTGTGGGGCGGATTGTTCTGTTTTCCGCAGTTTGCCGACGAAGCGGGCCTGCGCGAGTGGCTGGCACAGCGCCAGATTAAGGCCGATAATCTGACGCAGCTCACCGCTTTTCGCCACACTTTCAGCCATTTCCATCTGGATATTGTGCCGATGTGGCTTACAGTGCACTCATCTGGCGCATGCATGGATGAAGGCAACGCACTCTGGTATAACTTAGCGCAGCCGCCGTCCGTCGGTCTGGCGGCCCCCGTGGAGCGCTTGTTGCAACAGTTAAAAGCCGGAACGCCGGTATAAATTTTCGGCTATCAAAGAGGATTGATTATGAGCAGAACCATTTTTTGTACCTTCCTGCAGCGTGAAGCGGACGGCCAGGATTTTCAGCTGTATCCGGGTGAACTCGGGAAGCGCATTTACAACGAAATCTCCAAAGAAGCCTGGGCGCAGTGGCAGCACAAGCAGACCATGCTGATCAACGAGAAAAAGCTCAGCATGATGAACCCGGAGCACCGCAAGCTGCTGGAGCAGGAGATGGTGCAGTTCCTGTTTGAAGGGAAAGACGTGCACATCGAAGGCTATACGCCGCCGGAAAAACAGTAAGGGCCCTGCGGCCTTTAAAAAACAAACACAACACGCACGCCCGGAATGATGAAAAAATACTTAGCGCTCGCGCTGATTGCGCCGTTGCTCGTTTCGTGTTCCAGCTCCAATAAAAAAGGCGCCGAATACAACGAGGCCTGGGTCAAGGATACCAACGGTTTTGATATCCTGATGGGCCAGTTTGCCCACAACATCGAGAACATTTGGGGGTACAACGAAGTCCTGCTCGCCGGGCCGAAGGACTACGTCAAATACACCGACCAGTATCAAACCCGCAGCCACATCAACTTCGATGAAGGGACGATCACCGTCGAGACCATCGCCGGCACCGATCCGCGCGGACGACTGCGCCAGGCGATCGTCAAAACCCTGCTGATGGGCGATGACCCCAACTCCATCGACCTCTATTCCGATGTCGATGACATTCAGATCTCCAAAGAGCCGTTCCTCTATGGCCAGGTGGTGGATAACACCGGGGCATCGATTCGCTGGGAGTGGCGCGCCGCGCGCTTTGCCGACTATCTGCTGCAAACCCGCCTGAAGAGCCGCAACAACGGCCTGCGCGTGGTCTACAGCATCACCATCAACCTGGTGCCGAACCACCTCGACAAACGTGCGCATAAATACCTCGGCATGGTGCGTCAGGCCTCGCGTAAGTATGGGGTTGATGAGTCGCTGATCCTCGCGATTATGCAGACCGAATCCTCCTTTAACCCTTATGCGGTCAGCCATGCCGACGCCATGGGGCTGATGCAGGTGGTCCAGCACAGCGCCGGCAGAGACGTCTTCCGTTCCCAGGGTAAATCGGGCCTGCCAAGCCGCAGCTATCTGTTCGACCCGGCGAATAACATTGACACCGGTACCGCCTACCTGGCGATGCTGAACAATGTCTACCTCGCCGGCATCGATAACCCCACCTCGCGTCGCTACGCGGTGATCACCGCCTATAACGGCGGCGCCGGCAGCGTGCTGCGGGTCTTCTCCAGCGATAAAGTCCAGGCGGCCAATATCATCAACAGCATGGCGCCAGGGGACGTCTACCAGACCCTGACTACCCGCCATCCTTCGGCGGAATCGCGCCGCTATCTGTATAAAGTTAACACGGCGCAGAAAAGCTACCGCCGTAAATAACCCCCCTCCTGACACCGGCCTCAGCCCCGCGCTGAGGCCGCGTTTTTTATGCGCCATATGGTGCAATATCTTTCGGTTTTCTGCGGCAGTTAACAGAAGCCTTCGGTTGGCGAATGATAGAATCGCATCAAAATAACGGGTTTAATGTTATTTTAAAAACATAACAAGCCCACATTCGTGAGGATAACTACATGAATCTTAAGCTGCAGCTCAAAATACTGTCGTTCCTGCAGTTCTGTCTTTGGGGGAGCTGGCTTACCACGCTTGGCTCATACATGTTTGTCACCCTGAAGTTTGACGGCGCAGCAATCGGCGCGGTTTATAGCTCGCTCGGTATCGCCGCGGTGCTGATGCCGACGCTGCTCGGCATCGTCGCTGACAAGTGGATTAGCGCCAAATGGGTGTATGCCGTTTGTCACCTGGTGGGTGCGCTGACGCTGTATCTGGCGGCGCAGGTCACCACGCCGGGCGAAATGTTCCTCGTGATCCTGCTTAACTCGCTGGCCTATATGCCGACGCTGGGGCTGATTAACACCATCTCTTACTATCGCCTGCAGTCGGCGGGGCTGGATATCGTTACCGATTTTCCGCCGATCCGTATCTGGGGCACTATCGGCTTTATCTTCGCTATGTGGGGCGTCAGCTTCTCCGGCTTTGAGCTGAGCCATATGCAGTTGTACATCGGTGCGACGCTGTCGGTATTGCTGGCGCTGTTCACCCTGACGCTGCCGACGATCCCGGTGGCTAACGCCCAGCGTAATCAAAGCTGGACGGAGATGCTGGGGCTTAACGCTTTCGCGCTGTTTAAAAACAAGCGCATGGCCATCTTCTTTATCTTCTCAATGATGCTCGGCGCCGAGCTGCAAATCACCAACATGTTCGGTAATACCTTCCTGCACAGCTTCGATAAAGATCCGCTGTTTGCCGGCAGCTTTATCGTCGAACACGCCTCGGTGCTGATGTCGATCTCGCAGATCTCCGAGACCCTGTTTATCCTGACCATCCCGTTCTTCCTCAGCCGCTACGGCATTAAGAACGTCATGCTGATGAGTATCGTGGCGTGGATGCTGCGCTTCGGCCTGTTCGCCTTTGGCGACCCGACGCCGTTCGGCACCGTGCTGCTGGTACTGTCGATGATCGTCTACGGTTGCGCCTTCGACTTCTTCAACATCTCCGGTTCAGTGTTCGTTGAGAAAGAGGTGCGCCCGGAAATCCGCGCCAGCGCCCAGGGGATGTTCCTGATGATGACCAACGGCTTCGGCTGTATTCTCGGTGGCATGGTGAGCGGCAAAGTGGTGGAGCACTTTACCGTCGAAGGGATCACTAACTGGCAGAGCGTGTGGCTGATTTTCGCCGGCTATTCGCTGGCGCTGGCTTTTGCCTTCGTGGCGCTGTTCAAATACAAACACGTCAGACAGCCGACCGCCGCGCAGCAGAGCGCGTGATCGGCAAAAGTAAAACGCCCCGCCTGTTCGGCGGGGCGTTTTTTTATCCCTTCAACACGTAGCCGTACAGCCGCTTAATGCCGTCCGGATCCGTCTCGCTATAGACTCCCTGCAGCTCCGGCGAGAAGCCCGGCAGCATATTGACCCCCTCCTCCAGCGCGAGGAAATAGCGCAGCACTGCGCCCCCCCAGACCTCACCGGGCACCACGCATAATACCCCCGGCGGATACGGCAGCGCCCCTTCCGCCGCGACGCGGCCCTCCGCCTCGCTCAGACGCACCAGCTCCACGTCGCCGCGGATAAATTCGCGGTTGGCATCCTGGGGATTCATCACCACCCGCGGGAAGCTCCGTTTACGGAACATCTCTTTTTGCAGGCTCTTCACGTCAAAGCTGACGTACAGATCGTGCATCTCCTGGCACAACTCGCGCAGGGTATAGTCGCGATAGCGCACCGGATATTTGTTGTAGATGGTCGGCAACACATCGGCCAGCGGCGTATCCGCTTCAATATGCTGTTCAAACTGCCCCAGCATCGCCACCAGCTGCGCCATTTTTTCGGCGCTTTCCGCCGGCGTCAGCAGGAACAGAATCGAGTTGAGATCGCACTTCTCCGGCACGATGCCGTTTTCCCGCAGGTAATGCGCCAGAATGGTCGCCGGGATGCCGAACTCACTGTACTCCCCGCTCTCCGCGTCGATGCCAGGGGTGGTCAACAACAGCTTGCACGGGTCGACAAAATACTGGTCGTCGGCATAGCCCTCGAAACCATGCCAGCGCGCGCCCGGTTCGAAGCTGAAGAAACGACGCTCCCGGGCGATCGCTTCGGTCGGGTGATCCTGCCAAGGGCGCCCCGCCACCATCGGCGGAATAAAGGGCTGAATCATCTTACAGTTGGCGATGATCGCTTTGCGCGCCTCGATGCCCAGCGCCACGCATTCGGCCCACAGGCGGCGGCCGCTCTCGCCTTCGTGAATTTTGGCGTTGACGTCCAGCGCGGCGAACAGCGGATAAAACGGGCTGGTGGAGGCATGCAGCATAAAGGCGTTATTCAGCCGCTTGTGCGGACAGAAGCGCGCCTGGCCGCGCAGATGGTTATCCTTTTTATGGATCTGCGACGTCTGCGAGAAACCGGCCTGCTGCTTGTGTACGGACTGGGTGACAAAAATGCCCGGATCGTCCGGCGTCAGCTCCAGCAGTAGCGGCGAACAGTCGGCCATCATCGGGATAAACTGCTCATAGCCCACCCACGCCGAGTCGAACAGGATATAATCGCAGAGGTGGCCGATTTTATCGACCACCTGGCGGGCGTTATAGACCGTGCCGTCATAGGTCCCGAGCTGGATCACCGCCAGGCGAAACGGGCGAGCGGCCGTGGCTTTCTCTGGCGCCGCTTCGCGGATGAGATCCCGCAGGTAGCGCTCATCAAAGCAACGCTCGTCAATGCCGCCGATAAAGCCGAACGGATTGCGCGCGGCTTCAAGATAGACAGGCGTCGCCCCCGCCTGAATCAGCGCCCCGTGATGGTTTGACTTGTGGTTATTGCGATCGAACAGCACCAGATCGCCGCGGGTCAACAGCGCGTTGGTCACAACTTTGTTGGCCGCCGAGGTGCCGTTAAGGACGAAGTAGGTTTTATCCGCATTAAAGACCTTCGCGGCGAACTTCTGCGCATGCTTGGCCGACCCTTCGTGGATCAGCAGATCGCCTAATTTTACATCGGCGTTACACATATCGGCGCGAAAGACGTTTTCGCCAAAAAAGTCATAGAACTGACGGCCTGCGGGATGCTTTTTGAAAAAGGCCCCGTGCTGGTGTCCCGGACAGGCAAAAGTGCTGTTATCCATTTCGACGTACTGGGTCAGCGTATTGAAAAACGGCGGCAGCAGACGCGCTTCATAATCGCAGGCCGCCGCTTCCAGCTCGAGCCACTCCTGATCTTTACCGGCGATCACCGCCTGTACCCCCTCCGGCTTATCGACCGCCGTCTCGCTCAGCAGGTAGACCGGCAGGTTAAATCCGCTACGCCTGAGGAGGGCAAGGATACCGCTGCGACTGTCCGCCGCGGTGATGACGACTGCCGCCACATCGGTAAAATCGGTACTGTCCAGCGCCACAACGCGACGGTGGGTGGACAAGCGGGTGACCAGCTCGCAGCTGGCGGCAATGTGCATGGATTTCATAAGCGCAAATGCCCGTATCGGGAGTGTAAAAATCTCAGACAAGGGAAACCTTGCCCAACGATGTGTCCGGGTCTGACGGATTCAGCTCCGACCGCCGGACATCAGTAAAAGCAGACGCGTCCGATCTTACTGTTGCCCTACAGTGAGCATACGTGTCCTTCACCGCATGGTGAACGAAGGGGTAAGCGTAGCAAGATGAGGCAGCCCACGCATCTGTGCGCGGCGTCGCTGGCGAGGTAATGGCAGTGTCGTCATCGGCGGCCTCATATCAGGGAGGAGAAAATTCGCGCAATCATGGCACCTTTCCCTGGCAGGCGCAAGATGAAAACCGTATGCACTTATATCACGGATACACAAGCTTTCACGGCGGGTTAACGTCATAATCAATCGGTTATCAGGGATATTTAACAGGAGTCAGCGTGGTTACAGGACCTTTTATTAATGCCAGCGCGGTGCTGGTCGGCGGCGTGTTAGGCGCCTTACTCAGCCAGCGGTTGCCGGAACGGATCCGCACATCCATGACCTCAATTTTTGGCCTGGCGTCATTAGGCATCGGTATTTTACTGGTGATTAAATGCGCCAATCTGCCGGTGATGGTGCTGTCGACCCTGGTGGGAACGCTGCTCGGCGAAATATGCAATATGGAAAAAGGCATAAATACGCTGGTCAGTCAGCTTCAGCAGTTGCTGTCATCGAAGGGTAAGAAAAAGGCCTCGGCGCATGACTCCTATATTCAGAGCTATGTGGCGATTATCGTCCTGTTCTGCGCCAGCGGCACCGGCGTCTTCGGCGCCATGCGCGAAGGGATGACCGGCGACGCCAGCATTCTGATTGCCAAAGCGTTTCTTGATTTTTTCACCGCCACCATTTTCGCTTGTACCCTGGGCATTGCCGTCGCCGCCATCAGCGTACCGATGCTACTTATCCAGCTGACTCTCGCGGCCTGCGCGGCGATCATTATGCCGCTCACCACGCCGATGATGCTGGCGGATTTCAGCGCCGTCGGCGGTATGCTGCTGGTGGCCACCGGGCTGCGCATCTGCGGAATAAAAATGTTTGCCGTGGTGAATATGCTGCCTGCGCTGGTGCTGGCGATGCCGATTTCAGCGGCCTGGACGCTGTTTTTTGCCTGAAGACGCGTGCTTTTAGCGCAATGTGGTGATAGATTGTTCAGTCTGCTGCAAAACAGATAAATTTCGTTGACGAGGCGCGGCGATTACGGTTTAATGCGCCCCGTTGCCCGGATAGCTCAGTCGGTAGAGCAGGGGATTGAAAATCCCCGTGTCCTTGGTTCGATTCCGAGTCCGGGCACCACTATTTAAAGAACCCAGCCTATGGCTGGGTTTTTGCTTTTCTGCATCCGGACTCTCCATCGAACTCCGTTCGATTATTCGCCGCACAGCGGCTCACCCCTTCGGGGCCAGCGCGACACGCGCGCTGTTCAACGCCTGCGGCGTTAGTCCGAGTCCGGGCACCACTATTTAAAGAACCCGCCCAAAAGGCGGGTTTTTGCTTTTCTACATCCGGACTCTCCATCGAACTGCGTAAACCCGTGATTTCCCTGCTGCGCTTTTCTCCTGGCCAGCCCGCTGCCACTTAACGGCAAGCGCAGGCCTGTTCCCCATAGAATCTTTTCGCAAATACATTGCCAGATATCAGATAACACGCTGATTAAAATCGTCTTTTTGTCGCCAAAAGCGGCTAAAAACGCCCTTTTCTGGCAATCGATCCGCCCAGGCGGCTACCCTGCTTTCCCTCCGGATGGCTGAACAGCATCTTATATTCCATTTTGCGCTAAATGACAGAGAAATATTCTTTAAATAACCGATTTCACAGACCTACCATGCAAAAATATCTTAAACGAGTGGGTAAATGGTTATGTCACTGTTTCATTCCGTGAGCGACCTGATCGGTCATACTCCCCTGCTCCAGTTGCACAAACTGGATACCGGCCCCTGCAGTCTGTTTTTAAAACTGGAAAATCAGAACCCGGGCGGCTCAATTAAAGATCGGGTTGCGCTGTCGATGATTAACGAAGCCGAGCGCCAGGGAAAACTGGCGCCCGGCGGGACAATTATCGAAGCCACCGCCGGCAATACCGGCCTCGGCCTGGCGCTGATTGCGGCGCAGAAAAATTACCGCCTGATCCTGGTGGTGCCGGACAAAATGAGCCGCGAGAAAATCTTTCACCTGCGGGCGCTGGGCGCGACGGTGCTGCTCACCCGCTCCGACGTCAATAAAGGCCACCCGGCCTACTACCAGGATTATGCCCGCCGCCTTGCCGATGAAACGCCGGGGGCTTTTTACATCGACCAGTTTAACAACGACGCTAATCCGCTGGCGCACGCTACCTCCACCGCGCCGGAACTTTTCCAGCAGCTGGAGGGCGACATAGACGCCATCGTCGTCGGCGTTGGCTCCGGCGGCACGCTGGGCGGGCTTCAGGCCTGGTTTGCAGAACATTCGCCGAAAACGGAATTTATCCTCGCCGATCCGGCGGGCTCGATCCTTGCCGATCAGGTTGATACCGGACGCTACGGCGAAACGGGATCCTGGCTGGTCGAAGGCATTGGAGAAGATTTCATCCCGCCGCTGGCCAGGCTGGAAGGGGTGCATACCGCCTATCGCGTCAGCGACCGCGAAGCGTTCCTCACCGCGCGCCAGCTGCTGCAGGTCGAGGGGGTGCTGGCCGGCTCCTCCACCGGTACCCTGCTCAGCGCCGCGCTGCGCTACTGCCGGGCGCAAAGCCGTCCGAAGCGGGTGGTGACCTTCGCCTGCGACAGCGGCAATAAATACCTGTCAAAAATGTTCAACGACGACTGGATGCGCCAGCAGGGGCTGATCGCCCGCCCCGAACAGGGCGATCTCAGTGATTTTATCGCCCTGCGCCATGACGAAGGCGCCACCGTCACGGCCGCGCCGGACGACACCCTGGCCGCAGTCTTTACCCGCATGCGGCTGTATGACATCTCCCAACTGCCGGTGCTGGAGGATGGCCGCGTGGTCGGCATCGTCGATGAGTGGGATTTGATCCGCCACGTAAGGGGCGATCGCCAACGCTTCTCTCTGCCGGTCAGCGAAGCGATGAGCCGCCATGTTGAAACTCTCGATAAGCGTGCGCCAGAGAGCGAACTGCAGGCCATTCTCGATCGCGGTCTGGTGGCGGTGATCGCTGACAACGCGCGTTTTCTTGGCCTGGTCACCCGCAGCGATGTACTGACCGCCTGGCGTAACCGAGTCGCACAATAAGGAATTTTTTATGTCATCTATCCACACCCTGAGCGTACATAGCGGAACCTTCACCGACAGCCACGGCGCAGTGATGCCGCCGATTTACGCCACCTCCACTTTTGCTCAGCCGGCGCCGGGGCAGCATACCGGCTATGAATATTCCCGTAGCGGGAACCCTACCCGCCACGCGCTGGAGACGGCGATCGCCGACCTGGAAAACGGCACGCGCGGCTACGCGTTCGCCTCCGGGCTGGCCGCCATCTCCACCGTGCTGGAGCTGCTGGATAAGGACAGCCACCTGGTGGCGGTCGATGATGTGTATGGCGGCACTTACCGCCTGCTGGAAAACGTTCGCCGCCGTAGCGCTGGTCTGCAGGTGAGCTGGGTGAAACCCGACGACCTGGCGGGGATTGAAGCGGCGATCCGCCCCGATACGCGCATGATATGGGTGGAGACGCCCACCAACCCGCTGCTGAAGCTGGCGGATCTCAGCGCCATCGCCGCCATCGCGCGCCGCCATAACCTGATCAGCGTCGCCGATAACACTTTCGCCTCGCCGGCGATCCATCGCCCGCTGGAGCATGGGTTTGATATTGTGATCCACTCCGCGACCAAGTACCTCAACGGCCATTCCGATGTCGTCGCCGGCCTGGCGGTGGTTGGCGATAACGCTGAGCTCGCGGAAAAGCTTGGCTACCTGCAGAATGCGGTAGGCGGTGTACTCGACCCGTTCAGCAGCTTCCTGACGCTACGCGGCATCCGCACCCTGGCGCTGCGGATGGAGCGACACAGCGCGAACGCGCTGCAGCTCGCCGAATGGCTGGAACAGCAGCCGGAGGTGGAGCGAGTCTGGTTCCCCTGGCTGGCCTCGCACCCGCACCATCAGCTGGCGCGCCAGCAAATGGCCCTGCCCGGCGGCATGATTTCCGTCGTGGTGAAGGGCGATGACGGTTACGCCGAACGCATTATCAGCAAGTTGCGCTGGTTCACCCTTGCGGAGAGTCTGGGCGGCGTGGAGAGCCTGGTGAGCCAGCCCTTCAGCATGACCCATGCCTCGATCCCGCTGGAGAAGCGCCTGGCGAACGGCATCACGCCGCAGCTGATCCGCCTGTCGGTCGGGATTGAAGATCCTCACGATCTGATTGCCGACTGGCAGCAGGCGCTACGGGAGGAGTGATTATTCCGACACGCGGGTCGTCGCCAGCGCGTCGGCCATTCCCTGCTGAAGGTGGGCGATAAACTGCGTCAGCTTCGGAAGGGGCCGGCGATCCTGGCGCCAGAGCAGATGCACAGGCCTCGGCTGTGGGGTCCACGCCTCCAGCACCCGCATCAGGCTGCCGCTGGCCAGCGCATCGGCCAGCAGCACCTCCGGCTGCATCAGCAGCCCGGCCCCGGCGATCGCCGCCTGGCGCAGCGCATAGCCATCGTTGCAGCGCAAAACCGCATCGCGCTTCCAGCGCACTTCCCCCTCCATGCCCGGCAGCCGCCACTCGTTGCGCGCGGTCCAGACCGTATGGGACAGGCAGAGATGATCGGCGAGATCTTCCGGCGTCCCTGGCGTTCCGTAACGCGCCAGATAAGCCGGCGCGGCGCAGATCACCATCCGATAGGGCGCCAGATAGCGGGCCACCAGATCCTCCTGATGGATCTCGCCAATGCGGATCGCCAGATCGAAACCTTCATCCACCAGATCGACCATCCGGTTGGTCAGATCCAGTTCCACCCGGACCGCTGGCCAGGCCTGCAGAAAGGTGGCGGTCAGGGGCGCGATCACGCTGGCGCCGAACGAGGTGGGCGCGCTCACCCGCAGGGTGCCGGCGGGCGCCAGCCGCAGCCGCTCAACGGCGCTTTCGGCGATGGAGACCTGCTCCATCACCCGTTTCGCTTCGTCAAAATAGACCCGCCCGGCGTCGGTGAGGCTCTGGCGTCGGGTGTTACGTTCCAGCAGACGCGTCGCCAGTTGGGTTTCCAGCTGGGCGATGTATTTCCCGACCATTACCGCCGACAGCCCCAGGCGCGACGCCGCCCCGGTAAAGCTGCCGCACTCCACCACGGCAATAAACGTCTCCATCCCTCGCAGCTTATCCATATTGCTAACCTCTGGTTAGTAATGTTCTAACTTTTAGCCAGTTTATCCGATATCCGTTTTATTAAAGAATAGGCTTTCACCTCACGAGGAGTCAGCCATGAAAATTATCGTTATCGGTGCCAGCGGCACCATTGGTCGCGCGGTCAGCGAAGAACTGGGCCAGAGACATGACGTTATCCGCGTCGGCCGCACCCGGGGGGATTATCAGGTGGATATTACCTCCCAGGGGAGCGTCGAGGCGCTGTTTGCGCAGACCGGCGAAGTAGACGCCATCGTCTCCACCACCGGCAATCTGCACTTTGGGCCGTTAAGCACCATGACCGATAGCCAGTTCAACCTCGGTCTGCAGGACAAGCTGCTGGGGCAAATTCGCCTGGCGCTGATCGGCCAGCATTTCCTGCGCGACGGCGGGTCGATTACTCTGGTCAGCGGCATTGTCGCGCAGGAGCCGATTGCTCAGGGCGTTAATGCCACGACGGTTAACGCCGGTCTGGAAGGCTTTGTGCGCGCCGCCGCCTGCGAACTACCGCGCGGGATCCGCATTAATCTCATCAGTCCCACCGTGCTCAGCGAGTCGCTGGCGGCCTACGGCGACTTTTTCCCGGGCTTTGCCAGCGTCCCCGCCGCCGCCGTGGCGCAGGCCTATCGCCGCAGCATTGAAGGGGTGCAGACCGGCCGCATCTACCCGGTCGGCTACTAGCCCGTGCCGGCCCGCCGGGGCCGGCGCTTACATCCTGACGTCGTTGCAGGTACACTGACGGCTGATTGTCTCCGGCCGAAAAACTGATGTTGAAAAAATTACCCTTTATTATCCCGCTGCTGGCGCTTACCGCGCTGCTGGTCTGGTGGTTCACCCCGCATTACACCGAGGAAGACGAAGCTTACTACCGGGCGGTATTTTGCGTGATCGATCATGACGACAGCCGCCAGTTCCTCGACGATATGCAAAACATCGTCGAGGGGGGGAATTCAGACTACGCGCTGCATAAAGCGCATTACCTGCCGGCGCTGGGGCAGCGGATGCTGGACACCTGGCATCAGCTCAGCCCGCAGGAACAGCAGACGCTGCGTCAGGACCGGCAGCGCTGCGGCGAGATATTACGGGCAAAACAGCAGGGTGAATAATCCCGGCGGGCTGGCGAAACAGCAGCCCGTCCCAGCGTCCGATAAGATCCCGCTGTTGATGAGCCGATCGCTGTCACAAAATCCTCCTCTATCGCCGAGCCACGGGATGTCGTTTTTTTCTGCGGTCGCATACGATAAAAAGTAGTTGATCTGGTACGAACTAACTCTTATTTTGCTTCTCAGTTTTCAAAATGAGATAAAACTGATGCCTGTCATTATTGCCAGTAGTGTTAAAGAAGCCAAAGCGTTAATTAACGGTGGGGAATACAGGGAAATTATTCTTAACTTCGATATTGATGCCGATGACTTTTTCTCTCTCGCCAGCCATTCGGCTGGGACAAAAATCTCCATCTCCGACCGAAACGATCGCTCTCCGGTAAAATCAGCAAAATAATTAACCCGTGAGGGACATCTATGTGGTTGTTTATTGGTACCTTTGCGGTGGCTTTTCTCGCAGCGCTGATGTTGGTCTGGCTGGATGATCGCATCGCCGATACGGAGTGACCCCAGCGCTGAACGCTAGCGTCACCCCCTCTCGCTACTGAGGCGAAGAGGGTGCGCCGCCGCTAAGCGGCGCACTGCAGGGTCGTTACAGGGAGGCCGCCAGCCGCTCAACGGCGGTCAGCAGCCCCGCTTCCGACACCGTGGAGTAGGAAAGGCGCAGGGTACGGGTATCCGGATTATCGTGATAGAACGCTTCCCCCGGGACGTACACAACGCCGTTTTCCAGGGTTTTCTTCATCCATGCCATGGTATCGAATGGATAGCGGAAACGCGCCCACAGGAACATCCCACCCTGTGGGCGGCTGAATTCCAGATGCTCGCCAAGGCGACTCTCCAGCGCGTCGGCCAGCGCCACGCACTTCTTGCGATAGTCTTCGCGAATCAACGCAATCTGATTTTGCAGCCGGTTCAGGCTGAGGTATTCCGCGGTGATCACCTGCGACAGCATATTGGTATGCAGATCCGCCGCCTGCTTAACGATCACCGTCTGCTGCGCCAGCCAGTCCGGCATGACGATCCAGCCGATACGCATCCCCGGCGCGAGGATCTTTGAAAACGTCGAGGTGTAAACCACCTGATCTTCACAGCCCAGCTCAACGGCGTGCTGATAGAGCGGACGTCGCACGGCGTCAGTAAAGCTAATTTCACCGTAGGGATCGTCTTCCAGAATGACGAAGTCATATTTTTTCGCCAGCTCGACCAGCCGGCGACGACGCGCCTCGCTCAGCGTTTTACCGCCGGGGTTGCCGAACGTCGGCACCAGGTAGACGGCTTTGACGCGGGTGGTCTCCAGCAGGTCGGCCAGTTGCTCCACCAGCATCCCGTCATCATCGGTATCGACGCTGAGGATATTGGCCTGCGCCAGCTGAAACACCTGCAGCGCCGCCAGATAGGTGGGTCGCTCAACGACGATAGTATCGCCTGGATCGAGCAGCGTGCGGGCAACGATATCCAGCGATTGCTGGGAGCCGGAGGTAATATAGACCTGAGCGGCTGAACAGGTCACGCCACGGGAGTGGCAGATTTCACTCACCGCCTGACGCAGCGGCGGGTAGCCTTCGGTCAGACCGTACTGAAATGCGTCATGAAAACGCTCGCTCATCACCTTCTGCACCGCCAGCTCCAGGCCTTCGGTATCAAACAGTTCCGGGGCCGGAATGCCGCCGCCAAGCGAGATCACGCCCGGCAGTTTACTGTGCTTGAGAAGTTCGCGGACGGCGGAGGGCTTGAGTTCACCCGCGCGGGCGGCGAGACGCCGATCGTGCATACTATTTTCCTTTTCTGTCTTGTTGTTGTGTTAATTATCTTGGCTTTGTTGCAGGTGTTCCCCGGCGGCGCTTACCAGACCGGGCTATCCTGGTTCGTGTCTCTGCGCTCTCCCCGGACAGGGCGCGAGCCGCTATCCGGGGTCAGCACATCACGCTTTATCTTTCAATACGATCAGCGGCTCTATGTCGCTCTCTTTTTTCACCACCAGCGACGAATCGCCGCGCAGGCAGGTACCGCCGTAGTTACCGCCGACGGTAAAGGTGCACACCTGGATATACTTGCCATCCACTTTCGGCAGGCACCACAGCTGCTGGTAGATATTCTTACGATCGACAAACTGGCCGCTGGTCTGATCCAGAACCTCATCCTGCGGCCCGATCAGATCGATATTGTTCCCGCAGCGTCCGGAAATGGGCTTCACGGCATAACCGGTTTTCGCCAGCTCGTCGTTAACCACGAAATCGGTATCCAGCAGATAGCGATGATGCGGGAACAACGACCACAGCACCGGCAGGATCGCTTTGTTGCCCGGGATCACCGTCCACAGGGGTTCGAATACCAATACTTCAGGACGCAGCAGGACGTCAATCAGTCGCACCTCATTCTGCGGATGTCCGGTACGAATCGGCACCGCCGCGTACTCATCGGCACTGACTTCGCGCACCTGCTCAATGGCGGTTTCCCATGCCCAGGTTTTCCAGACGCAGTTGACCAGCCGCCCGTCGGCGTCGATCAGCTGGCCGGCGGCATCCCAGCGCAGTTCATCGAGGCCAAAGAGAATTTTGCTCTCAAAACCGGCCTGGGTCAGCGAACGCTGGATAAACTTCGCGTGGTAATTCTCTTCCAGATCCTTGTCCTGCATGATGTGCACGAAAGGCCGCGCCCGGCTGTGTTTCCACGCCCCCGCCAGCTCATCGAGCAGACCTTCAGCCGGATTGTGACCCGTGCCGTAGTAGCCCTGCTTCAGCCACTGCTCGAGGATCAGCCCGCCTTCGGTATGGCAGGAGGCGGAGTCGGCATTGTACTCGTACACCTTCAGCCCGCGCTCGTCCATGCAAAAATCCATGCGCCCGGTGATCATATGATGACGCCGGCGCTGCCACGAGAGACGCAGACGCGGCCAGAGGATTTTCGGGATATCAAACAGCGCCAGCAGGTTATCATCCTTCATTACCTTATCGGTGGCGTGCAGATACATCAGGTGCAGCTCGTTGGTGGCTTTAATCAGCTCCTGTTCGGCGCTTTCGCTGATGGTGAAATACTGATAGGGATCCTGATTGATAAAATGGCCGTTGGCCGCCACGTAGGCTTTCTGCAGCGGATCTTTCTCGTTCAGCCATTTGCCGCGGAACTGGCCGTTGTTCGGCAGCCGCGCGCCCTTGATCGCCATCGCCTCGCCCGGCAGCACCGGCTGCGGCAGGCTGTGTTCGGTATCGGCGGTCTGGATCATCCAGCCTAAAATTTCGGTATCGGCAAAGGTATCTTTGATGGTGTACCGGCCGGCGTTGACCTCGAGGGTCAGCTCGCGGGTCCACTGCTGGCCCTGCGGCAGCGGCGAGTGAATGACGTTCTGCTCGGCGATACGCACCTTATTGCCGACAAGCTGGGTGATCACCGCGACGTGGCCGGTGTGCTTGAACTCGCCGCCCTTCTGCCAGATCAGCAGCGAACCGGCGATCGGCGGACGACGGGCGCCGTTGGCGAAGGCCTGCAGCGGGAGAATATTGTCATTGACCACTTCGCGCAGAAAGCGCAGGGAGAAGATTTCATAGGCCATCCCCACATCGGTAAAGACAAACCCGTAGGTCAGGAACAGAAAGCGGCGCGCAAATTCAACGCACTGCCATTTATGCCCCATATACTCATTGCCGATGTAGCTGCGAAACGTCGCGTCATCCGGATAGTCCTGCGGATTTAAGCTACTGTAATTCGATGAATAAATTGCCACGCCGCCGGGCGCGTAGCCTAACAATGTCCCAAACGGGGCGTCACTGCTTGTCGATCCTTTGCTCATTTAGCCTGACCTCAAATAAATGCAGCCCGGGCAGTTGGCGAAACAAAACTCCCTCTTCTTATCCTGCCGCAGGCACTTACCAGACAGAGGTGTAACGATGATACCACTCATTCGTTTCGCTAATCGTGCCGTTAAGGAAAATAACCCTGCAGCCGAAAGCAGAAGTGATATCGTTATCGGTGATATAACAAAAAAACAACGCAACATCAGGAGTCGACAATGAGCACACCCTCGCATCTGAATGCCCAACCGCTGGTCTGGGGACACGGCCCGCGGACGTTTGAGGTGTTCCTTGAGCCCACCTGCCCCTACTCTGTCCGCGCGTTTAATAAACTCGACGATCTGCTCGATGAGGTCGGCGCCGATAACGTAACCATCAAGATACGGCTGCAGTCGCAGCCGTGGCATCTGTTCTCCGGGGTGATTGTCCGCTGCATCCTCGCCGCGTCCACCCTGCCGCATGGCAGAGAGCAGGCGCATAAGGTGATGCAGGCCGTGGCAGACCATCGGGAAGAGTTTGAATTTACCGATCACTGCAGCGGGCCGAACATGAACGCCACGCCGCAGCAAATCATTGAACGCATTGAGCGCTACAGTCACGTCCTGCTGGGGGCCGCCTTTGCCCGCCCGGAGCTGCAGGACGTGATCAAGTGGCACAGCAAATATGCCCGCCAGAACGGCATCCATGTCTCGCCGACCTTTATGGTCAATGGTCTGGTGCAGCCGGATCTGGGCAGCGGCGATGATGTCAGCGTGTGGGCCGCGCGGATTATGGCCTGAGGTCACCTGCTACACTTTTTGTACATCCACGAAAAAGGCAAACCAGCATGTCAGAGCAAAACTACCAGCCACCAAAAGTGTGGGAATGGAAGCAAAACAGCGGCGGCGCGTTCGCCAACATCAACCGTCCCGTTTCCGGCGCGACTCATGAACGCGTCCTGCCGGTGGGAACCCATCCGCTCCAGCTATACTCACTTGGCACGCCCAACGGCCAGAAGGTGACGATCATGCTGGAGGAGCTGCTGGCGCTGGGCGTCAGCGGCGCGGAGTACGACGCCTGGCTGATACGCATTGGCGAAGGCGATCAGTTTTCCAGCGGCTTTGTCGACATCAACCCGAACTCGAAGATCCCGGCGCTGAGCGATCACTCCACCACACCGCCTACCCGAGTATTCGAATCCGGCAACATTCTTCTCTATCTGGCGGAAAAATTTGGCTTCTTCCTGCCGAAGGATCCCGCTGGCCGCACTGAAACCCTTAACTGGCTGTTCTGGCTGCAGGGCGCCGCACCCTTCCTCGGCGGCGGCTTCGGCCACTTCTATAACTATGCGCCGGTGAAGATCGAGTACGCGATCGATCGCTTTACCATGGAAGCCAAACGCCAGCTCGACGTGCTGGACAAACAGCTCGCCCGCGGTCGCTATGTGGCCGGCGAGGAGTATACCATCGCCGATATGGCGGTCTGGCCATGGTATGGCAACGTGGTGCTGGGCAATGTCTATAACGCGGCGGAGTTCCTCGACGCCGGGAGCTACACCAACGTGCTGCGCTGGGCGCAGGATGTCGGCAACCGTCCCGCCGTCAAGCGTGGACGCATCGTTAACCGCACCAACGGCCCGCTCAATGAGCAGCTGCATGAGCGCCACGACGCCCGCGACTTTGACACCCAAACGGAAGATAAGCGCCAGGCGTAGCGCGCTGACCCACCGGAGGCGCCCGCCTCCGGTTTTTAGCTTTCCAGCCGATAGCCTGCCATAAGCGAGCGGTAGCGCTATTTATGACGTTTGCGCTAGCGTAAATACTTCTCAAACCATGCCAGCGTGCGTTGCCAGGCCAGGTCCGCCGCAGCCCGATCGTAGCGCGGCGTGGAATCATTATGAAAGCCGTGATTCACGCCCTGATAGAGATAGGCCTCATAGACTTTATGGTGTTCCTTCAACGCCTGTTCATAGGCGGGCCAGCCTTCATTAATGCCGCTATCGAGTCCGGCGTAATGCAGCAGCAGCGGCGCTTTAATTTTATCGACCTCCTTCAGCGGCGGCTGGCGGCCGTAAAACGGCACCGCGCAGGCCAGCTCCGGAATGGCGACCGCCGCCGCGTTGCTGACGCCGCCGCCGTAACAAAAACCGGTGATACCAACCTTCCCCGTCGCCTGCGGATGCTTCGCCATAAACGCGACCGCGGCAAAAAAGTCATTCATCAGCTTCACGGGATCGACTTTCTGCTGCAGCGCGCGGCCTTCATCATCATTCCCCGGATAGCCGCCGACGGAGCTCAGGCCATCCGGCGCCAGCGCGATATACCCCGCTTTCGCCACCCGCCGGGCGACGTCTTCAATATAGGGATTCAGGCCGCGGTTCTCATGCACCACCACCACGGCGGGCGCTTTGTCGGCTATTTTCGTCGGCGTCACCAGGTAAGCCCGCACTTCGCCGTGGCCGTCAGGAGAGGGATAATGAATATACTCCGGGCGGATATCCGGGTCGGTGAACGGTACCTGCTCTGCCAGGGCATAGTCGGGCTTCAGCAGATTAAATAGCGCCAGCGCGGTCATCCCGCCGACGGTATATTTCCCCGCCAGCTGGAGAAACTCGCGTTTGCTGATTTTACCGTGGGCATAGTAGTCATAATACTCGAGCAGCTGCTGCGGGAAATCTTTGGCCGTTAATCGCGTCATCACCCTGCCTCCGTTGTTAAGCGCCCTTTAAGCAAAGCAGAAGCCCGGACATACGCCAGCGCAGAACAGCAGAAACGGGGAGAAACAGCCCAGCGGCTAACGCCGCCGGGAGAGAAGGGATCAGTGTTTCACTTTGGTCAGACGATCGAGGTAGCCCATCACAAAGGCCGACAGCACAAAGGTCAGGTGGATGATGACGTACCACATCAGCTTATTGTCCGGAACGTTTTTCGCATCCATAAACACCCGCAGCAGGTGAATAGAGGAGATCGCCACGATGGAGGCGGCAACCTTATTTTTCAGCGACGTCGCGTCCATTTTGCCCAACCAGCTGAGTTTTTCTTTACCCTCGTTAATATCCAGCTGCGAGACAAAATTTTCATACCCGGAGAACATCACCATCACCAGCAAACCGCCCACCAGGGTCATATCCACCAGCGACAGCAGGGTCAGAATCATATCCGACTCACTGACGCTAAAAATATGCGGCAGTATGTGGAAGATCTCCTGAAAAAATTTGATGGTCAGCGCAATCAGACCGAGCGAGAGGCCAAAATAAACCGGCGCCAGCAGCCAGCGCGAGGCGTACATAGCATTTTCCAGAAAGCGTTCCATAAGATCCTGTCAGTTAACAAAAAGAAGCGACATTATATCTCAGACAGATAACGTGATGGCAACGCCAGGCCAACACTTCGCTGGCAGAGGACAATAAAAAAGGCCGGCGCGCGGCCAGCCTTTTCAGGAAAAGCATCGGGTTATTTGGCTTTGACGGTCTCTTCGCCCACCAGCCCGATCTTGAGATAGCCCGCCTGATGCAGGGTATCCATCACTTTCATCATCGTCTCGTAATCGACGGTTTTAT
The DNA here is from genome assembly GCF_046603115.1 of Klebsiella sp. 1SOBk5mer. NCBI lineage: Bacteria > Pseudomonadati > Pseudomonadota > Gammaproteobacteria > Enterobacterales > Enterobacteriaceae > Klebsiella > Klebsiella sp. 1SOBk5mer. Next base: position 271,813 of record NZ_JBKIUU010000002.1, on the reverse strand, counting down.
CCGCGCGGAAGAAGACGGTGGTATCTTTTTTGCCGGCGGTCAGGCTATCCAGGGCGTTAATCATATTCGCTTCGGTCACCGGGTCGTTGCCGAGGAACATGCTCTTATCCGCCTTCACCGACAGGTAGATAGGTTTTTCCGGTCGCGGTTGCGGCTGGCTGGAGGAGGCCGGCAGATTCACCTTCACGTCGACCGTCGCCAGCGGCGCGGCTACCATGAAGATAATCAGCAGAACCAGCATGACGTCGATAAACGGCGTCACGTTGATCTCATGCATTTCGCCGTTATCGTCCAGATTTTCATTAAGACGCATCGCCATAGCCGATCAACCTACCCGTAATTTCTGCGCGCTGCGCACCGGCTTCACGCCGCTGGCGCTGAGGTCCAGGTCGCGGCTTTGCAGCAGGAGGACCTGAGCGGCGACGTCGCCAAGCGAGGCCTTATAGCTGCCGATCATGCGGGCGAAGATGTTATAGATGACCACCGCCGGGATGGCGGCGAACAGACCGATAGCTGTCGCCAGCAGCGCTTCCGCGATGCCCGGCGCCACCACCGCAAGGTTGGTGGTCTGGGTCTGGGCGATGCCGATAAAGCTGTTCATGATGCCCCAGACGGTCCCGAACAGGCCCACGAACGGCGAAATGGCGCCGATGGTGGCCAGATAGCCGTTGCCGCGCCCCATATGGCGACCGACGGCCGCGACGCGGCGCTCAAGGCGGAAACCGGTTCGCTCCTTGATGCCTTCATTGTCTTCGGCACCGGCGGAGAGTTCGAGTTCGTTCTGCGCTTCATTGATAAGCTGGGTGGTGAGGCTTTTCGCCTCAAAGGCGCTGGCGATATCGCTGGCCTGATCGAGAGAGCGGGCTTCCGCCAGCTGCTGCTGTTCACGTTTGAGGCGACGCTTGCTGGCGAGGATTTCCGCCCCTTTACCGAAGAAGATGGCCCAGGTGACGACCGACGCCAGAATCAGGCCTATCATCACCACCTTAACGACAATATCGGCATGATGATACATACCCCAAACGGAGAGATCCGCCTGCATCAAATTATTACCCACGCTCTATCTCCACGACGATAATCACAAAATCTGCCCACAATAATATCAAAACGACATCGAATTGATAGTGGTTCTCATTAGTATTTACACTGTGCAGCAAATCACGTTTATTTTCCTTGCGCTTACGCAGTAAAAAAGTGGCTAACCGCGGGCCTGGTAAAATTTTCGCCTGTATCGGCAGCGCGCTGGTACAGAAAAGAAGATTCATGCTAGTTTAGACGTCCAGACGTATAAAAACAGGTTCATCAACATGGCTGATAAACATCTTGATACCGCGCTGGTCAACGCCGGGCGGAGCAAAAAATATACCCAGGGCTCAGTGAACAGCGTGATCCAGCGCGCGTCATCGCTGGTTTTCGACACCGTAGAGGCCAAAAAGCACGCCACCCGCAATCGGGCCAACGGCGAGCTGTTCTACGGGCGTCGCGGCACCCTGACCCACTTCTCGCTGCAGGAAGCGATGTGCGAGCTGGAGGGCGGCGCCGGCTGCGCCCTCTTCCCCTGCGGCGCCGCCGCGGTGGCCAACACTATCCTGGCGTTTGTCGAGCAGGGCGACCATGTGCTGATGACCAATACCGCCTATGAGCCAAGCCAGGATTTTTGTACCAAAATTCTCGCCAAACTCGGCGTGACCACCAGCTGGTTCGATCCCTTAATCGGCGCCGATATTGCCCGTCTGGTTCGCCCTGAGACCCGCGTGGTGTTCCTGGAATCGCCCGGCTCCATCACCATGGAAGTGCACGATGTGCCGGCGATTGTCGCCGCCGTGCGTCAGGTCGCCCCGGAAGCGATTATCATGATCGATAACACCTGGGCGGCGGGGATCCTGTTCAAAGCGCTGGATTTTGGCATTGATATTTCTATTCAGGCAGGCACCAAATACCTGATCGGCCACTCCGACGCCATGGTCGGCACCGCGGTGGCGAACGCGCGCTGCTGGCCGCAGTTGCGTGAGAATGCCTATCTGATGGGGCAAATGCTGGACGCCGATACCGCCTATATGACCAGCCGCGGCCTGCGCACGCTGGGCGTCCGCCTGCGTCAGCATCATGAAAGCAGCCTGCGCATCGCCGAGTGGCTGGCGCAGCATCCGCAGGTGGCGCGGGTCAACCACCCCGCTCTGCCCGGCAGTAAAGGCCATGAGTTCTGGAAGCGCGATTTTACCGGCAGCAGCGGGCTGTTCTCTTTTGTGCTCAACAAGCGTCTCAACGACGCTGAGCTGGCAGCGTATCTCGACAACTTCAGCCTGTTCAGCATGGCCTACTCGTGGGGCGGCTTTGAGTCGCTGATTCTGGCCAATCAGCCGGAGCAAATCGCTCACATCCGACCGGATGCGGAAGTCGACTTCAGCGGTACGCTGATCCGTTTGCACATTGGACTCGAAAATGTTGACGATCTGCAGGCGGATTTAGCAGCGGGCTTCGCGCGTATCGTGTAAAGTGACAGTCAGTGGCAACAATAGCGGACGCTTTTTATCGGAGCGGCCGCTTTTGTTGCGCCCGGGATCAAGGTGCTCGGGTCTCTTCAGGAGTACACTAGTCAACAATACGGTACCACTTAGGAAAGTCCATGGTTGTCATTCAAGAGATTGTCGCCGCGCTGTGGCAACATGATTTTGCCGCACTGGCGAACCCTCATGTTGTGGGCGTTGTATATCTGGTTATGTTCGCGACCCTGTTTCTGGAAAACGGGCTGCTGCCTGCCTCCTTTTTACCTGGAGACAGCCTGCTGCTGCTCGCCGGCGCGCTGATTGCTAAAGGCGTCATGGACTTTGTGCCCACTATCGCCATTCTGACCGCCGCCGCCAGCCTCGGCTGCTGGTTGAGCTATGTACAGGGGCGCTGGCTGGGCAATACGCAAACGGTGAAAGGCTGGCTGGCGCACCTGCCGCATAAATACCATCAGCGCGCTACCTGCATGTTTGACCGCCACGGTCTGCTGGCGCTGCTCGCGGGCCGCTTTCTGGCATTTGTCCGTACCCTGCTGCCAACCATGGCGGGGATTTCCGGTCTGCCGAACCGCCGCTTCCAGTTCTTCAACTGGCTGAGCGCCCTGCTGTGGGTCGGCGTGGTCACGGGCCTCGGCTATGCGCTGAGCATGATCCCATTCGTGAAGCGTCATGAAGATCAGGTGATGACCTGCCTGATGATCCTGCCGATTGCCCTGCTGCTGGCTGGCCTGCTCGGCACGCTGTTCGTGGTGATCAAAAAGAAATACTGCAGCGCCTGATGTCGACTGCCGGGGGGCTGCGCCCGCCCGGCCTGCTCCCTCCCCGGTATTACATTCCCTGCATCGTACGAATACGCGCGGCGTCTTCCCCGGGCGTCATCCCGAAGTAGCGCTTAAACTCGCGACTGAACTGGGAAGGGCTTTCATAGCCCACCTGTATCGCCGCCGCGCTGGCCTTCATCCCGTCATGGATCATCAGCATGCGCGCCTTGTGCAGACGGTAGGTTTTCAGATACTGCAGCGGCGAAGTACTGGTCACCGATTTAAAATTATGGTGAAACGCCGATACGCTCATATTCGCTTCCGCCGCCAGCCGATCGACGCTGAGGTTTTCGGTGTATTGACTCTCGATATGCTTGAGTACGCGGCTAATCAGGCTGAAGTGGGTCTGCCGGCTGACCAGCGCCAGCAGCGCGCCGCCGCAGGGTCCCGTCAGCACATAGTAGAGAATTTCGCGGACGATCTGCTTGCCAAGGATCCGCGCGTCCAGCGGCCGCTCCATCACGTCGAGCAGCCGTTCAGCAGCGCACAAGATATCCTCCGAGAGCACTGCGGAGTTTATCCCGCTGGAGGCGACGGCGGGCTGAAACAGCGGATCCTCGCCAATATCCATCAGCAGCTCCTGCAGCTGCAGGATATCGACGTTCAGGCGCATGCCGGCCAGGGGCACCTCCGGGGTGGCAAAGGTTTCGCATTCGAAAGGCAGCGGTACGGTCAGCAGCAGATATTCGTTTGTATCGTAGCGAAACGTCCGCTCATTGATATAACCAATTTTATGGCCAGAAAAGAGAAAAACGATCCCCGGCTGGTACATCACCGGCATCCGCGGTCCCGGCTGCGTCCCGTACAGCAGGCGGACGTCGGGTAGCAGCGAACTTAACATTTCGTGCTTATCTTTCAGCTGGTTAACCTTCTCTGTCAGTGTCTGACATATCTCTGCGTGTTGCATTACCACCGTCTCTCCCGATGTTTCTTCACCCGTACATTGTGCGCAGGCCGCCGCGAATTCTCCAGCCATATGGAGAAATAGGCAAGACATAGGCAGAAATGTGCATTGAGGGGCAACGGCGCCAGGACCACAATAACCGTCATCGGGCAGCGGTATCGTCCCTGTCGGCGGTTTTACTCTTTTGAGGACTCAAGCAATGAATAATTTTGACCTGCATACCCCAACCCGCATTCTGTTTGGCAAAGGCGCGATTGAAAAACTGCGTGAACAGATCCCGGCGGAAGCTCGCGTACTGATCACCTACGGCGGCGGCAGCGTGAAAAAAACGGGCGTCCTGGATCAGGTACTGACCGCCCTGAATGGCCTGGACGTCCTTGAATTTGGCGGCATCGAGCCGAACCCGTCTTACGAAACCCTGATGAACGCGGTGAAGCTCGCCCGTGAAGAGAAGGTCACCTTCCTGCTGGCGGTCGGGGGCGGTTCGGTGCTGGATGGCACCAAATTTATCGCGGCAGCAGCCCACTATGACGCCAACATCGATCCGTGGGAAATTCTGGAAACCTATGGCAGTAAGATCGCCAGCGCCATTCCAATGGGCTCGGTTCTCACCCTGCCGGCGACCGGTTCTGAATCAAACAAAGGGGCGGTGATTTCGCGGAAAACTACCGGCGACAAACGCGCGTTTATGTCTTCCCATGTTCAGCCGCAGTTCGCGATCCTCGATCCGGTCTACACCTATACCCTGCCGCCGCGCCAGGTCGCCAACGGCGTGGTTGACGCCTTCGTCCATACCGTCGAACAGTACGTCACCTACCCGGTTGACGGTAAAATTCAGGACCGCTTCGCCGAAGGCATTCTCCTGACCCTGATCGAGGATGGCCCGGAAGCGCTGCAGGAGCCGGAAAACTATAACGTGCGCGCCAACATTATGTGGGCCGCGACCCAGGCGCTGAACGGCCTGATCGGCGCAGGCGTGCCGCAGGACTGGGCAACGCATATGCTTGGTCACGAACTGACGGCGATGCATGGTCTCGATCACGCCCAGACGCTGGCTATCGTTCTGCCGGCGCTGTGGAATGAGAAGCGTGATACCAAGCGCGAGAAGCTGCTGCAATATGCGGAGCGCGTGTGGCATATCACCGAGGGCTCAGACGACCAGCGCATCGATGCCGCCATCGCCGCGACGCGCCAGTTCTTCGAGCAGATGGGCGTGCCGACCCGCCTCTCCGATTACGGTCTCGACGGTAGCTCCATCCCGGCGCTGCTGGCGAAACTGGAAGAGCACGGCATGACCAAGCTGGGCGAGCACCAGGATATCACCCTGGACGTCAGCCGTCGTATCTACGAGGCTGCCCGCTAAGTTACCCCGCCTGATTCACCTCCCCTTACGTTAAACAAACGTCGGGGAGAGGTGTTTTTACTACCGTTTTTAGCTATTTCGTCCAGACTTAATGCTACCCCTCGGCGGATCCTGCTTCGCCGAGTTCATTAACAGGAGGAAGGCATGACACATCCAACCGTTATAAAACTACACGACGGCAACCTGATGCCGCAGCTGGGTCTCGGCGTGTGGAAAGCTGGCAACGAGGAAGTCGTCTCCGCCATTCATAAGGCGCTGGAAGTCGGTTATCGCTCTTTTGACACCGCCGCCGCGTACCAAAATGAGGCTGGCGTCGGCAACGCCCTGCAAAGCGCTGGCGTCAATCGCGATGAGCTATTCATCACCACCAAGCTGTGGAACGACGATCAAAAACGGCCGCACGAGGCGCTGAAAGAGAGTCTCAGCAAGCTGAAGCTGGACTATGTGGATCTCTATTTAATCCACTGGCCGGTGCCGGCTATCGGCCATTACGTCGAGGCCTGGCAGGCGCTGATTGAGCTGCAGCAGCAGGGGCTGGCGAAGAGCATCGGCGTGTGTAATTTCCAGGTGCCGCATCTGCAGAAGCTGATTGATGAAACCGGCGTCGCGCCGGTGATCAACCAGATAGAGCTGCATCCGCTGCTGCAGCAGCGGCAGCTGCACGCCTGGAACGCCACCCACAAGATCCAGACCGAATCCTGGAGCCCGCTGGCCCAGGGCGGTAAGGGCGTCTTCGATCAGAAAGTTATCCATCAGCTGGCTGATAAATATGGCAAAACGCCGGCGCAGATTGTCATCCGCTGGCATCTCGACAGCGGTCTGGTGGTGATCCCCAAATCCGTCACGCCGTCGCGCATCGCCGAAAACTTTAACGTCTGGGATTTCCGCCTGGATAAAGAAGAATTGGGAGAGATTGCCAAACTGGATCAGGGCAAGCGTCTGGGGCCCGACCCGGATCAGTTCGGCGGATAACAGGTAAAAAAGCCGGGCAGCGCTGACGCGTGTCCGGCTTGAGAAACCGCCCGGCCAGCGAAACGCTGCCGGGCGCAAAGTCAGGCTTAACGCCCGGCGACTTTACCCCGTTTAACGGGCTTTTTCGCCGTTGCGCCACCGTTAGAACGCTGATGCACAATCGGCGTGTGCTTGGTCAGCGCCGGGCGGGTATGACGGTTCTGGCGACGCGCTTCGCGCATCTCATCGAGAGTCGGCGCCGGCACCAGACAGTCGCGACGTGAGCCAATCAGGTGTTTCTTGCCCATCGCCTCCAGCGCCTGACGGATCAGCGGCCAGTTGGCCGGATCGTGATAGCGCAGCAGCGCTTTGTGCAGACGGCGCTGTTTATCGCCCTTCGGCACCACCACCTCTTCACTCTTATAGCCGATCTTGCCCAGCGGGTTTTTGCCGGTGTAATACATGGTGGTCGAGTTCGCCAGCGGCGACGGATAGAAGTTCTGCACCTGGTCGAGACGGAAGCGGTGCTTCTTCAGCCACAGCGCCAGGTTCACCATGTCTTCATCACGGGTCCCCGGGTGGGCGGAGATAAAGTACGGGATCAGATACTGCTCTTTACCCGCCTGCTTCGAATAGGTGTCGAACAGCTCTTTAAAGCGGTCGTAGCTGCCCATTCCCGGCTTCATCATCTTCGACAGCGGGCCCTCTTCGGTATGCTCCGGCGCGATCTTCAGATAGCCGCCGACGTGGTGGGTCGCCAGCTCTTTGATATAGCGCGGATCTTCGACCGCGATGTCATAGCGTACCCCGGAGGCGATAAGGATCTTCTTGATGCCCTTCAGCTCGCGGGCGCGACGGTAAAGGTTGATCGTCGGCTCATGGTTGGTATCCATGTGCGGGCAGATATCCGGGTAGACGCAGGAGAGTCGGCGGCAGGTCTGCTCGGCGCGTGGCGATTTGCAGCGCAGCATATACATGTTGGCGGTGGGTCCGCCGAGATCGGAGATCACGCCGGTAAAGCCCGGCACCGTGTCGCGAATGGCTTCGATCTCATTGATGATCGAATCCTCTGAACGGCTCTGGATAATGCGTCCTTCGTGCTCGGTGATCGAGCAGAACGAACACCCGCCGAAGCAGCCGCGCATGATGTTGATCGAGAAACGGATCATCTCATACGCCGGGATGCGCGCATCGCCATAGGAAGGATGCGGCACGCGCTTGTAAGGCAGGGCGAAGACGCTGTCCATTTCTTCAGTGGAGAGCGGGATTGCCGGCGGGTTGATCCAGATGTAGCGCTCGCCGTGCTTTTGCATCAGCGCCCGGGCGCAGCCGGGGTTGGTTTCATGGTGCAGAATGCGCGAGGCGTGAGCATACAGGACCTTATCGCCTTTCACCTTCTCGAAAGAAGGCAGCAGCACATAGGTTTTTTCCCACGGTTTTGGCCGCGGCGGCTGCACAGTGATGCTTTTCGCTTCCTGTTTCTTCGGCGCGACCGGTTTGTTATCGGCGCACGGCAGATCTTCACCATACGGGTGCGGGATGGGGTCGATTTTGCCCGGGGTATCCAGACGGGTGGAGTCTACGCCGCTCCAGCCCGGGAGAGCCTCTTTCACCATGATGGCGGTATTGCGCACATCGCGGATCTGGTCGATGGTTTCGCCCATCGCCAGGCGATGAGCCACTTCCACCAGCGGACGCTCGCCGTTGCCGAACATCAGCATATCGGCCTTGGAGTCCACCAGCACCGAGCGGCGCACGGTATCGGACCAATAATCATAATGCGCGGTACGGCGCAGGCTGGCCTCGATACCGCCGAGGATCACGGGCACATCTTTCCACGCCTCTTTACAGCGCTGGGTATACACCAGGGTGGCGCGGTCCGGGCGCTTGCCCGCCACGTTGCCGGCGGTGTAAGCGTCGTCATGGCGCAGCTTACGGTCGGCGGTGTAGCGGTTGATCATCGAGTCCATGTTGCCGGCGGTCACCCCGAAGAACAGGTTCGGTTTGCCCAGACGCATGAAGTCGTCTTTGGTGTTCCAGTCCGGTTGGGAGATGATCCCCACGCGGAACCCCTGCGCTTCCAGCATGCGGCCGCAGATAGCCATCCCGAAGCTCGGGTGGTCGACGTAGGCGTCGCCGGTTACCAGAATAATGTCGCAGCTATCCCAGCCAAGTTGATCCATCTCTTCACGCGACATCGGTAAAAATGGCGCAGGGCCAAAACAGGCAGCCCAGTATTGCGGCCAGGAAAAAAGGTCACGATCCGGTTGGATCAGGGATATTGCGCTCATATTGCTTCCGGGGAAATGATAAAAAAATAACCAAAAGGGCGTGGATTATAAGCCGGAATGATAGTGGAAATGAAGGAGGATTTTCTCAAACCCTGACCGTATGCCGGCCAGGGTCGAACAGTTTACGGTGCGGGATTCACCAGCATCTGGCCAATCGAACCGCGGTCGGCCAGCTCCAGCGTCTGGCTCAGATACTGGAACGGGAAGTGCGGCCACGACGGCTGGGCGTAGTAGACCAGCAGTTCGACCTGCCCGTCGACCCACACGGTGTCCTTCCAGCCGCGGTCTTCCGGGAAAGGGGTCGAGCCGTTGACGTTACGGATCTGGAACATTACCCCTTCAATATGGAACGACTGCGGGCGGTCGGCGCGCACCGTCCAGCGCTCCCAGGTCCCCTGCTGCGCCGTGATATCGATACGCTGCGGATCCCACAGCTGGCCGTTAATCCCCGGATCGTCGCCGAGCGTGATATCCCGGCTGCGGATCGGCGTGCCGGAAAGCAGCTCCGTCGGCAGCAGACGCGCCGGCAGGCTGTCGGTGACCAGCGGCAGCAGCCCGGTCGGGCGCAGGGTCAGCACCAGCGTGGAGACCAGAATGCTGGACGGTTCAAAAAAGCCGCGGATACGGTCGACGATGCTCGCCGCTTCGCCGCAGGTAATGGACACTTCATCGCCGTTGGTCATATCGACCAGAATTTCACGCCGTTCCCCCGGCGCCAGCGACAGCTGCTTGAGCGAAACCGGCGCCGGCAGGAACCCCTGGTCGCCGGAAATGACATGCAGCAGTCGGCCATCGCTCATCTGTAGCTGATAGCGCCGGGAGTTGGAAGCGTTCAGCAGGCGCAGACGCACCCAGCCGCGGGACACTTCGACATAGGGGCTCTGCACGCCATTGACCAGCAGCGTATCGCCGACGAAGCCGCCGCTGCCCGGTTCGCTATATTCCGGCGTGCCGAAGTTATCCAGCCGTTTGTCCTGAATTATCACCGGGAAGTCATCGACGCCATAGTGGTTAGGGATCGGCAGGTTCTTGCTCACCTCATCCTCCACCAGCCACATGCCGGCCAGACCGTTATAGACCTGCTTCGCCATCCGGTTCGGCGTATTGGCCTGGTACCACAGCGTCGCCGCACTCTGCCGGATCGGCAGCACCGGCGCCCAGTCGGCGTTCGGCGACATCATGCGCGCCGCGCCGCCGATTAGCGGGCCAGGCACCTGCAGGCCGCGGATGGTCATCGCGACGTTCTCCGTCAGACGGTTGCTGTAGATAAGCTTGACGTCGTCCCCGCTCCAGACGCGGATCGTCGGCCCCATATAGCGGCCATTGATCCCCCAGACGGGGGCGCGGGTGCCTGGCGTAAACGACCAGTGCGAACGCTGCAGCGTCAGAAACAGCGGCTGACCGCGACGGGACTCCAGCAGCGGCGGAACCGGCAGCGCAGGCTGCTGGCCGGCGGCATGGGCCTTCAGCGGCGCGGCGCCAGCGCACAGCGCTACGCCGGAAGCCTTAATAAACTGACGCCGACTGAGTGACATATTAACTCCATGACATACTGACAAATGAAAAAGGGAATTCGTTTCCCGCCAGCAATACGCGCGCGTTGGCGGCGTTTCCTGTCTTATTGCTTACCGGCCGCTTCGCGCTCGGCCACTTCGTTGTCCAGCTCAGCGATTTTGGCGGCCATCAGCTCGCGGCAATGCGTCGCCAGCGCGCGCACGTTGTCTTTACCGAACTGGCTGGTATCCACCGGCGGCAGCATTTCCACAATCACCAGACCGTTGTTCCAGCGATTGAGCTTTATTTTATTCGATGTATTCGAGACACACACCGGAATAATCGGCACGCCGGCGGCAATAGCCGCGTGGAAGGCGCCGGTTTTAAACGGCAGCAGACCGCGACCGCGGCTGCGGGTCCCTTCCGGGAACATCCAGAACGAAATTTTACGCTTTTTAAAGGCGTTGACGACCTCGGCAATGGTGCCGTGCGCTTTGGTTCGGTTATTGCGGTCAATCAGCAGATTACCGGTCAGCCAGTACAGCTGGCCAAAGAACGGGATCCACAACAGGCTCTTTTTCCCCACGGTGACCGTCGGGGCCTGCACGATGTTAGATGCCGTCACCATATCATAGTTGTTTTGGTGGTTAGCGATGTAGATCGCGTTGCCATAGCTTTCCGCATCGGCAGGTTTGCGCAGCTCCACCTTCAGACCAAACACCGGGGATAAGCGGCCAAACAGATGGCCGAAAGTGGCAACGTGTTTTGGATTACGCGGGCTGAACAAGCAGTACAGACAGCCAAGTATGCACACTACGATGCAATAAATGACCACGAAAATTACTCGAAAAATGAATAGCATAGCTACCTCTAAAACCCAAACCGCTTAGAATTATTCGCTGCTGGCAGAAGGCAGGCTCACAAGTTCTGCGCAGGCCGGGACCGTTCTTCCTGGGCCCCTGATGATGGACATTGTTAATCGCAACGCCTGAATAAACAACGATTTTGCGGCTTTTTTTCGCCTCCTCCCGTCAAAGACGGGAGGAGAAGCGCTTACTCTTCGCTATCGCCTGCCGCGGCGCGGCGCGGCGAGTCAATTTCAACACGGTCAATCTTCTGCAGACCGCGCATCAGCGAACCGCGGCGGCCGCGCTCGCCGGTGACTTTTTGCAGCTCTTCCGGACGCAGTTTGATCTTCCGTTTGCCGACATGAATGGTCAGCGTACTCTGCGGCGGCAGGACAAACAGATGTGCGAGACCGTCCTGGCCGGCGGCGGCTTCCGCCGCAGGAATGTTGATGATTTTGTTACCCTTGCCTTTCGACAGCTGCGGCAGATCGCTGACCGGGAACATCAGCATCCGCCCGGCGGCGGTGATGGCCAGCAGCATATCGGACTCGTCCTCAATGACCAGCGGCGGCATCACATGCGCGTTGTCAGGCAGGGTGATCAACGCTTTGCCGGCGCGGTTGCGCGCCACCAGATCGTTGAAGGTGCAGACAAAACCGTAGCCGGCGTCGGAGGCCATCAGCAGTTTCTGATCGTCTCCTTCCATCAGCATATGTTCTACGGTCGCGCCCGGCGGCAGCGTCAGCTTGCCAGTCAGCGGCTCACCCTGGCCACGCGCCGAGGGCAGGGTAATCGGATCGATGGCATAGCTGCGCCCGGTGGTATCGATAAACACCACCGGCTGGTTGCTCTTGCCCTTCGCCGAGGCTTTCCAGCTGTCGCCCGCTTTATAGCTCAGCCCCTGGGCGTCGATGTCGTGCCCTTTGGCGCTGCGCACCCAGCCCATCTGCGACAGAACGATGGTGACCGGCTCAGACGGCAGCATATCATGCTCGCTCATCGCTTTCGCTTCTTCACGCTCGTGAAGCGGCGAGCGGCGATCGTCGCCGAAAGCATCGGCATCGGCCTGCAGCTCTTTCTTCAGCAGGTTGTTCATCTTACGTTCTGAGGCCAGAATCGCCTGCAGCTGATCGCGCTCTTTTTCCAGCTCGTTCTGCTCGCCGCGGATCTTCATCTCTTCCAGTTTGGCGAGATGGCGCAGTTTCAGTTCCAGAATCGCTTCCGCCTGGGTTTCGCTGATGGCAAAGCGCGACATCAGGGCTGGCTTCGGCTCATCTTCCGTGCGGATGATCTCGATGACTTCATCAATATTGAGGAACGCCACCAGCAAACCTTCAAGGATATGCAGGCGCTTAAGGACCTTCTCTAACCGGTGGTTCAGACGGCGACGTACGGTATCGCGACGGAACGCCAGCCATTCGCTGAGGATCTCCAGCAGGTTTTTTACCGCCGGGCGGCCGTCGAGACCGATCATATTGAGGTTGATGCGGTAGCTCTTCTCCAGATCGGTGGTGGCGAACAGGTGGTTCATCACCTGCTCCATATCCACCCGGTTGGAGCGCGGGACGATCACCAGACGGGTCGGATTTTCGTGGTCCGATTCGTCGCGCAGGTCGTCCACCATCGGCAGCTTTTTATTGCGCATCTGCGCGGCAATCTGCTCCAGTACTTTGGCGCCGGAGACCTGGTGCGGCAGCGCGCTGATCACTGCCGCGCCGTCCTCTTTGCTCCATACCGCGCGCATGCGCACTGAGCCGCGTCCGTTCTGGTAGATTTTGCGAATTTCCGCCCGCGAAGTGATGATCTCCGCCTCGGTCGGGAAATCCGGTCCCTGCACGATATCCAGCAGTTCGTCGAGGGTCGTTTTCGGCTGCTCAATCAGCGTAATCGCCGCTTTCGCCACTTCACGCAGGTTGTGAGGCGGAATATCGGTCGCCATGCCCACCGCGATGCCGGTGGTGCCGTTGAGCAGGATGTTTGGCAGGCGCGCCGGCAGCATTTTCGGCTCCTGCAGCGTACCGTCAAAGTTCGGCACCCAGTCGACCGTCCCCTGCCCCAGCTCGCTGAGCAGCAGCTCGGCATACTTCGACAGGCGGGATTCGGTGTAACGCATGGCGGCGAAGGATTTCGGATCGTCCGGCGCCCCCCAGTTCCCCTGGCCATCCACCAGCGGATAGCGATAGGAGAAGGGTTGCGCCATCAGCACCATCGCTTCATAGCAGGCGCTGTCGCCGTGTGGGTGATATTTACCCAGCACGTCGCCGACGGTGCGGGCGGACTTTTTGAATTTGGCGCTGGCGTTCAGCCCCAGTTCGGACATCGCATAGACGATGCGACGCTGGACCGGTTTTAAGCCATCGCCAATAAACGGTAATGCTCTGTCCATGATCACGTACATGGAGTAGTTCAGGTAAGCATTTTCCGTAAATTCATGCAGCGCAAGGCGCTCTGCCATATCGCTCATTAATCGTGGATCCTCAATCTGGGTACCGACCGTTCGGACGGCAAAACTACCCGCGATAATACCCGATCTCACGCCCTGAGTCACAGGCCGTGAGATCGGTTGAGGATTCCGTCACCTTAATCAGGCCAGCGGCAGATAAATATCGGTTTGCAGCTCATGCTCAGCCACCTGGTGGACAAAATTGTGGTAACGGAAGTAGACCGGAAAATCCCGTAACGTCTCGCCTGAAGCGGGTAACCAGTCGCGATAGAGATACCAAACGCTGTTCGCCAGGGTGTCCAGCGAGCCGTGATGGCGCACGACGGCGCAGCGTCCGCCGGGGATTTCGCCGTTAATCACGCCAAAGGGGTTTTCACCAACCGGCCGTTCGACCGTACCGCAGAGATCAAAACGAAACGCCTCCTGCGGGGTAGTCTGCGGATCGTCCCAGGCGATCCCCCAGGTTTCGCTGGTGGCAACGGGCGATAATCCGCTCGTCTTACGCCAGGTGATAAAACGCGCGGCGGTGGCGTTGACAAGGTCCGGGCTGCCACGATGTTGCAGGACGGCTACCCGGGTGGTGGGGAACGAAATGATATTGACGTCCATCGACGTTTGCTCCTGTAGCGTATGTTTCGGTACGCGTCGATGCCACTCGGCCCAGTCCGGTTGCTGACGGAACTGGGTCGGGCTTTGGTCAAACGCGGTACGGAAGGCACGGCTGAACGACTCCGCATTCTGAAATCCGGCATCAAGGGCAATGTCGATGATTTTATCGCGGGGGTTGAACGCCAGGCGCCAACAGGCGCGTCGCAGACGTAACCACTGAATATACCGGTACAAGGGAATGCCGGTATACGCGCTAAATTGCCGGTGAAAATGGTAAGGCGAACTGTGCGCTATCGCGCTCAGCGCCTCCAGCGACAGCGGCTCATCAAGATGACGCGCAATGTATCTACAGACGCGCTGGAAGCGCCCGGCATACGCCGGGCTGGCCTTAATATCGTTCATCGTCTCCTCCTCGCGACATACTCTGACAGAGCGAGGATAGCGATTCCTGACCGATCTTGCGCTTATCCGCCGGAGACTTATGGCGTGATTTTACGGATCTGTTTAACGTCGATCTCCACCGAGTTCCAGTCCTTATCGACTTCCCCCTGAATTTCTACCGTGTCCTGCGGGCCGACGGTGACGCCGTTCCAGCGTTTGTGGTCGATATCGACATTGATCACCCCGGTAGCATCCTGGAACTTATACAGATCGTCGGACACGCGCTCGGTAATTTTGCCCCGCAGGGTCACCCAGGTATCGTCCCGCAGCGATTTGACATTGGTGACGGTGGTGACCGCGCCGCTCGGGCCGGTAAATCCGCCGCCCTGGGTGGTCGAACTTGCCGGCGAGGTCGCAGAAGGACCGGTATACCCGCCCTGTCCGGCAGCCAGCACCGGCATGGAAACCAGGGCAACGATCGCGGTCATCGCAGCAATTTTCTTCATGATGTGTTCTCCCTTCGTGTTGATATGGCTCCTATTACGCCCGACAAAACTTAACGACTTCTTAAGGGGAAAAAAGAAATTTTAATGCTGTACAACCCCGGTCGCAACGCGGTTTACTGCGCAGAGCAGCCGGGTTGGCAGGAGGGAAAATGCGCATATTATTGGTGGAAGATGACAAGTTAATCGGCGATGGCGTCAAGGCCGGGCTGAGCAAAATGGGCTTCAGCATCGACTGGTTTACCGCCGGGCTGGAGGGCAAAAACGCCTTATACAGCGCCCCCTACGACGCGGCAATTCTTGATCTCACCCTTCCCGGCATCGATGGCCTCGATATTCTGCGCGAGTGGCGCGGCAAAGGCCGCCATGAGCCGGTGCTGATCCTCACCGCCCGCGATGCGCTCAGCCAGCGGGTGGAGGGACTGCGCCTGGGCGCCGATGATTATCTGTGCAAACCTTTCGCCCTGATTGAGGTAGCGGCCCGCCTCGAAGCATTGATCCGCCGCGCCCACGGCCAGAGCAGCAGCGAGCTGCGCCACGGCAAGGTGAGCCTTGACCCGAACCGCTTAACCGCCAGCCTCGACGGCGAAAGCCTGACGCTGAAGCCGAAGGAGTTCGCCCTGCTGGAACTGCTGCTGCGTAACGCCGGGCGCGTACTGCCGCGTAAGCTTATTGAAGAAAAGCTCTACACCTGGGACGACGAGGTCTCCAGCAACGCCGTGGAAGTTCACGTCCATCATTTGCGCCGCAAACTCGGCAGTGAATTTATCCGCACCGTCCACGGCATCGGCTATACCCTGGGTGACGCATGAAACGACTTGCCCGCCTGAGCCTGCGCCTGCGTCTGACGCTGCTGTTTGCCGTGCTGACCGCCGCCGCCTGGGGGGTGGCCAGCGTGATCGCCTGGCAGCAGACCAGTAAAAAGCTGGATAAGCTGTTTGATACCCAGCAGCTGCTGTTCGCCCGCCGCCTGAGCGTCATGAATTTCGAAGAGCTCCGCGCCCCGCCGACATCGCTCGGGGAAAAGAAAAAGGTGCGCCACGGGCATATCGACGACGATGCGCTGGCGTTCGCCATCTTCACCCGCGACGGCAAAATGGTGCTTAACGACGGCGAAAACGGGGAGGATATTCAATGGCACTCGCAGCGCGAGGGCTTCAGTGATGGCTACCTGCGCGGCGATGATGACGAGTGGCGCTTCCTGTGGTTAACCACCGCCGATGGCCGCCACCGTATCGCCGTCGGCCAGGAGTGGGATTATCGCCGCGAAATGGCGATGGACATTGTTACCTCGCAGCTAACGCCGTGGATGATCGCCCTGCCGCTGATGTTCGTGCTGCTCATCGTGCTGTTAAGCCGCGAACTGGCGCCGTTGAAACATCTGGCGCGCATGCTGCGCCTGCGCGCGCCGGACTCGGCGGAATCGCTCAGCGTGGAGAAGATCCCCACTGAAGTCCGCCCACTGGTCGAGTCGCTGAATCAGCTGTTCCAGCGCACCCACGACGTCATGCTGCGCGAGCGTCGGTTTACCTCTGATGCCGCCCACGAGCTGCGCAGCCCGCTGGCGGCGCTGAAGGTGCAGACTGAAGTCGCCCAGCTCTCTCTGGACGATCCACAAGGGCGTGAGAAAGCCCTGGCTCAGCTCCATCAGGGGATCGATCGCGCCACCCGTCTGGTGGATCAGCTGCTGACGCTGTCGCGGCTGGACTCGCTCGCTCAGCTGGACGACGTGCAGCCGGTCGCCATCGACGATCTGCTGCAGTCGGCGGTAATGGAGATGTACCACCCGGCGCAGCAGGCCGGGATTGAGCTGCGCCTGCATCTTAATGTCTCTGGCATCTCCCGCACCGGCCAGCCGCTGCTCCTTAGCCTGCTGGTGCGCAATCTGCTGGATAACGCGGTGCGCTACAGCCCGCGCGGCAGCCAGGTCGATATCACCCTCAACGCCCGCGAGTTTCGGGTACGCGATAACGGCCCCGGCATCAGCCCGCAGGCGCTGGCGCGCATCGGCGAGCGTTTCTACCGCCCGCCGGGTCAGGATGCTACGGGCAGCGGCCTGGGCTTGTCGATCGTCCGGCGCATCGCCTCGCTGCACGGCATGCGCGTCGAGTTTGCCAATGCCCGCGACGGCGGCTTCGAAGCCCGCGTTGACTGGTAGCGATATTATTGCTCATTTAGCAAAAGACTTTGCACATTTTGCTCATTTTACTGCCCCGCTTCGCGGGGTAAGATCGTCGGCAAATTTTCAAGATTGAGGACAAATGATGAGCAACATCCTGATTATCAATGGCGCAAAAAAATTCGCGCACTCGAATGGCCAGCTGAACGACACCCTGACCGAGGTCGCGGAGAGTTATCTGCGCGACGCCGGACACGATGTTAAAAGCGTTCGCGCCGACAGCGAGTACGACGTAAAAGCCGAAGTGCAGAATTTCCTCTGGGCCGATGTGGTGATCTGGCAGATGCCGGGCTGGTGGATGGGCGCCCCGTGGACGGTGAAAAAATATATGGATGACGTCTTTACCGAAGGCCACGGCTCACTGTACGCCAGCGACGGCCGTACCCGCTCCGACGCCAGCAAAAAATATGGCTCCGGCGGCCTGGTGCAAGGGAAAAAATATATGCTCTCCCTGACCTGGAACGCGCCGATGGAAGCCTTCACCGACGAAGAACAGTTCTTCCACGGCGTCGGCGTGGACGGCGTTTACCTGCCGTTCCATAAAGCCAACCAGTTCCTGGGTATGGAGGCGCTGCCAACCTTTATCGCCAACGACGTGATTAAAATGCCTGATGTCCCACGGTGTATCGCAGAATATCGCAAGCATCTGGCGGAAATTTTTGGTTAACTAGGGGTCTATGCTCTACATATTTCGAGTTATTCGAACCTGGAGTATGACAAGATCCACACAGAAGGAGTTGAGTTAACCATGTTAACAGTGATTGCAGAAATCCGTACCCGCCCGGGCCAGCACCACCGCCAGGCGGTTCTCGATCAGTTCGCGAAAATTATTCCGACCGTTTTGCAGGAAGCCGGCTGCCACGGCTATGCGCCCATGGTGGATCATGCCGCTGGCGTCAGCTTCCAGACCACCGCTCCTGACTCTATCGTCATGGTGGAGCAGTGGGAAAGCGTCGCGCATCTTGAAGCGCACCTGCAGACCCCGCACATGAAAGCCTGGTCGGAAGCGGTCAAAGGCGATGTGCTGGAGACCAACATCCGTATCCTGCAGGCCGGCGTCTAAGCCCGCTGACGCAGAAACGAAATAAGAAAAGGGAGCCTGAGGCTCCCTTTTACGTCTGGCGCAGCGCGCGGTCTTACACTTCCAGGTCCGCCATATCGCCCTTCTCCTGCAGCCAGTTGCGACGATCTTCGGAACGCTTCTTGGCCAGCAGCATATCCATCATCGCCGTGGTCTGCTGCTCATCCTCATCGCTGATCACCAGCTGCACCAGGCGGCGGGTATTCGGGTCGAGGGTGGTTTCCCGCAACTGCATCGGGTTCATCTCGCCGAGACCTTTAAAGCGCTGGACGTTTGGCTTGCCCTTCTTACGCTTCAGCTGCTCCAGCACGCCGGTTTTTTCTTCTTCCGTCAGCGCGTAGTAGACCTCTTTGCCGAGGTCGATACGGTACAGCGGCGGCAGCGCCACGTAGACGTGCCCCTCTTTCACCAGAGTACGGAAATGTCTCACAAACAGCGCGCACAGCAGCGTGGCGATGTGCAGACCATCGGAGTCCGCATCCGCCAGAATACAAATTTTGCCGTAGCGCAGCTGGCTTAAATCATCGCTATCCGGGTCAATCCCAATCGCCACCGAAATGTCGTGTACTTCTTGCGAAGCTAACACTTCATCGGAAGAGACTTCCCAGGTATTCAGGATCTTGCCTTTCAGCGGCATGATCGCCTGATATTCACGATCGCGCGCCTGCTTGGCTGAACCGCCCGCCGAATCCCCTTCGACGAGGAACAGCTCGGTACGGTTCAGATCCTGGGCGGTGCAGTCGGCCAGCTTACCCGGCAGCGCCGGACCGCTGGTCAGCTTTTTGCGCACCACTTTCTTGGCGGCGCGCAGACGGCGCTGGGCGCTGGAAATGGCCATCTCCGCCAGCAGCTCCGCGGCCTGCACGTTCTGGTTCAGCCACAGGCTGAAGGCGTCTTTCACCACGCCGGAGACGAACGCCGCGCACTGGCGCGACGACAGGCGCTCTTTGGTTTGCCCGGCGAACTGCGGATCCTGCATCTTCACCGACAGCACGTAGGCGCAGCGATCCCAGATATCTTCCGCCGACAGTTTCACCCCGCGCGGCAGGATATTACGGTACTCGCAGAACTCACGCATCGCGTCCAGCAGCCCCTGACGCAGGCCGTTGACGTGCGTCCCGCCCTGCATGGTCGGGATCAGGTTGACGTAGCTCTCGGTCAGCAGCTCGCCGCCTTCCGGCAGCCACAGCAGCGCCCAGTCCACCGCCTCCGTCTCGCCGGAGAAGGTGCCGACGAAGGGTTTTTCCGGCAGCAGCGGCAGGCCGTTCACCGCTTCGCTCAGGTAGTCGTTAAGGCCATCGGCATAGCACCAGCTCTGCTCGCTGTTGTTGACCTGGTCGCGGAAAACAATTTCCACGCCCGGGCACAGCACCGCTTTCGCTTTTAACAAGTGGGTCAAACGCGAAACGGAGAAGCGCGGGCTATCGAAGAAGCTTTCGTCCGGCCAGAAATGGACGCTGGTCCCGGTGTTGCGTTTACCGCAGGTGCCGGTGACGTGCAGGTCCTCTACTTTCTCACCATTCTCAAAGGCGATGCTGTAGACCTGACCGTCGCGACGCACGTTGACCTCCACGCGTTTTGACAGGGCGTTGACCACCGAAATCCCCACCCCGTGCAGACCGCCGGAAAACTGGTAATTTTTGTTGGAAAACTTACCGCCCGCGTGCAGCCGGCAGAGGATCAGTTCAACCGCCGGCACCCCCTCTTCCGGGTGAATGTCGACCGGCATCCCGCGCCCGTCGTCAATCACCTCAAGGGACTGGTCGGCGTGCAGGATCACTTCCACGCGTTTGGCATGGCCTGCCAGCGCTTCGTCCACACTGTTATCAATCACTTCCTGACCAAGATGGTTAGGACGGGTGGTGTCGGTATACATGCCCGGACGGCGGCGCACCGGCTCTAGCCCGGTGAGTACCTCAATGGCATCAGCGTTATATGAAGATTGCGTCATGGTGTGTATTCGTAGGTCGTTCAGGGCCGTTTAGCGCAGGCCGAGAAATTCGATAATCTGAGTGAAATGATCGTCAAAGCCGACAAATGCGTGATTACCGCCCTCCTCCACCGTCTGCCGGCAGGAGGCGTAGTAATGAACGGCCTGGCGGTAATCAAGCACTTCATCCCCGGTCTGCTGCAGCAGCCAGAGTAAATCCGGCGCTTCGAGCGGGTCGATTTGCATGACTTTGAGATCGTAAATATGGCGAGACTCTAGCACATATTGCTGCCCGGTGTATGGATTCTCATTGTGGCCGAGAAAATTGTTCAGCAGCTCAAACGGCCGCACCGCCGGGTTAACCACTACCGCTGGCAGCATAAAGCACTGCGACAGCCAGGTCGCGTAGTAGCCGCCCAGCGACGACCCTACGACCCCCAGCGGCTCGCCGCCGTGCTCCAGCACGATGGACTCCAGCAGCTCCGCCGTTTCCGCCGGGTAAGGCGGCAGCTCCGGCACCACCATGGCGATCTCAGGATAGTGCTGCGCCAGCCAGGTCTTTAACGCCGTCGCCTTCGCCGAGCGCGGAGAACTGTTAAAGCCGTGCAGATAAAGGAGCGTCGCCATCAGTAGCCTTCTGAAGCAATATCCGGATGAAACGCCGCGCCTTCCAGGCGGCACACTTCGGTGGTCAGTGTTCCGTCAGGGTGAAGCTCCAGCCAGCGCCAGCCCGGCGACACCGTATCTAGGGTGAAATTGGCGCAGTGCGGTTTGAACTGAACGCAGGTCGACGGCGTCGCCATCATACGTCGGCCATTCCAGTCGAGATCCAGCTCCTGATGAATATGGCCGCACAGCAGATGCTTCACCCGCGGCCAGGCGCTCAGCGCGCTGTCCAGCGCGCCGGCGTTGCGCAGACTGTGTTGATCCAGCCAGCTGCAGCCGGCCGGCAGCGGATGATGATGCAGCAGGAGTAAGGTATAACGCTCCGGCGCCTCCGCCAGCTTATGTTCGAGCCATTCCAGCTGGAAGTCGCTCAGCTCGCCATGGGGAACGCCAAACACCTGGCTGTCCAGCAGCAGGATCTGCCAGTGGTCGCCGAGAAACACGCGCTTGGCGGGGGAAATGCCCGACTCCTGCAGGGTGCTGTACATCGCCGGCTGGAAATCATGGTTGCCCGGTAGCCAGACGCAGGGTGCAGCGAAACTCGCGATGCCCTCAGCAAAATGCTGGTAGGCCGCGGAGGAGTGATCCTGCGCCAAATCGCCTGTTGCGACAATCAAATCGCATGGACGCTGTGAGGCATGAATGGCCGACAGTACGGCCTGATAGCTTTCCCAGGTATTGATGCCTAACAACGTTTCATGTTTTTCAGCAAACAGGTGAGTATCAGTAATTTGTAAGATCCTGACTCTGGCCTCACCAGCCAGAGGTAGGTTTAACAGGCTTTCCAAATGGTGTCCTTAGGTTTAACGACGCTAACAAACCGGAATCGCCATCGCTCCATGTGCTAAACAGTAACGCAGCCAGTCGGCCAGAAACTGGTTAATTTGATGCTTTTCGTCGCGTTGATGCAACTTTTTATTAGGATAATCATATCGCGCTTTGAAGCGAAAGATCTGCTGACTCGAACACACTTCGGCCACCATGGCGTCATGGTAGAGGCGAACGGTCATCGACGGCAGACTCCAGTAGCTCACCGCTGGCAGAGTCTGCTCTATCGCCACCAGAGTAGTGTAGCGGGTTGATTCCGTTATCGTTAACCGATATTGCGCGCTTCCCACCTGATAGCTCACCTTCTCACCCGCTGCATCCGTTCGCGGCAACAGGCGGCGCAACTGGGCGAAATTGGTCTCGCACAGGCGCATCATCTCAGGGAAGTCAGGTGTATAACGCTTCATTTTGTCCACTCGTTTCGTAAATTGTGATAATGCAATTGCAGCCATTGCAAGGCGATGACAGAGGCTGCGTTGTCGATTTTCCCCTCTTCTACCCACTGGTAAGCCTGCTCCCGGCTCACCACATGCACCCGAATATCCTCATTCTCCTCGGCCAGGCCGTGAATGCCTTTTGCCGTCGATGCATCAACTTCGCCCACCAGGATCGATAACCGTTCGCTGGTGCCGCCAGGACTGGCCAGATAGCTTAATATTGGTTTCGTCCGCCCAACTTCAAGGCCGGCCTCCTCCAGCGCTTCCCGACGGGCGACATCTTCTACCGTCTCACCCGCCTCGATCATGCCGGCGACCATTTCCAGCAGCCAAGGGCTCTCGCTGGTATCATAGGCGGCGATACGGATTTGTTCGACCAGCACCACTTCGTCCCGCACCGGGTCAAAGGGTAGCAAGACGGCGGCATGCCCGCGCTCAAAAATTTCACGGGTGACTTCGCCGCTCATGCCGCCGTTAAACAGACGGTGGCGAAAACGGTATAAATCGAGCGAAAAAAAACCACGATACAGCGTTTCGCGTGCAATAATTTCTACATCATTTTTGGAGAAGGTAATTCCCTGGTGAATGGGTTTGCTCATTGTCATGTCCTGCTAATCCGAAATGAGGGATTTCCAGACCGTTTGGCTACCGTTTTACGGTCCGTATGTTAGATTGGTGCAAATTACCGCCGGATGGCACGTAACGCCAACTTTTTACGGCGGCAGAATCGATACAATCAGCGGAATTTTTCTTAGAATTAGACCAGCGCTAAATGCTTCACAACAAGGAATGCAAATGAAGAAATTGCTCCCCATTCTTATCGGCCTGAGCCTGACCGGGTTCAGCGCCATGAGCCAGGCGGAAAACCTGCTTCAGGTTTACCAGCAGGCGCGCATCAGCAACCCCGATCTGCGTAAATCGGCAGCCGATCGTGACGCCGCGTTCGAAAAGATCAACGAAGCGCGCAGTCCATTACTGCCTCAGCTCGGGCTGGGAGCGGATTATACCTATACCAGCGGCTTCCGTGATTATAAAGACCAGAATTCTAACGTCACCAGCGGCTCGCTGCAGTTAACGCAGGTTCTGTTTGATATGTCGAAATGGCGCGCCCTGACGCTGCAGGAAAAAACGGCAGGCATTCAGGATGTCACGTATCAGACCGATCAGCAAACGCTGATTCTGAATACCGCGACGGCCTACTTCAAAGTGCTGGCCGCCATCGACACGCTCTCTTATACCGAAGCGCAGAAACAGGCAATTTACCGCCAGTTGGATCAAACCACCCAGCGCTTTAACGTCGGTCTGGTGGCGATCACCGACGTGCAGAACGCCCGTTCACAATACGACGCCGTGCTGGCGAACGAAGTGACCGCGCGTAACGATCTCGACAACGCCGTGGAAGAGCTGCGCCAGGTTACCGGCAACTACTACCCGGAGCTGGCCTCCCTGAACGTAGACGGCTTCAAAACCAGCAAACCGCAGGCGGTGAACGCCCTGCTGAAGGAAGCGGAGAACCGCAACCTGTCGCTGCTGCAGGCGCGTCTGAGCCAGGATCTGGCCCGCGAGCAGATTCGCCAGGCGCAGGACGGCCATTTGCCGACCCTGGATTTGAACGCCTCGTCGGGCGTTTCCAACAACCGCTACAGCGGCTCAAACAGCATCGCGCAAGATGCTGATATCGGTCAGAACAAAATCGGCCTGAGCTTCTCCATGCCGCTGTATCAGGGCGGGATGGTTAACTCGCAGGTTAAACAGGCGCAGTACAACTTCGTCGGCGCCAGCGAGCAGCTGGAAAGCGCTCACCGCAGCGTGGTCCAGACCGTGCGTTCTTCGTTTAACAACGTGAATGCCTCTATCAGCAGCATCAACGCCTACAAACAGGCGGTGGTCTCTGCGCAAAGTTCCCTGGATGCGATGGAAGCTGGCTACTCGGTGGGTACCCGTACTATCGTTGACGTCCTCGACGCCACCACCACGCTGTACAACGCCAAACAGCAGCTCTCGAATGCGCGCTACAACTACCTGATCAACGAGCTGAACATCAAGTCGGCGTTAGGTACGCTGAACGAGCAGGATCTGGTCGCCCTGAACAACACCCTGGGCAAACCGATCTCCACCTCCGCGGACAGCGTCGCGCCGGAAAATCCGCAGCAGGATGCCACTGCCGACGGTTACGGCAACACGACCGCGGCCGTGAAGCCGGCGTCTGCACGGACGACGACCCAAAGCAGCGGCAGCAATCCGTTCCGTCAGTAATTCTCATACTGTGACGCGCATCGCCTGTCCGCCGGACAGGCGATGCGTTAAACGTAAGGCAACGTAAAGATCCCCCGCTTAGCGCCCCTCTTCGCTTCATTTTCCACCACTCATCCTCTATCCTGAGCGTTAACACACGCCATACCACTGGGTCCTGGAAGACAAATATGAAACGGACAAAAAATATTAATCATTCGTCGTTCCGCAAAAGCTGGAGCGCACGCCACCTGACGCCGGTCGCCCTGGCCGTCACCGCGGTCTTTATGCTTGCCGGTTGTGAAAAAAGCGACGAAACGGTCTCGCTGTACCAGAACGCCGATGACTGCTCCGCCGCCAACCCGGGCAAAGCAGCCGAATGCACCACGGCCTACACCAACGCGGTAAAAGAGGCAGAGCGCACCGCGCCGAAATATGCCACCCGCGAAGACTGCGTCGCCGAGTTTGGCGAAGGCCAGTGCCAGCAAACGCCTGCCCAGGCGGGCGTCGCCCCGGAAAACCAGGCGCAGGCGCAAAGCAGCGGCAGCTTCTGGATGCCGCTGATGGCCGGCTACATGATGGGCCGCCTGATGGGCGGCGGCATGGCGCAACAGCAGCCGCTGTTCAGCTCCAAAAACCCGGCCAGCCCGGCCTACGGTCAGTACACTGACGCCAGCGGCAAGAGCTATGGCGCCGCCCAGCCGGGCCGCACCATGAACGTGCCGAAAACCGCGATGGCGCCGAAGCCAGCGACCACCACCACCGTCACCCGCGGGGGCTTCGGCGAGTCGGTGGCGAAGCAGTCGACCATGCAGCGTAGCGCCGCAGGCTCCACCTCCTCTTCTCGCTCAATGGGCGGCTAAGCAACATGGAAAGAGTCAGCATTACCGAGCGCCCGGACTGGCGCGAGAAAGCGACCGAATACGGCTTCAACTTCCACACCATGTACGGCGAGCCCTACTGGAGCGAAGAGGCTTATTACAAGCTGACCCTCGCCCAGGTGGAAAAGCTGGAGGAGGTCACCGCCGAGCTGCATCAGATGTGTCTTCAGGTGGTGGAAAAAGTGATCGCCAGCGATGAGCTGATGGCCAAATTCCGCATCCCTAAACACACCTGGGGCTTTGTGCGCCAGTCGTGGAAAACCAACCAGCCGTCGCTCTACTCGCGTCTCGACCTGGCCTGGGATGGCGTCGGCGAGCCGAAGCTGCTGGAGAACAATGCCGACACGCCGACCTCGCTGTATGAAGCGGCATTTTTCCAGTGGATCTGGCTGGAAGACCAGCTCAACGCCGGCAAGCTGCCGGCGGGCAGCGATCAGTTCAACAGCCTGCAGGAAAAGCTAATCGATCGCTTCGGTGAGCTGCGCGAGCAGTTTGGCTTCCAGCTGCTGCATATGGCCTGCTGCCGCGATACCGTTGAAGATCGCGGCACCGTGCAATATCTGCAGGACTGCGCCGCCGAGGCGGGGCTGGCGACGGAATTCCTCTACATCGAAGATATTGGTCTGGGTGAAAAAGGCCAGTTTACCGATCTCCAGGATCAGGTGATTGGCAACCTGTTCAAGCTCTATCCGTGGGAGTTTATGCTGCGGGAGATGTTTTCCACCAAGCTGGAAGACGCCGGCGTCCGCTGGCTGGAGCCTGCGTGGAAGAGCATCATCTCCAACAAAGCGCTGCTGCCGATGCTGTGGGAAATGTTCCCTAATCATCCGAATCTGCTGGCGGCTTACTTCAGCGAAGATGCCCATCCGGAGATGGAGAAGTACGTCATTAAGCCAATCTTCTCCCGCGAAGGCGCCAACGTGTCGATCGTTGAGAATGGCAAAGTTTTGGAAGCCGTGGAAGGCCCGTACGGAGAAGAAGGCACAATCGTGCAGGAATTTTACCCGCTGCCGAAGTTTGGTGACAGCTACACGCTGATTGGCAGCTGGCTCATCAACGATCAGCCCGCCGGGATCGGCATTCGTGAAGACCGGGCGCTGATTACCCAGGATCTGTCGCGCTTCTATCCGCACATTTTCGTCGAATAATGTCGCGCTCCGGCGACGATACCGCCGCCGGAGCACAATCTATCAGGCGCCAACCACCACCGACAGCATACTCAACGAGCCCATCTCGATGCCATCGACCGGGGTCGAAATCGCCTCAACGCCATCCCACGCCCCCAGGACGTATAACAGCGGCAGGAAATGCTCCGCCGTTGGGTTGGAGAGCGAACCCCCTTCATGTGCCAGGTAGTTAACCAGCGGGTGCTGATCGTCCGGGCCCTGCCACTGCAGATTCGCCTTCACGTAGTTGTTGAAGGACTCCGCCCACGGATACGGCGTGTTCTCGCCATGCCAGCGGGCGGTACGCAGGTTATGCACCACGTTGCCGCTGGCCACCAGCATAATGCCTTCATCACGCAGCGAGGCCAGCTTCCGCCCCATTTCGAGATGCCAGGCCGGCGGTTTGGTGCTGTCGATGCTCAGCTGAACCATCGGGATATCCGCCTGCGGATACATCTTAATCAGCACGCCCCATGAACCATGGTCAAATCCCCAGGCTTCTTTATCGAGGGTAACCGGCACCGGCGAGAGCAACTCCACCAGTCGTTGCGCCAGCGCCGGGGAACCCGGAGCCGGGTAATGAGTGTCATACAGCGCCTGCGGGAAGCCGCCGAAGTCGTGAATGGTCTTCGGGGCCTCCATCGCCGTCACGCCCGTACCGCGCGTGAACCAGTGCGCAGAGACCACCACGATCGCTTTCGGACGCGGCAGGGTTTCGCCCAGGTGAGCCCAGGCGCGGGTATAGCGATTGTCTTCCAGCACGTTCATTGGGCTGCCATGGCCGAGGAACAACGCGGGCATTCGGGTACGGGACATGATGATATCCTTAGGGTGTCAATCTGATGTACTCACATTACGCGCTTTTGCGCCAGGATAAACTCAGATAACCATGATGATGATCGTCAGAAAATTTGAATGTAATTCGCGGTAAAGGGAGCTGTCCCGTACGCGCATCCTCAGGCAATATACTCGTATGCACTTATTTTCGCAGGGAGAGAAGCGATGTCATCACCCTTAATATTGACGCTGTTAGCCGGTAGCGCAACCTTTATTGGCGCCATATTCGGCGTGATTGGCCAGAAACCCTCTAACCGCCTGCTTGGCTTCTCCCTCGGCTTTGCCGCCGGGATCATGCTGTTGATTTCGTTGATGGAAATGCTGCCTGCCGCGCTGGCCGCCGAGGGCATGTCGCCGCTGCTCGGCTACGGAATGTTTGTTGTCGGCCTGCTGGGCTACTTTGGTCTCGATCGCCTGCTGCCGCACGCCCATCCGCAGGATCTGATGACCCCCGCCGCGCCGCGGCCGCGCAATTTACGCCGCACCGCCATTTTGCTGACGCTGGGTATCAGCCTGCATAATTTTCCGGAAGGCATCGCCACCTATGTCACGGCCAGCAACAACCTCGAGCTTGGCATGGGAGTGGCGCTTGCCGTCGCCCTGCACAATATTCCTGAAGGTCTGGCGGTTGCCGGGCCGGTATATGCCGCTACCGGATCGCGCAGCAAGGCGGTGCTCTGGGCCGGTCTTTCCGGCATGGCGGAGATTTTAGGCGGCGTGCTGGCGTGGCTGATTCTGGGCAGCCTGGTCTCGCCGCTGGTCATGGGCGCGATCATGGCCGCCGTCGCCGGGATTATGGTGGCGCTGTCGGTCGATGAACTGATGCCGCTGGCAAAAGAGATCGATCCGCAAAGCAACCCGAGCTATGGCGTCCTGTGCGGGATGTCGGTGATGGGGCTGAGCCTGGTGGTGCTCCAGACGATGGGCATCGGTTAAGGCACAGAAACAATACAGCCCACTAAAAAGTGGGCTGTTTTCACTGGCGTTGTCAGCCGCTGATTAGCTGGCTTTACGCTCATGTTCGCGACGATAGGCCACCAGATCTTCAATCGTGACCACTGCCATATTGTGCTGCTGAGCGAACTTGATGCACTCCGGCGCGCGGGCCATAGTGCCATCGTCATTGGTCAGCTCGCACAGCACGCCTGCCGGTTTGAAGCCGGCGAGGGTCACGAGGTCGATAGTGGCTTCGGTGTGGCCGCCGCGGGTCAGTACGCCGCCCGGCTGCGCCCGCAGCGGGAAAACGTGGCCAGGACGGTTGAGATCGGAAGGTTTCGCGCCGTCGGCAATCGCCGCGCGGACGGTGGTCACGCGGTCGGCAGCGGAAACGCCGGTGGTCACGCCTTCGGCCGCTTCGATGGTGACGGTAAAGCCGGTGCCGTAGGCGCTGGTGTTGTTCTCCACCATCATCGGCAGATCCAGCTGTTTACGGCGATCTTCGGTCAGGCACAGGCACACAATGCCGCTGCCGTGACGAATGGTCAGCGCCATCTGCTCTACGGTCATGGTTTCGGCGGCGAAAATCATATCGCCTTCGTTTTCACGGTCTTCATCGTCAAGCACCATCACGCCGCGGCCTTCGCGCAGGGCGTTTAAAGCGTGTTGCACACGTTCAAAAGCGGTACCAAAAGAAGAAAGGAGCGTCTGATTCATGGTAAAAAAACCTCATTAAAATTATGGTTACCAGAATCAGGGCAGTCTTAGGAGCGCCGGTTTAGCGGCAAAAGTCAACGCGAGCGGGCCTGGGCCCGACTGTGCCGTTACTCTCTCCCATCCGGACTTTAACCGTCGGCCCCGGAATTACACCGGATCTGCTGACCTTCCCGTAGTCACGGGAAGCGCTCGCGGGCTTTCAACGCCATGGTTGATTTACCGCCGGTGGGGAATTTCGCCCCGCCCTGAGAATAAGCGAGATAACTATAACGCTATTGACTATCCTCGGCAATGCATAAGCTTCAAACATTTCTGGTTTATAGGCGGCCTGGTTCGCACTACAATGATCAATCATCCGACCCGAGCAGGAAACCACCATGATTGACCCGAAAAAAATTGAACAAATCGCCCGCCAGGTCCATGAGTCGATGCCAAAAGGACTTCGCGATCTGGGTGAGGATGTTGAGAAGAAAATCCGCCAGGCGCTGCAGTCGCAGCTGACCCGCCTGGATCTGGTTAGCCGCGAAGAGTTTGACGTGCAGACTCAGGTTCTGCTGCGGACCCGCGAAAAACTGGCGCTGCTGGAACAGCGCCTGAATGACCTTGAAAACCGCCCGGCGACGACGCCTGGCAGCGAAGAGCAGCAGTAAAAAAACGGGCCCTCAGGGGCCCGTTTGCGTTGGCTTAGTGTGCGGCTTCCGCCGGGCTGTTCACCTGACGACAGTACAGTTCATAGCGCTGGCAAAACCATTCACGATGTTCTTCATCCATATTGCCGACGATGGCCTGAAGATCAACTGGCTGGCCCTGGGCGTGCATTCTGGCGAAACTCCGCGCCAAAAAATCAAAATTCTTCATTGAATACATATCGTTATGGTTCATGCGCATACTCCTTCAGCGGTGGATGTTCTGATCAGTCATATGCCTTTTACTCACTTCAGTATTTACGCTTACCTTAACGCCATTTGTACGAAAAATGCGCTTAATGTGATTATTTATTGCGCCAAATCATTTTCCACATCATTAAATAAAAACGGCCCGCGATATCGCTATCGCAGGCCGTGATGCCGCACCGTTCTGGTGGGTGAATAGCGAAACGGTTATTTTTCGCTATCTTTCTGTATTTTCTTAATAATGTTGGTGGTTGAGCACCCATCTTCAAAGTTGAGCACCAGCACTTCGCCACCGTTCGCCCAGACCTCTTCACTGCCGGCGATCTGTTCCGGTTTGTAGTCGCCGCCTTTGACCAGCAGATCCGGCAGGATCCCGGCAATCAGGCGCTGCGGTGTATCTTCTTCGAAGGAGACCACCCAGTCGACCGCCTCCAGCGCCCCCAGCACGATCATCCGCTGCTCCAGCGGGTTAACCGGGCGGGTTTCGCCTTTCAGACGTTTGGTGGAGGCATCGCTGTTGACCGCCACGATCAGACGGTCGCCCAGTTTGCGCGCATTCGCCAGATAGGAGACATGGCCGGCGTGCAGAATATCGAAGACGCCGTTGGTCATAACCACTTTCTCGCCGCGCTTGCGCGCTGCCGCAACCGCCTGTTTGAGTTCCTCTTCGCTCATCACGCCGAAGCCAGTCTCAGCCCGGCCGCGAACCGCATTTTCCAGCTCGACAGGAGAAACGGTGGAGGTCCCCAGCTTGCCAACCACCACACCCGCCGCGGCGTTGGCGAAATAGCAGGCCTCTTCCAGGGTATTGCCGGAGGCCAGGGTCGCCGCCAGCACGCCAATCACCGTGTCGCCGGCGCCGGTGACATCGTACACTTCCTGGGCCTGGGTCGGCATATGCAGCGGCGGACGCCCCGGCTGTAGCAGCGTCATCCCCTGCTCAGAGCGCGTCACCAGCAGCGCTGACAGTTCGAATTCGGCGATGAGCTTCATGCCGCGCTCAACGATCTCCGCTTCATTCTGGCACTTGCCCACCACCGCTTCAAACTCAGAGAGGTTCGGCGTGAGCAGCGTTGCGCCGCGATAGCGTTCGAAATCGGTACCTTTCGGATCGATCAGCACCGGCACGCCTGCTTCTCGGGCGAGCTTGATCATCGTCTGGACGCTGGTCAGCGCCCCTTTAGCGTAGTCCGAGAGAACCAGCGCGCCAATCGAGCCCAGCGCCTGTTGAATGCGCTCGTGCATCGGCTGCGGATCAACGCCGGAAAAGCCCTCTTCAAAGTCGAGGCGGATCAGCTGCTGATTGCGCGACAGCACCCGCAGCTTGGTGATGGTCGGGTGTGTCGGGACGGAGACAAAGTCGCACTTCACATTGACGTTGGCCAGCGCCTGGCTCAGCGCGCGGGCGGCGTCATCAATCCCGGTCAATCCCACCAGGCGCGACGTCGCCCCCAGGGAGGCGATGTTCATCGCTACGTTTGCCGCGCCGCCGGGACGTTCTTCGATATTTTCCACCTTCACCACCGGCACCGGGGCTTCCGGGGAAATACGACTGGTGGGGCCGTACCAGTAGCGGTCCAGCATCACATCACCCACCACCAACACTCCTGCACGTTCAAACTCCGGCAGCGTTACTTTCATGACTCTCTCCTGCGAGACGCAAACTTTGCGCGCGATAATAGCACACCCGATTTTATAGTTAAGCCATCAGCCACTTCTGCCAGCTGGCGCTGACCTGCTCACGCTCCCGGCTGAATGCCTCTGGCGCCACGTGTCCCGGCAGCTCCTGCAGGGCCAGGTGATGGAGCGCATCACGCAAGGTGGTGTACGCGTGCGTTAAGGCTCGCGCTTCCTCCTCGTCCATGATGTCGTTCTGCGCCAGCAGCTCGAGAATACGCACGTTATCAGACCAGCGGGTCAACTTCGGCTTGTCGCTGGCATAGCGTAGGACCAGATACTGGGTAATAAATTCAATATCCGTGATCCCACCGGCATCGGCTTTGATATCAAAACGATCGGCATGTTTGTTGCCGAGGTGGGCGCGCATCTTCTCACGCATCTCGCGAACTTCGGTCTGCAGGGTCGCGCCATCCCGCTCGGTGGTCAGGATATCGCGACGAATGGCGTCAAATCGCGCCTGCAGCGCCGGGTCGCCATAGACCACGCGAGCGCGCACCAGCGCCTGATGCTCCCATGTCCAGGCTTCGTTCTGCTGATAGTCGGCAAACGCGTCGGCGGTGGTGACCAGCATCCCCGCCGCGCCGGAAGGGCGCAGCCGGGCGTCAACTTCGTAGAGAATACCGGACGAGGTGCGGGTGCTGAACAGATGCATGATCCGCTGAGCCAGCCGCAGGTAGAACTGACGGCCGTCGATCTCCCGCTCGCCGTCGGTCATCACCTCCGCCGGGCAATCATGGAGGAACACCAGGTCGAGATCGGAACTGTAGCCCAGCTCCCAGCCGCCGAGCTTGCCGTAGCCGACGACGGCGAAGCCGCGCCCCTGGCGATCGTGCAGGTGGGTCGGCTGGCCGTAGCGGGCCACCATCTGTCCCCATGCCTGCTGCACCACCGCGTCGAGGATCGCTTCGGCAAGCCAGGTTAAGTGATCGCTGACCTTCATCACCGGCAGCGTGCCGGCGATATCCGCCGCGGCGATATGCAGCTGCTGCGCCTGCTTGAACTGGCGCAATGCCTCCAGCTGCTGCTCTTCATCCTCTTCCGGCACGCGCAGCAGATACTGGCGCAGCTCGTCGCGATAGGCATCGGTCGCCGTCGGCTGATAGAGGGTGTTGGGATCCAGCAGTTCATCAAGCAGCAGCGGGTGGCGCGCCAGCTGGCTGGCGACCATCGGCGACGCCGCGCAGAGCCTAATCAGGTGCTTCAGCGCGCCGGGGAATTCGCTCAGTAGCTCAAGATAGGTGGTGCGAGTGACGATCCCGGTCAACAGCGGCGTGATCCGCGCCAGAGGCAGAGGCGCATCGGCGCGCGAGCAGATTTCGCTCAGCAGATGCGGCATCAGTTGATCCAGCACCTGGCGGCCTCGCGGGCCGATGGTGCGCCGATCCAGCTCTTTACGGAAATCAGCAATCAGCGCCAGCACGCTGCGGCGGTCGGCGTCGTTTAAATGCGCCAGCGCCGGGCTGGCGTCATCTTCTTCCAGCGCATCCTGCCACAGTTCGCGCCAGTACTCCGCCAGCTGCTCATCCGGCGACTGGGCCTCATCATCACCGATCAGCTCATTAAACACCCGCCGCACGCTGGCCATATGGCTCGCCAGCTGCGCGCTCAGCGTCTCCCAGTCGTCGGTATGCATCCCCCACGCCAGCCTGGCGCGGTTCAGTTCATCCTGCGGCAGAGTCTGAGTCTGCTCATCGTTGATGCTCTGCAGCAGATTTTCCAGCCGGCGCAGGAACAGATAGGCCGCGCGCAGCAGCGTCGCGTCGCCTTCCGGCAGCAGATGCAGCTCATCAATCGCCGCCAGCGTCGGCAGCAGCGCCCGCTGCTGCAGCGCAGGTTCGCGACCGCCGCGGATCAGCTGAAAGACCTGCACGATAAACTCAATTTCACGGATCCCGCCGGCGCCGAGCTTGATGTTGTCTTTCAGCCCGCGACGCCGCACTTCGCGAGCGATCATGCCTTTCATGTTACGCAGCGACTGGATCACGCTGAAGTCGATATAGCGGCGGAAGACGAAGGGGCGAAGCATCGCGCGCAGCTCGCTGGCGTAGACGTCGTCGTTATCGCCCATGATCCGCGCTTTCACCATCGCGTAGCGTTCCCAGTCCCGGCCCTGCTCCTGGTAATAATCCTCCAGCGCCGCAAAGCTGAGCACCAGCGGCCCGCTGTCGCCAAACGGCCGCAGGCGCATGTCCACCCGATAAACAAAGCCGTCCTGCGTCGGCTGGTCGAGCGCCTTGATAAGCCGCTGCCCCAGGCGGGTAAAGAACTGGGCGTTATCCAGCTCGCGGCGGCCGCCGCGGGTGGCGCCATGCTCAGGCCAGGCAAAAATCAGATCGATATCGGAAGAGAAGTTCAGCTCGCCGCCGCCCAGCTTTCCCATCCCGAGGATCAGCAGCGGCTGCGGCTGGCCCTCGGCATTGCAGGGCGTTCCCCACTCTTTACAGCAGGCGGCGTACAGCCAGTCGCGGGCGGCGACAATCAGGGTCTCCGCCAGGACGCTCAACTGCTGCAGCGTCTCTTCTTCGCTTACCAGCGACAGCGCCTGCGCCCAGGCGATGCGGACCATCATATGACGGCGGAAAAGACGCAGCTCTCGCATCAACCCCGCTTCGTCAGCCACCGCCTGCAGGCGTTCCTGCAGCCAGGTCTCATAATGCCGCCACTCTTCCGCCTCCGGTGAAGACTGGGCAAGCTCGTTTAGCCAGCCTGGCTGGGCGATCACACTCTGTTCGACAAAATCACTGAACGCCATCACCGACCTGGCCTGCGGGCTCAGTTCGGCGACGGGGAAATCCGCTGGCAGGCGGTCAGCGACCGTCTGCCAGTGCTGCTGTAACTGCGAAGAAAGCGGCATCATAGGGGCTCCCTGGCCTGTAATTATCGTTTTCCACTATGCAGCCAGAACGGCTCGGCAGCCAGCGCCTGGCGACGGAAATATTCAAAGACGCTGCGGTCGTCATGCTCTATCGCACGCTGTAGTTCCTGCCAGTTCTCCAGCCACGGCGCGACGGCGTCGCCATAGGCGCCCGCCAGCAACTGGACGCTGTCGATGTCGCGCGCCAGCTTCGGCAGCTGGTCGGCGGCATCCTCCACCGCCAGGTGCTGCACGGCGCCGCGCAGCTCAGCCGCCGCCCGGGAAAGGTGAATATCGGCAAACCGTTTGAACGATCCGGCTATTTTTTTCTCTCCCGCCTCGTTGAGGAACGGACGCCAGCCGCGCTGGACCAGCCATTCGGTCAGCGCCAGTTTGGCGGCGACGACCTCGGTGCGGAATAACGCCTCATCGGCGGTGTCCGCGGCCAGCAGCGCCGCTTCGGCGTCGTTCAGCAACGCGCGGAGGTGGGTGGTCGCCTTCCGCGGCACGATGCCGCCGAACAGCACCAGCGCATGGCGCACGCGGGCTATCGCCAGCAGGATTTCCGCTTTGGCTTTCGCGTTGCCGCGCAGCCAGACCTCATCGTGATACAGCCAGTGCGCCAGGGCGCTCTCCAGCGCCGCCTCCAGCCCCTGCTCCACGCTGGCCTTCGCCGCCACCGGCAGCACCGCCAGCCGGGTTACCGGGCGCTCGTCGTTGCCTTGCGCCAGATGATACCCGCGCGCGGCTTTGCTCAGGCTCCCCTGACGCAGGACGCCGCTCTCCAGCAAACGCTGCGCGAGGCGCAGCAGATCGGCGGTCTCCCCGGCGAGCAGCTCCAGCTCCAGCTCGCAGATCGGCTCCTGATGCTCGCCCGCCTTCACTTCGCCGCGATCGAGGGCAATCTCAATTTCACTCTTTCCTTCCTGGATCACCCAGCGCTCACGGGCAAAGTCGGTGCTGAACAGCGGTTGCACATGCTCCGCCAGCGCGGCTGGAAGTTCCCCTTGCGGCCAGACCTCCGCCGGCAGGCGCTCAAGCGCCAGCTCCGCTTTATCCAGTGGAATATTGTATTCCGGGCGCTGGTGCAGGCCGCCCACCACCCGACCGGCGATTTTCAGCGTCATCTCATAACGCCCCTGGTCGCCGCGGATGCGCAGCCCCATGTCGTGACGACGCAGCCAGTTATCGGCGGTTTCATAGTAAATGTTCAGCAACTGGCCCGCGGGCGTATGTTTCGCCTCGAGCGCATTGAGCTGCTCGCGCAGCGTCTCTACCCCATCCTGAGCGACGATAAACTTAAGTTCGATTTCTTGAGCCATGACTGAATTCTTCCGCTTCTGTGCTGCGCCGACAAATTGCGGCGAACTTACGACGATATTTTTTGTCAGTAGATAGTATTTTGCGGCGAATCGCCATGCAACGCGCTTTTTGCCGGGCCACCTCCTGGATGATTCCGATTGTGGTGGAAAACTTTGCGTCGCTCTGGCGATGCCTCTACTATCGTTCCACTTTTTATGACCAAACGATGACCTGATGCCAAAATTACGCCTGATTACTTTTACTTTGCTCGCGCTTAGCGCCGCCACGGCGGTTCACGCAGAAGAAAAGCGCTACGTTTCCGATGAGCTGAACACCTGGGTTCGCAGCGGCCCGGGCGATAATTATCGTCTGGTCGGCACCATCAACGCCGGGGAAGAAGTGTCGGTGCTGCAAACCAACGACAGCACCAGTTACGCGCAGATCCGCGACGCGAATGGGCGTACCGCCTGGATCCCGCTGAAAGAGCTGAGCAACGAGCCCAGCCTGCGCACCCGCGTCCCGGATCTGGAAAACCAGGTCAAAACGCTGACCGATAAGCTGAATAATATCGACGCCACCTGGAACCAGCGCACGGCGGATATGCAGAAGAAAGTCGCCGGCAGCGACAGCGTGATCAACGCGTTGAAAGACGAGAACCAAAAGTTGAAAAACGAGCTGGTTGTCGCGCAGAAGAAGGTGAATGCGGCGAATCTGCAGCTTGATGATAAACAGCGCACCATTATCATGCAGTGGTTTATGTACGGCGGCGGCGTGCTGGGCGTCGGTTTGCTGCTGGGTCTGGTGCTGCCGCATCTGGTGCCAAGCCGCAAACGTAAAGACCGGTGGATGAACTAATTCGTCTTCTCTGCCAGACTTACGTATCATCTTGCGAAAAACAGATACGGGAGAATCAGGCGTGAAGAGTTATCTGGTCGGTGGTGCGGTGCGCGACGCGCTGTTAGGACTGCCGGTCAAAGACCGAGACTGGGTGGTGGTGGGCGCCACCCCGCAACAGATGCTTGACGCGGGCTATCAGCAGGTAGGCCGCGACTTTCCCGTGTTCCTTCATCCGCAAAGCCGGGAAGAGTATGCCCTGGCCCGCACCGAGCGCAAATCCGGCGCAGGCTATACCGGTTTTACCTGCTATGCCGCCCCGGACGTCACTCTTGAGGCGGATCTGCTGCGCCGCGACCTGACGGTCAACGCCCTCGCCCAGGATGCCGACGGCACGATTATCGACCCCTACGGCGGACAAAACGATCTCCGCCAGCGCCTGCTGCGCCATGTCTCTCCCGCCTTTAGCGAAGACCCGCTGCGCGTGCTGCGCGTGGCGCGCTTTGCCGCCCGCTATGCCCATCTCGGTTTTCGCATCGCCGAAGAGACCCAGACCCTGATGGCCGCCATGGTTGAGGCTGGCGAACTGGCCCATTTAACGCCGGAGCGGGTGTGGAAAGAGACGGAAAG
The DNA here is from genome assembly GCF_046603115.1 of Klebsiella sp. 1SOBk5mer. Classification (NCBI taxonomy): domain Bacteria; kingdom Pseudomonadati; phylum Pseudomonadota; class Gammaproteobacteria; order Enterobacterales; family Enterobacteriaceae; genus Klebsiella; species Klebsiella sp. 1SOBk5mer. The sequence continues at coordinate 234,615 of NZ_JBKIUU010000002.1, read as the reverse complement.
CGCGTTGACCACCCGCAACCCGCAGGTCTTTTTCCAGACGCTGCGCGACTGCCAGGCCCTCAAGGTGCTGTTCCCGGAGATTGACGCCCTGTACGGCGTGCCGGCCCCGGCCAAATGGCACCCGGAAATCGATACCGGCCTGCACACCCTGATGACCGTCACGATGGCCGCGATGCTATCGCCGGACGTCGAGGTGCGCTTCGCCACCCTGTGCCATGACCTCGGCAAAGGGCTGACGCCGAAAGCGCTCTGGCCGCGTCACCACGGCCATGGCCCGGCGGGAGTCAAGCTGGTGGAGCAGCTCTGCGCGCGTCTGCGGGTGCCGAACGATATCCGCGATCTCGCGAAACTGGTGGCGGAGTACCATGATCTGATCCACACCCTGCCGATCCTGCAGCCAAAAACCCTCGTCAAACTTTTCGACAGCATTGACGCCTGGCGTAAACCGCAGCGCGTGCAACAGATCGCCCTCACCAGCGAAGCCGACGTCCGCGGGCGCACCGGCTTTGAGGCCAGCGATTATCCGCAGGGGCGCCTGCTGCTGGAAGCCTGGGAAGTGGCGCAGTCGGTCTCCACCAAAGAGGTGGTAGCAGCGGGCTTTAAAGGGGCGGAAATTCGCGAAGAGCTGACGCGGCGGAGAATTGCGGCGGTGGCGCAGTGGAAGGAACAGCGTTGCCCCCAGCCGCAAGGCTGAGGGCGATGGCCTTAGAAAAAGACCACGTACACCGCTGCCGCGACGATAAAGCGGTAGATAGCGAACGGAATGAACGAGATCCGTTTGATCAGCTGCAGGAAGGTTTTAATCGCAATCAGCGCCACGATAAACGCCATCACGAAGCCGACGGCAAACATCGGAACATCGCCCATGTTGAGGAAGCCGATGCTCTTGTAGACGTCCAGCACCGTGGCGCCCATCATCATCGGTACCGCCAGCAGGAATGAGAACTCCGACGCCGCGTAGCGGCTGACGCCCATCAGCATGCCGCCGGAGATGGTCGCCCCTGAGCGGGAGAAGCCCGGCCACAGCGCCAGGCACTGGAAGCAGCCGATAACGAATGCCTGACGATAGGTCATATCGTCAATCCCGACCGCGCGCGGCTGTTTCGGCTTCAGCACTTCCGCCGCAATTAACAGCACACCGCCGACAATCAGGGCGTACATCACGTTTACCGGGTTAAACAAGGACTTAATGGTGTCGTGGAAAATAAGCCCCATCACCACCGCGGGGATCATGCCGAGAAGGATATGGATAAGCGATAAGCGACCGCTGCCCTTGCCTTCATGCGCCGGCGGCTTGCCGAAATGGATGCCGATCAGGCCGAACAGGCGACGCCAGAACATCACCACCACGGCGAGTATCGAGCCTAGCTGAATAACCACTTCAAAGGTATTTGCCGTATCACCTTCAAACCCCAGCAGGTGACCAACAATAATCATATGACCGGTACTGGAAACAGGTAAAAATTCTGTTAACCCCTCAACCACACCCAATATTGCCGCCACCAGCAGCGAGTGTATATCGCTCATCCAATTAAACCCTTTAAAAAAGTAAAATGAAAAAAACCAGGAACACGGTATCGTTCAACAGGCATAACCCGGCTGCCAGAGGGCGCGCAATCCGCAGCGTACACGGCGTACACAAGGATTCACCTGCCGTTCTGGTAGGAGATCGCCAGTAAAATTGCCTGATGACCGGATGCTATGACCGGTATAAACGCAATTTGTTTAACAAGTATGACCTGAAAAGTTTTGTTTCAGATTAAGGCCACGTTCAATAATCACCCCGACGTTTGCCGCGCGAGCCACGGCGCCAGGTTTGCTGACTTTAATGCGCACCCATGGCGACTGGAATGTCTCCAGCAGCAGGTCGGCCACCTCTTCCGCCACCCGCTCCACTAACGCGAATTTTCCCCCCTCAACATGCGCGATGACGCGCTCGCTGATATCAGCATAGCTAAGGCAATCGCTGACATCATCGCTGGCGGCCGCCTTGCGGTTATCCCATGCAATTTCGATATCGAACACCAGCTTCTGTTCAATGGTTTGTTCCCAGTCATAAACACCAATGGTGGTGATTACCGAAAGTTGCTCTATAAATACAATATCCATCACGCCCTGCCTGCTTTTTAGCTAAACCGGATACCACTTCCGGCGAATTATGCGTATTATCCACAGATGCAGAGAATACAACGACATTTTCAAAACGGAACAGCGTTATGAGTGCAATCGCGCCTGGACTGGTACTCCTCGCCTACCTCTGCGGCTCCATTTCCAGCGCCATTCTGGTATGTCGCCTTGCTGGCCTGCCCGACCCACGCGACAGCGGCTCAGGCAACCCCGGGGCCACTAACGTACTACGAATCGGCGGAAAAGGGGCGGCCGTAGCGGTACTTATTTTTGATGTGCTGAAGGGCATGTTGCCGGTATGGGGCGCCTGGGCGCTGGGCCTGACGCCGTTCTGGCTGGGTTTAGTGGCGATTGCCGCCTGCGTGGGCCACATCTGGCCAGTCTTCTTTCATTTCCGCGGCGGTAAAGGCGTCGCCACGGCCTTCGGCGCTATCGCCCCCATCGGCCTCGACCTGACCGGCGTGATGGCCGGGACATGGCTGCTGACCATCCTGCTCAGCGGTTACTCTTCCCTTGGCGCTATCGTCAGCGCGCTGATCGCTCCGTTCTACGTCTGGTGGTTCAAACCACAGTACACCTTCCCGGTGTCGATGCTCTCCTGCCTGATCCTGCTGCGCCATCACGACAACATTCAGCGTCTGTGGCGCCGCCAGGAGAGCAAAATCTGGACGCGGGTGAAGAAGAAAAAAACGCCAGAAGAGAAGTAATCTCCCCTCCCGGCCACCCCAGCCGGAGGGATCCCCGATTCTATTTAGCGGTCTCACCCGCTCTTTCGCCTTACGTCATCATGATTGGCGATCATCGCCACATCCCCCTTTTGTAACAATGCGTTAGTGGCGACCCACAGCAAAATTCCCGCCAGCGACCGGCGGCGCGGCGTGAACCGCGCTGACGCCTTTTCCGCCGCGGCCAGGCAACGGTTCAGGATATTGACGGCAATGATTATCCGGGTGAATAATCCGGAGCGGTTATGCCGCTTTCCCCTCGCGCCCGATGCGACGCTCCGGGTAACAGATGACATAAGCGTTTCGTATGACCGGGATAATCTCCCGCCGATCAATACTCATTGCTGCTGTTTTATCTTGATTTTGCAGGGGCGCAACATTGCACGGCACCGTGTTACCACCACTCAAAAAAGGCTGGCAGGCCACGCTGGATCTGCGCTTTCAGCAGGCCGGCGGCAAGACCGTTCTCGCCAGCGCCCAACACGTCGGCCCGCTGACCGTCCAGCGCCCGTTTTACCCGGAAGAAGAGACCTGTCATCTCTATCTGCTTCATCCCCCCGGCGGCATCGTCGGCGGTGATGAGCTGACGATTAGCGCCCACCTTGATCCCGGCTGCCATACCCTGATAACCATGCCTGGCGCCAGCAAGTTTTACCGCAGCAGCGGCGCGCAAGCGCTTTTGCGCCAGCGGTTGACCCTCGCCCCGCAGGCGACCCTGGAGTGGCTCCCACAGGATGCCATCTTCTTTCCCGGGGCGAACGCCCGGCTGTCCACCACCTTTCACCTTTGTGTCTCCAGCACGCTGCTGGCCTGGGATCTGCTCTGCCTTGGCCGCCCGGTGATCGGCGAAACCTTCAGCCACGGCACCCTCAGCAACCGGCTGGAAGTATGGGTGGACGATGAGCCGCTGCTGGTCGAGCGCCTGCACCTGCAGGAGGGAGAGCTGTCCAGCGTCGCCGGACGCCCCTGGGTCGGCACGCTGCTGTGCTATCCGGCAACCGATGCCCTGCTCGACGGGGTGCGCGACGCGCTGGCGCCGCTCGGCCTCTACGCCGGCGCCAGCCTGACCGACCGCCTGCTGACGGTGCGCTTCCTCAGTGACGATAATCTGGTTTGCCAGCAGGTGATGCGCGACGTCTGGCAGTTTCTGCGCCCTCATCTCACCGGCAAATCCCCCGTACTTCCCCGAATCTGGCTGACTTAAGAGAACGTTATGGAACTGACCCCCCGAGAAAAAGACAAGCTGTTGCTGTTTACCGCCGCGCTGGTGGCGGAACGCCGCCTGGCCCGCGGCCTGAAGCTCAACTATCCGGAGTCCGTGGCCCTGATCAGCGCCTTTATTATGGAAGGCGCCCGCGACGGCAAAAGCGTGGCCTCGCTGATGGAGGAAGGCCGTCACGTCCTGACCCGCGAGCAGGTGATGGAGGGCGTCCCGGAAATGATCCCGGATATCCAGGTCGAAGCCACCTTCCCGGACGGCTCGAAGCTGGTCACCGTTCACAACCCGATTATCTGAGGTAGCGCCATGATCCCCGGTGAATATCACGTTAAGCCCGGCCAGATAGCCCTCAACACCGGCCGGGCGACCTGTCGCGTGGTCGTTGAAAACCACGGCGATCGGCCGATTCAGGTCGGTTCGCACTACCATTTCGCCGAGGTCAACCCGGCGCTGAAGTTCAACCGTCAGCAGGCCACCGGCTATCGCCTGAATATCCCGGCCGGCACGGCGGTACGCTTTGAACCTGGCCAGAAACGCGAGGTTGAGCTGGTGGCCTTCGCCGGTCACCGCGCCGTTTTCGGCTTCCGCGGCGAGGTCATGGGCCCTCTGGAGGCAAACGATGAGTAATATTTCACGCCAGGCCTATGCCGACATGTTCGGCCCCACCATCGGCGACAAGGTGCGCCTGGCCGATACCGAGCTGTGGATAGAGGTGGAGGACGATTTGACCACCTACGGGGAAGAGGTCAAATTCGGCGGCGGCAAAGTGATCCGCGACGGGATGGGTCAGGGACAGATGCTGGCCGCCGACTGTGTCGACCTGGTGCTCACCAATGCGCTGATCGTCGATCACTGGGGGATCGTTAAGGCCGATATCGGCGTGAAGGACGGTCGGATCTTCGCCATCGGCAAAGCCGGCAACCCCGACATTCAGCCCAACGTCACCATCCCCATCGGCGCCGCGACGGAAGTGATTGCCGCCGAAGGAAAAATCGTCACCGCCGGCGGGATCGATACCCATATTCACTGGATCTGTCCGCAGCAGGCGGAAGAGGCGCTGGTCTCCGGCGTGACCACCATGGTCGGCGGCGGCACCGGCCCGGCGGCGGGTACCCATGCCACCACCTGCACCCCGGGGCCATGGTATATCTCACGCATGCTGCAGGCGGCCGACAGCCTGCCGGTCAATATCGGCCTGCTGGGCAAGGGCAACGTTTCTCAGCCGGACGCTCTGCGCGAGCAGGTGGCGGCGGGCGTTATTGGCCTGAAGATCCATGAGGACTGGGGCGCCACCCCGGCGGCGATCGACTGCGCGTTAACCGTCGCCGATGAGATGGATATTCAGGTTGCGCTGCACAGCGACACGCTCAATGAGTCCGGTTTTGTGGAAGATACCCTCGCCGCCATCGGCGGGCGCACCATTCACACCTTCCATACCGAAGGGGCCGGCGGCGGCCATGCGCCGGATATCATCACCGCCTGCGCCCACCCGAACATTTTGCCGTCCTCCACCAACCCAACGCTGCCCTACACCCTTAACACCATCGATGAACATCTCGATATGCTGATGGTCTGCCACCATCTGGACCCGGACATCGCCGAGGACGTGGCCTTTGCCGAGTCGCGCATTCGCCGGGAAACCATCGCTGCGGAAGACGTGCTGCACGACCTTGGCGCCTTCTCGCTCACCTCCTCGGATTCGCAGGCCATGGGCCGCGTCGGGGAAGTGGTTCTCCGCACCTGGCAGGTGGCGCACCGCATGAAGGTGCAGCGCGGAGCGCTGGCGGAGGAGACCGGGGATAACGACAACTTCCGCGTGAAGCGCTACATCGCCAAATACACCATCAACCCGGCGCTGACCCACGGCATCGCACACGAAGTCGGCTCCATTGAGGTGGGTAAGCTGGCGGACCTTGTGGTCTGGTCGCCTGCCTTCTTCGGCGTGAAACCGGCCACCGTGATCAAAGGCGGCATGATCGCCATCGCGCCGATGGGCGATATCAATGCCTCAATTCCAACCCCGCAGCCGGTGCACTACCGTCCGATGTTTGGCGCGCTGGGCAGCGCCCGCCATCACTGCCGCCTCACCTTCCTGTCGCAGGCGGCGGCGGACAACGGCGTTGCCGAGCGGCTGAACCTGCGCAGCGCGATCGCCGTGGTGAAAGGCTGCCGTACGGTGCAGAAAGCCGACATGGTGCACAACAGCCTGCAGCCTAACATCACCGTCGACGCGCAGACTTATGAGGTGCGGGTGGATGGCGAACTCATCACCAGCGAGCCGGCAGAGGTTCTGCCGATGGCGCAACGTTATTTTCTGTTTTAAGGAGAGCGGATGCTTTATTTAACTCAACGTCTGGAGACCCCCGCCGCCGCGACCGCCAGCGTTACGCTGCCGATTGATGTTCGCGTCAAAAGCCGGGTAAAAGTCACCCTCAACGATGGCCGGGAAGCCGGCCTGCTGCTGCCCCGCGGGCTGCTGCTGCGCGGCGGCGATGTGCTCAGCAACGAAGACGGCACCGAATTTGTGCAGGTGATTGCCGCTGATGAAGGGGTGTCGGTGGTGCGCTGCGACGATCCGTTTATGCTGGCGAAGGCCTGCTACCACCTCGGCAATCGTCACGTACCGCTGCAGATCATGCCGGGCGAGCTGCGCTACCATCACGATCATGTGCTGGACGATATGCTGCGCCAGTTCGGCCTGACGGTGACCTTTGGCCAGCTGCCGTTCGAGCCGGAAGCCGGCGCTTACGCCAGCGAAAGCCACGGTCATCATCATGCTCATCATGACCACCACGCTCACAGCCACTAGCATGTCGACAGCGGAACAACGCCTGCGGCTGATGCAGCTGGCCAGCAGCAACCTGCCGGTAGGGGGTTACAGCTGGTCCCAGGGGCTGGAGTGGGCTGTGGAAGCCGGATGGGTGCCGGACGTCGCGGCCTTTGAGCGCTGGCAGCGACGGCAGATGACGGAAGGCTTTTTTACCGTCGACCTGCCGCTGTTCGCCCGACTGTACCGCGCCTGCGAACAAGGCGATATCGCCGCGGCCCGGCGCTGGACGGCTTATCTGCTGGCCTGCCGGGAGACCCGTGAACTGCGGGAGGAAGAGCGCAACCGCGGCGCGGCGTTTGCCCGCCTGCTTGGCGACTGGCAGCCGGACTGTCCACCGCCGTGGCGCACGCTGTGCCAGCAAAGCCAGCTCGCCGGGATGGCCTGGCTCGGCGTGCGCTGGCGCATCGCGCTGCCCGAGATGGCCCTAAGCCTGGGCTACAGCTGGATTGAGAGCGCCGTGATGGCCGGCGTTAAGCTGGTGCCCTTCGGCCAGCAGGCCGCTCAACAGCTGATTTTACGTCTTTGCGACCACTACGCGGCGGCGATGCCCCGCGCGCTGGCCGCGCCGGACGGCGATATCGGATCGGCCACGCCGCTCGCCGCCATCGCCTCTGCCCGGCATGAAACCCAATACTCCCGATTATTCCGTTCCTAGGAGAAGCCATGAATTCTTATAAACACCCGCTGCGCGTCGGCGTTGGCGGCCCGGTCGGCTCCGGTAAAACCGCCCTGCTGGAAGCGCTGTGCAAAGCGATGCGCGATACCTGGCAGCTGGCGGTGGTCACCAACGACATCTACACCAAAGAAGATCAGCGCATCCTCACTGAAGCGGGCGCGCTGGCGCCTGAACGCATTGTCGGGGTGGAAACCGGCGGCTGCCCGCACACGGCGATCCGTGAAGATGCCTCGATGAACCTCGCCGCGGTGGAAGCGCTGAGTGAAAAGTTCGGTAACCTCGACCTTATCTTCGTGGAAAGCGGCGGCGATAACCTGAGCGCCACCTTCAGCCCGGAGCTGGCGGATCTGACCATCTATGTTATCGACGTGGCCGAAGGGGAGAAGATCCCGCGCAAAGGCGGGCCGGGGATCACCAAATCCGATTTTCTGGTGATCAATAAAACCGACCTTGCCCCCTATGTGGGCGCTTCACTGGAGGTGATGGCGAGCGATACCCAGCGTATGCGCGGCGATCGCCCATGGACCTTCACCAACCTGAAGCGTGGCGACGGCCTGAGCACCATTATTGCCTTCCTCGAAGACAAAGGCATGCTCGGCAAATAGGCCTTTTGCACCAGCCGGGCGCAAGCGCGTCCGGATGGTGCAGCTCATGCCCTCTCTTCTGTCACCCTGCACCACCCTCCCCGCCACGCCTGCCCTGCAATATGGCATAAGGTTTGCTAATTCAAGTCATGCCTAACCATTAAGGAATGACTATGTCATCACTGGATCTCAACCCTGAATTACCCGCGACCGCGCGGACTTCCGGCTCCCGGGAAACCTTAGAAGATTACACCTTACGTTACGCCCCGCTGAGCTTCCGCCGCTGGGGACCGGGCGTCGTCGCGGTCACGGCGCTGGGCGGCATCGCCTATCTGGCGGACTTTTCCATCGGCGCCAGCATCGGTATGGCCTGGGGCACCAGCAACGCCATCTATTCGATCCTGGTGGCGGCGCTGGTGATCTTCCTCACCGGCATTCCGTTGGCGATCACCGCCGCGCGCTACAACATTGACCTTGACCTGATCACCCGCAGCGCCGGCTTCGGCTATTTCGGCTCGGTGATCACCAGCATTATTTTTGCCGGCTTCACCTTTATCTTCTTCGCCCTCGAAGGCTCGATCATGGCCCAGGGGCTGCTGGTGGGCCTCGGGATCCCGCTGTGGATGGGGTATCTGATCGCCACCCTGATGGTGCTCCCGCTGGTGGTCTATGGCATGAAGGCCCTGACCCGCCTGCAGGTGTGGACCACTCCGCTGTGGCTGGTGCTGATGGTGGTGCCGGTGGTGTGGCTGATTGTCAAGGATCCGCAGCTGGTGGACGGCTTCCTGCATTTCGCCGGTAAAAACAGCGCGTCGACGGTGGATATCACCGCCATCATGCTCGGCGCCGGGGTATGCCTGTCGCTGATCATGCAGATTGGCGAGCAAATTGATTACCTGCGCTTTATGCCGCCTAAAACCGCTGAGAACCGTAAAGCCTGGTGGCTGGCGGTCTTTTCCGCCGGCCCGGGCTGGGTGGTGCTAGGCGCGATCAAACAGATTATCGGCGCTTTCCTCGGCTTCTATCTGTTGACCCGTTTCCCGGCGGTACACAATACCGAACCGGTGCAGCAGTTCGTCAGCGTCTTCGATAACCTGGTGCCCGGCTGGCTGGCTCTGACGCTGGCGGTGGTGCTGGTGGTGATCTCGCAGATCAAAATTAACGTCACCAATGCCTATTCCGGCTCGCTGGCGTGGACCAGCGCCTGGACCCGCACCACCAAACGCTATCCGGGGCGGATTATTTTTGTGGTGGTCAACCTGGCGATTGCCCTGGCGCTGATGGAAGGCGATATGTTCAGCGCCCTGTCGTGGATCCTCGGCTTTTACTCCAACTTCGCCATCGCCTGGGTCGTGGTGGTGGCGACCGACATCACCTTTAATAAAGGCTTGCTCAAGCTGGCGCCGGCGCAGCCGGAGTATCGTCGCGGCATGATCTACAATGTGAACCCGGTGGGCGTAGTCTCCTTTGGCCTGGCCGCCGGGCTGTCGATCTGCGCCTTCTTCGGCCTGCTGGGGACGACGCTGGCGCCGTTCTCGCCGCTGATTGCGCTGGTCGTCGCCTTTGTCATGACCCCGCTGATGGGGATCCTCACCCGCGGGCGCTACTACATTAAGCAGAGAGATGACGGGATCGCCGAACCTCGCTATGACGCGGCGGGGAACGCCTCGACCACCGTATATCAATGCGTTAGCTGTGAGGAAGAGTACGAGCGCCCGGACGTGATGCTCTCGCATAAGCATCAGGGCGCCATCTGCTCGCTGTGTAAAAGTATGGAGTAGTCAGGAAGGCAGGCCGACGTGACGTCGGCCTGTGTCAGGACGCTTTAGGCGGCAGGCAGCTCGGCCAGCGGCCAGCGCGGGCGGACCGTCACGCCGAGCTCGGCTTTGGCGCCGGTTTGCAGACGCACCATGCCGGCGTAGGCGATCATCGCGCCGTTATCGGTACAGAACTCAGGGCGGGCGTAGAACACCTCGCCGCCGCGTTTTTGCATCATCTCCGCCAGCTTCGCCCGCAGGGTGCGGTTGGCGCTCACGCCTCCCGCCATCACCAGACGCTTAAAGCCGGTTTGCTCCAGCGCGCGGCGACATTTAATCATTAGCGTATCGACGACCGCATCCTCAAACGCGCGGGCGATGTCGGCGCGGGTTTGCTCATCGTCGCCGTTGCTGCGAATGGTATTGGCGGCGAAGGTTTTCAGACCGGAGAAGCTGAAGTCCAGCCCCGGACGGTCGGTCATCGGACGCGGGAAGACGAAGCGGCCTTCAGTACCCTGGGACGCCATTTTCGACAGCATCGGCCCGCCGGGATAATCCAGCCCCAGCAGTTTCGCGGTTTTATCAAAGGCTTCGCCCGCCGCATCGTCAATCGACTCGCCCAGCAGCTCGTACTGGCCGATGCCGGTGACGCTGATCAGCTGAGTATGACCGCCGGAGACCAGCAGCGCGACGAACGGGAACGCTGGCGGGTTATCTTCCAGCATCGGCGCCAGCAGGTGCCCTTCCATATGGTGTACCGGAATCGCCGGCACGTTCCAGGCGAAGGCCAGCGACCGGCCCACGGTGGCGCCGACCAGCAGCGCCCCCACCAGGCCAGGACCCGCCGTATAGGCGACGGCATCGATATCTTTCGCCGTCAGACCGGCCTCTTTCAGCGCCGCCTGGATAAGCGGCACCGTTTTGCGCACGTGGTCGCGCGATGCCAGCTCCGGCACCACGCCGCCGTAGTCCGCATGCAGTTTCACCTGACTATACAGTTGGTTGGCTAACAGACCTTGCTGGTCGTCATAAATCGCGATGCCGGTTTCATCGCAGGATGTTTCAATGCCCAGTACACGCATGAGTTGTTTTACCTCGCTTCAATACCGCGCAGTGTAGGTCCAATGACCGGCGATGTAAAACTTTGCTCACCCCTGGTGCTCTCTTCGTGTATACTCCTCACCCTTATAAAAGTCCCTTTCAAAAAAGGCGCCGGTGCTTTACAAAGCAGCAGTAGTTGCAGTAAAATTCCGCACCATTTTGAAATAAGCTGGCATTGCGGCCAGCGGCAAACCGAATTAATCAAAGGTGAGAGGCACATGCCGGTAATTAAAGTACGTGAAAACGAGCCGTTCGACGTAGCTCTGCGTCGCTTCAAGCGTTCCTGCGAAAAAGCAGGTGTTCTGGCGGAAGTTCGTCGTCGTGAGTTCTATGAAAAACCGACTACCGAACGTAAGCGCGCTAAAGCTTCTGCAGTGAAACGTCACGCGAAGAAACTGGCTCGCGAAAACGCACGCCGTACTCGTCTGTACTAATCTGTTGAGAGCGACGCTCTCAATTCAGACCGAGTTGTAGTTGTAAGGCCGTGCTTCCGAAAGGAATGCGCGGCTTATTTTCGTTTATAGTCATCAGAAATAACGGGGCTTATGGCTGGACGAATTCCACGTGTATTTATTAGCGATCTGCTTGCCAGAACCGACATCGTCGATCTGATCGATGCGCGGGTAAAGCTGAAAAAGCAGGGCAAAAATTTTCACGCGTGCTGTCCGTTCCATAACGAAAAAACCCCCTCTTTCACCGTCAACGGTGAAAAACAGTTTTACCACTGCTTCGGCTGCGGGGCGCACGGCAATGCTATCGATTTCCTGATGAACTACGACAAGCTCGAGTTCGTGGAAACGGTCGAAGAGCTGGCCGCCATGCACAACCTCGAAGTGCCTTATGAAGCAGGCAACGGACCCAGCCAGATAGAGCGCCATCAACGGCAGAACCTCTACCAGTTACTGGATGGTCTGAATACGTTTTATCAACAGTCTCTGATGCAGCCCGCCGCCGACCCTGCGCGCCAGTACCTGGCAAAACGGGGGTTAAGCAGCGAGGTGATTACGCGCTTTGCCATCGGCTATGCTCCCCCAGGTTGGGATAACGTTTTAAAACGTTTTGGCGGCAATCAGGAAAACCGCCAGTCGCTTATTGATGCCGGCATGCTGGTCACCAACGATCAGGGACGCAGTTACGATCGCTTCCGCGAACGGGTAATGTTTCCCATCCGCGATAAGCGAGGCCGGGTGATTGGGTTTGGCGGACGGGTGCTGGGCGATGCCCTGCCGAAGTATCTCAACTCCCCGGAAACCGACATATTCCATAAAGGCCGTCAGCTGTATGGCCTGTATGAAGCGCAGCAGGACAACCCCGAACCACCGCGGTTGCTGGTTGTCGAAGGCTATATGGACGTCGTGGCGCTGGCGCAGTACGACATCAACTATGCTGTCGCCTCGCTGGGTACCTCGACCACAGCCGACCATATCCAGCTGCTGTTCCGGGTGACCAATAACGTCATCTGCTGCTACGACGGCGACCGGGCCGGCCGCGATGCCGCCTGGCGCGCGCTGGAGACGGCGCTGCCGTACATGACCGATGGTCGCCAGCTGCGCTTTATGTTTCTGCCTGACGGCGAAGACCCGGATACGCTGGTGCGTAAAGAGGGCAAAGCAGCGTTCGAGGCGCGGATGGAGCAGGCTCAGCCGCTCTCCACGTTCTTGTTTAACAGCCTGCTGCCGCAGGTCGACCTCAGCACGCCGGACGGGCGCGCGCAGCTGAGCACGCTGGCGCTGCCGCTGATAACCCAGGTGCCGGGCGAAACCTTGCGCATCTATTTGCGTCAGGAGCTGGGCAACAAGCTGGGCATTTTAGATGACGCCCAGCTTGAACGTTTAATGCCAAAACAGGCGGAAAATGGCGCGCCGCGCCCCGCACCACAGCTAAAACGCACGACCATGCGTATACTGATAGGACTGCTGGTGCAAAACCCGGATCTGGCGCCGTTAGTCCCACCGCTGGAGGGGCTGGACTCGCGCAAAATGCCGGGGCTGAGCCTGTTCGGTGAGCTGGTGAAAAGCTGTCTGGCGCAGCCTGGTCTGACAACCGGGCAACTTTTAGAGCAATATCGCGGCACAAAAGAAGCCGCAACCCTTGAAAAACTGTCGATGTGGGACGATATAGCAGATAAAGATATCGCTGAACAAACCTTCACCGACTCGCTCAACCATATGTTTGATTCACTGCTGGAACTGCGACAGGAAGAGTTGATAGCTCGCGATCGCACACACGGTTTAAGCAGTGAGGAACGCCGGGAGCTCTGGACCATCAGCCAGGAGCTGGCGAAGAAATAAATGACAGACTCAGTCATTCACGTTGCATTGATGCAGCAGCAGAACGCAGAGCAACGTGAAGGACACCGTATTTAACGGCTTAAGTGCCGAGTATCGATCGGGAAGCCCCCGACAGCCGCGCAGAGGCGCAGCGGCAATAATATAAGTACGCCCTCGCTTTAAATGTCGACAGCCCGCCTGCCGACACCAATCAAACGAATTAAGTGTGGATACCGTCTTATGGAGCAAAACCCGCAGTCACAGCTGAAGCTTCTTGTCCAACGTGGTAAGGAGCAAGGCTATCTGACCTATGCCGAGGTCAATGACCATCTGCCGGAAGATATCGTCGATTCCGATCAGATCGAAGACATCATCCAAATGATCAACGACATGGGCATTCAGGTGATGGAAGAAGCACCGGATGCCGATGATCTGATGCTTGCCGAAAACACCGCGGATGAAGATGCTGCCGAAGCCGCCGCGCAGGTGCTCTCCAGCGTGGAATCCGAAATCGGGCGCACGACCGACCCGGTGCGCATGTACATGCGTGAAATGGGTACCGTAGAGCTGCTGACCCGTGAAGGCGAAATCGACATCGCCAAACGCATCGAAGACGGCATCAACCAGGTGCAGTGCTCCGTTGCCGAATATCCGGAAGCGATCACCTACCTGCTTGAGCAGTACGACCGCGTTGAAGCGGAAGAAGCCCGTCTGTCCGATCTGATCACCGGTTTTGTCGATCCGAACGCCGAAGAAGATATGGCGCCGACCGCCACCCACGTTGGCTCCGAGCTGTCTCAGGAAGAGATGGATGACGACGAAGACGAAGACGAAGATGAAGACGCCGACGACAACAGCGATGACGACAACAGCATCGACCCTGAGCTGGCCCGTGAGAAGTTCGCCGAGCTGCGTACCCAGTACGAGCTGACGCGCGACACCATCAAAGCCAAAGGTCGTAGCCATGCCGCCGCCCAGGAAGAGATCCTGAAGCTGTCCGAAGTCTTCAAGCAGTTCCGCCTGGTGCCGAAGCAGTTCGATTACCTGGTCAACAGCATGCGCAGCATGATGGATCGCGTTCGTACTCAGGAACGTATCATCATGAAGCTGTGCGTTGAGCAGTGCAAAATGCCGAAGAAAAACTTCATCACCCTGTTCACCGGCAACGAAACCAGCGAAACCTGGTTCAACGCCGCGGTGGCGATGAACAAGCCGTGGTCCGAGAAGCTGCTGGAAGTGAAAGAAGACGTGCAGCGCGGCCTGCAGAAGCTGCAGCAGATCGAAGAAGAGACCGGCCTGACCATCGAGCAGGTGAAGGATATCAACCGTCGCATGTCCATCGGTGAAGCGAAAGCCCGCCGGGCGAAGAAAGAGATGGTGGAAGCGAACCTGCGTCTGGTTATCTCGATCGCCAAGAAATACACCAACCGCGGTCTGCAGTTCCTCGACCTGATTCAGGAAGGCAACATCGGTCTGATGAAAGCGGTTGATAAGTTCGAATACCGTCGCGGCTATAAGTTCTCGACCTACGCCACCTGGTGGATCCGTCAGGCCATTACCCGCTCTATCGCGGATCAGGCGCGCACTATCCGTATTCCGGTGCATATGATTGAGACCATCAACAAGCTCAACCGTATCTCCCGCCAGATGCTGCAGGAGATGGGCCGTGAACCGACCCCGGAAGAGCTGGCTGAGCGCATGCTGATGCCGGAAGACAAGATCCGTAAAGTGCTGAAGATCGCCAAAGAGCCTATCTCCATGGAAACGCCGATCGGCGACGATGAAGATTCGCATCTGGGGGATTTCATCGAGGATACCACCCTCGAGCTGCCGCTGGATTCCGCGACCACCGAGAGCCTGCGCGCGGCAACGCACGACGTGCTGGCCGGCCTCACCGCTCGTGAAGCGAAAGTCCTGCGTATGCGTTTCGGTATCGACATGAACACCGACCACACGCTGGAAGAAGTGGGTAAACAGTTCGACGTTACTCGCGAACGTATCCGTCAGATCGAAGCGAAGGCGCTGCGTAAACTGCGCCACCCGAGCCGTTCTGAAGTGCTGCGTAGCTTCCTCGACGATTAATCGTCGCGGGGCATCGTCTACAGCCTGTTAAAAAGCTCCCTGCGGGGAGCTTTTTTTATGGCGTTTCGCTGGTCGCTCGGGGAAAGTCGCCCCTCTCCGCTACTGGCCGCGGGTCGCCAGGGCATCATCCAGTTCACGATAGGCCGCCACCAGCTTATCGAGCGTCGCCCGGTTTAAGCCGCTGGGATTGGGCAGCACCCACACCTGGGTCGTGCCGATGGTCATGGCCTGTTTCCCCCACTTCGCGCCGCGCTGGTTAAAGGCCAGCTCGAAGGCCTGCTTGCCGAGCACCGCCAGCGCCTGCGGCTGATACTCCTCAATCTTCCTCACCAGCTCACGGCCGCCGCTGCGCAGCTCCTGCAGGGCGACCTCGCTGGCCTGCACCGTCGGACGCTCAACCAGCATGGTGATGCCGCAGCGCGTATCCAGCAGCTGCAGCTCCTCTTCCGGCCTGAGCTGTCGGTCGGTAAACCCGGCCTGATGGATAACCTTCCAGAAGCGATTGCCAGGATGGGCAAAATGAAAGCCGGTATGGGCGGAGGACTTCCCCGGGTTGATACCGCAAAAGACAACGCGCAGGCCCGGCGCAAGGATATCGCTAATCATGTTTTCTCCGGCTGTATGGCTAAAACATGATTATAAAGGATTGAAAATGCATTGTTTATAAAAACAGCAGCTGCGCGCTTTACGCTGGATTGCAACCGTCAGTTACTTTATAATCCCTCGCCACGGCCCCTTAGCTCAGTGGTTAGAGCAGGCGACTCATAATCGCTTGGTCGTTGGTTCAAACCCAACAGGGGCCACCAAATTTTAGCTTTAAAATCATATAATTAAGCCACTCACGCGAGTGGCTTTTTTCTTATATCGTTATTGAGTGGCGATAAAATGGCGGTGCATTTTTTACCGCCACTTTTCAGATCATATAAAAAAACCCGCTCGCGGCGGGCATTTTATGAAATTTTTTCAGAGCCATAGCGGGCGCTGACCACCAACTGTCGGATGAGGCGGGGCCGGGATTATCGTTCCTGGCGTAACAATAAAACGTTCCACCGATTCCATCGTTACAAACGTACAGCTGCAATTTATATTAGTGCATTGATGGTAACGCTCTTTGGTATTCTCACTTAGATAGCGACTGGTGCGCGCATGTGCCGCGTGCTGGCATTTTGGACAATGGAACATTTCACACCCCAACAATTCACATAAAGTGAATTAATGATACTCATTTTTTCACAATTTGAGAATAACTTTATTCTTCCTCCCCTTCAGTCCCGTACTCGACATCCAACAATCTAACCTCAAGCTCTAAACTCGTCGTAAAGCCACTATTACTCAGAGAGTGCATCACCTTAGTGATTGTCCATGATTGCTCGTCTATGACGCGCTTAAAGCCTGAAACCTGCACGGGTGTCTCCGGGTAGAGGTCGGCGCGCCCTGTCGCAAGCCTGATAGAAAACTCAGCAACACCACGTTGCAGTTTGTCCCATTTAGCCTGGGCGGCTCGCATGGCCTGCGCTTTGGTTGAAAAAATTGTAGTCAGGGCAAACACGTTGTCATCCTCGCCGACCATGTATTCACCCTCCCTAGCTTCCGGCGTCTTCACCGTTTTTTTCTTCGTTACCGGCTTGGCTTTGGGGTGCTGTAGCGCGCGTAAATGCTGCTCTTTGGGTTTGCGTTTTAACGCAACCTTTTGTTTTTGTGGCTTCGGGTCTTTGGTGTGCAACCACTTTGCCGTAACGCCGGTATATGCCCCACGGTCAGCAATGGAAAACTGATGGCGGTCGCCATCGCTGCGGGTGATCGTGACCTGCGGAATGGCTTTTCCGCTGGCTGTAACCCCACGACCGGCTTTGAGGAAAAGTAACTTTCCCGCTTTTACCGAAACCTCACCGCCGTTTCGCTCGGCGAGCCGTGTCAAAAATTTGGCATCCGATTCCTGTGACTGGTCGATATGCGGAATTTTTATTCCGGCCAGCTCCGGTATAACGCTCGACGTCAGTTTGTTACGTGTCGCTATCGCTGCCACGATCTCGCCGAGCGTCTTGTCATGCCAAGACTCTTCCCTACGTGAGTTAAGCGTCCCCCGAAAATCGGCGCTACGGGCGCGGATTGTCACACTATCCGGCGCTCCATGATGTTCAACTTCATCGACAGTGAAAGAGCCCTTGTTAATTAACGCAAACCCTTTCCATCCCAGATAAAGCGTCAGCACGGCACCACGTAACGGCAACTCGACAAGCCCGTCGGCGTCATCGAGCTCGATATCAAGCTGGTCGGCCTCAAATCCCCGATTATCGGTCATCGTCAGACTCATTAAGCGGTTACTGATATTGCCGGTAATATCTTTGCTTTCGAGCATCAACATAAAATCTGGCGTCAGGACGCCGCCCGCATTGAGATTCATCATATCCAGCATCAGCTAATTCCCACCATGCCAGACACTGACGAGGCCATATTTCCCGCCTTGCCGATAAGTGCATAAGCCTGTTCGCCTATATCGCCATACAGAGCCGCGAGTGATTCATCCACGCGGGTGAGTGTCAGCGTGAAATCAATTTTTCTCGCCGTGCCGTCAGCAAAAAACAGGCTCCCTGTCTCGCTGATATTATTGATGACGTACATACCGTAAATAGTACCGGTGCCATCCAGCAACGGCCAGGCGCGCCCTTCGTCAGCCATTAAACGAATAGCTGTCATCGTCAACTTTCCGCCGGTGAGCTCCGGATATAACACACCGGCCAGGGTAATTCTTTCTTCCCCCGGCCCCAGATACTGGAAAGAATCCCGTTTACCTACGCGTGAGTTTGACGGCCACAGATATTCGGCATCGCGTTGCATCGTCTGGTGTGGCAACGTCTGGCGCATAAAAACAAACATACCGAGTGCAAGCATCACTTCTCGTTACCTCCTGTCAGTCGTGGTTCATGCTGGCCCGCTGACGAGCACGCTTGTCACGCTCAAACTTTTCGAGCGCATCCTGTAGTTGCCGATCGAGTTGCGTGCCGTTCCCGCTACCATCAACGGAAATGTGATACTCGCTTTTGCTCTGGTCGATGTAAGAACGCCCGGCGGGTGCGGTGACAGGTTGGTATGCCTGATAGCCGCTATAAGTACTGGTAGCCGGGATATAAGAGTTACCCTGCGTGGCTGCGTTTGCTTTTGCGGCAGTCTGGTCAAGCGTACTGGACTCTTTGTTGATTATGCCGAGCTTCTCAAGTACCCAATCAATACCGCTGCGCAGCTTATTGAATGCTGTAAGCGGTAAAGTAAGAGCGTCGGCAAGGCGCTGACCAAACAACACACCGGCATCTCGGAAACTGTTTAACGTTTCCTGTGATGATTTAACCGGCGCAATCAGATTGTTAAACCAGTCCCATGCGGCTTTAAGTTTTCCGCCTAGCCAGTCAAACATCGGTTTAAGCGGTGCAAATAGTTCTGCTACTGGCGCGAAGGCCGTGCGCAATCCTTCCATCACACCGCCAAAAAACGCGCTGATGGGTTCCCAATATTTACGGATGAGCAATGCCCCGGCCACTATTGCGGCCACGACAGCAACAACCGGCCAGGAGATCGCGCCAATTGCAGTCACAACGCCACCGGCCACCGTAGTAAATACGGTACCGAGTGCCGTCGCAGCGGCGATGATGGCATTTACACTGGTTATCACCGGCCAGGCAATCAGTCCAATAGCCCCAATCATCCCCACGACCCCGATCGCCACAGCGGTAATCACCCCCAGCGTCTGCGCGAGCTCTTTATTTCGCTGGATCCACTTATCAAGTTTGAGCACGTAGCCGGTAGCGGTTTGCACCAGTTTACGTAAAGAGGACTCCTGCTGGTCAAAAAGGTCAGTACCTACAGCCTCATATGCCGACTGAAACTCTTTAAAGTCGCCGCCGAGGTTTTCCTGCATAACCTTAACTAGTTCCTCCGTCTTACCGTCAGAGGCTTTAAATGCAGCCGTGAGCTTATCCAGCTTTCCTGATTTAGCCGCGTTCATCAAAACAGCGGCGGCAGAACTGGCCTCTTCGCCAAATATCGTTTTCATGTATTCAGCGCGCTGACCGGTACCCAGTTTATTTTTATCAAAACTGGCCTGCATTTCCTTCAGGATGGTAAATATCGGGCGGGTATTCCCTTTACTGTCTGACGTTTTAACCCCAAGCTCTTTAATCGCCGCGTAGGCTTGCCCGGTCGGTGCCTGGAGTCGACTTAAAATAGCGCGACTACCCGTACCAGCCATTGACCCCGTAATTTTCGCATCATGTAGGGCGCCAACCATTGCAGCGGCTTCCTCAATGCTGACACCGGCATTTTTCGCCACCGGCGCAGCATATGTCAGCGCATCACTAAGCCCGTCAAAATCTGCGGCGGTTTTATTCATTGTCATCGACAGGACATCACCGATGTGAGAGACCTGCTCGTTAGTAAGCTGGAAAGCTGATTTCATCCCCATCAGCAAACCGGCGTTCTCTTCCATTGTTCGACGGTTAGCAAGCGCCATATTAAGTGTGACGGGCGTCGCCGCCTGAATCGCTGCCGCGTCTCCGCCTGCTTTCGCAATGATAATCTGAGCACCGGCCGCATCATCGGCAGAGGCGGCAGTATTGTCGCCCAGCAGTCGGGCCTGCTTTCGCAACGCAGTCATTTCTGCGGAGTCTTTCGCCACGCCGAGTACAGCCTGTAACTCGGAGTTTTTCTGCGCAAAATCATAACCCGGTTTCATTAGTGCAACACCGGCCAGCGTGCCTGTCGTCGCCATACCGACACCGGCGGCACCCATTGCGGCCGCATTTCCGGCCAGCTCTTTACCGGCCTGATATCTCTGCTTAACCGCATTGAGCTTTGCCTGTTGCGCGCTGACCCGCGCCAGCGCTTCACGCTGACGATTGAGCTGTGCTGTCGTTTCGCTAATGTTGGTTTTTAACCGGCGTTCATCCGCGGCCAGGGTACGGGTATTAATTCCCGCCTGGCTGAGTTCCTGCCGCTGGCGCTGTACAGCCTGCCGTAAGCTGTTGTGTTTAAGCTGTAGCGCGGCGGCGCTTTTTCGTGCAGCGTCCATCGCCTGCGCCTGTGCACGGGTAGGCTGCTCCGTATTTTTGAACTGGATCGCCAGCGCGGCGGCTTCCTGTTTAGCTTTCTTCAGCTCCTGACCGGTAACGGCGAGTTGCGCGCTGGCCTTGCGAAATCCGTCAATACGGGATGCCTGACCGTTAAGCTCACGCAGTGATTTTTGAGTGTCCCGGATATCACCAGACAGCGTTTTACTCGCTGTCTGGATGGTTTTAAACGGGCGGGTCGCCTGGTCAACAGCCTTGAGTAAAACCTGCAATTTAACGTCGTTACTCATTCGTGTTTCCGCTTCGCTGTAGCGCCTTTTCGCGCCAGGTGGTGAGCTCGGTCAGGCTCATGGGATATAATTCTGATGGCGGCCAGTGAAAAATCACCGCGATATCCGCCATCAGGTCATCGACCGACATGTCTTTCGGGAAAATTAATCCGCCAAATTCGGCGACAAAAAACCGATCACCTTTGTTGCCAGCGCCATCAGGTCGGGTAAATCCATCATGACGACATCCGATTCGGTAAGAGAAGGACTGGTCATACGCGGCAGCACTTTAATCAGGGCATCCACTTCAGAGCGAGCGACGTCCGCCAGGCTAACGCCGCGCAGGGTTCCGGCGTTGGGTTTCATCAGGGTGATTTTTTCTATGACCTGCTCGCCGCGTTTGATCGGGTTTTCCAGGGTGACTATGCTTTCTTTGCTCATGAGTTTCTCACTATTTACGGATTCCGGGTTAACCGGCCAGACATGCTGGCCGGGGAAAAATTACAGGCCGATATTGCGGCGGTGCTGGTCGAGTCGGTCGACGCCGTTCACCTTCTCAATCATGTTGAGGACGTCGATTTCTACCAGCTCTTTACCGTTCATGGTCAGCTTGTAGTAAGTGCAAACCAGCGATAATTTGCTGCTGGTATCCTCGCCCTGTTTGCTCTCGCCGTTATCGACTTCCTTCACCTTGAAACGGGTCTCAACTTCCACCGCCACGGTTTCGCCGGTATCGTCCCGCTGGTAAGAGCCTGCATAGCGCAGTAGCGTCCCGGTACCGACGGCACCATAAAGTGACCAGATCGCATCATCAGGGAAGCCGCCGAGGGAAATCTCCATCGCCAGCGCGTCATCGTCGAGGCCGAAATCGACAGGGGCCGAGCCTGACATCCCGCCGCCCCGGTAATTTTCCAGCTTACGGGTCAGCTTTGGCAGGGTGACGGACTCGATAACGCCGAGATAGCTGACGCCATCCAGAAACGTGTTCAGGTATTTGAGCTTGCGCGGCATTGCCATTGGTCAGGGCTCCTTAATTGCTGTTAACCGATGACACCAGATTCGCCAGGTATTTGTCGGTAATGCGCTGGCGTAGCGTCATGTTTTCGAGAGGGGGAACCGGCGTATAGTCGTAATCGATATACAGTTTCCCGGCTTTGAGGGTCTCCGCGTCGTTAGCCGATTCATCAAACCAGCAGGTCGCATCGACGATATAGCCCGCCGTTTTCATCTCGCGGAATTTCGCATTGATACCCGCAACGATGTCCCGAATCAGGGTGGCGGTGATGGGCTTATCGACCGCCCACATGTGACCCGCAGCCATTGTGTCGGCGATAACCTGCGCGGTGCGGGTGTAGTTCTCGAACAGAAACAGCGGGTCATCGGAGCAGCAGCGGTTGCCCCAGAAGCGGAAACCGTCTTTGCGAATGAGCGTGGTGACGCCAGCCTCGTTAAGCAGGTCGGCATCGGTGCCGAGTTCCTGCAAATCCCAGAAGATCGACGCGCTGATGCCGGTGACGCCATTCACGCCAACGTTTGACAGAGTTTTGTGCCAGCCGGTGTCCTGGTCGATTTTGGCGCGCAGGCCCAGCGCGCGGGCGGTCGCCCAGGCGGTCTCTGTCGCGTTCGCCGTGGTATCCCATGCCAGAAAATCCGGCCAGATAACCATCAGCTCACGCTGGCTGAAATTCTCGCGATAGAGCATCGCCTCGGAAATGTTCTTACAATCCCATGCGCTGATATAGCCAAAGGCGCGCAGCTTCTGGCAAATCGGCGCGAGGGCGGTCGCCACCTCAAGGGAATCGAGGCCCGGCACGCCAAGGATGCGCGGTTTAACGCCGGTGACGGCCTCCGCCGTGAGCAGCGCTTTCAGCCCGGTGTAATTGCCGTTTTCGTCGGTGCCGCCGATGATATTAGAGATAGTCTGCGCTTCGGCATCGTCACCGGTACCTTCGGCTACGCGCACAACGACAATGACCGGCTTCGACTGGTCGGCGATCGCCTGGAGGGATGCGGCCAGGGTGCCTTTTGTACCCGCTTTGGCGATGGCGCTTTGCACGCTGGTAATCAGTACGGGCTTATTGAGTGGGAAGGTGGAGGCATCGGCATCGCTGGCCGTGCAGACCATGCCGATAATCGCCGTTGATACGGTGGAAATGACGCGGGTGCCGTCGTTAATCTCGACAACCTGGACGCCGTGATGAAAATCGCTCATCCGTTTAACTCCGTGGTTAAGGGTGAGCATTATTTTCAATCGTGGTGGAAAGGGTGACGAGTCATCCCCGCTGTAACAGGGATAGTACAACAGGAATGACCGTCACGGGTCAGGCGATGCGGCTCCAGCACATCAGCAGGGTGTGGGCTTCCACCACACTGAACGATTTACCTTCGCCTAGGTTTGCCGTTTTGCCGCTGGTCGAGTGCTTATGTGGGGGCACAATGACTTCATGGTCATGCTTCCCGCCCATATCCGTGACACCCAGCTCTTTCGGGTTAAAGAGCTGCCGAACATCCCCGCCTATTTCCCACGGGTTATCCTTACCAGCGACACCACCATGATTGTGCTCGCCGTCTTCAGATGTTCTTATCTTCTGCTCCTCCTGTTCACTGGTTTCGCCGCTCACGTCAATCTGTACCGCAGGCAGGTTTGCGCGTTGGAGCGTAACGCTATCGCTGCCGCCAGTCTGCCCGACGTTTGAACCGTCAGCCTTGCAGACGCGTATCGTTTTGTTTTCGCCGGTGTACACCCATTCAGACCAGGGCCACTTTTCATTCGGGTTGACGTTCCGATTAAAAAAGCGTGTGGTTCCAACCGGGTTTTCATCCTCCCAAAAATCACGCTTAGCCGCCGTTATCGCATCAGCAATCACCTGCTGAATATCCGTGTCGAGCTGCCCTGCGACATTATCGGCATAATCCTTTGCCTCATTCTTTGCCCGCTCAACCTCAGCGACTGAGGCAACAATAACGGCCGGGTCGGTCATCAGCTGTACATCGGCGGTATTGTTAACCGCTATCCACAGATTTAGCGCCTGCTGCCTGCCAGAACCTTCAGCGAGGAGCGGCTTATACGACGGCGGTAGGTTTGCCAGTGCCAGACACACGCCCTCATCGTCATAGAGCGCCGCTTCGCGCAGCCAGAATCCGCCGACTTGGGGGAACATCACCATTTCGGCCCGGATGATATTTGCGCCACTGTCAGCGATAACCAGCCTGTTAAGCGGGGCGCGGTACAGTTCATTAATCAACCCCGTCTGCGTGGCGTAGGGTTGCGTCAGCGTCCCGCCGCCATCTCCGACGCCCATATGGGAGAAGCCTACTGGCTCCCCCGTCAGCGCTGCCGCTGCCAGTTTCGCTTCTCCGGCAGGCGTCAGAATCGCAATATATTTTTTTCCTGCCATTGCGCCACCGCCTTAAATGCTGATACCGCGACGGGCAAAATAGCCCTGGAAATAGGCATAAATCGCCGTGATTTCGGCATCAGATAGCGCACGGTCAAAAATCATCGCGGCCGCGATTTCATTATCTGCCGGTACCTCGGCGTTGTTATGACTCCGCCCAATCATGTACGTCAGCCCCGGTGTGACAAAGGATTCCATCGTGCCCGGCGCCGTATTGCTGTTATTTTTATTGCCGGTTACATCGCCGAGGCTCAGGGTTTTACCGGTATCCCTTGCATAAATAAATGCAGGGCTTCCGTCCAGAAGTGATGGCACAAAATACGTCGAAAAAGAAATATTTGACTCTTCTCCGCTGGCGTTCTGCCCGGTGTAATGCGAGTACATCGTTAATGCCCCGGCCCCCGACCCGAACAGCACCGAGCGGCCAAACGCTTTATCACCCTTATAACTCGAAATTAAAAACTGACGACGTGCCTCGACCTTCCTTTTTGTGATCGTGATTAAGGTTGCCTGTTTGGTATTTTCAATCCCAGTATCAATAAAATCATTTGCGGTAAATTTTGCAAAATGATTATTCACAACAGGCGAACCACTAACGACAACATCAACCCCATTTTTTGCGAAATTCTTAGCAATGCCACGCCCGTAGATACCCACATATAACATACCATCCGTATTAAACGGGGGATTCCATCCGTCCGGGTTTGCGATAGTATTCGACGGGACGTTAGATTTAATAACCATAACCATATTGTTTACTCTCCGTAAGGAATATTCAGACAAAACTGCACTGAGGCGTTATTTAACGGGTATGGTTTGCCAACCAGCTCCGGAATATTTTCCGTTTCGTACTGGCCCGTTCCTGCTTCAAAAATAAAATCATCCAACGCGTTAAACTTATCGCTGTCAAAAACGTTGCCGTTTCCAGTGTGCGCGGTCTGGTCGGCATACCAGAGTTTCGCGTCCCCGCCGATATCGCGGCCCAGGGTAATTTTGATAATGGTGTCGGCCACAATCTCAACCCCGGTTATTGCCACCGTCCCGGCGCTGTCAGTCACCCGAAACCCTTTATCGGCGTACATGGTCGCGGTGTATTTGACATAGGTCGGCCTGAACATCAGCGGCGGAGATGGCACGTGATAAAACACGAAAACCTCGCGCCCGATAATTTTGATTTTAATCGGCCCCAGCGGCTCCCATCCTTGCCCCTCGTTTAATACCAGGTGCTTAACCTGGGCGACTTTCATATCAAACCAGCGGTAGCCGTTCGGCCCCAGGTGACCGCCTTTGTCCGGGTAGTGGTAGACCGGCCCGACCATATAGGCGTTATCGTTTTCCTGGCAAAACTCCCACTGCGCCATCCCGATAGACAATTCGGCATCGTCGCGGGTATATCCCGCACCCGTCTGATACATAAACAACGCTGGCGGCGCTTTTTGTCCGGCAATACCGACAGCCATATCCGCAATCATGTCGTTGTACAGCTTTCCGAGATTGAGCTTATAAGTCGCCTTGTCATTTGAGCCGTTCATCTTCAGATAATTCCACTCGCCCTGGATCCAGAGAATGGCCGCGATGGAATACGAAACGCCGAGCTGGTCAGCCAGCGCTTTCACCTGCTGCACGACCTGTAGCGGGCGCTGGTAAATCTCAGGGGATGCCCCTTTTGATAACTGTTCAATGCTGCGGCCGTTAACGCCGGTGCTGGACAGGACAAAGCGCCGGGTCGGGTCACGCTCCATGCAATTACGTTGCAACCAGAGACGACGCAGGGCGTTAGCCATTGCCACGCCGCCTTCGCCTTCATTTCCGGCCCCAGGAGACAGGGCTGCAACCTGCTCATCCGTCAGCAGATTGTTGCCGGTATCAGACTGCACAACAGCCCGCAGCGGTTTAAGCGCAGCACCACCCAGAGGGGAAAATGCCGCATTAGTCCGGCTGGCCGGGCGAATAGAATTACCCAGCATCAGGTTATCGTATTCCTCGATCACCTCCTTACTCAGAGCGGGCCACCCCTCCTGCTGCGTACCAAGACTTTGACTGTAAATAATCAGGTGATTCAGTCCACTAACCAGACGCTGCACAGCCGCGTTATAGCGAGCGCGGACGTTTTGCGAATACGCCTTGTTTTGCGCGTCGGCGGCGGTGAGGTCGAAGCCTTCATCCGGGCTTTTTTTCACCCCGATGAGTTCGCCTTTCTCATCCGTCAATGCTTTGAAAAAACCTTCCTCATCCTCAAGGTTCAGCCAGCCTGTTCCGCCGGCTTTCGTCGTAAATTTACCGTCACCACTCAGCGCGTGCGGGGCCGGCTTCCCGGACTGGTCAGCCACATCAGAATAAAATCCGTCCACATCCTCCAGACGCAGCCAGGCCCCATCCGTGGTTTCGGTGTGGAATTTGCCGCCGCCGTTCAGCGTCCCCGGGCGTTGCCCGATGCCTTCCGGCCCGATAATCGTCACGGTGAACCCGTCCGGGTCACGGTAAATCAGTCCCGGCTCACCCTCTTCGTGCGAGATTTCCATGTCCTTTACATACAGACCATCCGGGGCGACCATGCAATTAATGGCCCCGAACGCGCCGCTTGCCATTACACGGAAAAAAGAAAACCAGTCATCATCAACAAAATCCAGCATCACATCGCCATCATGACGCGCCTGGAAAAAGTTGTTTTTAATTTCCTGCACCATTTTATCGCTGGGTAACTTCTTCCCGGTAGATGTGGCAACCCCATTAATATTTTTATATTCATCCAGCCAGTAATCAGCATCATCAGTGCGCACGGTAAAGATGGCATCCGGTTTAATTAAACCGCTATCAATATCCGCCTGCGCCTCTGATTCGTTATCGTAAGGCTTTTCACCTACGGAATAACCTTCCAGCATTTGCATTAACAGTAACGTGCGGTTGGCGAGTTCCTGAGCCTGAATATTTGCCGCGCCACCTCGCCCCCCTTCAACCTTATCGGTACGGGCAATTTGTGGAACCTCTCCCCATTTAGGAGTTTCGATAATATTTGTCATATTATTTCCCGGAGTAGTGATAATTACCGTCATAATTCACGGCTGCGTCATAATAAATACTGTCGTCCGGTTCATACCCCGGCGGATAAACCGTTATTACTTCCCCGTCAACTATTGCCGCGCCTATATGCGCCGTACCGTAGGCACTGGCCGAGAGTGTCAACTGTGATATATGGCGACTGACCGGCTTTGCATCACCGATAATCCGCTCCAGCTCTTTAATCATCGGTTCAGAGACGCCGATATCATTGAGGTCAATCTCAAGGCGGAATGTCCCGGCGGGGTCTGCCACCTCCCACCATTCCTGGAGGGTCATGCTGTAGCCCAACGTTTCAATCACCCGGCGAACGGCGGCAACGGTGCCTTTGCGTTGGTGGATCCAGAAAGCATCATTGACCGCCTGACGCTTTTCGACTGCTGACCAGCTCTCTTCCCAGCGGTCGACAGAAAACGCCCACGCAAGGTAGGGCAGAAACTTTACCGGGCATCGCCAGGGGTTCCATAAATCACGCAGCGGAACAGATAAATCGCTGATGACGGCGCACGCTTCGGCGGCTCTTTGTTCCAGCACCGACGACCCGGTCGCCATCAGCGAGTTACTCATCAGATCCCCCGATCACGACACTGGTTTCGGTGCAGTATGCGGCCTGGGTTTTGTCGAGCACGACGTCGGCCAGCGGCTCGCGCAGTTCGACGCGCTGGACCCCCTGCACATGCAGCGCGGCATAGATGGCAGATAGTCGAATGTCCCGGCCGAGGCGGCGCTGCTCGGTGATATAGGCGGTTAACTGCGCTTTCGCGGCGGCAAGAATGGGCTCTGTCGCCGGGCCGGGGTAGACGTACAACACCGCATTGACCGCATAACTGACAATTTCGGCCGAGACGACTGTCAGGCGGTCAGCGACCGGGCGCACGCTCTCATCATTCAGCGCGGTACTGACGGCCAGCAATAAATCATCCGATGCCGTGCCGTCACCTTCCCGCGACAGGACCGCGATAGTCACCTCAGCCGGGGCCGGACTGTTCGCCGAGGCATCCGCCACACGACCATCTGCGCTCAGAGCGTGAAACTCATAGGCACCGGTCGGCCCGGCAACACTCATGCCCTCAAATGCCGCCGGGATGCGCTGACGTAAATCGCTGTCGGATTCCAATACCGCAGCCACTGGCGGTATTTGCGTATCGTCACCCGGAGTGATGACCAGGCGTTCAACGTTATTATTTGCCGCGAGCTGGTCGAGGTCGTTTTTGATGGCATAGGCCACCATCCCGGCTTTCGCCGCCTCGTTAATGCGCTGGCGTAAAATCACCTCGCGATAGGCGTTCTCTTCCAGATATTTCACCAGTGGCTCTGACTCCAGCGTTAATGTCCTGGCGACTGCTTCCTGCTCATCTTCCGGGTACAGTGAAATCAGCGTCGCTTTGCGCTCGGCGAGGATGGTTTCAAAATCCAGTGTTTCCACCACATCAGGCGCGGGGAGCTGGCTCAGGTCGATAACTGCCATAGATTCAACTCACAGGAATGGTTAAGGAAAGGCTCTCGCCGGTATCGGTGATTTGGCCGGTCACGTCGACGACCATTTGCCCGTTAAACTGCCGCGCTGTGGTGATACTGGTCAGCCTGACGCGCGGCTCCCACTTCAGGATCGCCATGTAGCACGCCGCCATAATTTGCAGCTCAAGCGCCGGGGTCTGAGGCTGGTCTATCATCTGCGACAACAGCGAGCCGTATTCACGACGCATGACGCGGGAGGCGACGGGCGTGCGCAGAATATCCCCGATGCTCTGGCTGATATGGTCAACGTCTGAAATGCGCTCACCGGTCGCGCGGTTCATGCCGAGATAACTGGCTGTCATTGGGTGCCCTCCGTCCATTCATCGCCGCGTTTGATGCCACCGTGCCCATGTTTATCCACATGGACACCGTTGGATGTGAAAGCGCCGCCGCTGTGATCGATGTCGCCGGACATCTTCCCGCCTTTTTTCACCTCCAGCGTACCGGTCGTCAGCTTGTTGGTGCAGACCACCTCCGGTGTATCGAGGGTGACGCGGGTCGAGGCCTTGACCAGCACCACCGGCACGCTGACGGCAATCGTATCGGATGCGGTCACGTCGGCAGTTTTAATGCCGGTGACGGTCAGCGCGCCGGTTTCCGGCTCATAACTCATAACGGCACCGTCGGGAAACTCAACGTGCCAGGCGTCCTCCGAGGCCGACGGCGCGGGGTTGTCGTCGGAATAAATACCCGGCAGTACAAAAGCGGTATCGAGCTCACCGCCCACGGCCAGAATCATCACCTGCTCACCAACAGAGGGAGCCCACCAGGTGCGCGAGCGCCCGGCCCGGTGCGTCAGCCACTGGAGCCAGTCGGTATAAATGCCACCGGTCTGCACGCGACAGCGCCCGGCGTCGAGGTCAGTTTCGACGACAATGCCGGTGCGGATCATGTTGCGTATCGCGCGGGCGAGTTCCTGGATAGATGCGAGTGTATTCATGGGAGAAAGGATGCCGCCAAAGAGAATTGGCGGCAATCAAAGAGCGGTGTATGAAGTCTTACACAAAAGATCTTTTATTTATAAACCTGATGAGTGATGTCATCAAAAGTCATTTCCGAGTTTGCTTTTCTTGCTTGAAAAACTTTAGCTTGATAATTAAGGGAGGATAAGAGATTAATGGTGTTTTCTTTTTTATATTCGTTCATGCCTATACCAAAAATGACTTCTTTGAGTGAGGCTTTTTCGAAGGGGAGGAAATTAACTTCCCCATCACTACTTAACCTGACAATCCTCCACTCATCCTCATAATTCCAAGCGTATTTCTTTTTAAAAAAACTTGGATTCAACCTTTCAACTGCGTACCGTACAATTTTTTCTATTGCACTATCTTCACTCAAAATGGAGTCTAATTGTTCAATGGCCACGTCAAAACTTGAAGGGTGATGTAAAACATAATCAGAAATTGCCTTCATACCTTCACTTACAATATCGTCTATCAAGCTATCCTTTTTATTATAATGGACCTCGTTTATTTCCTTGAAGAAAAACTCACTTCTAAAATCAAAACCTAGAACCGCCCCTTGATGATACTGCGCATAGTGAGACCACATTAGTATGTGATCTTTATTAGGTGTTAAGCATAATATTCTATAATTATCAATATACCTATCCCACCCTAGCCTCAAATCTTCAATGGCATCTTTAATAATACTCTCAAACTTTTCTGTATCCACCTCCCTACGAATAAACTCCTTTAACTTTTCTTTATACACCTCATTGTCTTTTGAATGTTTTGAGAACATCCTTTCGAGCATAAGCTTTACTTTTACCTTACCCGAAAACCCAGGGAAATTACTATCAAATGGATCATTAAAATCACTCGGCTTTGATATCCTTAGACTGCTGTTTTCTATGATTTTTATTAAGGTCTCACTGGTCATGTATTTATATAGCATACTAGGCGTAGCCATGTTGTCACCTCACCATTTCAAATGATATTAAAAAACACTGTTCCACATACCTTTTATCGTCATCTGACAACCCTACTAATATACGCTCTGGATATTTGACAGCAACCCTTTGGTACTTTGATTTATCCTTAAGTCCTAACTGGTGAATACGGGCGATACGCTGCACTTTCCCGGTAAACTCCACCACCGCCGCGCTATCGCCGCCGCTCGCTTTCATATAGCGGTTGGTACGCAGTTTCGCGAACATCTCGCGCTTAATCCGGCCTTTCTTAGCTCTGACGGGCTGGCGCTTACGCGGGGTAAAGGGTGAACCGTCCGGCGCTTTCTGAGATTTAATGCGCTGCTGTTGCCGCTGGCGCAGTTTCTTCGCAATGTCGCCGGTCATCCGACGCCGCCCGGCGGGGGAAAGGGCCGCTATCAACCCGGCAAGCTTGTCCTCAAAGGGTTTGAAGTCATTCATCCCATTTACTCACCAGTTCGCCATTACTCCACATTTCGACAGGGCTCGTCACCGGCTCCGGCGGTGGCGGCTCCGGGATGTTCTCAACGTACATTGCACCGTCGACCTCGTTGACCAGCGTGCGCTCGGTCAGCAACAGGCTGATGCTGACATCGAGGCTGCTGTCGTTATTAATGTCAGCGAACCAGGCAAATCCTTTTTTTCGCCCCTCGTCGGTTGTCATGATGTCCGGCTGATTGACGCGCAACCAGGCCATAATCGGCACAAACAGCAGGTCAATATCATCGGTAAAATCCGTGACCACGATGTTAAGCGTGTACCGCTTTTCAAACGACAGGGAGCGCGCCAGCGTCGCCGTATTGTTGCCATCGTCCAGGCGAAGGTGAAGCATATCGGGGTTGGTACGCAGTACCGGCACCGCATCAGTTAAGGCTTTTCGAAGACTGTTGGGCTTTTGCATCGATTTCATCCTGGCATTGTTTCACCGTATCAACCTGGATTGCGCAGCTTTTCAGGGCGTTTTCGAGCTGGCGTATATCCGCACTCAGGTCGCCATTAGTCAGCGGATCGCTTCCCGGCATCGGGCAGGGGCTGACCTTCGGGCAGGCGTTGTAAACAATCACCGGCGGCGGCGTTGGTGCAGGCGGCGCGCTGGTGCAACCGGCGCACAGCATCAGGTAAATCATCGCGATACCAGCGGCGAAACGCGTCATTTTCATTGAGTAACCTCGTGATAGTTTGTTCACGCCGGAAGGCCAGCAGGTTAGCCGTGGTGAGTTTGTCCCACATGGCAACCTGCGCCAGCTCTTTGCGCTGCGACTGCTCTGCGGCAACGTTGAGCTGATTTTTCAGCATGATGATGGTGGTTTTCTGCGTACCGGCGACCCGGTTCGCACGTTCAAATGAGGCCCGCAAATTGCTGTTATCGTGTCGCATCCACAGCAGCCCCGCACCGGCCAGCGCCAGCAGGATAATGACTATTTTCATGCGGATACGCCTCCAGCCTTGCGCCACACTGCGACCAGCCTGTCGAGGCTATGCTCACGCTGACCGTATCCTGCACCCGGCAATGAAGCCCAGATATTGCGACAACGGGAAATCGCGCGCTCGATGCGCCCCTGCTGCAAATCTTCCAGCGCACCACGCTCCCGAATAAGCTGAATGGCGAGCCTGTCCTGTGATACCGGGCTGAAATCCGGCAAAGCGAGCTGTTTCTGATAATGCGGCCAGAACAGATAAAGCTGCTGGTAACGCCCGGATGCCGTGGATTTTTCCCCGCGACGATTGAAGACCTTCGCCGGGCGTCCACCGGCGAACGGGTGATCGCGATAATCGGTAAAAATCTCCGGCTTGCCATCGATACCCGTGACGATAACGTCGTAACCGTTGTTTCGGGTCAGCGGGTGCGTCGCTGTACCCTCTGAAAACGCCAGCGTGTCGAGGAATGCCGCGACGTTGGGGTGTGTCTTAATGACCGCCATCGCTTTCACCTTTTTTAATCCTGCGCTGAATCGCAATTTCCACCGCCTGATAACCGGCGATACCCAGCATCGAGCCAAATCCGCACACGGCGGCGGGCGGCAGGTCGGGAAACTGCACCAGCGCCACCCCGGCCACCATCGAGACAAAGCCGCCCAGCAGCATGCGACCAATAAAAAGGCGAGCAGTGATGGGTTCGCCACCGGCCAGCACTTTCCCGACGACAATCAGCACGCCGATCACAAAGAGTGACAGGACGCTTTTTTCACCTTCCGTCATGTGTTTACTCCCACAGATTAATTGTTTCAGTTACGGGGGATGACTGGACGTCGGGCAGTTCGACCACCGTGCCATGTGGCAGCACTGCGCCGAGCTCAGCCAGCCCCGGATTTGCGGCGAGCACCGACTCGAATACCCCCTCAGTACGCCCGTAATACCGGGCGCAAATCATGTCGAGCGTGTCGCCCTGTTGCGCGATGGCCTGCATCAGATTTGGCTCACGATGCAGCGGGGTTTGTCCTGGACGCGTGATACCGCCCAGCGCATGTCCCGCCATAACTCGTCGACAGTGGTATCGATACTGTCGGCTTTTTTGTCGCCTTTGGCGCTGGTATCCACACCGCGATAACGCTCGTAGAGCGTGGCGGTCGCCATTGAGGTGACGGCGCGCAGGTAATAGAAAACGCGCACGCTTTCGCCGTCGAGATCGTCAGCCGGTACGTCGGCCAGCTTGCTAAAACCCCCGGCAATCTGCTGTTCCCGCCACAAAAACAGCTCGGCATTGGTTTCGGCGATGCCGGTTTTGATGGCCTCACGCAGCCGGGCCGGGGCGACGGTCTGCTCAAGGCGCATCCCTTCACGCACGCGTTTCGGGTCGATGTCAGGAAAGAAAAACGTATTTTTTATCACCGGCTCATCGCTGGCAGGCGGCGGGATGACCACCACGCCACCCGGCTGCGGCTCATCGTTCTTTTTAATAATCAGCGTCGTCATGACTACCTCTGAATAGGTGGGCGGTGGACGCCGGTCTCAGGTCGGGTAAAACCCCCTCATCGACCGGCGTGCCGCCCTGGCGCGGGGCGCATTCTGTTAACCGGCGGTCTTTTTCGGTCGGCCACGTTTAGCCGGTGCCGTGGTTTTCACGGCGCGCGGCGCTCTTACCGGGGCTTTAACGACTGTTGCCGGTTTGGGCTTGAGCTCTCGCTCAAGCCGTTCAATGTCTTTTTTGACGCCTGCCTGACAATCGAGCTGCATCGCTCGCTTGAGGTGGGCCAGCGCGTCGGCGGGCTGTTTGTTGTCCCGCAGCACCTGGCCGGTTATTTTGTGCAGTTTTGCGCGTACCTCATCAGGCATATCGGCGGCGGCGGTCAGCGCCAGCGTGTCGAGTAGCTGGCTGACGACGACCGGTTCACCGGAGGCATGGGCGCGCATGGCGGCGAGTGCCACCTCTTCGGTAAACATGTACTGCGGCGGGCGGCGGTGTTTACCAGGCATGGTCAGACCGTACTTAAACGCGTAGCGGGCAATATCCATCGCGCCGCTGATATCGCCGACATCAAGACGCCACAGCATGACGGTCATCACGATGTCATCCTGCGCGCCTTTGCCCTGTTCCAGCACGCCACTAACCCACGGCAGATAGAACGGCAGCAGCTCGCGCTTTTTCGTGGCTTTCAGCTCTTTACCAAAGATGGCTTTTAACGTGCGTTGGTCTGCGGCCAGCTTAACCAGCATCTGCTCGTAGGCAGTGGCATGCCGCAGCGGGTTGTTTTCCCGCTGCGCGGTTTCAATGGCCGAGACCCGCATCATGTGACGCTGTGCGGGGCTCGTCATTGGTTAGCCCTCCGGTTGCGCGGCAGAGAAATCGCCCAGCTTGATATTTTCAATGAAGCACCCGGCGGCGTAGGTTTCGACCACATAATCGATGTTCATCGATTCGTAGTTTTCCACCTGGTCAAGTTTCGGGTTTTCGATGATGGATCGGCGGTGGCTTTCGTCCATGAAATAGATGGACAGGTTATCGAGACGCGTCACCATAATCGCGTTCGCCGGGAAGTACGGCACACGGACGGCGGGCAGGTTGCCGATGCGTTTCTGGCTGATGATGATGTCAGCCGCGAGCGCTTCGCTGTTCGGCTGGTCTTTGTTGACGATCGGGAAATATTTATCGGCCAGCAGCTTACGACCCACAATCGCTACAAGTTCGGCATCTTCCTGATAAATCTCGTCAATCAGGTTGTCGGTTGCATCCATGACCAGCGCATCGAGGTTAACGTAATCGCCGTTTTTACCCACACGGATCACAGCGGAAACAACATTCCCTTCTTCGTCGACAATTTTGCTCATCACGCGGGACGGCGCTTCATTACGGTATTTCTGCAGCCAGCCGACTGCGACGTCCTGCAACATCGGATGAGTGGCACGGTCAGAGGTTTCGGCACGCTCAACGCCGTTGAACCCGGCCATGATGAAATCGAGCGCCTGCCGCTGGATGATGGCATCACGAATACGGCGCTGGAAGTCCTGGAAGCGCGCCCACAAATCCAGCTTTTTATATTTGAAGTGAAAGTCAAAGTTGACCTGATCGCATTCGTACTTGTTGGACTCCAGCGCGGTAAAGTCGGCGGTTTTACGCTCCTTGCCGCTGTTGGTGTCCGTAGTACTGGCGATGGTGCCATTGACGCCGACGCCAATTTTTTCCCCCTTCAGCTCATCCACCGGCACGATATTAATTTTCTGCAAAAAGGCCGAGGACATCTGCACGGTGTTCATCATGGTTTGCGTGACGGACGGCTCGACGGAGAATTTTTTACTCACGTCGTCCGGGTCGATGCCGTTCAGCTCAGCAACGCGGGACATGTAGGCATTGAATTTAAAACGGGTTTCCTGACGCATAGTCTTTCCTGTTTGGTTAAATCGGGTTGTCTGACCGGGCAAGCCTGTCGCCCGGCGATAAATTCATGACCGTTTAGCAGTCGGTCAGCAGCTCATCGCCACCGCCACCGGTGGAGAGCTTGCGGCGTGGCTGCGCGGTGCTTTCGGTTTTATCCAGCGACGTTTTTAACTTGCTGAATGCCTGGCTGGTCTGGTCGGCCTTCGTGGTGACGTCCTGTTTCAGCGTCGCAAAGGCATTTTCCAGCGTGGCAAGACGCAGCTCAGTGGCGGTGAGGTTTTCCTGCACATGTTCACTGACGGTAGTCACGGCTTCATGCACATCCTGAAAACGGGCGTCATCGCTGGCCTGTTTGCGGCTGAAGATCGCTTTCACTTTGTCGCTCAGGGCGGTAAAGACATTTTCCGCCTGGTCTTCAAACTCCAGCTCGGCGAGGGTGGCGACGGAAATCAGGTTGCCCGGCTCGGCTTTGAAGCGGTTGAGGGGGTTAAATTTGGCACCCCGGCAAAATTCGAGGTATTCGGTGCCGAGGCTGGCCGGGTCATCGGTCACGGCGAGGCCGACCAGGTAGCATTTACCGCTATTGGCGAAATTCGGCTGAATTTCCATTGAGGTGTAGACCTTCTGCAATTTTTTATTCATTGCGATAAGGTCATCGGTCGGGGTGATTTTGGCGAACAGCGCCAGCTTGCCTTTCAGTACCGAATCATCGTCAATCTTTTCAGACTTCAGCTCAACCACATCGCCGTAACGGCTGAACGGGCCATCCGGCAGGATGCCTTTCAGGTGTTCGAGGTTAATGCGGCAACCATAGACGCGGGGGTCAAAGGTCTCGGCCATTTCCTGAATATCCGTCGCGCTGATAACGCGGCCGTCACAGGTATCGCCTTCGACGCCGATGCGAAACCATTTTGAAACTTTTTTTGCCATTGTCAGGAGTCCTGATATCGGGTTAACGGGTCGGGGTTAGTTTCCCGACGTCGCCGCCCACCCGCTATCAATCCCGGATGGCTTATCCCTCACACAACAGCACCTTAGCGATTCGCATCACCCGTTTATTTAGCCTTGCCCTGTATCAATCACGGCGAGGCATCCATGACCATCACCACCGACACCACTTTATTAAACGACCCGCGACGCCAGGCGGCTTTACTGTACTGGCAGGGGTTTTCCGTGCCGCAGATTGCCGAAATGTTGCAGACCAAACGCCCGACGGTGCAGAGCTGGAAACAGCGCGACCAGTGGGAGGAAACCGCACCGCTGAACCGGGTTGAAAGCACCTTAGAGGCCCGGCTGATTCAGCTCTACGCAAAGCCCAACCTGACACCCCACGATTTCAAGGTGGCGGATTTTCTGGCCCGACAGATGGAGCGCTTTGCGCGCATTAATCGCTATGGCCAGACCGGAAATGAGGTTGACCTTAATCCCAATGTGGCCAACCGCAACAAAGGCGACCGCAAAAAGCCGATAAAGAACTTTTTCAGCGACGAGGCTATCGAGAAACTGGAAGAGATTTTTTTCGCGGAGTCTTTCGAGTATCAGCTCCGCTGGCACCGCGCCGGGCTTGAGCACCGTATTCGCGACATTCTGAAATCGCGCCAGATTGGGGCGACGTTCTACTTTTCCCGCGAGGCGCTGCTGCATGCGCTGAAAACCGGCCATAACCAGATTTTCCTGTCAGCGAGTAAGACGCAGGCGTATGTATTCCGCGAGTACATCATTCAGTTTGCCCGCCGGGTCGATGTCGACCTGACCGGTGACCCGATTGTCATAGGCAACAACGGCGCAAAGCTGATTTTTCTCGGCACCAACTCAAACACCGCGCAGAGCCACAACGGCGACCTGTATGTCGACGAAATTTTCTGGATCCCCAACTTCCAGAAACTACGCAAAGTGTCGTCGGGCATGGCCTCACAAAGCCACCTGCGCAGCACCTACTTTTCGACACCTTCCACCCTGGCACACGGCGCTTACCCGTTCTGGTCGGGGGAATTATTCAACCGGGGCCGCGCCAGCGCCAGCGAGCGGGTTGACATCGATATCAGTCATGACGCGCTCGCCGCTGGCGTAGCGTGTCCTGACGGTCAGTGGCGGCAGATTGTCACCATTGAGGATGCGCTCGCCGGGGGGTGTACGCTGTTCAATCTGGAGCAACTCAAGCGCGAAAACAGCGTCGACGACTTCCGCAATCTGTTTATGTGCGAGTTCGTTGACGACAAGGCGTCGGTGTTCCCGTTCGAGGATTTGCAACGCTGCATGGTCGACAGTCTGGAAGAGTGGGAAGACTTTGCGCCGTTCGCCGACAACCCGTTCGGCTCCCGCCCGGTCTGGGTGGGATACGACCCTTCGCACAGCGGCGACAGCGCCGGGTGTGTGGTGCTCGCACCGCCGGTTGTCGCCGGGGGCAAGTTTCGCATTCTGGAGCGCCATCAGTGGAAAGGCATGGACTTTGCGACGCAGGCCGAATCCATCCGCCAGCTCACCGAGAAATACAACGTCGAGTACATCGGTATCGATGCGACCGGCCTCGGTATTGGCGTCTTCCAGCTGGTTCGCTCGTTTTATCCCGCCGCCCGCGATATCCGCTACACGCCGGAAATGAAAACCGCAATGGTGCTGAAAGCAAAGGACGTTATCCGCCGTGGCTGTCTCGAATATGACGTCAGCGCCACCGACATCACCACCTCGTTTATGGCTATCCGCAAGACCATGACCAGCAGCGGGCGCAGCGCCACCTATGAGGCCAGCCGCACCGAGGAAGCCAGTCACGCGGACGTCGCCTGGGCGACCATGCACGCGCTGTTAAACGAACCGCTGACCGCTGGCAGCGGCCAGGCCACATCGTCCATTCTGGAGTTCAACTGATGAGTAAATACAAAGGCCGCAAGCCGCAGCCACAACAGCGCCCGCGCAACATGAAAGACAGCGCGCCCCAGAAAGCGGAGGCGTTTACCTTTGGTGAACCGAGCGCCGTGCTCGACCGCCGCGATATTCTGGATTACGTGGAATGCGTCAATAATGGCCGCTGGTTCGAGCCACCGGTCAGCTTTAACGGGCTGGCAAAAAGCCTGCGTGCCGCCGTTCATCACAGCTCGCCGATTTACGTTAAGCGCAACATTCTGGCCTCAACGTTTATTCCGCACCCGCTACTGTCACAACAGGACTTCAGCCGCTTCGCGCTTGATTTTCTGGTGTTTGGCAACGCGTTTTTAGAGCTCCGAAAGAGTGTCACCGGTCACCCGCTGAAGCTGGAAGCGTCACCGGCGAAATACACGCGGCGTGGTATTGAGGATGATGTCTACTGGTGGGTGCCGTCATTTGACCAGCCGCACCCGTTCGCGCCGGGATCCGTATTCCACCTGCTGGAGCCAGACATCAACCAGGAGCTGTACGGCATGCCGGAATATCTCAGCGCGCTAAACTCCGCCTGGCTGAATGAAGCGGCGACGCTGTTCCGTCGCAAGTATTACCAGAATGGAGCTCATGCAGGTTACATCATGTATGTGACGGACGCCGCGCAAAGCGGTACCGATGTTGAGGCGTTGCGCGATGCGATGCGCAGTTCGAAGGGGCTCGGCAACTTCAAAAATCTGTTTTTCTACGCACCGCACGGAAAACCGGACGGCATAAAAATTGTGCCGCTTAGTGAGGTGGCAACGAAAGACGATTTCTTCAATATCAAAAAAGTCAGCGCCGCCGACCTGCTCGACGCTCACCGCATCCCGTTCCAGCTGATGGGCGGCAAGCCGGAAAACGTCGGCTCGCTCGGTGACATCGAAAAGGTGGCAAAAGTGTTTGTTCGTAACGAGCTCATCCCGTTACAGGACAGAATGCGAGAGGTCAACGAGTGGGTCGGTCAGGAGGTGATCCGGTTCAAAAGTTACACCCTCGACACCGAAAGTGACTGATTTCCGCCGCCTCCGGGCGGCTTTTTCTTACCCCCACGCCTGATCGCCTCAAAAGCCCGCCACGCCCTCGAACGCCTCCGCATCGCCCACCGACACCCTCGCGAATCCGCGCGGCGCAGCGACGCGCTCAGGTTGCGAAAATAAATGCGCAAAAGTACGCTGGCGCGCAGTGCTTTCCCCGCCACGCCTGCCCGCTTCATGGGGCGATTTTAATGCAGGTGCACGAATGCGCCGGAGGCGCTCCGGTACTGGCTGTGTTGATAAGTAGCATGTGAGTAAAACACATGCGATTTAATGCAGAAAAATGCAACCAATATCATGTCGTTGTAAGTAGGCGGAGATGAGTACTTGATTTGAGACTTGTCAGGACTTATCTTCGTTCTAACTTATTGATAGTTAGTAGCTAAACACATACTAACTTAACAAGGAACTAATGTATGTCAGAATTTGAGATAAAGATTGATTTAAATGTGCTTAATCATCTTGGAATGAGTCTTTATTCGAACACCCCAGCAGTATTGACGGAAATAATCTCTAACGCTTGGGATGCTGATGCTAAAAATGTTGATATTACCTTAGACGTTGATAAAGGAGAGGTTATTATCAAGGATGATGGCCATGGTATGTCAAAAGATGAAATAATTAATAGGTTTCTCAAGGTGGGTTATGCCCGTAGGGAACATGGCCGCGCTAAAAGCGATAACTTGAAACGTCAGGTTATGGGTAGAAAAGGAATTGGAAAATTAGCGATGTTTTCACTTGCCAATAAGATTCAAGTCTACTCTTATAAGAAGGGAGAAGAACCTCAAGCATTCGAGGTTGATGTTAAAGAACTTCAGGAATGTATAAAAGGCACGAGAAATTATATTGCTAATTCCATTCCAATCCCAGAAGGCTTACCCTATGGTACAACAATTAAATTATTTGAGCTTAAAAAAGCGATCGATAGAACACAAAGTTATTTAAGGAAAAGGATAGCTCGGCGGTTCAGTATTATTGGGCCAAATCATAACTTTACTGTTAAAATTAACGGCACAGACATTAACCCTTCCGATAGAGACTTTCTGTCTGATCTAGAGTTTTTATGGGAATTTGGACCATCAGATCCTGAGCGAGTTAAATCATGTGTTAACTTAACTCAGAAAAACACACTTCCAAATGTTATTATTTTTGAAGGTGTTGAGGTTCAGGTAAGTGGTTACATCGGTAGTGTTGGTCGTCCATCTCAGCTTAAAAAAGACCCTGAAATCTCTAACAACACAATAACTGTAATATCAAATGGCCGTGTGTTTGAAGAGGATATTCTTCTTGAATTTGGCAGTGCTAAAGTATTTACGAATTATCTCGTCGGTGAAATCGTAGCAGATTTTTTAGATGATAATGAAAAACCGGATATGGCTACATCTTCTCGACAGAAGCTACAACAGAATGATCCAAGATATCCAGTATTGAAGTCTTTTTTGGAACGCTCACTTCAACAAATCGATAAGGATTGGGATAAGTGGAGACGAGAAAAGGGTATTGATGAAGTAAAACAAAATACACCAGCTGTAAGTGATTGGTTGAACTCGCTAAAAAAACATGAGAGAGACAGCGCTGAAAAATTATTGGGGAAAGTAAATACGTTTCGTTTCTCTGGGGATGAGGATGAACAAAAAAGTGCAAGAAAAACAGTTTTGAAAAATACTGTCCTAGCATTTGAACGTTTAAGAATTCAAGATAATCTTGATGCACTGGACAAAATAAGTAATCTTCAATCTGAAAACTTTAAGGATGTCTTTGCATCTGTTAATGATATTGAAGCTAGTATGTTTTATGAAATTACCTCTCAGAGATTAAAAGTCATTGAAAAATTTCAGAAGATTACAGACGATAATGAACTGGAAAGAGCTGTTCAGATGTATCTTTACGATCACCTTTGGTTGCTGGATCCATCATGGGAACGAGTAACCGGGTCTTCAGTAATGGAGCAAACTTTAACTAAGGAACTGAAGCAGGTTAATCCTGATGCAACAAGTGGAGCGCGAATCGATATTGCATTTAAAACTGTATCTGGAAAACATGTGATTATCGAGATGAAACGGCCTAAAGTTCAGCCTGATATAATGGCGCTTGTTGCTCAAGGACATAAGTATGTACAAGCAACAACCCAATGGTTTAATAATAACCCCAAAAGCTGTCCTGGCGGAAATATCCCTCATATTGAGGTTATCTTTTTGCTGGGTACAGGATATCATGCAGCAGATCAACATTTTGTAAATATGCAATTATTATCAATTAACGGTAAGGTATTGACATACAGTGATTTAATCACTCAATCAAAGCAAGCATATGCTGAATATCAAGATAAGAAAAATGATGCAGCTAGAATAATGAAAATTGTGGAAGGTATCTAAAACAAAAGCCCCTACTACCAAAAGTAATAGGGGCATTAGGGCTTTAAACGTCAAGCTTCGAGATGTGTTCCAGAATGGTTTTTCCAACAATCTCGCCGAGCCTAACAGGCACCGCGTTACCGATTAAACGTGCAACGGTTCTCATTTCCATTTTAACATCTTCAGGCCAAAACTCATATTTTTCAGGAAATGATTGTAGAAGTGCAGCCTCTCTTAAACTTAGTGCCCGGTTCTGCTCCGGATGGCCAAAACGTCCATTTCCGAAACCTATACATTGGGTTGTAATTGTTGGCCCAAGTTTATCCCAACTCATCCGTCCATATACCGCAGTATATGTAGAGCCACTTTCTTTAGTATGGCATTTCGCCCTAAGATTTTCAGGCCAATCATGCCATGTACCACCAGGTTTTGAAGCCATTATCCTTTTGAAATTTATTTCAGATAATGATGCAGAACGATGCAATTTATCTTCAACATGACCAGAACCAGCCTCAATCTCAGGCAAACCGCCTATAATATCTTTAACAGTTTTATAATTATCCTTCTCATGGGTTGGCGGAATTAATTTTATTTCACCAAACTTTGAGGCTAACAATACTAATCTTGATCGACTTTGAGCCATTCCATAGTCAGGACAGAAAACAACATCATACCAGACAAAATATCCATCTTTCTTAAGTGATTTTATAAAATCCTTAAAGACTTTATGATTTACCACTCTTGGAACATTCTCCATCGTT
Source organism: Klebsiella sp. 1SOBk5mer (assembly GCF_046603115.1). Lineage (NCBI taxonomy): Bacteria > Pseudomonadati > Pseudomonadota > Gammaproteobacteria > Enterobacterales > Enterobacteriaceae > Klebsiella > Klebsiella sp. 1SOBk5mer. The sequence continues at coordinate 192,155 of NZ_JBKIUU010000002.1, read as the reverse complement.
ATAATATCTGGCTTTACCATCTTAATCTGTTTAGCAAAACTGTAAAGTAAAGACCATCTTTTATCTTTAGAACGTACAACACCTAGCTTAGCGCTATTTGTATAACTTGAAAAAGGTTGGCATGGAGCACAGCCAGCCAAGACCTTAACCTTCGCTCCATCGAAATATTTTTGTAGCTCACCATCTTCAATGTCCGTCACACTTTTCTGGACAAAGAGAGATTTGTTATTTTTTTCATAGGCGAATCGACAAGCCGCGTCTATATCATAGCCTGCAACTACATTCAATCCAGACTTCTGAAGGCCATGAGTGAGGCCGCCCGCTCCACAAAACAAATCAACAACCTTAATCAAGATAAACCTCCTTCTAATGCTGCGATGATTGTAACATTGTTCTATCGCGTCATCGATGCTTACTTGAATAAAAAAAACAGATATGAAAATCAATAAGTTAATTAAAATGTTGCGGATAGCAACTCATTTGATGTCAGCCATATCTAAACTTGACATAAAGGCAGCAACATTATGATTTTCAAATAGATTCCCTCTGGTAATCTCAGCTATTAAGTTGAGTGCAATTTCACGATCTCTTTCATGACAAGTACCTTCAGCTGTCAGACGCGCAATCATCTCGACCCGTTCAATCATGACTTGCTCGTTTAAATCTCTATCCACACAACCTCCAATACGGGATACTGTATAAATATACAGTATCATGTATCGATAAAAAGATGAAAGAAAAAAGTTACACACAAAGATAACGTATGTGCATGATATGGATATGAATTAGTTACAGTCTCAACTTAGTAACTGACGCTAACCCCGCGACTCGATTTAGGATTTGTCTGGCCTGCGCCCCGTGTGATGGTGCTGCTGGAAAAATTTCACCGGTTGCTGAACCACGGCACCACTTGCCATTTATGCAGCTTTTGCCACCGGACATCAGGTGCAGCGCCTCACCCCGGCTAATGGTTTCGCCGGTCACTATCTGAATCTCGTCTATTGTTCTGTCAATGGTTGCGCTTTGTTTATCCGTTCCGTGGATAAACTCCTGCCTGGTGACCCTTCTTTTGTCCCTAAGTCTGGCCGTTAGCTTCCGCCTTTCACTTCGACTCAACGGTTTGGATAAATCCAGCTCCGGTGGATCGCTTTCGCTTCCCGTACAGTTATTGACAGAACTCCGAGAGGGCGCAGGAGCGCCCTTAACGTCAACGGCCAAATCAACGGCACGCTTCGGCACAATTTTCCACTGCGTTAGCCGGGTTAAAATCGGGGTGTCAGCGCCGACGGCGGAATCGTACACGCCGCGAATGCAGATAGTTTCCTCACCATACTGGTTAAACTCGGCGCGAGGCTCATACAGCGTGCGCACCTGCAAATCGTCACGACGGACAAACGGGCCACCCTGCGCATTAACGTAACCAGCCCAGTCACCGACGTCAGCGGCATCATGAACGGCGGCAAACTCAACGCTTAAACCGTGCGCGGTCTCGGTATCAGCGAGACGACGCAACTCACGGTAGACCGTCACCGGCGCACCACCAATAAACTGAAACTGACGGATGTGCCAGCGCGCCGCCCATGCTGAAACGGCGGGGGCTGTCTCTTTCAGCAGCTCACCGCTTTCGTCATCGGTTTCACCATCGAGAGCATAACCGTCGATATTTTTCGAAATGTATTTAGCAACATAGCCGGTAGCGCTGCCCTTTTCTGGGTCAATGGCCTCGGCATGAAAGCGCGCTTTTTTGGCTTTATCACTTCTCAGTTCGTGGCGGTCTTCCTCCCATGCATAATCACGGATGATAAGGCGCACGCGCTCGACGTCCTCCGGCAACATGAACATAAGCATGTGCCAGTGCGGCGTTCCGTCGTGATGAGGTTCGGCAACACGGATGCCGAAAATGCGTATTTCTTCCCGATGCAGCTTGGCGCGTATGCGCGCCCAAAGGCCAGTTAGATAGCTCTGCGTGTCCGATGGGCTGGCACCATTCCATTTGCTGTTACGGTATCCCGCTTTAGTCGTGGCGTGATATTTAGACGGTGCAGTCAGGGTGTAAAACTCCCCGACATAACCGAGTTCATTGCAGATATTTTCAAACCCACGGATGCGGGTCATCAGTTCGCAGCGGCGTATCGCAGGATTAGCGACCGAACCGTCGTATTTTTCAATCAGGCTGATGCGGTTGCCGTCTTCGTCTTCGAGATCCAGTCCCTTGAGAAACTCACGCGTTCGGCGCTTCTGTTCGCGCCAGTCTGTTACGCAGTTTTTACTCGCGTAGGCGTGCTTTTTCTTGCTGACGTTGCCGACTGCAATTTGTAGGTGTTCGCGCCATGCCGACGCGACACGACGCAGACGATTACGCCACCATGACTCAGTGAACATACGGATTATTGCAGGGGCAATATCATCTTTGTTGAAGTATTTATTTGCTACGCGCTCCCAATGGGGAGGGGTGACATTGAATTGCAGAGAAATAAAACCAGCGTGCATGTACCAGGTGTATAGCGTTTTGAGCTCACCAAAACCTGAATCATCAATATTTGCCAGCTCAGAACGAATGAAATTAGCGATGTCACATGCCAGCAAGTCAACATCGGCGCGCGACAAATCAGGGAGGCGGTTATATCTGGCGACAAGATTAACCATGCGAGATGCCAGATATTGCATGAGTCGGGTGTCAAAATGTCCACCGAAAACGGCGGTTGATACATTAGTGTTGATACCCGCGCTCTCATATTTTTTTGCGACCAGCTCAAGACGCGGCAATGCCTTTTTGCAGAAACTGATTAAAAAAGCATTGGCTCGTTGACTGCTCTGATTTTGCTCCAGCACCGCCGCAGTGCGATAAACGTCAAAACGTACGCACTCTGGCTGGAGAGAAAGTACCTTTTTTGCATGCAGCAAAGCCGCGAACATACGGTCGCGGCGATACTGTTGGTCATAGGTAAGATATGGGCTGGCTATTGCCGACCGTGGAGCATTCCACGGATAAGCGAATTGAACCGCCAAGTCATACCCCCCGAAAATGTTTAGATTTCAATTCGGTGACCTCCTGACAGGTCACGCAAAAGGCCACACCCGGAATCGCAATGCGGCGAGCTTCCGGGATTGGTTCGTCACATTCTTCGCAGAGAAAACGGGAAGGTGAGGCGATACGGCTACGCGCGTTGCTGATGTGGCGTTCGCGGTCTTCCTGCTCGCGCAGTTGTGCTAAATCCATTGCGTCGGCCATTAGTGCAGCTCCTGTGATTCATTCTCAAAGCGAGTGGCTTCACGGCGCAGCAGTTCGGCGGCTTCGGTACAGCTCATCCCCTCTTTGATGATATGTATCGCCAGTGCCTCAAGACGGATTGAAACAGCGAGCGCGCGGTCTTTACGCTCTTCTTTTTTGGCATCAGTCAGCAATATGGCCAGCGCATCGCTATCTGTATTAAAACTACGGGTTACGGTATTACGCATAATTTATTCTCCTGATTTCGGACAATAAGAAGCCCGGCGGATTTACGCCATTAAATTTCTGTTTGGATTAATTCGGCATTGTTAGCCGTTTTGGAAATAAGCTCACCACTGCGCGAAAATGATTCATCGCTGTAATAAGCGCTTTTTTCTCGTCAGTAGTCAGCTCACTTAATTGGAGCTCATGACGAGCCGCAGGGATTTTTGCCAGAAAGAAAATAGCGGCCAGCGCCCGATTATTTTCTTCAAATTGTGGGTCACGTTTATCACGCATATCATCGACAAAACGTTCAACCTCTTTCCAGCTATCGCCCCAATATCTTGCGCGCAATTCAGCCACATGATTGAGACCGGCCAGACGTTCACCCGCTTTTAGCGGAACAGTCGCGGAAACAGCTTCGATAGCCATGATTCCCCCTGCTTTTGAGTAGAGAGACCAGCCAGTAAATCAGCCTGTGAGTTGCTCGGGTGCCAGCGCTTGCCGTCCTTACCTGCGATCCAGCCGTGGCCGTAGTGCATGCCGGGACTTTGCTTTTTAAGCAGAGACGCGAATGACGGTTCATTATTCAACATAAGCACCTCACATCAGACCGAATGAGGCACCGAGGCCGCTCATGGTGTCTACAACGCTTGTCATTGCCGGGTTAGCCTGAATCCGCGCATGCAGCGCCAGAGCCGACAATGACAACATGCGAATGCCAGCATTTACGCTTTCAATCATGTTGTGCTTACGTGCAGAGGTCAGGCGCTCATTAGAGACCGCACCGCTTGCCAGCTCGCCGAGTTCACTCATTGCTCGCATGACATAAGACTGCAATTTGTCTTTAGCCAGCTCATTTACCGGCACGCACGGTAGACAGTGAATCTGCGCAAGAAAGCCATCTACGAGGGTTGAGTCTTCTGTCAGGTCAGTCAGCAGCCACAATTCAGGCGGCGTGAACTGGTGAGGCTGTTCCGGGTTGAGCTTGTTGCGTAACGTCTGAACATTCATACCCGCACGCTCGGCCAGCTTCGCCATGTTGTGACGTTGCGCAAAAGCCCGGCATGCTTCGTCATAGTGGGGATGTTTGGAAACCTGAAAATCAAACATGTTGCATCCTTACAATTCACATAAAGTGAATTAAGCGCCGATGACGAGTTGAAAACGGGAATGACCCAATGCCTTACGCAACTGCTCTTCTTTCCAGCGTGCGTAATAAATGCGAATCGGGCCACCTGCTTTCTTGCAGCCTTTACGGATGGTGCGTGGTTCGATTGGTACACAAGGGTTATCGCCGGTTGTCCAGCGGTAGGCGGTGCGTTCAGAAACACCCTCAAGCTCTGCGAATTGTTGCAAAGTAACGATTGGTGCGGGAACTTTGATGATTGCGATTTCAGAAGCCATGTTGCATGATTCCCCTTTTACTAAAGATTGCAATTAATAGCCATCTGTTTGCCAACGTTCGCCATTAATTGCCTAGGTTTAGGCTTAACATAACTCCCAAAGTGGAGTTTGTAAATAGGTTAAAGCTACATGAGAATAGAAGGTCTTGGTTTAAACAATGAAGAAGTGCTGGACAGGATTTGCGAGGCTTACGGATTTTCTCAGAAAATTCAATTAGCTAGACACTTCGAAATTGCATCAAGCTCTCTTGCTAACAGGTACAGTCGCGATTCCATTTCTTATGACTTTATTGTGCATTGCGCCCTAGAAACTGGCGCAAATCTCGCTTGGCTACTCACCGGCAAAGGGTCACCTACAACCGGCAATATGAATACCGATACCCAAAATGTGGAGAAATTCACATTAAGTGAAGAGTCTCTGGTTAGTGATGGCGATTTGAGTATTGCTGGCAAGTTCTTTAGCAAGCCGCTTACGAATCCAATTGCCGTCTACGCTGATGGAAAACTCCATTTCATCGAGCGAGACGCATCCCTATCAGATGGAGAATGGCTCGTCGATATTGAAGGTGCTATTAGCATTCGAGAATTAACAAAATTGCCAGGCAGAAGACTACATGTAGCAGGGGGCAAGGTTCCCTTCGAATGTGGATTTGATGACATTAAAGCATTAGGTCGCGTGATGGGTGTATACAGCGAGGTTAACTAATGACCGTGCGTAAAAATCCAACTGGCGGTTGGATTTGTGAGCTCTACCCAAACGGTGCAAAAGGCAAACGCATCAGAAAGAAATTCGCTACTAAAGGCGAGGCTCTGGCGTTTGAACAGTACACCGTTCAAAACCCGTGGCAGGAAGAAAAGGAAGACAGGCGCACGTTAAAAGAGCTGGTTGACTCATGGTATAGCGCTCATGGCATTACACTGAAAGATGGCTTGAAACGTCAGTTAGCCATGCACCATGCTTTTGAGTGTATGGGCGAGCCACTCGCACGCGATTTCGATGCACAGATGTTTTCCCGCTACCGAGAAAAACGGTTGAAAGGTGAGCATGCCCGTTCAAACAGAGTGAAAGAGGTATCGCCTCGCACGCTTAATCTTGAGCTGGCCTACTTCCGGGCAGTGTTCAATGAGCTAAACCGCCTCGGAGAATGGAAAGGTGAAAACCCACTGAAAAATATGCGCCCATTCCGCTTTGAAGAAATGGAAATGGCCTGACTAACTCACGACCAAATTTCGCAACTACTTGGAGAGTGTAAACGGCACGACCACCCTGATTTAGAAACAGTGGTAAGAATTTGTCTCGCCACTGGCGCACGGTGGTCAGAGGCCGAGAGTCTGAGAAAAAGCCAACTCGCGAAATACAAAATCACATACACCAACACGAAAGGCAGAAAAAACCGCACCGTCCCAATCAGCAAAGAACTCTATGAATCTCTGCCTGATGATAAAAAAGGCCGGTTGTTTAGTGATTGTTATGGCGCATTCCGCTCAGCTCTGGAAAGAACAGGCATCGAACTACCGGCAGGGCAGCTTACCCACGTTTTGCGCCACACCTTCGCCAGTCACTTTATGATGAATGGTGGTAATATTTTAGTTTTACAACGCGTTTTGGGGCATACCGATATCAAAATGACAATGCGGTATGCACATTTTGCTCCAGACCACTTAGAAGACGCTGTTAAGCTTAATCCATTAAATACATTTAGTTAGGCTTATTTATTATTCATTTCTCGTAGATCTTGCTCCCAATGGGTATCGTTGGACTCAACAATACCCTCTCTTTCCAAAAGCATCATTCTCTTCAAAAGATACTTTTTGCTAACACCTCTTGTATAATACCTAACAGTTTCGGCAAAATCCCAATTGTTATCTGAAAATAGCCTTGGTTGGAACGAGTGGCAATATATAATCCCAATATCCTTACCCTCGCAATCAAAATTAGCTAACATATTAGTAATTTTTTTATCACGAAGCACCTCGACATGAGGGCCATGTAATGTTTCATATCCAATATGGATAACTGTTTTACCATCACTTGGGGCTTGCTTTACAGCTTTCACAAGTAACCCCTTAACATCTTTAGCTTTTTTGGAAATCGATTCATCTGCTATACATTCCCATTTAGCACAGAAAGGTCTCCTTATCTCATCGGCAAAAACATTAATTGTACTATATTCATCTTCGCTATAAGTGCAAAGTTTAGCCTGTAATGCCATCGTATAACTACCATGGGGTTCATAGTTATCATCTAAAAGATAGTTAAGTTGTGGCGAAGGATACTTTACTATCCATTTGGCAAAGTGTTCATTTACTCGGTCCATATCAATTAAATTTGCAACTACTGATATTTCATCATTTTCACAAGATACAACACCGCATTGCATCAAATCTCTTGAGGCGTATAATTGCCTAACAATATTCAAAAAAATATCAGGATTGGTGCTATTGACCTCACATTTGAACTTTACATTAAAAAAAACAGGATATGGGTAAGAAATTATGTAAGGTAGAGCTTTCTGCCATCTTTTAACCCATTCCATACGTTCATTTTCTGAATATTGAGTTACCTTTGCAAGCCTTTTACATTCTACATATAGTTTATCATTTCCTTTCTTCACCAGAAGGTCTGGTGTTTTACCTGCACCTGACTCAGGTATAAACTCTACTTCCCAACCATTTTTTATATAACAGGCAGCAACTACTAATTCAAATAAGACAGAGTCTGGTTGATTCTCAGGTTTAATAAGTAAATCTTTAAGTTTATTTTCAATACCTTTTGTACGCTTTAACTCTTCGCTAAATTCTCCGATGGTGGCAAAGAACGGCAAAATTCTAGAGGATTGTGCAGGTTCATCAACTGTTGGGCGATCGGCAAGTGATTCTGCAAGGTACAAATACCAAGCGATCCAATCATCATAAAAGGCCATACGCGAATCTTTTTCATGTAAAGAAACATCTGTTTGACTGCTATATAACCTTTCAGTGAGGGTACGAAAATACCGCAGAACATTATCTCTTCGCTCAAACCATTTTTCTTCCCCCATAACCTCAACAAACCATCGATATGTTTTCTTTACATCTTTCACGAGTGGATCGTCATATCTCGCATTAAAATGCTTCCAAAATTCAGCGTACTCATCTTCAGTAACATTTTTATCATGGCTATTTTCGTTCACTTTATGTCCTCGGGTGGAAAAAAAGATATGTCCAATTTACTATTTTTTAACCCATATGTATGTAACTGCATTCACAAACATAGCGCATTTTAGTGGCGATAAAGTGGCGGTAGAAATGGCTGATAATGGGTAATCATTGGCAAATGATGGCAATCTATGTCAATGATAAATAACGCAAACCATTGATTTTCGGTTGTTCAGGTAGGAACTCATAATCGCTTGGTCGTTGGTTCAAACCCAACAGGGGCCACCAGATATCAAGGGCTTACGTGAAAACGTAGGCCCTTTTCCTTTTCCAGACGCCCCTGAAAAGAGCAAAGATCGGTTAGCCACCGGCCAAACCCGGACCTTCGCTTATGCCGGCAGGCGCCGAAGACGCCCGCCGGGTCTGCCGCAATGTATCAGCCCACCTCTCAGGAGGTCGGTAACGCCATCATGTGGTACTTATTGCCATTGAAGTGAAAGAAACCGACGTCCTCAAACTGGTTGCGGGTATGAAATGCATACGAGCGCGGGTTCAGCACATTGACAAAGGTAACGATGACGGGATAACGCGGTGCAAACACCTTGCGTTGATACTCAAGCAGCATCTCGCCTACGCCCTGGCCACGATACTCTTCTGCGACACAGATGGGGCCATACTGGTATGAGCTAACCGCATCCAGATTCTTTCCCTGGTAGTGATATTCATTGAGAATACTTGCCATGTATTTAAACATGGGCCAGGGGCTGAGAAATTCCCACGATCCACCAAGCAACAGGCCAATGACCTTGTCGTATGTACTATCAACCGCAATCACCACACCACTTTCGGCTGAACGCAGTTCATTTAACTGCTGCTCCGTCATATCGGTGGTGACAAATCCATTCGCCCGTTGCTCTCCCGCAAGATTTTTTGCGTGATAGCGCTCCAGCAGTTGTTTCACCTCTGGAATGTCAGAGTCTTGCGCCAGCCGCACGACGATATTTTCATTGCCCATTGCCATTTCATACTCCTGTAAAATATTTTACTGAAAGCGTCACCATCATCGCACCCACGGTGACAAAGAGAACTTTACGGATAATTTCACCATTGGTTTTAATGGCATGCAGACTGCCAATGTGATTACCAGCCAGGCTGGCAATAATCATCGGAATGCCGATTAAATAGGCCATCTTACCGGCAATCGCAAAGGCAACAAACGCCCCTATATTGGATGCAAAATTAAAGATTTTGCTGGTCGCGGATGCCTGCAGCAGTCCAAACTTATTAATAACCGTTAAGGCAATGATGAAAAGGCTACCGGTCCCAGGGCCAAAAAAACCATCATAAAAACCCACGATAAAACACACTACAAAGATTGCCAGAAAGTTAGTCCTGGCAGAGTCGTCTGCGGACTCTTTAATTTTTCCCTTAATCGTTGCTGCGAGTAAACCAACGGGTAATAGCACCACAATGACGATCGATAAGGTCTCCACAGGCAAAAGTAATATCACCTTCGCGCCCACATAGGCTCCCGCCAGGGCAGAAATTAATCCCGCAGGGATAACGCGCCAGATAACAGACTTATTTTTAACAAAGTTCTTAATGGCAGCGATGGTGCCTATAGTACTGACCAGTTTTTCCTGTCCCAGCGCAAGCTGAGGTGGTAGCCCTGTCAGGATAAAGGCTGGAATTAACACGAGTCCAGCACCGCCCGCAATCGCATCAATATAGCCCGCGATAAATGATGCAATAACCAGCAGGATCACCCCGAGAACAAGGTAATGAGCAATAACGCTTCCCTCAATGAACATTGAGTGATTAACTAAATCTGACATTTTTTGTTCCGTTATAGTGTGCGCAGGTGGTGGAGACAAAGTGAAGAATCGACAAGCTGCGTATCAGTTGGTCTGTGTTTCATAGCAAAAACCCGCAATAACCACCTGTCCGTGCCATCAAAACGAGGTTCAAAAGCATTTCTGGTATGCATTGTTCTTTGGTTTAAAAAAGTCACTGCATAGCCTGGCTCCAGCGGAACATTGAACCACAGGTCATGTTCCAGGGTGATAAATCGCATTTTTTCCAGCGCGGCTTCGGCTTCGAGAGTCATACCTTGTGTATTGTGCCAGTCAAATCGTGAATACCAGACACCGTTGTCGCTCACAATAATCGGCACCTTCTCAATACTGGATCCCTCTGTAAAGCTGGCTGGCCGTTTAATCCTGAAGGCGGGGCTGGCAAGAATAGCGATATCCTTATCAGAAAGCCTCTTCAGAATCTGATCCAGTTTTAACAGACTGGTGTGAACACCTTCCTCTTTCCTGAGACACAACAAACTCAGAGTGTCAGGACAGCCGCCAAGTCTGTTAGACGGCGTCTCGCCGGTAATGTACAGATCGGGATTATCGACATGCGGGTAAAAGTCATACTTAGCCCCCTGAGAACTTATTTTCTCTTCTGCCTGAAGCATCGGGCAGACATGCCTTATAAGATGTCCGTTATTTTCGCCCTGATAGACGACGGGCCATAGGCCGGCCTGAAAATGTGCAGAAAGATAAGCGCCATGTAACGCTGCATTTTTTGACTCGACATAATCAGCATAAGAGGGAACAACGGGGGTTTGAGTGATTTCTTGTGCATCAAAGTGTGGCAATTTCCATATTACATAACAGTCCTCTTCAAGCCTTTTCCTGAATTCGTCTGTTGGTATGGGAAGCGCGTCTTTGATACGGTCGGCGATTGATAGAATAATTCCATTCTTCATAAACATACCCTGTCCTGAAGCTACCAGTATAATAAGATTTATTTCACTATTTCTCTGAATTGTTCATTCAGATATTTCCATTTCATTCTAAATAGTGCGGTTAATTTATAACGCAGATTTATTAATCCCTTCAAGGTAGCGGATAAAATCCAGACGATCTTTCTATCTTTAGCGCTGACTACAAACCTTTAAATTTTAATCACATAATTTTTACAAAATATTATCCTGCGAGCCATTAGCTGAATCAGTTCAGCTAAACGCTGTCAATGATTCATTAATAACAAATAGAAATAAGATATATCAATATTAGCAACACTACTGGATCCGACGTTTCTCAAGTCAGGTCAGCGATGTGGGCAACTGCGCATTCCTATCCCTGCAGCCCTCAGGATCGTTCATGTCGAACGGCCCGACTTTACGGTAGCGTTCGATTGGTCGACCATCAGGGCGTGGCGCGATATCGGTATCCCCATAGACCGGTTGTGTTGTCAGGGATAAAAAACAGCGATTGCATAACTACCGTCTCCCTTGCGATGAGCATGGCCGCGATTGCATACATGGCTAACGCAAGCGAGAAACGGCACTATGCAAATTTTTTAGTTAAGCTCATCCTTTTTCCCGGCGACATCTGGTCAACCCTGGCATGCATGACAAATGTTGGTGAATTGCTTATCCGCAATGAGTGTGGCATAACACCAGTCCAGAATAGAAAGATGTCGTTTTTTATATTGTTGGCGCCACATCGAGGATTTATTGATGCAATTAACGGTTCTGGTTGATAATAATACATTCATTGACAGGTACCTTATCGGTGAACCTGGTGTGTCTTATCTGATTGAGTATGATAGTCAAAAAATCCTTTTCGATACGGGATATTCAGATATTTTCCTGCAAAATGCGCAAACGTTGAAAATAGATTTGACCAGTATCGATAGTATCGTGTTATCCCATGGCCATAACGATCATACCTGGGGCCTCAATCATTTAACCCAATATTATGATCGACTCAACTTCACTCCCGAGAAAAAGATAAACTTAATCTGCCATCCAGATGCATTAAGCCCAAAGTATTTTGATGAAAAATCTATAGGGATAAACTACAGATTCGATAAAAATGATCTCTTCTTCAACAAAGTTTGCAGCCAAAAACCTTATCCACTCACTGAAAACATCATCTTCCTTGGTCAAATACCAAGGGACAATAAATTCGAGATGCTGACACCGGTAGGCCAAACGGTGGATGAGACAGGCGAAATCACTGATGATTACGTTATGGATGATTCTGCGCTGGCAATAAAGACAGAAGATGGACTGGTGGTAGTCACAGGCTGTTCTCACGCGGGAATAGCTAACATTATTGAATATGCGAAACAGGTTACCGGAGAACATCACGTTGTTTCGGTCATTGGCGGGTTCCATTTGCAAAATGCTGATGAAGATCGCCTCACACAGACAGGGGATTACCTTAAAGCATTGTCCCCGGGCTCTGTCTATCCATGCCATTGTACCGATCTTGCGGCGAAGGTTAGCCTGGCGCGTTTTATCAAAATTAACGAGGTCGGCGTTGGATTAACGCTGAATTTTTCTGCCGCCGGGAAATAAATGTGAAAGCGCGCAGATGACAGCGCCTCTGGATGCCATCTGCGCCGGCGCCAACCCGACGCCAGCGAGCAAGGCCTGCGACGCCCTGTCGCAAAAAGCGGACCGCTGCCGATCCCCGGCGCAGGAATGGGCTGCTAACTGCACATTTAGTCACTTTTTCTGCCGCTTTATCGCGGTCGCTTAATTGAGCGACCGCACCTGCTGGTAGGAATTGAGCCGTTCACGCAGCGAAGTCAGCCAGGCATCTGGCTCCTGACGGCAGATTTCGGTGAGGATCGGCGTCAGCACCAGCTCGGCTTCATGGAAGTCGGTCCACTCCGGCGGCTGCAGGGAAAAAGGATCGTTCATCAGCCAGATCACCATCGGCGTCCAGGTGCGCGGATCCAGCTGCAGATAATCCTGACAGCGCATCATATCGCGCGTCCGCGCCTCAGCGGGCGAGGCGTCCTTACCCACCGCGGCGCTACTCATTGCCACGAGTATTATTCCTGCCATTAGACGTTTCCAAACCCATTTTTGCCAAAGGGCGAGCTTCACTTTTGCCATTGTTATTATTTTACCTGCCAGTTGTCACCGGACGATATTCCCGGCAACTCACCTTAAAAAGAGCAGATTAATCGTTTGCATTTTTTTTAATACCAGACAGCGCTGAAGTAAGCGAACGCCTGTTCCTACAGCTGTCATCCAGATATGCAAATATATTCAGCGAGGGTTCGCCCAGAATATCTTCCCCGGGCGAAAACGATTTGTGTTACAATTGCGCCTTATTACGGCATCGATAAAAATAACCCCCGCCGCACCTGCACCAGACATCGCCCTTCTTTTTCATATCAGGATTTACGCCCCCATGAATGCGATAATCATTGACGATCATCCATTGGCACGTATCGCCATTCGCAACCTACTCGATACCAACGGTATTACCGTCGCGGCAGAGCTCGACAGCGGCGCTCATGCGGTGCAGGCCGCCGAAACGATGCAGCCTGACCTGCTGATCGTTGACGTCGATATTCCGGAGCTCAGCGGCATCGACGTTCTTGAGCAGCTGCGCAAACGCCGCTACCAGGGAAAAATTATCGTCATTTCCGCCAAAAATGAACGGTTCTACGGCAAACGCAGCGCCGACTGCGGGGCCAATGGTTTTGTGAGTAAAAAAGAGGGAATGAATAATATCCTCGCCGCGATCGAGGCGGCCAATAATGGCTACAGCTATTTCCCCTTTTCACTGGAGCGCTTCTGCACCCACGGCATCACCGATCAGGACCGGCTGGATACGCTGTCAACGCAGGAGATGAAAGTCTTCCGCTATATCCTCAGCGGCGTCGACTACACCACCATCGGCAGCAAAATGAATATCAGCAATAAGACGGTCAGCACCTATAAGGTCCGTCTGATGGATAAATTAGGCTGCAGCTCCCTGCTTGAGCTTTATGACTTTGCGCAACGCAATAAAATAGGGTGATGCCATGGTTGTTCGTCTTATTTTATCCCTGATTGTCGGACTGGCGCTAAGCCACTCCCCCGCCGCGTTTGCCATGAAGCAACTGGAGCTGAAAAGCCATGCCCACATTGCGGCAATCGACATTCCGCTTAACGATACGGAAAAGGTCTGGCTGGCCGCCCGGCCGACGCTGACCGTCGGCACCTGGCTGCCTGAGATGACGCCTATCGTCTACGACAGCGACGAGGAGAGCTATCAGGGAATTAACGCCGACTATCTGGCGCTAATGGCGCACAGCCTCGGGTTGAAGGTGGTTATCCGCCAATATGACACCGAGCAGCAGGCGCTGGCCGCCCTGGCCGACCGCCAGGTGGATACCCTGCTCACTCAGGTGGCGCACCGGGATGCGCTCGCCCCGGGACTGACGCACACCGCACCGCTGATCAAAACCTGGCCGACGCTGGTCACCTCGCTAAAATCCCCCCTGCCGCCGCTGACCACCGACCGCCGCGTCACGCTGGCCTGCACCCGCGATTGCGCCTTTTTCGATATCATTCAGCAGGCGTTTCCCAACGCCAAAATCACCCTTTACGATAGCGACTATCAGGCTCTCGCCTCGGTGGTCAGCGGCGAGAATCAGTATTTCATCGGCAATAACATCACCACCGGCCACTGCATCTCGAAATATTTCTCGCAATCGCTGGTCATCGCGCACTATTTTCGTCAGCAGGAGCAGCACAACCGCTTTGTCACCCGCGAGGATCGACCGGCGCTGCACCAGCTCCTTGACCGTTTTATCCACGCTATCGACAGCGATACCGCGATGCGGATCATGCAAAACTGGCTCAACCGCGGCGATCTGTCATTTCTCAATACGCCGCTGTCCTTTAGCGCCGAAGAGCAGCGCTGGCTACAGAAGCATCGTCGCGTCCGCCTGCTGGTCAACCCCTATTTTCCGCCTTTTACTCTGGTGGATGACGAGGACGAGCTACGCGGCATTATGGCCGATATGCTGAATATTTTCTCGCTACAGACCGGGCTGCAGTTTGACCCCATCCTGGTGCGCAACCGTCAGGATCTGGCAAAGCGGATGGAAAAAGAGGACTGGGCGATCATGCCCGCCGCGACCCTGACCCCACAGCCGCAGGCCTACGTCACCCTCAGCGACCCGCTGATTAACGTGGCTTTTGTGCTGGTCGCCCGCGGCAGCGCCCCCGACCCACATCTGCTGGCCCGCCCGGCGCGGATCGCCCTGCCAGTGGGGCCAATCGCCGCCCACGACCTGAAAGCGCGCTTTCCACAGGTTGACTGGGTGGAGACGGATAACGTTGGCGTCGCGATGAAGATGGTGGAGGAAGGCGAGGTGGATGCCGCGGTAGCGTCGGAGCTTTCCGCCCGCTATATGATCGACCACTATTATCCACAGGGTCTGCACTACGCCCGCATCGACGGACTCCCGGTCGCCGCCATTCGGCTGGCGATCCCGCGCGATGAGCCGGTGCTGGCCGCCATCCTCAGCAAAGCGCTGCAGGCCATTCCGCCGCGGGATATTCTGCAGATGACCGAGAAGTGGTCGAAAATTTCCAGCCAGCAAATAGAGAACTGGAGCCAGTACAGCCGCCAGTTTTACCAGCTGATCGCCTTCGCGCTGGTGCTGATCGCCATCAGCCTCGGGTGGGGACTCTCCCTGTGCCGGGAAGTGCGCAAACGTAAAGACTCTCAGCAGCGGCTGGAGGAGGAGCTGGCGCAGAAGGAGGCCCTCTCCTGCGCGCTGGAGCGGGAAAAAGACAAAGCGATTCAGGCGACAAAAGCCAAGAGTCGCTTTCTGGCCAGCATGAGCCACGAGCTGCGCACGCCGGTGAGCGCCATCGTCGGCTTTCTGGAACTGCTGGCGAAACCGGAGCTGAACGTCGGTCAGCGTAAAGAGGCGATCGAGCTGGCGGGGTCGACGGCGCAAACCCTGCTGGGGCTGATCGGTAATATTCTCGATATCGACAAGATTGAGTCGGGGAAATACCAGATCACCCCGCAGTGGAGCGATGTCGCACAGGTCGTGTCGCAGCAGTGTCACACCTTCGGCGCGCTGGCGCAGCAAAAGGGGATCGCGCTCCACGACCATAACGCGCTACAGGAGGGGACCATGCTGTGGATCGACCCGCAGGCGCTGCGGCAAATCCTCAATAATCTCATCGGCAATGCGCTGAAGTTTACCACCGAGGGCGCGATTCAGGTCGACTGCCAGCTGACGCAAGCGGATGAGACGCAGGGGGAGCTGACCCTCATCATTAGCGACAGCGGCTGCGGGATCGGCGAAGAAGAGCAGACCACTCTCTTTCACCGTTATGCCCAGGCGCGCCAGGGGCGCAAACAGACCGGTTCCGGCCTGGGTCTGGTCATTTGCCAGGAGCTGGTCGCACTCATGCAGGGCCGACTGGAGATGGTTAGCCATCCTGGCGTGGGGACCACCTTCACCATCATCCTGCCAGTCAAGGTGAGTCGCTGCGCCGTTCGCGCGCCGAAGGCGTTGCCGGCCAGGCAGCAGGCCTTGCCCGGGCTGTCGATATTGATAGCCGACGACCATCCCACCAACCGGCTGCTGCTCAAGCGCCAGCTCAGCACTATCGGCTATAGCGTCGATGAAGCCTGCGACGGTGAAGAGGCGGAGAATAAGCTCGCTGGCAAACATTACGATCTGCTGATCACGGACCTCAATATGCCGAAGAAAGATGGCCTGGCGCTGGCGGCGTCGCTACGTCGGCGCTACCCGGACCTGATGATTTGGGGGGTGACCGCCAGCGCGCTGCCGCAGTCGCGGGAGGCCTGTCTGGCCAGCGGCATGAATATGTGTCTGTTTAAGCCGGTGTCGGTCCAGACGCTGAGCCACGAGCTGAGCCGTTTAGCGGTGGGCCACGCATCGCCAAACGTCGCCCGACACCTGCGGCTCAGCGTGCTGACCGAAAATACCGGGGGAGACCAGGCGCTGATGACTGAGATGCTGGAGACGTTCCGCGATGCGTCGGCCGCGGATTTACAGGCTGCCGGACAGGCAATCGCCCGGCATGAGCCGCAGATCTTTCTGCGAGCGCTGCACCGTCTGCACGGTTCAGCGCAAATTCTGGGGATTACTGCGCTGCAAGCGCTGTGCGCCCCTTTTGAGGCGAAGCGGCCTGACTCGCTAACGCCGGCAAGCTGTCTGGAGGTGGTACAGCGCATCACCGGCGTCATGCGCGAGATCGATGGCGAAATCGACGCCCTGATCGGCCGCTAGCCGTTCCGGTCGGGCAGTCCGCCTGCCCGACCGTTAAGGGGACATCCTTGTCAGTTTCTTCCTCTGCGCTCTCTCAGGGTGGAACAGGTATCAGTTGCCTGCCACCAGCATCTCGCTGTCCACCACGATGCCCTCTTCTGCGCCTTTCAGCACCAGATTCGCTTCGTAATATTTTCCAGCTTTCAGCAGGTCTTGCGCCTGCGCCACCGCCTTACGGGTCTGGTTGAGCGGCATCAGATACTGGTTCTCAATTACGCCAATACCGGCCAGACGGAGGGTATCGATAGCCCCTTTCTGATCGCCTTTCGCCAGTTTTTCGTTGGCGGATTTAATGGCACTCTCTTTTTCCGGCGTGGCTACATAGTCTTCAGACAGAGCGATAGAGGCGTTAATGACCACATAGCGATCGGCGATCATTTTGGCTTTAGCATCGGTTTTCACAAACTTCGCCCAGCTGGCGTCATCGGCGGCCAGCAGCGCGGCGGCGTCGTCAGTCAGTTTTTTAGCGCTATCCGGCTGGCCATGGAACAGCGCCAGACGGGCGAACTGGACATCGCGCATCGCGTTCGCGCCCTGCACTGCCACCTGCAGCACATCGGCGGCTTCTTTCTGCACCTGCGCTGTGGCTGCCGCGGCTGGCGCTGCCGTCGCGCTATCTGCTGCCCACACCGGAGAGGTACCCATCATGGTTGCCAGCAGGCTCGCCAGAATGACTTTTTTCATCGTTAACTCCTGATTAAAATCGGTAAGCATCACCAAACGCAGCCAGCTTAAAAAATATCATGGGCATTGAGAATCAGAGCCCGGAAGGAATATTGCGGGCCTTGTCTGACAGCTGTCAGACAAGGCGTATAAAGTCACCTCAGCGCTCTTATTTACGCCTGCCGATAGCGCGGCCTACTATTTTCCTCAGACCTTTCTTTTGGCCCGCTGAATAAAGCATGACGCATTTTATTCAGCGTCAGGCCGGCAACCGGGATCTGCGGAGCAATTATGTTTATGTTTAGCCATTACACCTTAAATGCGTTTAACCCACGCGTCTTCATTCGATATAAACGGCATGCCGGCTTGATGGCCGCGCTGCTGTTTATCGGCGGGGCCTGTTGCCTGGCCTGGCCGTTGGTCGCCGGCTGGTATCTCGCCACGGTGACCGGCATGTTGTTGATGATCTGCGGCTTCTACTCACTGTACAGCCTGATCGTCTTCCGCCAGCAGCACTGGAAATCACGCCTGGTGGCGCTGATCTTCGCCATCGCCTGGATCGTGCTCGGCCTGAGCTTTGTCGTTAATCCTCTTAACGGCATGAGCAGCCTGGCTCTCTTATTCGGCTTTTTATTTGTTCTCGGCGGTATTTCCCGCATCGTCAACGGATGTCAAACCCGAAAACAAAGCGGCGCCGGCTGGAATATTTTTATCGGCCTGTTGGATTTACTTATCGCCTGCCTGTGGCTGGCCATGAATCCGCAGCAAAGCTGGATATTTATTACCGCCTTTATCGGCGTTGAAATGATATTTAGCGCCATCGGCTTGCTGGTCCTGCGCAATAAAATGAAGCACGCCCAGGCTTAAGCCCTATTTTGTCACTGGAGAAGAAAATGAATTTGCCTAAAGCACTCGTACTGACCGTAGCGGCCACCACATTCTGTCTGATGACCAGCCCGGCGTTCGCGATTCTGGAAACCACACCGCAGAATATGACCTGTCAGGAGTTTATGGATCTGAACCCAAAAAGCATGACCCCGGTGGCCTTCTGGGTGGTGAACCGCAACACCGACTTCAGCGGCGGCGACTACGTCGACTGGCATGAAGTCGAGACCGTCTCGGTGCCGAAAATGTTGCAGCAGTGCCACAAGAACCCCGCCGCCAAACTCGGCGAGCTCAATGCGGTCATCAAGAAATAACCCTGATCCCCGGCGACTCGCCGGGGAAAGTTAACCTCGTTGCCCGCCGTGATACGGCGGGCCCCGTTTCACTCATCGCTACCGCATTCGCACGGCAGATGGTGGCCGATAAGCTTGCGGTATAAAAACGCTCCCATAATCGCCCCCACCACCGGCGCCAGCAGCGGCACCCAAAAGTAGGGTATCGACTGCCCGCCAGTAAAGGCCATCGCGCCCCAGCCGGCCAGACTGGTAAACAGTTTAGGGCCAAAATCACGCGCCGGATTCAGCGCAAAGCCGGTTAGCGGCCCCATCGACGCGCCGATCACGGCGATCAGCAAGCCAATCAGCAACGGCGCCAGCGGCCCGCGCGGGATGCCATTGCCGTCGTCGGTCAGAGCCATGATCATCGCCATCAGGATCGCCGTGATGGTGGTCTCTACGGCAAACGCCTGCCAAAAGGTGATATGCGGATGCGGGTAGGTGGAAAAGACCCCGGCCAGGTTAAGGCTGGCGACGGTACCGCGAACGATATGCTGGCTCTGTTCAAGATCGAGAAACAGCTGACGATAGAGCCCGTACACCAGGGCGGCGGCGCAGAATGCCCCGGCCGTCTGGGCGACAATAAACGGCAGTACTTTACGGCGTTCAAAACAGGCGAACAGCCACAGGGCAATAGTGACGGCCGGATTAAGGTGCGCGCCGGAGACGCCGGCCGTCAGATAGATGGCCATGGCGACGCCGAGGCCCCAGATAATACTGATTTCCCACTGGCCAAAGCTGGCTCCGGCGACCCGCAGCGCAGCGACACAGCCCGCGCCGAAGAAAATGAGCAGTCCGGTGCCAAGAAACTCGGCCACGCACTGCCCGGTTAAGCTAGAAGTCTGGTTCATCATTGGCATCCTGAAATAGCACGTTATAGAGAGAGGCTGGCGCGAGCGCCGGCTTAATCGGCATGACCGGCCAGCACCAGCCCGGTGGCGACCGCATTGCGCGGCCCTTCTGTTCCCCGAATGTTGCCCTGCCCGGCGACCACGCCGTAGTGCGACAGGGCGTCGGTGATCAGCTGCGGGATCTCAAAATCCAGCGATGAGCCGCCCACCAGCACCACAAAGGCGATATCGCGAATGGAACCGCCGGGGGAGACCTGGCGCAGCGCGCGCAGGCAGTTGGTAACAAACACTTTCTCCTTCGCCTGGCGGCGCACAAGACGAATTTTTTCCAGCGGGCTGGCGTTATCGATCGGCACCAGTTCGCCCTCCTTGATGTACACCACTTTGGCGAACACCGCCGGGCTGAGGGCTTCCCGGAAGAACTCCACTGCGCCATTCTCGTGGCGGATACTGAACAGGCTTTCCACTTTGGCCAGCGGGTATTTTTTTATCGCTTCCGCCTGCGAAAGATCCTCGAGACCCAGCTCGGTTTTAATCAGCAGGCTGACCATATTTCCCGCCCCGGCGAGATGCACCGCGGCGATCTGCCCCTCCGCGCTGACGATCGCCGCATCCGTCGAACCAGCGCCGAGGTCGAGGATCGCCAGCGGCGCCGCACAGCCCGGCGTGGTTAACGCCCCGGCGATGGCCATGTTGGCTTCCACGCCGCCCACGACCACCTCAGTCTGGAGTCGGGCGCTCAGCTCACGGGCGATAACCTGCATCTGCAGACGATCCGATTTCACCATCGCCGCTATCCCGACGGCATTCTCCATAGCGCACTCCCCAGCCATCCCGCCCTGCACCTTGCGCGGAACAAATGTATCCACCGCCAGCAGATCCTGGATGTGGATCGCGCTCATCTCATGGCCGGTCAGGGACGCCATCACCTTGCGCACCCGCTCGAGCATGCCGCCGGCGTGGGTGCCCGGTTCGCCGCGGATGTCGCGTACCGGAGCGCAGGCGCTTATCGCCTGCATGATCGCCTCCGCGCCCTCGGCGACATCGGCTTCTCCACGGCGCTTTTCGCCGCTGATGTAGATCTTGCCCGCCGGGATCACCCGCGACTGCACGTCGCCCTGGGGGGTCTTGAGCACCACCGCTGAGCGGTTGCCAATCAGCGCGCGGGCGATGGGGACGATGGCCTGGGTCTCCTCCGGGCTCAGCCCAAAGAAGGTGGCGATGCCGTAGGGATTCGACAGGATCCGCACCACCTGACCCGGCGCGGCCACCTCCACCGCCGCCATCACCCCCTCGGGCACGTGCTCCAGGAGCGTCACTTCATCCACCACCGGCAGGGTTTTGCGCAGGCGGTTGTTCACCAGCACGCCGTCGTCCTTTTTGAGGATCGCCGCCACCACGTTGATCCCGCGGTCGATCGCCTCATTGAGCCACCACACGGCGTCAAGGAAATCGACGGCGTCGTCAATCAGCGCGATCCACCCCTCGGCATACTGCGCCGCCGGCAGCGTCGCCAGCCGGCCGAGGGCGATGGTTGTCCCCACGCCGACGCCCACCCCGCCCGGGGTCTGCGGGTTATGACCGATCATGGTTGACTCGGTGATAATGGTCTCGGTGATGGTCTCCATCGCCACATCGCCAATGACCGGCGCGGCTTCGTTAAGATAGATGCGAGACACATCGCGCATTGACCATGGCGTTTTCGCCAGAGCCTGCTCCAGCGCGGCGAGGGTCCCGGCGATATTGTCCCGCGTCCCTTTCATGCCCGTCGTCGCGACGATCCCGCTGGCAACAAACGTCCTCGCCTGCGGGTCGTCGGACGCCAGCGCCACCTCGGTGGTGGCGTTGCCGATATCAATCCCGGCTATTAACGGCATGCTGACCTCCGCTTAGCTTCCTTTACGCAGCTTATGCCGCTGCTGATACACTTCCGCCGCCTCCCGGACAAAGGCGGCATTCACCGTCGCATGCCAGGTGTGCTCAAGCTCGTCGGCGATCGCCAGCAGCTCCGCCTGCGAGGAGCGGAACGGGCGCAGCGCGTTATAGATAGCCAGAATGCGCTCGTCAGGGATGGCGATAAGCTCCGCCGCGCGGCGAAAATTGCGCGCCACCGCATGGCGCTGCATCTGCTCGGCAATCTGCGCCTGGTACTCAAGGGTTTGCCGGGAGATCCGCACATCCTGCGGGCCCACCTCGCCAGAGAGCACTTTCTCGAGGGTGATGTCGGTCAATGGTTTGCCGGTGGGCGTCAGGATATGCTCCGGGCAGCGGGTGGCTAACGGATAATCCTGCACGCGCATGGTTTTCTCGCTCATGGTCACTCCCTTACTAAGTCGACGTGCAGGGTGACGGGCTCGGCGTCCTGCACCACATGTTTGGTCTCTTTGATATGAAACAGGGCGGCTTTGGCCATAAATTTCGGCCGCACCATCTGGTCGTTCACCACCGGCACCGGCGAAGGTGACTCGTTGCGCGCATAGCGCGCGGCGTTTTTGCCAATCTGCCGGTAGGTCTCCAGCGTCAGCAGCGGCGCCTGGGAGAACAGCTCCAGGTTGCTGAGCGGCAGCAGATCGCGCTGATGGATGACCGTGGTGCCCTTCGACTGGATACCGATGCCGATCCCCGAGCCGCTCAGGTTCGCCGCATCCCAGGCCATAAAGGAGACGTCGGACGTGCGCAAAATGCGCACCACTCGGGCGTGAAGTCCCTCTTCCTCCACCCCGGCAATCAGCTCTTTAAGGATCGCGCCATGGGGCATATCGATCAGGGTGTGATGCTGGTGTTTATCGAAGGCGGGGCCGACGCCGATCACCACTTCATCGGCGCGTTCATCGGCAGAAGCCGCCCCGCCCTCGCGGGTTTTCAGGGTAAAAGAGGGCTGAATTTGGGTTGTCTGTTGCACAGGAATACCGCCTTATTCAATGGTGTCGGGCTGGACCACGCCCGGAATATTTTTGATCTCCGCCCAGCGTTCGGCGGAGATGCGATAGCCGGTGCCCGGCCCCTGATAGTCATTGATGTCGTTGACCGCGCTCACCACCTCGAACTGTCGATCGAGAATGGCCGAGGTCTGCAGGTAATCGCCGGTGACCCGCTGGCGCAGCATATTGAGAATATTGCTGGCGATATCCTCAAAGCCGCTGCGGCTCAGCGCGCCGACAATATCGAGGCCGGTAATATTGCGCTTCATCATCTCTTCCACCGCGCTCAGGTCCTCCACCACGTTACGCGGCGGCATCTCGTTGCTGCCGTGCGCGTAGGTGGCGGCCTCCACCTCCTCGTCGGCGATCGGCGGCAGCCCCAGCTCGCGAAAGACCGCCTGGATCGCCCGCGCCGCTTTCTGGCGAATGGCGATGGTTTCCGCCTCGGTCACTGGACGCAGTCCACCGTCAACCATCAGGTCGCGCTGCAGGATGTTGTAATCATCAAAATCTTCCGCATCGAAGTTCGAGCCGGCGAACATGTTGTCGTAGTTCGGCACCGCGCTGTAGCCGGAGAAAATAAAGTCGGTGCCCGGCAGCATCTGCATCAGGGTGCGCGCGGTGCGGCGGATATCCGAGTGGGAGAAGGTCTGGTCGTTGGCCGAGGCCACTTCGAGGTCGAGCATGGAGGCGATCAGATTTTCCGCCAGCACCGCCCGAATGCCCGAGGGCACGGCGCCGGTCATGCCGATGCAGCTCACCGCCCCGTTCTGTAGACCCTGCACCCCGGCGCCTTTGGTAATGAAGATGCAACGCGATTCGAGGTAGAGCATCGACTTGCTCTCCGAATAGCCCATCAGCGCTTCGGAGCCGGTGCCGGAGGTGTAGCGCATTTTCAGCCCCCGGGAGGCGTAGGCCGAGGCGAGGAACGCCTTTGACCATGGGGTGTCATCGCCGTCGGTAAATACCGCCTCGGTGCCGTAGACTGACACCGTCTCGGCGTAACTGGTTAAGCCACGCATGCCCAGCTCCAGCTCGGTGGCCTCTTCCACCGAGCATTGCGTCAACACGCCGGGGCGGCCGCACTGCGAGCCGACCAGCAGCGCCAGGGCGTTGAACGGGGCATAGCGCGCAATACCGACCGTGGTCTCCTGCTCGGAGAAGCCGCGGATCCCGGCCTCGGCGGCGTCGGCGGCAATCTGCACCGGATTATCCTTCAGGTTGGTGACATGGCACTGGTTGGAGGGCGTTCGGCGGGCGCGCATCTTTTGCAGCGCCATCATCATCTCCACCACGTTCATCTGCGCCATGACTTCAACCGCTTTGGCCGGCGTGATGGCGGTGGTGATGGCGATGATCTCCTCCCGGCTGACGTGGATATCCACCAGCATGCGGGCTATCTCCAACGCCTCCAGACGCATCGCCTGCTCCGTGCGCTCAATGTTGATCGCGTAGTCGGCGATAAACCGGTCGATCATATCAAACTGGTCCCGGCGCTTGCCGTCCAGCTCGACGATCCGACCGTTTTCCACTTTGACCGACGAGACCGGGTCAAAGGGGCTTTCCATGGCGATCAGTCCCTCTTCAGGCCACTCGCCAATCAGCCCGTCCTGATTGACGGGGCGCTGGGCCAGTACTGCAAATCGTTTTGATCTTTTCATTGTTCATGGGCTCAAAAGGTGAAATCCGCAGACGGTAGCGAACACGCCGGGCCAGCGTCGCTGCCCGCCCGGCCATTACCGGCAATAGTGGAACTTTAAATGAGCCACTGGTGAAAAAAATAAAATTAATTTTGTTTCAATCTGGCACGTTAAATCGGCAAACAGTTTCACTATGAAACCCCGCCGCAACGGCTAAAATAAAAAATGTGATCGCCCGCATTGATATAAATCAATTAATAAAAAAAGCCCGCCACCGCGTTTTTCTGAGGCCTTTTTAGACCTGTTGACTAAATCATGGCGGGCGACAAAATAACGCTGAGAAAAATAAATCAAGCCAACCGCGTGGCGATAGTTTTTTTACTTTCGCCCCCTACTGACTATTCGCGTCAGCATTACCCTGGCGCGGGAGATAATCATGAACAAGAGCCAACACATTCAGACTATCACCCTGGCCGCCGCCCAGAAAATGGCGGCAGCAGTGGAGAAAAAAGCTAATGAGATCAACGTAGCGGTGGTATTTTCCGTGGTTGACCGCGGCGGCAACACGCTGCTTGTCCAGCGGATGGACGAAGCCTTTGTCTCCAGCTGTGATATTTCGCTGAATAAAGCCTGGAGCGCCTGCAGCCTGAAACAAGGCACCCATGAAATTACGCCAGCGGTTCAGCCCGGACAATCTCTGTATGGTCTGCAGCTGACCAATCAACAGCGAATCATTATTTTTGGCGGCGGCCTGCCGGTTATTTTAAATCAGCAGGTAATTGGTGCCGTCGGCGTTAGCGGCGGTACGGTCGAGCAGGATCAATTATTAGCCCAGTGCGCCCTGGATTGTTTTTCCGCATTATAACCTGAAGCGAGAAGGTATATTATGAGCTATCGTATGTTTGATTATCTGGTGCCAAACGTTAACTTTTTTGGTCCCAACGCTATTTCCGTGGTCGGTGACCGCTGCAAGCTGCTGGGGGGTAAAAAAGCCCTGCTGGTTACCGACAAAGGCCTGCGGGCGATAAAAGATGGCGCGGTGGATAAAACTCTGCATTATCTGCGAGAGGCCGGTATCGAGGTGGCGATCTTTGACGGCGTCGAGCCGAACCCGAAAGACACCAACGTGCGCGACGGTCTCGCCGTGTTTCGCCGCGAGCAGTGCGACCTTATCGTCACCGTGGGCGGCGGCAGCCCGCACGACTGCGGCAAAGGCATCGGCATCGCCGCCACCCATGAGGGCGATCTTTATCAGTATGCCGGGATTGAGACCCTGACCAACCCGCTGCCGCCCATCGTCGCGGTCAACACCACCGCCGGCACCGCCAGCGAGGTCACCCGCCACTGCGTCCTGACCAACACCCAAACCAAAGTGAAGTTTGTGATCGTCAGCTGGCGCAACCTGCCGTCGGTCTCCATCAACGATCCGCTGCTGATGATCGGCAAACCGGCCGCCCTGACCGCGGCGACCGGGATGGATGCCCTGACCCACGCCGTAGAGGCCTATATCTCTAAAGACGCCAACCCGGTGACTGACGCCGCCGCCATGCAGGCGATCCGCCTCATCGCCCGCAACCTGCGCCAGGCCGTCGCCCTCGGCAGCAATCTTCAGGCGCGGGAAAACATGGCCTACGCCTCTCTGCTGGCCGGGATGGCCTTCAATAACGCCAACCTCGGTTATGTGCACGCCATGGCGCATCAGCTGGGCGGGCTGTACGACATGCCGCACGGCGTGGCCAACGCCGTCCTGCTGCCGCACGTGGCTCGCTATAACCTGATCGCCAACCCGGAAAAATTCGCCGATATCGCCGAACTGATGGGCGAAAATATCGCCGGACTGTCGACCCTCGACGCGGCGGAAAAAGCTATCGCCGCCATCGCGCGTCTGTCGATGGATATCGGGATTCCGCAGCATCTGCGCGATCTGGGGGTGAAAGAGGCCGACTTCCCGTACATGGCGGAGATGGCCCTGAAAGACGGCAACGCGTTCTCGAACCCGCGTAAGGGCAACGAGCAGGAGATTGCCGCGATTTTCCGCCAGGCATTCTGAGTGTTAACGAGGGGACCGTCATGTCGCTTTCACCGCCGGGCGTACGCCTGTTTTACGATCCGCGCGGGCACCATGCCTGCGCCATCAATGAGCTGTGCTGGGGGCTGGAGGAGCAGGGGGTCCCCTGCCAGACCGTATCCTGCGACGAAGGCGGTGACGCCGATACGCTGAGCGCCCTGGCGGCCAGAAGCTCGACGCTGCGGGTGGGCATTGGGCTCAGCGCAGCCGGCGAGATCGCGCTAACCCATGCCCAGCTGCCGGCGAACGCGCCGCTGGCGACCGGGCACGTCACCGATAGCCGCGATCATCTGCGTACGCTCGGCGCCAACGCCGGGCAGCTGGTGAAAGTCCTGCCGTTAAGTGAGAGAAGCTGAATGTACCGTATCTATACCCGCACCGGAGATAAAGGCACCACCGCCCTGTACGGCGGCAGCCGCATCGAGAAAGACCATATTCGCGTCGAGGCCTACGGCACCGTCGATGAACTGATATCCCAGCTGGGCGTCTGCTACGCCACCACCCGCGACGCCGGGCTGCGGGCAAGTCTACATCAGATTCAGGAGACGCTGTTCGCGCTGGGGGCCGAACTGGCCAGCGATGCGCGGGGCCTGGTCCGCCTGAGCCAGACGATCGGCGAGGAGGAGATCACCGCCCTGGAGCGACTTATCGACCGCAATATGGCCGAAAGCGGCCCCCTGAAACAGTTTGTGATCCCGGGGAAGAATCTCGCCTCCGCCCAGCTGCACGTGGCGCGCACCCTGGCCCGTCGGCTGGAACGTCTGCTGACGGCCATGGACCGCTCGCACCCTCTGCGCGACGCGCTCAAACGCTACAGCAATCGTCTGTCGGACGCCCTGTTCTCCATGGCGCGTATCGAGGAGACTAGGCCTGATGCTTGCGCTTGAACTGGCTGGCGTCGATATCGTACTGCTTCATTTTGCGCCACAGGGTGGTGCGGCCGATATTCAGCAGTTGCGACATCTCCTGCACCCGCCCGCTGGTCACCCGGGCGGCGTGGATGATGGCCTCTTTTTCGATGGCGCTAAAGGTCAGGCTGGCCGGCAGCAGCGATGAGCCGCTATCGGCCCCCGGCCGATCGGAAAAGAGATATTCCGGCAGGTTGCTCAGGCGAATGTGGCCGTTATCGCTGCTGATGGCGATGTTCTCTATCACGCTGTTAAGCTCAAAATCATTTCCCGGCCACGAGTAGGCCACCAGCTGGGCCAGCGCGTCATCGTCCACTTTCAGCCGGGAAGAGAAACGCTTCTCCAGGCTTTTCAGCCGGTTATGCACCAGCGACGGGATACTGTTGCGCCGGGCGCGCAGCGGCGGAATGACGATCTCGAATGAGTGCAGCGCATAGTACAGCTGGCGGCTAAAGCGGTTCTGTTCCACCAGGTTGGCCAGATCGACGGTGGTGGTGGCGATCACCTTCACATCCACCGGGATCAGGCGGCGGGCGTCGAGGCGGGTAAGCACTCCCTGCTTAATCACCTGCAGCAGGGCGGACTGCAGCTCCGGCGCCAGATACTCAATTTTTTCCAGAAACAGGGTGCCGCCGTTGGCCAGCTCAAGGCGGCTCAGGCGGCCATTTTCATCATCGGTGGGGGCGCTCCCCATAAAGTCCTGGCCCAGCACGCTGTCGGCATACAGCTGGCAGTTGACGGCGATGTAGGGGCCGCCCGCCCGCTCGCTTTCATTGTGGATGGCCTGGCTCAGCAGCTCTTTCCCCACCCCCTCTTCACCGCACAGCAGTACCGGAAAGCCGCCGCGCGCCGCCTGGCGGCCAAAGTGGATCAGCCGCCGGGTTTCCGGATCGTCGGCTGACATCTGCTCAAAGGTGTGGCTGACTTTGCCCAGTTGGCTGGTCATCAGCTGCCGCATCTGCTCCACCGGGTGCAGCAGCAGAATAAAGCTGTTGCCTTGCGACTCGACAATCGGTTTTAAGGTGATCACCGCGTCGATAAACTGGTGCTGGCTTTCAAAGGTGACTTCAACGTGATTCAGGCCGCGGGCGTGTTTGATGGCGCGGCGCAGCAGCGCCGGCAGGGTCACCAGATCGGCGATATTTTTTCCCTGGCTGGCCTGGGCATCAAGA
The DNA here is from genome assembly GCF_046603115.1 of Klebsiella sp. 1SOBk5mer. NCBI lineage: Bacteria > Pseudomonadati > Pseudomonadota > Gammaproteobacteria > Enterobacterales > Enterobacteriaceae > Klebsiella > Klebsiella sp. 1SOBk5mer. Next base: position 163,624 of record NZ_JBKIUU010000002.1, on the reverse strand, counting down.
TGCAGCAGTCTCGCCGCCTGAACATTGAGAAATTGCAGTACCCCCTGTTCGTTCCACGCCATCACCCCGTCGTCCATGCTCTCCAGCAGGCCGTACATTTGATTGAGGTGGCGGTTGGATTCCGCCAGCAGGCTGTCGGTGAGCAGGGAATTGCCCACCTCGCGGGCGATGGCCAGCGTCAGGGAGAGGTCGGCGCTGGACTGGTGCTCCACCAGACAGCAAAGCGAGATAGAGCCGAACAGCCGCCCGTGGTTATCGAACACCGGCGTCGAACAAAAGCTCCATGGCTGCAGGGCCTGCTTAAAATGCCGATCGCCGGCGGTGTTGATCGGCTGCCCCTGCATCGCGGCCAGCGACAGCGCGCAGGTGCCGATAATGCTCTCCGCGCAGTAGCTGCCGTCGCGAAACCCCAGGTCAGCCAGCTGCGCCAGCGTTTGCGGTTCGCCGCAGCGGCTCAGAATACAGGCGGTCTCATCAAGGATAAACAGCGCGCAGGGGCGACCGTCCATAAACTCCCAGGCGTCCTCCAGCGCCGCCTGACCGATGGTCAGCAGCGCGGTTTTACGCCGACAGATCGAGTCAAAGGTCAGGCCCTGGGCCTGGTGCGGTTTTTGCCAGGTTTCGCGCTGCATAAACTTGCTGCAGCGATGCCATGACTGGGCGATGACGGAAGAGACCGCCTTCCCGGTATCCTGAGTCTGAACAGTCATACTGTTTTCCGCGTTTTACCATAGAGAACCCCTCCGGCAGCCGCTGCCAGAGGGGAGAAAGAAAGACCGCCGACCGGCGCCAGCGGTTTAGCCACCGCGAATTAACGCGCCAGCCACTGCTGGCCTAACAGATCGGCGGTGAGGATAGCGGCGTGCACGCTCTCCGGGGTCACCGCAAACGGCATATTGTGGATGGTTTCCCCTTCCGCGCAGGTGGCTTTCGCCACCGCGGCGATTTTCGCGTCGATCCCCTCTTTGACGCCCATCTGCGCGAGGGTCACCGGCAGGCCGACGCGCTGGCAGAAGCCCAGCACGGTTTCAATCTCGTCCATCGGGCTGTTCTGCAGCACCAGCTGCGCCAGGGTGCCGAAGGCCACTTTCTCGCCGTGATACAGGTGATGGCACTCTTCCAGAATGGTGAAACCGTTGTGGATCGCGTGGGCGGCGGCCAGGCCGCTGCTTTCAAAGCCAATGCCGCTGAGGTAGGTGTTCGCTTCGATGATGCGCTCCAGCGCTTCGGTCACCACCCCGGCCTGCGCCGCCAGACGGGCCTTTTCGCCCTCCGCCAGCAGCGTATCATAGCACAGGCGGGCCAGACTCAGCGCCGCCTCGGTGGACTGCCCCCCGGCCATGCTGGTGGCGCGCGCATCGTAGCAGGCTTTGGCCTCAAACCAGGTGGAGAGCGCATCGCCCATGCCGGAGACCAGCAGGCGTACCGGCGCTTTGGCGATAATCGCCGTGTCCATCACCACCATATCCGGGTTTTTCGGATAGATCAGATACTCTTCAAACTCGCCCGCTTCGGTGTAGATCACCGACAGCGCGCTGGTCGGCGCATCGGTCGAAGCGATGGTCGGGATCACCACCACCGGCAGCTTCTGGTAGTAACCGATCGCCTTCGCGGTATCGAGGGTTTTACCGCCGCCGATGCCAACCACGCCGCGGCAGCCCTGTTTTTGCAAAATCGCCATCAGGCGGTTAATTTCCGCATGGCTGCATTCGCCGTTAAACCGTTCCGCATGGCAGCGAATATCGTGACTCTGCAGGCCATTCACCACTTTCTCCCCCGCCAGCTTCATCACGAAGTCGTCAGCGATGACGAAGAAGCTCTCCGCCAGGTTTTTGGCATATTGGCCGAACAGGACAGCAGCATCAGGACCCTGAAGATATTTGGCTGGAGATTGAATAACTTTTAGCATTCCTTTCACCCTCAAATAAGTGCGCATGTAGACATGATGAGCCCTGGCGTTATCCGCGCCGGCCGGTAAAGCGCGGCCTCAACGGAATGTACCGGAGCAGTGCGATCACTGTAGGGCCGGCACGGAACAAAAAAATCTTTCGCCTTTTTGTTCTGATTTGAAACACAGGTTAAATTTTTACGTTCCATATTGGAACAAAAAACCCTAGTCTTCGTCAGGATTGCGATCCCGATCCGCTCCTCTGCCGCATAATTCCCTTACCATCCCCCTTTAGCGGCAGGCTTTTTCCCCACAGCCGGGGGAAATTTAGCAAAAAATTTTTTTCCGCCCGCTGGCCCAGCCGCGATGACCGGCGCTTAAGGCAGAGGAAAAAAAGCGCGCCAGCTCGCATTTTCACCGTTTCCTCAGCGAAAACGTTCCATAAAGAAACAAAATCAGCAGCTGATGTTTCGTAATGAAACCCGATCGCCGGAGCATTCTTTTTTTCGTCCGCTCAGCCAGAATCATCATATCGCCAGGCACGCTGCACCGTCAGACGATACCCCTACGCGATGACCGCCTCCGCCAGCAGAGAGGCCGCATCGAACCTTCTCCAACGGAGCACTGAATAATGAAAAAGCTGATTAACCGTGTTGAAGATGTACTGAATGAACAATTACAGGGGCTGGCTAAAGCCCACCCGCAGCTGACCCTGCATCAGGACCCGCTGTACGTCACCCGCGCCGACGCGCCGGTGGCCGGCAAGGTCGCCCTCCTCTCCGGCGGCGGCAGCGGCCATGAGCCGATGCACTGCGGCTATATCGGCCAGGGGATGCTCTCTGGCGCCTGCCCGGGGGAAATCTTCACCTCGCCGACGCCGGATAAAATGTTCGAATGCGCGATGCAGATTGACGGCGGCGAAGGCGTCCTGCTGATTATCAAAAACTACACCGGCGACATCCTGAACTTCGAAACCGCCACCGAGCTGCTGCATGAGAGCGGCATAAAAGTCACCACCGTGGTGGTCGACGACGACGTGGCGGTGAAAGACAGTCTCTATACCGCAGGCCGCCGCGGCGTCGCCAATACCGTTCTGATCGAAAAACTGGTCGGCGCCGCCGCCGAGCGCGGCGATTCGCTGGAGGCCTGCGCTGAACTGGGGCGCCGCCTGAATAATCTCGGCCACTCCATTGGCATCGCCCTCGGCGCCTGCACCGTACCGGCCGCCGGACAACCCTCCTTTACCCTGCAGGACGATGAAATGGAGTTCGGCGTCGGCATTCACGGCGAGCCGGGCATCGACCGCCGTCGCTTCAGCTCGCTGGACCAAACCGTCGATGAGATGTTCGATACCCTGCTGGAGAATGGCGCCTACAGCCGCACGCTGCGCCAGTGGGATACCGTTAAGGGCGCGTGGCAGGAAGTGAAGCAGAGCAAAACCGCGCTACAAAACGGCGACCGGGTCATCGCCATGGTCAATAACCTCGGCGCCACGCCGCTGTCCGAACTGTACGGCGTCTATCACCGGCTCGCCCAGCGCTGTGAAGCGTCCGGCATCATCATCGAACGCAACCTCGTCGGCAGCTACTGCACCTCGCTGGATATGGCGGGCTTCTCCATCACCCTGCTGAAAGCGGATGATGAGACGCTGGCGCTATGGGACGCCCCGGTTCATACCCCGGCGCTGAACTGGGGAAACTAAGGAGCACGACATGTCACTGAACAGAACGCAAATCGTCGACTGGCTGTACCGCTGCGGCGATATCTTCACCAAAGAGAGCGATTTTCTCACCGGCCTCGATAAAGAGATCGGCGATGCCGACCACGGCCTGAATATGCACCGCGGGTTCAGCAAGGTGGTGGAAAAGCTGCCGTCGATTGCCGATAAAGATATTGGCTTTATCCTCAAAAACACCGGCATGACGCTGCTCTCCAACGTCGGCGGCGCCAGCGGCCCGCTGTTCGGCACCTTCTTCATTCGCGCCGCGCAGGTCACTCAGGCCCACCAGAGCCTGACCCTCGACGAACTGTACCTGATGATCCGCGACGGCGCGGACGGCGTCGTCAACCGCGGTAAAGCGGAGCCAGGGGATAAAACCATGTGCGACGTCTGGCTGCCGGTAGTGGACTCCCTGCGCCAGTCCAGCGAGCAGCATCTGTCGATCGCCGCCGCGCTGGATGCCGCCTGCAAAGCAGCGGAGGCCGGCGCCCACAGCACCATCACCATGCAGGCGCGCAAAGGCCGCGCCAGCTACCTTGGCGAACGCAGCATCGGCCATCAGGATCCGGGCGCCACGTCAGTGATGTTTATGATGCAGATGCTGGCCGCCGCGGCCAAAGAGTAAGGAAATCGCGATGGTAAACCTGGTTATTGTTTCTCATAGCGCCCGGCTGGGCGAAGGTGTCGGAGAACTGGCCCGGCAGATGTTAATCAACGACGGCTGCAAGCTGGCGATCGCCGCCGGGATTGACGATCCCGACAGCCCGATCGGCACCGATCCGATCAAGGTCATGGAAGCGATCGAATCCGTCGCCGATACCGACCACGTGCTGGTGATGATGGATATCGGCAGCGCGTTGCTCAGCGCCGAGACCGCCCTCGACCTGCTCGATCCGGCGATTGCCGCGAAGGTGCGGCTGTGCGCCGCGCCGCTGGTGGAGGGGACGCTGGCGGCCACCGTCAGCGCCGCCTCCGGCGCCGGGATCGACAAAGTGATCGCCGACGCCATGAACGCCCTGGAGGCCAAACGGATCCAGCTGGGTTTACCTTCGCCAACCCCTGACGCCGCCCCGGCGCCGACGCTGGCCGACGATGGCGACAGCAAGTCCCTTGCGGTAGTCATACAGAACCACAACGGCCTGCACGTGCGTCCGGCGTCGAAGCTGGTCGCCGCGCTGGCGGGCTTTAACGCCGATCTGCTGCTGGAGAAAAACGGGAAGTGCGTCAAACCGGACAGCCTCAACCAAATCGCCCTGCTGCAGGTGAGGCGCAACGATAAGCTGCGCCTGCTGGCCCGCGGGCCAGAGGCCGATGCGGCGCTGGCGGCGTTTCAGGCGCTGGCCGCTGATAACTTCGGCGAATCGCCTGCGGCGCAACCGGCAGCGGCCCCGGCCGCCCCCGAGCGCGTCGAAGGCATCGCGCTGCGCTATCCGCTGGCCCTGATCCAGCCGGTCCGCCCGGCCGCCGCCGATGTCGCCCGCGAACAGCAGCGACTGCGCCGGGCTATCGACCAGACGCTGGCGGATCTCACTGCCCTGACCGAGCTGGCGGAGAATAAATTTAACGCCGATATCGCGGCGATTTTCGCCGGGCACCACACCCTGCTCGACGATGAGGATCTGTTTGATGCCGCCAACGATCGTCTGCTCACCGAGCCGTGCTCGGCGGAATGGGCGTGGCATCAGGTGCTGATGGAGCTCAGCCAGCAGTATCGCCAGCTGGATGACCCCTATCTCCAGGCGCGCTATATCGATATCGAAGATATTCTGCAGCGCACCCTGCGCCATCTGCAGGACGTGCAGGAAACGCTGCCGATGCCCGGCGAGCCGACCATTATTATCGCCGACAACATGTTCCCGTCGGCGGTCCTGCAACTGGATGCCAGCCGCGTGAAAGGCCTGTGCCTGCGCGACGGCAGCGAACAGGCCCACGGCGCGATTATCGCCCGCGCGGCGGGGATCGCCTGGCTATGTCAGCAGGGCGAGGCGCTGAACAGCGTGCAGCCCGGCGAGCCCATCGCGCTCGATATGCGCCGCCAGCGCCTTATCCGTCACTAAATCCACTTTGTCCGTTACCGCTCCGGGGGCCTGCCTCCGGAGGGTGAGTTTTCGCTTACTCTTCAGGAACCACTATGTCTCAATTCTTTTTTAACCAGCGCGCCAGCCTCGTCAACGATGTGATTGAGGGAACCATCATCGCCAGTCCGTGGAACAACCTCGCCCGGCTGGAGAGCGACCCGGCGATCCGGGTGGTGGTCCGTCGCGACCTGAATAAAAACAACGTGGCGGTGATCGCCGGCGGCGGCGCCGGCCACGAACCGGCGCACGTCGGCTTTATTGGTAAAGGCATGCTGACCGCCGCGGTTTGTGGCGATCTGTTCGCCTCGCCGAGCGTCGACGCGGTGCTTACCGCCATTCAGGCGGTGACCGGCGAGGCGGGCTGCCTGCTGATCGTAAAAAACTATACCGGCGACCGGCTGAACTTCGGCCTCGCGGCGGAGAAAGCGCGCCGTCTCGGCTACAACGTGGAAATGCTGATCGTCGGCGACGACATTTCGCTGCCGGAAAACAAACAGCCGCGCGGCATCGCCGGTACGCTGTTCGTCCATAAGGTGGCGGGCTATTTTGCCGAGCGCGGCTGCAATCTCGCCACCGTACTGCGCGAAGCGCAGTATGCCGCCAACCACACCGCCAGCATCGGGGTGGCGCTGGCCAGCTGCCATCTGCCGCAGGAGGCGGACAGCGCGCCGCGCCATCAGGCCGGCCATGCCGAGCTGGGAATGGGCATCCACGGCGAACCTGGCGCCTCCACCATCGCCACGCAAAACAGTGCGGACATCGTCAACCTGATGGTGGAAAAACTGACCGCCGCCTTGCCGGAAACCGGCCGTCTGGCGGTGATGCTCAATAACCTCGGCGGCGTGTCGGTGGCCGAAATGGCGATCCTGACCCGCGAACTGGCCAACACGCCGCTGCAGGCGCGCGTTGACTGGTTGATTGGCCCGGCCTCGCTGGTGACGGCCCTGGATATGAAGGGTTTCTCGCTGAGCGCCATCGTGTTGGAAGAGAGTATTGAGAAAGCGCTGCTGGCGGATGTGGAAACCGCCAGCTGGCCGCGGCCGGTGCAGCCGCGGACGGTTAACATCATGCCGTCCACTCTCGCCAGCCCGCGCGTCGACTTTACGCCTTCGGCCAACCCGCAGGTGGGTGATTACGTGGCCCAGGTGACCGGCACCCTCGTCGGGCTTGAAGACCATCTCAACGCGCTGGATGCCAAAGTGGGCGATGGCGATACCGGCTCCACCTTCGCCGCCGGGGCGCGTGAGATTGCCGACCTGCTGCAGCGCCAGCAGCTGCCGCTGAACGATCTGCCCACGCTGTTCGCGCTCACGGGCGAACGCCTGACGGTGGTGATGGGCGGCTCCAGCGGGGTATTGATGTCGATCTTCTTCACCGCTGCCGGGCAGAAGCTGGGGCAAGGCGCCAGCGTGGCCGAGGCGCTGAACGCCGGTCTGGAGCAGATGAAATTTTACGGCGGCGCCGAGGAAGGCGACCGGACAATGATCGACGCGCTGCAGCCAGCGCTGGCGGCGCTGCTCGCCGAACCGGAGAACCTGCAGGCCGCTTTTGCCGCGGCGCAGGCCGGCGCGGATCGCACTTGCCAGTCGGGCAAAGCCGGCGCCGGACGAGCGTCCTATCTCAACAGCGACAGCCTGCTCGGCAACATGGACCCCGGCGCCCACGCGGTGGCGATGGTGTTTAAAGCGCTGGCGGAACGATAAGCCTTCCCCGGTGGCGCTGTGCTTACCGGGGCTACAAATCGGCGCCAACCGTAGCCCGGATAAGGCGCAAGCCGCTATCCGGGTTTTACCACGATGGCTTTTTACTTGCTGTGCCAGTACGCCTGCGAGCGCACCAGCTGCTGATCGATGCTCTCATCCTCAAAGCGCGCCAGCAGCGATTTCACCACCGCGCCTTCGCCGGTCAGCCAGATGAAATAATCCTCCGCCGGCACCTTCACCTGCGCCAGACGCTCGGCGACGAACGCCGGATGGTGGCCCACCACCCACTCGATGTTAAAGCCGTCGAGGTCCGCCAGATAATCTTTATATGACGCATCGGCGATAGTGACGATGGCCGTCACCTGCGGCGTCACCGCCAGCTGACGCAAACCCAGCAGACGACGACGCAGCGCCGGCATACCGGACTCATCGCAGACATACAGTTGCCAGGCGTAATCCTCCGGCACCACCAGCGAGCCGCGCGGACCGCCGATCACCAGCTTATCGCCCGCTTTTGCCTCCAGCGCCCAGCGGCTGGCGATTCCGCCGTCGTGGATAAAGAAGTCGTACGCCAGCTCATGGCGTTCGGCATCGTACAGCGGCGTATAGTCGCGGGTAGCAGGCCGCACGCCCTCGCCCCAGTCAATCCCCTCCTCGGTCACCTGCGGCGGGGCAAACGCCGCGCCCGGCTCCGGGAAGAAAAGCTTGGTGTGGTCGTCAAAGCCGCGGGAAACGAAACCTTCCAGCGCCTCGCCTCCCAGCACGATGCGCTGGAAAGCCGCGCCTGCGCGCTCCACGCGCAGCACCGTCAGCTCACGGAAACGCAGCTCATTGCGGACACGCTGCGGGTACTTGTCTGCTTTGGTTTTTGTCATCATCGATCGCCTTCGTGAACAGTAAATAGATATATCTAAACTCGATGCAAATGATAATGATTGCCATCTAAAAAGAATGCAAGTCTTTTTTTGATATAGTCAAAACAAACCGCATTAAAATACCAGCATCAAAAATAAACAGATAAATATCAACAAATTAAAAAATAAATCACAACCAGCATTGCGAGAATTCATTTTTTAGATATAAATTAGATATATCAAAATATAGCAGGAGGTAACCATGCGACATCATCATGAAGACGGGCGTGGGCCGCGCGGGCGCCACGGTGACCCCAGCGAACACGGCGACCATGGCCGTCGCGGCGGCGGACGTCGCCAGCGTTTCTTTGGCCACGGCGAACTGCGGCTGATTATTCTGGACATCCTCAGCCGCAGCGCCAGCCACGGCTATGAGCTGATCAAAGAGATCGAAACCCTCACCCAGGGGAACTACAGTCCCAGCCCGGGGGTGATCTACCCGACGCTGGATCTGCTCCAGGACCAGGGTCTCATCAGCGTGGAAGACGACAACGGACGCAAAAAAATCGTCATCAGCGAAGAGGGGAAACAGCTGCACGCGGAGAACCAGGAGCATCTGGCCCATATCCAGGAGCGTCTGCAGGCGCGGATGGTCGGCTGTGAGCTGCGCCGCGATCCGCAGATGAAGCGCGCGCTGGAGAATTTCAAAGCGGTCCTCGACCTGAAAGTGAACCAGCAGGCCAGCAGCGCCGCCCAGCTCAAGCAGATCATCGGCATTATCGACCGGGCGGCGATGGAGATCTCCCAGCTCGACTAAGCCTCCTTTCTCACCATCAGCTGCCCCGCGCTGGGGCAGCCCGCACCACGACGGATCGTGCCGCTCAACGCCGCAAGGCAGAAAATCTCGTCAGCTCAGGAATAAAACGTGCCAATAATGGCGCCATGAGATTAAATTTTACACATTTCGTCTTTTACTTTGCATTTATCCCGATTTTCACCGCTTCTGCCGTACTGGCGTAATCCCTGCAATACTTAATCCAGTATCGTGTGATACGTCCGCCCCAGGAGCACATTTTGAACAGGTTACCTTCCAGCGCATCGGCTCTGGCCTGCAGCGCACACGCACTGAATCTCATTGAAAAGCGCACGCTTGACCATGAGGAAATGAAAGCACTTAACCAGGAGGTCAGAGAATACTTTAAAGAGCATGTGAATCCGGGGTTTTTAGAGTATCGAAAATCGGTCACAGCCGGCGGGGATTACGGAGCCGTAGAGTGGCAAGCGGGAGGGTTAAATACGCTTGTCGACACCCAGGGACAGGAGTTTATCGACTGCCTTGGCGGGTTTGGCATCTTCAATGTAGGGCACCGTAATCCAGTTGTGGTATCCGCCGTCGAGAATCAACTCGCGAAACAACCGCTTCACAGTCAGGAACTGCTGGATCCGCTACGCGCGATGCTGGCGAAAACCCTGGCGGCCTTAACGCCCGGCAAACTGAAGTACAGCTTCTTCTGCAACAGCGGTACCGAATCGGTAGAGGCGGCCATCAAGCTGGCGAAAGCCTATCAGTCGCCGCGCGGTAAATTCACCTTCATCGCCACCAGCGGCGCCTTCCACGGCAAATCGCTGGGCGCGCTGTCGGCCACCGCCAAGTCGACTTTCCGCAAACCGTTTATGCCGCTGCTGCCGGGCTTCCGCCATGTGCCGTTCGGCGATATCAACGCCATGCGCACTATGCTGAGCGAGTGCAAGAAAACCGGCGACGACGTCGCGGCGGTGATCCTTGAGCCGATTCAGGGCGAAGGGGGCGTGATCCTGCCGCCGACGGGGTATTTGCCGGCGGTGCGTAAGCTGTGCGACGAGTTTGGCGCCCTGCTGATCCTCGACGAAGTGCAGACCGGCATGGGCCGCACTGGCAAGATGTTCGCCTGCGAGCATGAGAACGTTCAGCCCGACATTCTGTGTCTGGCGAAAGCGCTCGGCGGCGGCGTGATGCCGATCGGCGCGACGGTGGCGACGGAAGAGGTCTTCTCGGTGCTGTTCGACAACCCGTTCCTGCACACCACGACCTTCGGCGGCAACCCGCTGGCCTGTGCGGCGGCGCTGGCGACCATCAACGTGCTGTTGACGCAAAACCTGCCGGCGCAGGCGGCGCAGAAAGGCGATATGCTGCTGGACGGTTTCCGCCTGCTGGCGCAGGAGTATCCGGACCTGGTGAATGAAGTACGCGGGAAAGGCATGCTGATGGCCATCGAGTTTGTCGATAACGAGATTGGCTACGACTTTGCCAGCGAGATGTTCAGACAGCGGGTGCTGGTCGCCGGGACGTTAAATAACGCCAAGACGATCCGCGTTGAACCGCCGCTGACCCTCACCCTTGAGCAGTGCGAGCAGGTGCTGAAGGCGGCGCGTAAGGCGCTGGCGGCCCTGCGCGTCTCGGTTGAAGAGGCGTAATAAACTGCCCCTCCCCCCGGTCCTCTCCCAATGGAAGAGGACCGGGATTATCTTCTGCTCTGGATTTCCCTCACACCTGCGGTAGCAGGCCGATAAAGCTGCGCTTCTGCCGCGGCTGCGACATCATCTCTTCCAGCTTTTCGACGCAGGCTAAATAGTGCGGGGTCTTCTTGTGCGCCAGCACCGCTTCATCGTCTTTATAGGCTTCGTAGATAAAAAAGCGGGTCTTCACCTCCGGATCCTGCAGGACATCAAAGCGCAGGTTGCCCGGCTCCCGCAGCGCCCCTTCGTGGTTGGCGCGGAACACCTCGAGAAACTCATCCACCCGCTCGGGTTTGATATTGATCTCCACCAGCGTCACATTCATTTCCGCTCTCCCTGTTTCTCTTCCTGCCAGAACTGGTACGCTTCGCGCGCGTTCAGATTCTCATGCACCACCTTTTTCACCGCCTTCAGCATTGCGCGCGGGGCGCTGGACTGGAAGATATTGCGCCCCATATCCACCCCGGACGCCCCCTGGTCGATCGCCCGCCAGCACATCTCCAGCGCCTCATGCTCCGGCAGCTTTTTCCCCCCGGCGATGACGATCGGCACCGGGCAGCTGGCGGTCACTTTTTCAAAGCCTTCCTCAACGAAATAGGTCTTCACAAACTGCGCCCCCATTTCGGCGGCAATCCGGCTGGCCAGCGAGAAGTAGCGCGCATCGCGGGTCATCTCTTTGCCGACGCCGGTCACCGCCAGTACCGGCATACCGTAGCGGTTGCCGGCGTCCACCAGTTTGATGATGTTGTTGATCGACTGATGTTCGTATTGGCTGCCGATATAGACCTGCGCCGCCACTGCGCAGACGTTCAGGCGCAGCGCATCTTCCATCGCCACCGCCACGCACTCGTTGGAAAGTTCGCTGAGGATCGAGTTGCCGCCGGAGGCGCGCAGCACCACCGGTTTGTTGGTTGCGGCCGGCACCTGACTGCGCAGTACGCCGCGGGTGCACATCAGCACGTCGGTTTCCTCGAACAGCGGCGCGATAGAGAGATCGATGCGCTCTAGCCCGGTGGTGGGTCCCTGGAAGTAACCGTGATCGAAGGCCAGCATGACCGTGCGGTTGCTGTGCGGATTAAAAATGCGCGCCAGCCGCGACTGCATGCCCCAGTCCAGCGAGCCGCAGCCTTTCAGGGTATACAGCGTGTTCTGCTGCGGGCGGTCGAGGCCGAAGTCCTTGCCCTCTTTGATATCGTCTAAATCAGCCATCTCATCCTCCGTCAGAAGTCGTAGTTATTGATGTTCTCTTTGCTGAACACCACGCGCTCCGGCAGCAGCACGATACCGTTGCCCTTCGCCTCATACTGGTAGCCTTGCACGCTGTTCGATTCGACCTTCAGCGAGCCGATATCTTTCACCTCAACGCTGTCGCCGACGTTAAGATCGCCCTTTTTCAGCAGACGATCGGCGACGTTAACCGCAATTTTGCCCTGCTGAACCACATCCCACAGGCCAAAGGCTTTCACCGTGCCGCGCTCCACGTACGGGCGCATCACGTTGGGGGTACTAAAGCCGACGATCGCCACGCCCTGGCGCTTGAGGTTTTCCGCCGCCTGGGCCGCCGCCGGCAGGGCATTGGCATCCGGCGCGATAATGGCGTCAAGATCGGGATACGCTTTTAAGATCCCCTCGGCGGTTTGCAACGATTTGGTGGCATCGTTATAGCCGAACTGGGTGGTGACGATTTGCCACTGCGGATGTTCTTTTTCGATTTTGGCTTTGGCTTCCTTCACCCACTGGTTCTGGTCGGTCACCGTCGGGCTGGAGTAGAAAAACGCCACTTTGGCAGCGGGCCTGGTCACCTGCTTTTCCGCCATCTCCACCAGCAGGCCGCCGAGCTGCTGCGGCGTGCCCTGATTGATATAGATGCTGCGGCACTCCGGTTTGGTATCGGAATCCCAGGTCAGGACCTTCACCCCGCGCTGCATCGCCCGCTTCAGCGCCGGACACAGGCCGTCCGGCGAGACGGCGGAGACGATAATCGCGTTGTAGCCCTGGTTGACGAAGTTGTTGATAAGCTGCACCTGGCCGGAGACGCTGGGCTCGGTGGGGCCGTCATAGGTGACATCCACGCCCAGCGCTTTCCCCGCCTCTTTCGCGCCGTTGCCGCCGCTGGTAAAGAAGCCCACGCCGACCAGCTTAGGTATAAAGGCGATGCGGTCCGCCGCCTGGGCGGTTGCCATGCTTAACGCCAGCGCCAGGACGCTCGTCTGGAGGATTCGTTTGGTTTTCATCGTATGTTTATGCTCCGATTGTTTTACGCGAGAAAAGACGCCGCCAGGTCGCGCGCACCCATTCACGGTGCAGGCTCAGCGAACGCCCCATCACCACCACCACCAACAGCGCCCCTGACAGCGCGCTCGACACCTGGTTGGGGATGCCGACCATCTGTAAACCCTGTTGCAGATACCCCACCAGCAATGCCGCCAGCGCGGTACCCAGTATCGATCCCGAGCCGCCGTAAATATTGGCCCCGCCGAGCACCGCCGCGGTCAGCGCCGGCATCAGCAGGTCACGGCCTAAATCCGAACGCGCCGAGCCAAAATAGGAGACCATCACCAGCGCCGCCACTGCCGACGCCACGCCCACCAGGCCATACAGCACATACGGGATGCCGTTGACCGACAGCGCGGCATAGCGGGCGGCGCGCGGGTTTTGCCCGAGTAAAAAAAGATGGCGGCCAAAGCGCCCGCGATGGGCCAGCAGCCAGAAGAGAAAGGTGATGACCGCGAACAGCACCAGCGGCAGCGGCAGCCCGCCCAGGGTTAAATTGGCGAAGGCGGTGAAGCTGTCGGGAAAGCCGCCGATCCCTTCATAGCCGGTGGCGCCGGCCATGCCGGAAAGCAGCAGCGCGCCGCCGCCGTACAGATACAGCGTCCCGAGGGTGATCACCAGCGGGCTGATGCCGGTGTAGTGGATCAGCGCGGCGTTGATTAACCCGCACAGCAGCCCCAGCAGCAACGTCAGCGACACCGCCAGCCACAGCGGCCAGCCCGCCTGGGTCATCACCCCGAGGGCGATGGCGCACAGGCCGATGGTCGAGCCCAGCGAAATATCGATCCCGCCGCTGATGATCACCAGCGTCAGCGGCAGCGCGACGATGCCGATGCAGATAAAGTCGCTGGTGCTAAAGAGCAGCATATTGAGATCCAGCATGCGCGGATTCAGCGCGCCGAACAGCAGGATTTCCACGACTAACAACGCCAGCAGCGCGCTTTCCCAGTTAAGCTTCAGCTTCATTTACGCCACCTCTTTGCTTTTGCGTTCGGGAAAGCGGGCAACCTGTTTGCCCCCTTTGTTGCCGGGCTGGAAACGGCTGTACTTCAGCGCCCGCTGATGGCGGGTCAGCGCCTGGCGCAGGCGGCCATCAAGGACCAGCACCCCGAGCAGGACCAGGCCGGCGATAAAGTCATTCCACCAGGCGGGAAGGCGGAACAGCACCAGCACGGTGTCGATTTGGGTGAGGAAGAAGGCGCCGAGAAACGCGCCGAGCAGGGTGCCGGTGCCGCCGAGCAGCGAAATTCCGCCCAGCACGCAGGCGGCGATGGCTTTCATCTCCAGACCGCTGCCGGTCTGATTGGGCACAAAGCCAATCTGCGCGGCGAAAACGATCCCGGCGCAGGCCGCCAGCATACCGTTGAGGGTAAAGGCCAGCATCCGCGTGCGGTTGACCGCCACGCCCAGCTGGCGGGCAGCGGCGAGGTTATCGCCAACGGCATAGAAATCACGCCCGGAGGCGGTGCGCGACAGCAGCCATGCGCCCGCCAGCAGCAGCGCCAGCACCAGCCAGCCCAGCGGCGAGACGTCGATAAACAGCGGCTCCGAGAGCGATTTCAGGCTATCGGGCAAGCCTTCGATCCATTTCCCGCCGGTCCACAGCAACATCACCCCGCGATACAACCCCAGCGTGCCGAGGGTGGCGACGATCGCCGGAATGCGCAGCCCCACCACCAGAAGGCCGTTAAAAGCCCCGGCCAGCGCGCCAATCGCCAGCGCGAAGGCGATCGCTGTCGCCAGCCCGTAGCCGTTGTTCAGCGCCACCCCAACGGCGATGGCGCTCAGGCCAACGGTGGAGCCCACCGACACGTCGATATTGCGGGTCAGCATCACCAGCGTTGCCCCCAGCGCCAGCAGGCACAGGATTTGCGAGCTGGCGAAAATCATTGCCAGCGTCTGCAGGCTGAAATAGGCCGGATTGAGCGCCACCAGCACGGCAAACAGCGCCACGATGGCGAAGAAGGCACTCAGTTCGCGATTCTTGAGTAACGTTTTCATGCCTGCCCTCCAAAGGCCAGGATCATCATGCGATCGACGGTCACCGCCTGCCGCGCCAGCTCGCCGCTGTAGCGGCCCTGATGCATCACCAACACCCGGTCGGCCAGGCCAACGAACTCATCCAGATCGCTGGAGATCATCAGCACCGCCACATTTTGCGCGGCAACGCTTTTCAGCAACTGATAGATATCGGCGCGGGCGGAGACATCCACGCCGCGCGTCGGTTCATCAACAATCAACAGCAGCGGGTTAGCCTCCAGACAGCGCGCCAGCAGCACCTTCTGCTGGTTGCCGCCGGAGAGGGTACGCACCGGCTGATCACCATCGGCCAGCTTGATCCCCAGCGCCCGGTGATAGCGTTCGACCACCGCCGCCTCCCGTTTCCCCTGCTGCCACCACGACGGCTGATTGAACATCACCGTGTTCCAGCGCACCGGCGCATCGAGAAACAGCCCGGAGACCTGGCGGTCTTCGGGCAGATAGACCAGCCCGCTGGCCAGCCTGGCGCGGGTGCTCTCCTGACTAATCTCGCGGTTCTCCAGCCAGATCCGCCCGGCGCGCGGCGGACGCAGGCCGTATAAGGTTTCGGCAAATTCGGTGCGCCCGGATCCCACCAGCCCGGCGAGGCCGACGATCTCCCCGGCGCGGATCTCCAGACTGAGATCGATAAAACCTTCGCCGGTGAGATCCTCCACCCGCAAAACGGGAAAATCCTGCGCCTGGGTGCGGCGGTTGCCCGGCAGCGCCAGCCACAGCTTTTGCGTGTCGCTCAGCGCATGGTCACGGCTGGCCGGCGTCATGGCGCTGATAAGCTGTTGGTCGCCGTAGCCCGCCGTTTCGCCGCTGAGCACTACCGCCCCATCGCGCATCACCGACACATGGCTGGCAAGCTGGCGGATTTCCGGCAGTTTGTGCGAGATAAAGACGATCCCCACGCCTAGCCCCTGCAATGCCCGGATCTGCTGAAACAGCCTTTCCGTTTCGCCCGGCGTTAAAGAGGCGGTGGGTTCATCAAGGATCAGGATCCGCGCCTCGCGCATCAGGCCGCGCAGGATCTCGACCATCTGTTGATCGGCTACCTCAAGCGTGCTGGCGCTGGCGTCCAGGTTGATCTGGCAGTTCAGCTGCTGCAGTTTTTCCTGCAGCCGCGCGGCGGTATCCGCCCGCTTCGGCAGACGAAAAAGAATGTTCTCGCGCACGCTGAGGTTGGGAAACAGCATCGGCTCCTGCGGCACCAGATAGATGCCCAGCTGGTGGGCCAGCGCCGGGTTAAGGCGCGCAAACGCGCGTTCGCCGATCGTCAGTTCACCGCTATCCGGGGTTTCGACGCCAGCGATGATCTTCATCAGCGTCGATTTACCCGCGCCGTTGCCCCCCATCAGCGCATGCACCTGGCCCGCGCATAGCGTAAAGTCGATGCCCTTCAGCACGGCAACGCCGGAGAACTGTTTGCGGATCTGGCGAGCTTCAAGCAGTGGCTTCATCGTCGCGCCTCGTTTGAACAAATGATTTTTAAATTTAATAATGTTCAAAAGCGTAGACGGTGAACTATATTTACAACCGTGCGAAGATCACAGTTTGGCGCTTTAGATCGTCCGGAAAAAAAGGGCCAGAGAGGAAAGATCCGTTTTGCCAGTCGGCTCACACTTTCCGGCCGCGCAATAGCGAACATATGATCTAAATTTTTATAAGAGTTCAATTTATGAGCGAAAAACGCATTACGGAAGACCATCGCTACGCCGGGCTGGCGTTAGCCGAGGAAGAGCTGGTGGCGCGGGTGGCGTGGTGTTACTACCACGACGGCCTGACGCAAAACGACATCGGCGAGCGTTTGGGGCTGCCGCGGCTGAAGATTTCCCGCCTGCTGGAGAAAGGTCGCCAGTCCGGGGTGATCCGCGTGCAGATCAACTCGCGCTATGAAGGCTGTCTGGCGCTGGAAAGCGAACTCCAGCAGCGCTTTGGCCTCAAGATTGCTCGCGTGCTGCCGGCGCTCAACACCCCGCCGATGAATACCCGGCTGGGGATCGGCGCGGCGCAGTCGCTGATGGGGATTCTGCAACCGGGACAGCTGCTGGCGGTCGGCTTCGGCGAAGCCACCATGAGCTGCCTGCAGCATCTCAGCGGCTTTATCGGCTCGCAGCAGGTGCGGCTGGTGACCCTCTCCGGCGGCGTCGGCCCCTATATGACCGGCATCGGTCAGCTGGATGCCGCCTGCAGCGTGAGCATTATTCCGGCGCCGCTGCGGGTCTCGTCGGCGGAGGTCGCCGAAATCCTGCGCCGCGAATCCAGCGTGCGCGATGTGATGCTGGCGGCGACGGCGGCGGACGCGGCGGTGGTTGGCATTGGCGCTATCGATCAGCGGCGCGACGCGACCATTCTGCGCTCCGGCTATATCAGCGAGGGCGAACAGCTGATGTACGCCCGCAAAGGGGCGGTCGGCGACATTTTAGGTTATTTCCTGCAGGCCGACGGCCGGCCGGTAGAGGGGCTGGAGATCCATCGGGAACTGCTCGGCGTGACCCTGGATGAGCTGGCGCAGCTGCCGACCATCGTCGGCGTCGCCGGGGGAGAACAAAAAGCGCAGGCGATTCATGCCGCTCTGATTGGCAAGCGGATTAATGGCCTGGTAACGGAAGAGACAACAGCACGCGCGGTGCTCGCGCTGGCCTCCTAAAGGCCCGGCGCCGCGCGACAACAGCGAGGCGCATGTCATGAGTTACCTGTTAGCGTTAGATGCCGGGACCGGCAGCATTCGGGCGGTCATTTTCGATCTCAATGGCCGCCAGCTGGCGGTGGGCCAGGCCGAATGGAAACACCTGAGCGTCGATAACGTCCCCGGCTCGATGGAGTTCGACCTTACCACCAACTGGCAGCTGGCCTGCCAGTGCATTCGCCAGGCGCTCGACGCCGCCCGGCTCTCTCCCGCCGATATTCAGTCCGTCGCCTGCTGTTCGATGCGCGAAGGGATCGTCCTCTATGACCGCAACGGCGAGGCCATCTGGGCCTGCGCCAACGTTGATGCCCGCGCCAGCCGCGAAGTCGCAGAGCTTAAAGAGATCCACGACTATCGTTTTGAATCCGAGGTGTACGAGGTCTCCGGGCAAACGCTGGCGCTCAGCGCGATGCCGCGCCTGCTGTGGCTGGCGCACCATCGGCCCGATATCTACCGCAAGGCGGCGACCATCACCATGATCAGCGACTGGCTGGCGGCGAAGCTTTCCGGCGAGCTGGCGGTCGACCCGTCAAACGCGGGCACCACCGGCATGCTCGATCTGTTCAGCCGCGACTGGCGTCCGGCGCTGCTGGATATGGCCGGGCTGCGCGCCGATATGCTGTCGCCGGTGAAAGAGACCGGCACGCTGCTGGGCGCCGTCACCGATACGGCAGCCCAGCAGAGCGGCCTGCGCGCCGGGACGCCGGTGGTGATGGGCGGCGGCGACGTGCAGCTCGGCTGCCTGGGGCTCGGGGTGGTGCGCGCCGGACAAAGCGCAGTGCTCGGCGGCACCTTCTGGCAGCAGGTGGTGAATCTGCCGCAGGTGCGCACCGACCCGCAGATGAATATTCGCGTTAACCCTCACGTCATTCCCGGCATGGCGCAGGCGGAGTCCATCAGCTTTTTTACCGGCCTGACCATGCGCTGGTTCCGCGACGCCTTCTGCGCTGAAGAAAAGCTGATTGCCGAGCGCCTCGGCGTCGATGCCTATTCGCTGCTGGAGGAGATGGCCAGCCGCGTACCCGCCGGTTCCCACGGCGTGATGCCTATTTTTTCCGACGCCATGCACTTTAAGCAGTGGTACCACGCCGCGCCGTCGTTTATTAACCTCTCCATCGATCCGGAGAAGTGCAATAAAGCCACTCTGTTCCGCGCCCTGGAGGAGAACGCGGCGATTGTCTCCGCCTGCAACCTAGCGCAGATATCGCAGTTTTCCGGGGTGACTTTCGATAGCCTGGTGTTTGCCGGCGGCGGCTCGAAGGGAGCGCTGTGGAGCCAGATCCTCAGCGACGTCACCGGCCTGCCGGTGCGGGTGCCGGTGGTCCGCGAAGCCACCGCCCTCGGCTGCGCCATCGCCGCCGGCGCTGGCGCCGGGCTGTACGGCGACATGGCCAGCGCCGGAGAAAAGTTAGTGAGCTGGCACCGCGAGTTCACCCCTAATCCGCAGCATCGCGAGCTGTATCAGGAGATGATGAGTAAATGGCAGTCGGTATATGCCGATCAGCTTGGTCTTGTCGATAGCGGGCTGACAACGTCGATGTGGCAGGCGCCGGGCCTCGAACGCCGCCAGCGCGCTGTGTCTTCCCCCTCACCCTAATCCTCTCCCGGCGGGAGAGGGAACCGTTCAGCGCGAAGCCTGATTTTCAGTGCCCGCTCGCCCCTCTCCCTTTGGGAGAGGGGCAACGCTTCGCCGTTCTTTGAATCCCATCACAATCACCGCACTCCCCTTTTCCCTTTTTCTCCACGACGGCTAAATTAGTAACTCATCCGACCACATAACAATAATTTTACATTGGAAGCCATTATGAGCCGCTACCCGTCGCTTTTCGCCCCGCTTGAGCTGGGCTTCACCACCCTCAAAAACCGCGTGTTGATGGGCTCCATGCATACCGGTCTGGAAGAACTGCCCGACGGCGCGCAACGGTTAGCGGCCTTTTACGCCGAGCGCGCGCGGCACGGCGTGGCGCTGATCGTCACCGGCGGCATCGCGCCCGCCCCGTCCGGGGTGACCATGGCCGGCGGCGCGGTACTCAACGATGCCAGCCATCTGGCGCATCATCGCCAGATCACCGACGCGGTACATCAGGAAGGCGGTAAAATCGCCCTGCAGATCCTGCACACCGGGCGCTACAGCTACCAGCCCGCGCTGGTCGCCCCCTCTTCTCTGCAGGCGCCGATTAACCGGTTCACCCCTCATGAGCTGAGCCACGATGAGATCCTCACGCTGATCGATGATTTTGCCCACTGCGCCCAGCTGGCGCGGGAAGCAGGCTATGACGGCGTGGAGGTGATGGGCTCTGAGGGCTATCTGATTAACGAATTCCTCGCCGCGCGCACTAACCAGCGCAACGATCAATGGGGCGGCGATTACGCGCGCCGGATGCGTTTCGCCGTTGAAGTAGTCAAGGCCGTGCGCCAGCGCGCCGGTCACGATTTCATTATCATCTACCGTCTGTCGATGCTCGATCTGGTTAACGACGGCAGCACGCTGTCGGAAGTCACCGCGCTGGCCAAAGCCATCGAGGCGGCGGGGGCGACGATCATCAACACCGGCATCGGCTGGCACGAAGCGCGCATTCCGACCATCGCCACTCCGGTACCGCGCGGCGCCTTTAGCTGGGTCACCCGCAAACTGAAGGGCGCGGTGTCGATCCCGCTGATCACCACCAACCGCATCAACGATCCGCAGGTCGCGGAGGCGATCCTCGCCCGCGGCGATGCCGACATGGTCTCAATGGCCCGCCCGTTCCTTGCCGATGCCGAATTTATGTCGAAAGCACAGAGCGATCGCGCCGATGAGATCAACACCTGCATCGGCTGCAACCAGGCGTGTCTCGATCGGATCTTCGTCGGCAAAGTCACCTCCTGTCTGGTCAACCCGCGCGCCTGCCATGAAACCTTGATGCCGGTCCTGCCTGCCAACGCCCCTAAGCGGCTGGCGGTGGTCGGCGCCGGGCCTGCCGGTCTGGCCTTCGCGGTTAACGCCGCCGCCCGCGGTCATCACGTCACGTTGTTCGATGCCCTCCCGGAGATCGGCGGCCAGTTTAATATCGCCAAACAGATCCCCGGCAAAGAGGAGTTTCATGAAACCCTGCGCTACTACCGTAGAATGCTCGATCTTAACGGCGTCGATCTACGTCTGAACACCCGCGTCACGGCAGACGATCTGCTGGCGTTCGATGAGACGATCCTCGCCACCGGCATTGCCCCGCGCCTGCCGGCGATCGTCGGGATCGATCATCCCAAGGTGCTCAGCTACCTGGATGTCTTACGCGATAAAGCGCCGGTTGGCGCGAAGGTGGCGATTATCGGCTGCGGCGGCATCGGCTTCGACACCGCGATGTATTTAAGCCAGTCGGGGGGGGCCACCAGCCAGGATATCGGCGAGTTCAGTCGCGAATGGGGTATCGATACCAGCCTGCGGACGGCGGGCGGGCTGCGTCCTGAAGGCCCGCAGCTGAGTCAAAGCCCGCGACAGATTGTGATGCTGCAGCGCAAGGCGAGCAAACCGGGCGACGGGCTCGGCAAAACCACCGGCTGGATCCACCGCGCCACGCTGCTGGCGCGCGGCGTGAAAATGATCCCGGCGGTCAGCTATGAGAAGATCGATGATGAGGGATTACACGTGACGATCGGCGGCGAGCGCCAGCTGCTGGCGGTGGATCATGTCGTGATCTGCGCCGGTCAGGAGCCGCGCCGCGAGCTGGCGGATCCGCTGCGCGCGGCGGGGAAAACGGTGCATTTGATCGGCGGCTGCGACGTGGCGGCGGAGCTGGATGCGCGCCGGGCGATTGCCCAGGGCACGAAGCTGGCCCTGGCGATTTAGCCGTGTCCCGGGGGCGGCGCGATGCGCCTTCCCCGGGCTACCACGATAATCCCGAACGGTAGCCCGGCTAAAGCGACAGTCGGTAGCCCGGCTAAGGCGACAGTCGGTAGCCCGGCTAAAGCGACAGTCGGTAGCCCGGCTAAGGCGACAGTCGGTAGCCCGGTTAAAGCGACAGTCGGTAGCCCGGCTAAGGCGACAGTCGGTAGCCCGGCTAAGGCGACAGCCGCAAGCCGGGGAAATAGCCACACGGATCAGCGCTGCTTACGCACCTTCGTCGCTTTCAAAATCACGAACTTATTGTTCGTCGCAATCGTCGTGCAGTTACCAAAAGCGCGCTTCAGCTTACGGAAGTAGTCGAGATGACGGTTGCCGACGACGTACAGCTCGCCGCCGTATTTCAGGCTGCGGCGGGCGTCGTTAAACATCTGCCAGGCGATATGGTCGGTAATGGCGTGCTGCTGGTGGAACGGCGGATTGCACAGGATCGCCGTAAAGCGGTCCGGCTCAATGCCGGAGAGCGAGTTGTTGACCATAAATTCACAACGGTCAATATCGTCCGGCAGGTTGTGCTCAACGTTCAACCGGCTGGAAGCCACCGCCATGTGCGACTCATCGGTGAACATCACGCGGGCATGGGGGTTCTGCGCCAGCGCCTGCAGGCCAATCACTCCGTTGCCGCAGCCGAGATCGGCGATCTCGCCTTCTAAATCAGACGGTAAATGCTGCAGGAAGAAGCGCGCACCGATATCCAGACCACTGCGGGCAAAGACGTTGGCATGGTTGTGGATGGTCCACGGCGTGCCGTCCAGCTTCCAGCTGTAGGTTTGCGGCGCATCGGCAAGCTCAGGGGCGGTGAAAACGCAGTGGATCAGACGCGCTTTTTTCCACGCCAGCGAGGTGGTGGTGGTGCCGAGGATTTTTTCAAACAGCGCCAGCGTCGAGTTATGCACATCGCGCGCTTTCGCCGCGGCGATAATGCGGGTTTCCGGCGTCACCACTTCGCGCAGGGCGCGAAGCTGCTGTTCCAGCAGCGCCAGCTGCTTTGGCACCTTAATCAGCACCAGCGCCGGCGCGGCCGGCAGCGGGCTCAGGCTATCCTGAAAACGCACACTCTCTTCATCAATGCCGTTCATCCGCAGGTTGTGGCGGGTCGCCAGCTCGGAGATAAAGGAGTCGTTGATGCTCACCGGGTTGCGTTCCGCCAGCGCGCAGGCGAGCGCGCCGAAGCCATCGTTGAAGATGAGCGTCAGGCCGTCGACGTCATTCACCTGTTGCAGCAGATATTCATCCGCCGCTTCCCACGCCTGAAGCGCTTCTTCTTCAGCGTTAGGTGGGAACCGCTCTAATGTGAATAACTCACCGTTTAACTCTGCCTGGCTCATCGCCTCTCCGCCTCCGGAATAGTAAAACCCGCGAGTTTATACGCAAATCCTGTCCAGTTGAAGAGAGATCGCTGATCATCGCCGCTCAGCGTAGATCGCCCTCGTCATCGGCTCGCAGCAGCGTTATCGAGGCGCGGGCGCCGGGCATGAGCTGCTGCAGATAGCCTACCAGCCGCTCTCCCGCCTCATGCAGGGCCGACAACGGCATCGCCGGCAGGCTTTCGAGAATAAACCACATCGTCTGCGCGCCGCTGTCCAGCCGGGTGCGTACGCCCTGCCGCCAGTTCCAGCGTCGGCAGGTTACGCCTATATCATCCCGCCAGATGACTTCGCCCGGCTCCGGATATTCCACCACCGGCTCTGCCGATTTTAGCGTATCGAATGGCTCATCGCCGCGGGCAATGGCCAGTCGCGGTTCGCCACGGTAGGCGGCCAGATTTTCCCCACCGACCGGGATGGCATAGCGAATGCTGATCGCGTTGTAGATATCCACCACCGGATCGATGGCCGGCAGGCTCCCCTCCTTCAGCACCCGCTTGCGCAGCGCCTGCGCCGAACAGGGGGTACGTTTCGCCTTCGCGCCGAAGGCGCTGAACGCTTCATCCCATGCCGCCAGGTGCGCTTGCGCCCAGGGCACATCATCCTGCTGCACCGCCAGGCAGGCCTCGGCCAGCGCCTGTTCCGCGACGGCGGGATTGGCCACCGGCGCGCTCTCCACCACAATACTTAATGCCCGAAAGCCCGGCGCCAGGCGGCTGACCGCAGATTCGATTGACGGCGTTACGCTACGCATTCGATAATCCTGTAATGACCAATTTGTTTCATCATAGTGACCAATGAACGTAAAAGTCAATATAACGACCGATTCAGGATCTGATGTCGACCAGGTAAGTCGCGCCGTCGCCACGCGGCTGAAGGCCTACCGTAAAGCGAAAAAAATGTCGCTGGACGAGCTGTCGCGCCGGGCCAGCATCAGCAAAGGCATGCTGGTCGAGATGGAAAAAGAGGCCGCCAACCCCAGCATTGCGATCCTCTGCAAACTCGCCGCCGCGCTGGGCGTCTCGGTGGCGGATATTGTCAATGTGGCTAGCGAACCCGCGTTGCATATTATTCCCGCCGAGCAGATCCCCACCCTCTGGCAAGGCCCGCTGGGGGGCAGCGCCAGGCTCCTCGCCGGCACCGCCGGGCCGAATATGATTGAGCTGTGGCGCTGGGAGATGCAGCCCGGCGAAGCCTTTACCTCGCCCGGCCATCCGGCGACGACCTTCGAGCTGCTGCACGTGGAAGCCGGCGCGCTGACGCTGACGCTTGGCGAAACCTGCCGCACGGTGGCGGCCGGGGAATCCGCGGTGGCCCGTACCGAAACAGAACACGGGTACCGGAATGCGGGACCCGCGCCGCTGGTCTTTACCATGACCGTGGCTGAACTGCCCTCCTGACAGACATAATGATAAGACGATGACAAAACTCATTTATTTACAGGGCTATCCTGAATCGCTGCTGGCGCAGGTGACCACATTAATCGAGCAAAACCGCCTTGGAGAGGTGCTGCAAAAGCGCTATCCGCATGGGCACGACGTTAACAGCGATAAAGCGCTATATCAGTACACTCAGGAATTGAAAAACCGCTTTCTGCGCGGCGCGGTGCCGATCAACAAAGTGATGTATGACAGTAAGATCCACGTGCTGAACAATGCGCTCGGCCTGCATACCGCCATTTCCCGCGTTCAGGGCGGCAAGCTGAAAGCCAAAGCGGAGATCCGCGTGGCGACGGTATTTCGCGACGCGCCGGAGGACTTTTTGCGGATGATCGTGGTCCATGAACTGGCGCATCTGAAAGAGAAGGAGCACAACAAAGCCTTCTACCAGCTGTGCTGCCATATGGAGCCGCAGTACCATCAGCTGGAGTTCGACACCCGCCTGTGGCTGACGCACCTTTCGTTAAATCGTTCTGCGTAGTCACGCACTGGTTTTGTCATGGGGGCATGATAGAGTGACGACAGGTTCCCTTTAATGGAGTTCGTCACCGTTTATGATACGTTTCGCAGTTGTTGGCACAAACTGGATCACTAAGCAGTTTGTCGATGCCGCCCATGAAACCGGCAAATATAAACTTACCGCCATCTACTCCCGCAGCCTCGAACAGGCGCAAGCCTTCGCCAATGACTATCCGGTCGAGCATCTGTTTACCTCGCTGGAGTCGCTGGCGCAAAGCGACGCCATTGACGCGGTATATATCGCCAGCCCGAACTCCCTGCACTTCCCGCAGACGCGGCTGTTCCTGAGCCACAAAAAGCACGTCATTTGCGAAAAACCGCTGGCGTCGAATCTGCAGGAGGTCGAGGCGGCCATCGCGGTGGCGAAAGCCAACAACGTGGTGCTGTTTGAAGCCTTCAAAACCGCCAGCCTGCCCAACTTTCTGCTGCTGAAGGAAACCCTCGGCAAAGTGGGTAAACTGCGTAAAGCCTTCATTAACTACTGCCAGTACTCTTCGCGCTACCAGCGCTACCTCGACGGCGAAAACCCCAACACCTTTAATCCGGCGTTCTCCAACGGTTCGATTATGGATATCGGCTTCTATTGCCTGGCGTCCGCTGTGGCGCTGTGGGGCGAACCGCGGGCTGTTCATGCCACCGCCAGCCTGCTGGACAGCGGCGTGGACGCCCAGGGCACCGTGGTGCTGAGCTACGGCGACTTCGACGTGACGCTGCATCATTCCAAGGTGAGCGACTCGGCGATCCCCAGTGAAATTCAGGGCGAAGACGGCGTATTAGTGATCGAAAAAATCTCCGAGTGCCAGAAGCTGGCGTTTGTGCCGCGCGGCGGCAAAGCCCAGGACCTGACGCAGCCGCAGCATATCAATACTATGCTGTACGAGGCGGAGACCTTCGCGCGGCTGGTGGAAACAGACGATGTCGACCATCCGGGCCTGGCAGTGAGCCGTATCACGGCGAAACTGTCGAGCGAAATTCGTCGCCAGACCGGGGTGATCTTCCCGGCCGATACGCAGCCGCTGGCGTAAAAGAGTGTAAAGGCCCGTCTGGCCGCCATTGACGAAAACCGCCCCGTGACATATTTTGTTACGAGCAAAGGGGAGTAACTTCCTTGCCGGCCGATCGTCATTACGATGCGTGTAACACCGCATCCGGTCGCCGGGCAATTACCAAAGCCCATCGCGATGAACTTTGGTTGTTGTAAGTGAGACCTTGCCGGAAGGCGAGGTCTATGCATAAAAGCGCAGCGGCTGCCGTCTTCCGACGTCAGCCGTTTTTGTTTTTATGTAAGGAATATCAAATGAATACTGTCGGCACGCCGTTGCTATGGGGTGGATTCGCTGTCGTCGTCGCGATCATGTTGGCGATCGACCTGCTGCTTCAGGGACGACGCGGTTCGCATAGCATGACCATGAAGCAGGCCGCTGGCTGGTCTATCCTCTGGGTCACACTTTCTCTGTTGTTTAACGCCGCGTTCTGGTGGTACCTGGTGCAAACCCAGGGCCGCGCCGTCGCCGATCCGCAGGCCCTGGCCTTCCTCACCGGCTATCTGATTGAAAAAGCGCTGGCAGTCGATAACGTCTTCGTCTGGCTGATGCTGTTCAGCTACTTCGCCGTGCCGCCTGCTCTGCAGCGCCGGGTGCTGGTGTATGGCGTCCTCGGGGCGATTGTTCTGCGCACCATTATGATCTTCGCCGGCAGCTGGCTTATCTCCCAGTTCGACTGGCTGCTGTACGTCTTCGGCGCCTTCCTGCTGTTTACCGGCGTGAAGATGGCGCTGGCGAAAGAGGACGATTCCGGCATCGGCGACAAACCGCTGGTGCGCTGGATCCGCAGCCATCTGCGAATGACCGATAAAATCGAGAGCGAGCGCTTCTTCACCCGTAAAAACGGGGTGCTGTTCGCCACGCCGCTGCTGCTGGTGTTGATTCTGGTCGAGCTAAGCGATGTGATATTCGCCGTCGACAGTATCCCGGCGATCTTCGCGGTCACCACCGACCCGTTTATCGTGCTGACCTCGAACCTGTTTGCCATTCTCGGCCTGCGCGCCATGTACTTCCTGCTGGCGGGGGTCGCTGAGCGCTTCTCGATGCTCAAATATGGCCTGTCGGTGATCCTGGTGTTTATTGGCGTGAAGATGCTGATCGTCGATTTCTACCATATCCCGGTCGCCATCTCGCTGGGGGTCGTGGGTGGTATCCTGACCGTCACGCTGTTGATTAACGCCTGGGTCAACAAGCAGCACGACAAGCAGCGCAAACTGCCTGAGTAACCTGCCTGGCGCGCCGTCGGCCCCCGCTGGCGGCGCGGTAATCGGCTATAGCAGATCTTTTCGTAACGATAATGCCTGCTCATGTCACAATTATGTTGCTACATAGTTAAAAAATAAGATCCAGATTAAAATCACAGTATTTTGCGCTTCCCGCCCGTCATTCTTTCCGTATACTCGACTATGCAAACATATACTTACATCCTGACATAAACGTAACAAATAATACGTGGCTGGGATGGCTTGCTACATCACTGGAAGGAATGAATTATGACCACACGCACTCCCTCATCAGGGTGGCTTTCCCGCCTGGCACAAGGCAGCCTGGTGAAACAAATTTTAGTCGGCCTGGTACTTGGCGTGCTGCTGGCGCTGGTCTCTAAGCCTGCGGCCATCGCCGTCGGCCTGCTGGGGACCCTGTTCGTCGGCGCGTTGAAGGCGGTAGCGCCGGTGCTGGTATTGATGCTCGTCATGGCCTCGATCGCCAACCATCAGCACGGACAAAAAACCAGTATCCGCCCCATTCTGTTTCTCTATCTGCTGGGCACCTTCAGCGCGGCGCTGACCGCGGTGTTGTTCAGTTTTGTCTTTCCCTCGACCCTGC
The DNA here is from genome assembly GCF_046603115.1 of Klebsiella sp. 1SOBk5mer. NCBI lineage: Bacteria > Pseudomonadati > Pseudomonadota > Gammaproteobacteria > Enterobacterales > Enterobacteriaceae > Klebsiella > Klebsiella sp. 1SOBk5mer. The sequence continues at coordinate 135,822 of NZ_JBKIUU010000002.1, read as the reverse complement.
ACTTAACCACCGCCGCCGACAGCATCACGCCGCCGTCGGGGATTGTTGAGGTGCTGCGCGGCCTGCTAATGAGCATGGTGTCCAACCCGATCGACGCCCTGCTGAACGCCAACTATATCGGTATTCTGGTGTGGGCGGTGGGCCTTGGCTTCGCCCTGCGCCAGGGTAACGACAGCACTAAAAACCTGATCAACGATGTCTCCCACGCGGTGACCTTTATCGTTAAAGTGGTGATCCGCTTTGCGCCGCTGGGGATCTTCGGTCTGGTCTCTTCCACCCTGGCGACTACCGGTTTTGAAACCCTGTGGGGTTACGCCCAGCTGCTGCTGGTGCTGGTGGGCTGTATGCTGCTGGTGGCGCTGGTGATTAATCCGCTGCTGGTGTTCTGGAAGCTCCGCCGCAACCCCTATCCGCTGGTGCTGACCTGCCTGCGCGAAAGCGGCGTCTACGCGTTTTTCACCCGCAGCTCCGCCGCTAATATTCCGGTGAATATGGCGCTGTGTGAGAAGCTGAACCTGGATCGCGATACCTATTCGGTCTCCATTCCGCTGGGGGCAACCATCAATATGGCGGGCGCGGCAATCACGATCACCGTGCTGACGCTGGCGGCGGTCCATACGCTGAATGTTCCGGTGGATCTGCCGACGGCGCTGTTGCTGAGCGTGGTCGCTTCGCTGTGCGCCTGCGGCGCCTCCGGCGTGGCGGGCGGTTCGCTGCTGCTGATCCCGCTGGCCTGTAATATGTTTGGTATTCCGAACGATGTGGCGATGCAGGTGGTTGCCGTCGGCTTTATCATCGGGGTGCTGCAGGATTCTTGCGAAACCGCGCTGAACTCCTCCACCGACGCCCTGTTTACCGCCGCCGCCTGCATGGCGGAAGACGACCAGCTGGCGAAAAACGCCCTGCGTAGCTAATGCCTTTCCCCTCCGCTACCGTGCGGAGGGGCTCTCTTCCTGCACCGCGTTTTCAACCCTGAACGGGTCGATACCCCGCTTTTGCATCCGGCGGAAGCGAATAATGTTCAGGCCGTTGACGATCAGGAAGCTGCCTTCAATCAGCGTCCCGCCGATGGAACCCAGCCACAGGTTATGCGTCGCCCAGCAGGCGGTGGAGCACCACATCACGCAGCGGACGGTCAGCCCTTTACAGCGAAACAGCGCCCAGGTGCTGGCGACAGTGCCAATAATCGGCAGCAGCTCCATAGCATGCTGCAGCTTGCCAAGGCCGAGGATCAGCGTCAGCAGGATAAAGATCGTCATCACCCACAGGCTGCGGGTGCGCAGGGAAATGACCGTGCGGAGCGCATTAAGCCCGGCGCTCATCCCGGCAGGCGCGGCGCCCATCAGGAAGAAATGGACGCCGATAACGCCGCTATAGACCGCCAGCTGAAGCCTGAAGCGACGTTCGTCGCGGTTGATAAAGGTGGTAATGCCGATAAGAAAGGCGATGACGCCGACCCCCTGGGCCAGCCAATATGCGGTCATGAAAGCTCCCTGAGAGAAAAAAACAAACGGCGCTTCACAGGCTGAAACGCCGCTGTTGCTTACCCGATGACGCTGCGCTATCAGGCCAATGCGCGATCAACGCCGCCCGGGCGCCAATATGAATGCGCCTTTACAGGGTAACACCGCTTTTAAAGATGGCCAGCTCGCGGAAGTCATTCTGCTCATTACAGGTCGGTTTGCCGTTGGCGAAAGCCACAATGGTGTCCACGAACTCCTCCAGCAGCTGCGGCATCGCTTTGCCGTGGATCAGCTGTCCGGCATCGAAGTCGATCCAGTGCTTTTTCTTTGCCGCCAGCTCGCTGTTGGTGGCGATTTTTACCGTCGGCACAAAGCCGCCGTACGGCGTGCCGCGGCCGGTGCTGAACAGCACCATATGGCAGCCGGCGCCGGCCAGCGCGCTGGTGGCGACAGCATCATTGCCCGGCGCGCTCAGCAAGTTCAGACCATGTACCTTCAGACGCTCGCCGTAGCGCAGGACATCCACCACCTGGCTGGAGCCCGCTTTCTGGGTACAGCCCAGCGACTTATCTTCGAGGGTGGTGATCCCCCCGGCCTTGTTGCCCGGCGAAGGGTTTTCGTAAATAGGCTGGTCGTGAGCGATAAAGTACTGCTTAAAGTCATTGACCATGGTCACCAGCTTGTCGAAGGTCGCTTCGTCGCGGCAGTGGCTCATCAGCAGCTGTTCGGCGCCGAACATCTCCGGCACTTCGGTCAGCACGGTGGTGCCGCCGTTGGCGATCACATAGTCTGAGAAGCGCCCCAGCATCGGGTTAGCGGTGATGCCGGACAGGCCGTCCGACCCACCGCACTCGAGGCCAAACTTCAGCTCGCTCAGCTTGCCCGGCTGACGTTTATCCTGACGCATCACGTCATACAGCTGGTGGAGATGCGCCACCCCTGCCTCCACTTCATCGTCCTGATGCTGACAAACCATAAAGTGCACGCGCTGCGGATCATACTCGCCCAGCGTTTCGCGAAAAGCATCCACCTGGTTGTTTTCACAGCCAAGGCCCACCACCAGCACCGCTCCGGCGTTCGGATGGCGGACCATATTCTGCAGCATGGTGCGGGTGTTGATGTGGTCGTCCCCGAGCTGTGAGCAACCGTAGGTATGGCTGAAGAGATGCACCCCATCGATATCTTCGGCGCCGTTCGCCTCTTTCAGAAAACGGTTCTGCATCTGACGGGCCATGGCGTTGACGCAGCCGACGGTCGGCAGGATCCATAGCTCATTGCGCACCCCGACGTCGCCATTGGCGCGACGATAAATCTGCACTTCGCGATCCGCTGGCTGCGGCGGTTGGGCAACCTGCTCCGGTTGATAGCGATACGCGTCAAGGTCGCTGAGATTGGTGCGCGTATTGTGCGCATGGACATGCTCGCCCGGCGCGATATCCGCCAGCGCATGGCCAATCGGCAACCCATACTTAACGACGTTTTCCCCTTTCGCGATAGCGCGCAGTGCAAACTTGTGTCCGCGAACGATATCCTGACCGAGGGTGACCGGGTCATTGTCGATCGTCACCACGCTACCGGCCGTCATATCCGCCAGCGCGACCGCGACGTTATCCTGCGAATGGATTTTGATGTATTGCATATCAACCGACCTCTGGTCTTAGTTCAGTTCAATGGCGAAATAGTCACGCGCATTGTTAAAGCAAATGTTTTTCACCATCTCGCCCAGCAGCGCGATATCCGCAGGCGCTTCGCCGGCGGCCACCCAACGGCCGATCATCTGGCACAGAATACGACGGAAGTATTCGTGGCGGGTGTAGGAAAGGAAGCTGCGACTGTCGGTCAGCATCCCGACAAAGCGGCTCAGCAGGCCGAGCTGCGCCAGCTGGGTCATCTGCCGCTCCATGCCGTCTTTCTGATCGTTGAACCACCAGCCGGAGCCGAACTGCATCTTGCCCGGCATCCCTTCGCCCTGGAAGTTACCGATCATGGTGCCCAGCACTTCGTTATCGCGCGGGTTCAGGCAGTAGAGAATGGTTTTCGGCAGCAGGTTCTCTTCGTTCTGCTTGCTCAGCAGCTTAGACAGCTCTTCAGCCATCGGGCGATCGTTGATCGAGTCAAAGCCAACGTCCGGGCCTAACAGTTTGAACTGACGCAGGTTGTTATTGCGCAGCGCGCCGATGTGGTACTGCTGCACCCAGCCGCGACGGGCATACTCTGCGCCGAGGAACACCAGCACCGCGGTTTTGAACTGCGCCACTTCGCGTTCGCTGAGGGTTTCGCCAGCCAGGCGACGCGCCAGAATGGCGTCCAGCTCGGCGTCAGTCGCTTCCGCAAACAGCACCACGTCCAGGGCGTGGTCGGAGACTTTGCAACCGTGAGCGGCAAAGTGGTCCAGACGTTTGGTCAGCGCGCTTTGCAGGTCCGCAAAACGGCGAATATCGGTGTCGGACACTTCACCCAGCTTAGCCATATAGTCATTGAAGGTCGCCTGCTCGATGTTGAACGCTTTATCCGGGCGCCAGCTCGGCAACACCTTGATATCAAATGAAGTGTCTTTAGCGACAACCGCATGGTGTTCCAGGGAATCAATCGGATCGTCGGTGGTGCCGACCATCTTCACATTCATCTGCTTCATGATCCCGCGGGCGGAGAAGGCGTCCTGGGCCAGTAACGCATTGCACTGGTCCCAGATCTCATCGGCGGTGGAAGGCGACAGCAGCTTACCTGTAATACCAAATGGGCGACGCAGCTCTAAATGGGTCCAGTGGTATAACGGGTTGCCAATCGTGTGAGGCACGGTGGCTGCCCAGGCGTCAAATTTCTCGCGATCGGAGGCATCACCGGTACACAGACGCTCCGGCACGCCGTTGGTGCGCATCGCGCGCCATTTATAGTGATCGCCTTTCAGCCAGATGTCATACAGATTTTTGAAACGGTAATTTTCGGCAACCTGCTGCGGCGGAAGGTGGCAATGGTAGTCGAAAATAGGCTGATCTTTGGCGTAATCGTGGTACAGGCGGCGGGCAAATTCGCTATCGAGTAGAAAATCTTCGGTCATAAACGGTGTCATTCGTGTGTCCTCTTCGCTCCGGAGCGGGAGCCTTTCAGATGATTGACTACAATGCTGACAAAGTTATCACACCAATTTCTACAGACCGAACTGTTTTTCGTGAGTTAGATCAATAAACGCTGATAAAAAAAACCGCCTGCGCGCGGCAAACATCTCGCCAGAGCGCGCCGTATCTGGCTTTCTTCGCCAATCATAAAGACCACACTAACTTTCCCGCTTTTGTGACAGCACTCAACTTTTAAAGTTGTATGACAAGTTATCTTTCTGCCGTCGCAACATATAAACCGACGGAATGCTTTACCGGTGTTTATGGCATCGGCTTATACGGAATGGATACCGACTTTTTACATAACAACTGATGGTAAGGTTCGGGCCAGAGGGGACCGCCCTCCTGAACCCTCCGTTTCGCTTTCCCGACCGCGTATCGCCGTCAGGAGAGGCCGCACCTGGTGCGGAGAAATTACAGACGATGAGGTTTACATGCGTAAAATTAAAGGGTTACGTTGGTACATGATCGCACTGGTGACGCTGGGCACCGTGCTGGGCTACCTGACCCGTAACACCGTGGCGGCGGCCGCGCCGACGCTGATGGAAGAGTTACACATCTCGACCCAACAGTACTCCTATATCATTGCAGCCTATTCCGCTGCCTATACCGTCATGCAGCCTGTCGCAGGTTATGTCCTTGATATTCTGGGGACTAAAGTCGGCTATGCCTTCTTCGCTATCGCCTGGGCGATATTCTGCGGCTCGACCGCCCTCGCCGGCAGCTGGGGCGGACTGGCGCTGGCCCGCGGCGCGGTGGGCGCGGCGGAAGCGGCGATGATCCCCGCCGGGCTGAAAGCCAGCTCCGAATGGTTCCCGGCAAAAGAGCGCTCTATCGCGGTGGGCTACTTCAACGTAGGTTCCTCTATCGGCGCCATGATCGCGCCGCCGCTGGTGGTGTGGGCGATCGTCATGCACAGCTGGCAGATGGCGTTCATTATCTCCGGGGTTCTGAGCTTCGCCTGGGCCATCGCCTGGCTGATCTTCTACAAACACCCGCGCGACCAGAAGAAATTATCTGACGAAGAACGCGACTACATCATTGGCGGCCAGGAGTCTCAACACCAGACCAATAATGCGAAGAAAATGTCGCCGTGGGAGATCCTGCGCAACCGTCAGTTCTGGGGTATCGCCCTGCCGCGCTTCCTCGCCGAGCCGGCCTGGGGGACCTTTAACGCCTGGATCCCGCTGTTCATGTTTAAGGTTTACGGCTTTAACCTGAAAGAGATCGCGATGTTCGCCTGGATGCCGATGCTGTTCGCCGACCTCGGCTGCATCGTCGGTGGATACCTGCCGCCGCTGTTCCAGCGCTGGTTCGGCGTTAACCTGATCGTGTCGCGTAAAATGGTGGTCACCATGGGCGCCCTGCTGATGATTGGCCCGGGGATGATCGGCCTGTTCACCAGCCCGTACGTGGCGATTGCCCTGCTGTGCATCGGCGGGTTTGCTCACCAGGCGCTGTCCGGGGCGCTGATTACCCTCTCTTCCGACGTCTTTGGCCGTAACGAAGTCGCTACCGCCAACGGTCTGACCGGGATGGCCGCCTGGCTGGCGAGCACCATGTTCGCCCTGGTCGTCGGCGCGCTGGCAGACACCATCGGTTTCAGCCCGCTGTTTGCGGTACTGGCGGTCTTTGACCTGCTGGGCGCGCTGGTCATCTGGACGGTGCTGAAAAACAAACCGGCTGACGATGACACGACGCCGCTTAGCAGCCGCAAACCGGCCACCCAGAGTTAGAGACGCTTATGCTGAGGTGATCGCCTGCCAAGCCGCCTTCTCAGGCGGCTTTTTCATCCCTGCCAGTGGTGGAAATCGCGTAAAAGTGGTATAACAAATCGAATATTGTCGCCATCTTGCGGGAGCGAATATGGAAATCATTGAACCACGCCGTCTTTATCAGCAACTTGCCGCTGAGCTGAAGACGCGCATCGAACAAGGTGTCTACCTTGTAGGGGATAAGCTGCCCGCCGAGCGCTTTATCGCCGATGAAAAAAACGTTAGCCGCACCGTGGTTCGTGAAGCCATTATCATGCTGGAAGTGGAAGGCTATGTCGAAGTCCGCAAAGGGTCGGGCATTCACGTCATCTCCAACCATCCGAAATACCAGCAGGTGGCCGATGAAAGCCTGGAGTTCGCCAACTATGGCCCCTTTGAGCTGCTGCAGGCGCGGCAGCTTATTGAAAGCAATATCGCCGAATTCGCGGCCACTCAGGTGACCAAGCAGGACATCATGAAGCTGATGGAGATTCAGGAGAAAGCGCGCAACGAGAAGTGTTTCCGCGACTCCGAATGGGATCTGCAGTTTCACGTCCAGGTGGCGCTGGCCACGCAGAATAGCGCCCTGGCGGCGATCGTGGAAAAAATGTGGACCCAGCGCGTGCATAACCCGTACTGGAAAAAGCTGCATGAGCATATCGATCTGCGCACCGTCGATAACTGGTGCGACGACCACGATCAGATCCTGAAGGCTCTGCTGCGTAAAGATCCGAACGCCGCCAAACTGGCGATGTGGCAGCATCTGGAAAATACCAAGCAAATGCTGTTTAACGAAACCAGCGACGACTTTGAATTTAATGCCGATCGCTACTTATTTGCCGAAAACCCGGTGGTTCATCTCGATACAGCGGCCAACGGCGCGAAATAAGCCTTTATCTCCCCGGCGCGCGGCCCCTGCGCGCCTGTTCCCCAGACAGGCTGGGGTAAGCAAAACATATATAGTGTCAGCCTGTGTAAATCCTCTCGCCTCCCATCGCCGCAATCAGCAAAATCAACGAGCAACACCTTGCAATTTCTCTGACGGAAAGTCAGGTGATTTGTTACAATTAGATGCATTTTGCCGTTCTGGGAGTAGGTATCGACTTACTTCAATTTTATACAGGGAAGCGTTCAGAGCGCCGAAGCAGCGACCATAATCTCATAAAAATCTTGTCGCCCTACATGCCGCGCGCTCAGACGTGCCGTTAACCGATGTACCAGGAATCGTGAATGGAACTATTAACCCAGTTATTGAATGCCTTGTGGGCTCAGGATTACGAAACGCTCGCGAATCCCTCCATGATTGGCATGCTGTATTTTGTCTTGTTTATGATTTTGTTCCTTGAGAACGGGTTACTGCCTGCCGCGTTTTTGCCGGGGGACAGCCTGCTTGTGCTCGTGGGCGTGCTGATCGCCAAAGGGGCGATGGGCTTTCCGGAAACGTTGCTGCTGCTCACTGCCGCCGCCAGCCTCGGCTGCTGGCTGAGCTACATCCAGGGGCGTTGGCTGGGCAATACGCGGATCGTGCAAAACTGGCTGTCGCATCTGCCTTCTCACTATCATCAGCGCGCGCATCACCTGTTTCATAAACATGGGCTCTCCGCGCTGCTGATCGGCCGCTTCATCGCCTTCGTGCGCACGCTGCTGCCGACCATCGCCGGGCTTTCCGGCCTCAATAACGCCCGCTTTCAGTTCTTTAACTGGATGAGCGGCCTGCTGTGGGTGCTCATCCTGACCTCGCTGGGCTATCTGCTGGGCAAAACCCCGGTATTCCTTAAGTATGAAGATCAGCTGATGTCCTGCCTGATGCTCCTGCCGGTTGCGCTGTTGGTCTTCGGACTGGTCGGCTCGCTGGTGGTGCTGTGGAAGAAAAAATACAGAAGCCGGGGCTAATGATGGTCATAAAACGCCCTTCCCTGCGCCAGCTCAGCTGGCTGCTGGGTGGCTCTCTTCTGCTCTGCGCGCTGTTCTGGCTCTGGCTGGCGGTGCAGCAGCAGGAGGCCACGCTGGCGATCCGTCCGGTTGGCCAGGGCGTCAGTATGCCGGATGGTTTCTCCGTCTGGCATCACCTCGACGCCAACGGTATCCGCTTCAAGAGCATTACGCCGCAAAAGGATGGCCTGCTGATTAAGTTTGATTCCACCGCCCAGGGCGCGGCGGCGAAAGAGGTTCTCGGCCGCGCTCTGCCTCATGGTTATATTATCGCCTTGCTGGAAGACGATAACTCGCCCACCGCCTGGTTATCCCGCCTGCGCGACGCGCCGCATCGGCTCGGGTAAACGGCCGTCAGACTGCGTTTTCAACGCAGTCTGGTGGTTTCCCGCATTTGTTACTATGCTTAAACCTGCGTGAATCAACGCATTCACGTTTACCAACGGGAACGGGTTTATCCTCCGGGTATCCCCTAAGACAATGGAAGGTACTATCCATGAAACACCGCATCGCTCTGCTTCTGGCCCTGTCTTCACTTAGCGCCAGCGCCATAGCCGCCTCTCCCTGCCAGGAAAAAGAGCAGGATATTCAACGAGAGATCAGCTATGCCGAAAAGCATCACAATCAAAGTCGCATTGATGGGCTAAATACCGCGCTACGCCAGGTACGGGAGAACTGCAGCGACAGTAAACTCAAAGCCGATCATCAGCAAAAAATTGCCAAACAGCGGGAAGAGATCGCTGAACGTCAGCGCGATCTGCAGGAAGCCCGGAAGAAAGGCGATGCGGACAAAATCAACAAACGCCAGCATAAACTCAATGAAGCGCAACAGGAGTTGAAAACGCTGGAGTCTCGGGATTACTAATCACTATTAACTTTCGCAATACGGACCACGCTACAGGAGAACGACATGGCTAAAGAGAATGTGACTGACGACCTTCGTGCAGAACTGAAAACGCTGGCGGACACCCTGGAGGAAGTACTGAATTCCTCGGCGGACAAGTCGAAAGAAGAGATGGGTAAACTGCGCAGTAAAGCCGAGAGCGCGCTGAAAGAAAGCCGCGCCCGTCTGGGTGAGACCAGCGAAGCGATTCTGCGTCAAACTCGTGAGACCGCCGCGCGAGCGGATGATTATGTTCGCGAAAATCCGTGGACAGGGGTCGGGATTGGCGCCGCCGTCGGGCTGGTGCTGGGTGTCCTGCTGTCGCGTCGCTGATTATGGCGAATACTCAACACACGCAGGGGCCGGGTCAGCGCGTCTTCTCCATTGGCCAGCGTATCGTTACGCTGCTGGTCGAAATGGTGGAAACACGGCTGCGCCTGGTCGTCGTGGAGCTGGAGGAGGAGAAAGCCAACCTCTTCCAGCTGCTGATCATGACCGGACTGACGCTGCTGTTTGCCGCGTTTGGCCTCATGAGTCTGCTGGTGCTGGTTATCTGGGCCGTTGACGCTCAGTACCGCCTGCACGTCATGATCGCCACCACCGTCGTGCTGCTTCTCGCCGCCGCGATTGTCGGTATCCTTACCTTACGTAAGGCGCGACGCTCCACGCTGCTGCGCCTGACGCGAAGAGAGCTGGAGAACGACCGTGCCCTTCTGGAGGAAGATAAACCATGAATGGCCGACAGGAGCGTGAACGGCAAAAGGCGCAGCTGCTGCGCCAGATCCAGCAGCAACGGCTGGAGCTGAGCGCCTGTCGCCGCCACTGGCTGGAAGCGACTGCGCCCTTAGACCGCGGCTGGCATACGCTGCTTAGTTTACGTTCGTGGCTGATGGTGGGCAGCGGTCTGATGGCCGTGTGGTCCGTCCGACACCCGCATTTTTTAATGCGCTGGACCAAACGCGGACTGGGTTTATGGAGTACCTGGCGGCTGGTCCGCGGGATCCTGCGCCAGTCGGCAGTCCGTTAGCCGCCCGGAGCGCGGGCGCTTTTCCCGGCGCCCCGCTCTGCCACTTCCTCGCCCGATACGCAACGCCGCGCGTAAAAACTTGCCCCCTGGCCGCCATCCGCGGTCAGCCAGCCCTCTGATCCCATGCCATTCCGCCCGGCCAGGCCTTTACCAGCGCCGGTCGTGACCTATCGCGTTGAGGCATTTTTCGCCCCCTCTTACCGATTACTCAGAAACTTTGAACTAGATCTACAGTTTTCCTTGCTAACAATTCCCTCTCCGCCTCGCTACTATCCTCTCCATCGACAGCAACACCGCGTAACTACGCGGGATTGCGCTAAAAAACAAAACCGCCGCCCTTTGGGTTTTCTGGAGTAAGAAATGAAAAAATTAGAAGATGTTGGTGTACTGGTAGCGCGCATTCTGATGCCGATTCTGTTTATCACTGCAGGATGGGGCAAAATCACCGGTTATGCGGGAACCCAGCAGTATATGGAAGCCATGGGCGTACCGGGTGCGCTGCTGCCGCTGACCATTCTCCTTGAATTCGGCGGCGGACTGGCGATTCTGTTCGGTTTCCTGACCCGGACCACCGCGCTGTTCACCGCAGGCTTTACGCTGTTGACCGCGTTCCTGTTCCACAGCAACTTTGCGGAAGGCGTGAACTCCCTGATGTTCATGAAAAACCTGACCATCGCTGGCGGTTACCTGCTGCTGGCCATTACCGGACCGGGCGCCTTCAGTATCGACCGTGTACTGAATAAGAAATGGTAAGCGCACTATACTGAATGAAAAAGCGAGGAGACCACTCCTCGCTTTTGCTATCTGAAGTCTGAAGGAGGAATAAAGATGGGACAATTAGTCGACGGCGTCTGGCAGGATACCTGGTATGACACAAAATCCACCGGTGGGCGTTTTAAGCGTTCCGTTTCCGCCTTCCGTAACTGGCTCACCGCCGATGGCGCGGCCGGACCGAGTGGTGAAGGGGGATTTGCGGCGGAAAAAGATCGCTATCATCTGTACGTCTCTCTCGCCTGCCCGTGGGCGCATCGCACGTTAATTATGCGTAAGCTGAAAGGACTGGAGCCTTTTCTCCCTGTCTCCGTGGTCAATCCGCTGATGCTGGAAAACGGCTGGACTTTTGACGACAGCTTCCCGGAAGCCACCGGTGACACCCTTTATCAGCACGATTTTCTCTATCAGCTGTATCTGCACGCCGACCCGCACTACACCGGTCGCGTCACCGTCCCGGTACTATGGGATAAAAAACAGCAGACCATCGTCAGCAATGAGTCGGCAGAAATCATCCGTATGTTTAATACCGCCTTCGATGGCCTGGGCGCCAGAGCCGGGGATTACTACCCGCCGGCGCTGCGGGAAAAAATCGATGAACTGAACGGCTGGATCTATGACAACGTCAATAACGGCGTGTATAAAGCCGGCTTTGCCACCAGTCAGCAGGCTTACGACGAAGCGGTGGATGCGGTGTTTACCTCGCTGGAGCGGCTGGAGCAGATCCTCGGTCAGCATCGTTACCTGACGGGCAATCAGCTGACGGAAGCGGATATTCGCCTGTGGACGACGCTGGTACGCTTCGACCCGGTGTATGTGACCCATTTTAAATGCGACAAACGACGCATCAGCGATTATCTCAATCTCTACGGCTTCCTGCGCGACATCTACCAGATGCCGGGTATCGCGGAGACGGTGAGCTTTCCGCATATTCGTCACCACTATTACCGCAGCCATAAAACCATTAACCCTACCGGCATCATCTCCATTGGGCCGCAGCAGGATCTCAGCGAACCACACGGTCGCGACCAGCGCTTCCGTTGATCCGTCGGGCGCCAGTGATGGCGCCCAATAATTCAGAAAACAGATATTTACCCACCATTCATTCACGTCTATTCTTATTGCGATCGCTTAAAAAACAAGTGATTGACGGTTAATTGAGGCGTAGAAATGGACTGGTATCTCAAGGTATTAAAAAACTATATAGGATTTGGCGGCCGTGCGCGGCGCAAAGAGTACTGGATGTTTATTCTGGTCAACCTCATCCTGACCGGCGTATTGAGCATCATCGATAAAATGCTGGGCTGGCAGCGGGCGGGCGGCGAAGGCATTCTGACGACCATCTATGGCATACTGGTCTTTTTACCGTGGTGGGCGGTGCAGTTTCGTCGTCTGCACGACACCGACCGTTCGGCATGGTGGCTGCTGCTGCTGTTGATCCCGGTCATCGGCTGGCTGGTGATCCTGATCTTTAACTGCCAGCGCGGAACGGAAGGCAACAACCGATTCGGGCCCGATCCAAAACCCTTTTCCTACTGATCTTCCTGCTCCTCCCGCTAGCGGGAGGAGCGTCCTCGACTATCTGCCGGCAAACAGCTTAGGGATCTCGCGCAGGCACCAGGACTTCGCTTCGCCCATACTGTCCCGTCGCCAGGCCATGATAATGTCAATTTCATTGGTATATTCCGGACTGACCACCCGCAAGCGTCCTTCAGCAATATCCTTCTCCACCAGTGGATAGGGCATGGTCGCCACGCCTAATCCGGCCAGCAGCGCCTGACGCTTATCTTCAATGGTGCTCACCGTTAAGCGCGGCTGTTTATCCAGCAGCTGAACGGTGAGAACGGGCCGCTCGCGCGCGGTATCCGCCACCGCGACGCCACGGTATTTGACGCGGGTGACCTCGGAGAGCGGTTCAGGCTCCTGGTGGATCGGGTGGTCCGGCGCCGCGACGTACACGCTGAGCACCGAATAGAGTTTGCGCGAGTTAATCTCCGAAGAAGAACGAAAATGCATATCCGGCGCGACAACGATATCCGCCCGCCCCTGCTCCAGCCGCTCCCAGGCGCCGGCCAGCACCTCGGTGATAATCGACAGCTGGGTGTTGGACTTGGTCGCCAGTTTCTCAATCAGCGGAAACAGATCCGGCGTGGGCACCAGCGCTTCGGTGACGATCGTCAGGTGAGTTTCCCAGCCGCGAGACAGGGCTTCGGCATCGGTGGTGAGCTTGTCCGCCGCCTCGAGCAGCACGCGACCGCGCTCCAGCAGCATACGCCCGACGTTGGTGAACTTTGTGCGATGACCCGAGCGGTCAAACAGCACCACGTCCAGCTCTTCCTCCAGTTTTTGCATGGTGTAGCTCAGGGCGGAAGGCACGCGTCCCAGTTCATCAGCCGCGGCAGCGAAGCTCCCGCGACGGTCGATCGCATCCATCACGCGTAACGCTTCCAGCGTTAATGCTCTCTCTTTAGCCATCGCTTTCTCATTCAGGAAATTTGAACATACCGGGCAGAATATCTGGCTAACAATACAGCGTCCATACCTTTACCATTGATTTAGTGTAAAGAGAGGTCAAGAACATGATTACTACCCGAACAGCCAAACAATGCGGACAAGCAGACTTCGGCTGGCTGCAGGCCCGCTACACCTTCTCCTTTGGCCACTACTTCGACCCAAAATTACTGGGCTTCGCGTCCTTACGCGTTCTCAATCAGGAAGTGCTGGCCCCCGGGGCCTCGTTCCAGGCCAGAACTTATCCCAAGGTCGATATCCTGAACCTGATTCTGGAAGGCGAAGCGGAGTATCGCGACAGCGACGGCAATCACCTGCAGGCCAGGGCCGGCGACGCGTTGATTATCGCCACTCAGCCTGGCGTGAGCTATAGCGAGCACAATCTGAGCAAAGAGCAGTCGTTAACGCGAATGCAGCTATGGCTCGATGCCTGCCCGCAGCGGGAAAACCCGCTGCAGCAGAAAATCGAGGTCGCCAACGCGCCGCTACAGCTGCTGGCCTCACCGGATGGGGGGAATAATAGCCTCCAGCTTCGCCAGCAGGCCTGGGTCTATCACATCGCGCTGGAAAAAGGTGAGCAGATCAACGTGCAATTGCATGGCCCGCGCGCCTACCTGCAGTCGATCCACGGCACCGTCCATGCCGTCGCGCAGGAACAACCCAAACAGGCTCTCACCTGTGGTGATGGGGCATTTATTCGTGACGAAGCTAACATTACCCTCGTCGCCGATACGCCGCTGCGCGCTTTGCTGATAGATTTACCGGTGTAACAACGGAAGGGATGGAGTCTGTCAGTGAGTAAGAAGAAAAACAGAAAAAAGGCGTCTCCGACGCCGCTAGCCCCGACGCCGCCGGAAACCGTCGGCGTCGTCAGCTTTGGTTATGATGAGATGCTTAGCGAACTGGAAGCCATCGTCGCCGAGGCGGAGATTCGCCTGCGGGATGAAGAAAGTCTCGCCTGAAGCTGCAGCATGGATTATTCGGCTATCGTTGGTGGCCTGCCGCTAATACCGGCCCCGAAAGGGGCTGATGGCATTATTCACTCAGCGCGTCGGCAAGATCTTTTTTCACCTGGGTGCGCTGCTCTGGCGTCAGTACCTGATTCACATCAAAATAGTACTTCACGCGATAATAACGTACCTGTTGATCAATTTTACTGAATGCCGCCAGCTGATCCTTCACCGCTTTCTCATTCCATTTACCGGAATCAATCACGTTAATCAGCGCGCCATCTTTAATGTCTTGCTGTGAAATCTGCTCAACGTTTTTTTCCATTTGCTGATGCAGACTGTTAATTTTGCTCACCTGATCGGAAGTCAGTTTTAAGTGCTGAACGATAGGGTCCTTAGCGGGTGCTGGCGCAGTCACTTCCGCGGCCTGCGCCGCCAGCGAAAAACCTGCAACGGCGGCGGTCAATAATATAGCTCGTGATACTTTTGTCATTTTATTATCCTGTATAAGTGCGTCATGATAAGACGCACTATTATTCCCTGAACAATAATGGCGATGTGTAAAAAAGCATGAACATAATTGTAAAAGAGGTTGAATGCATTCATAGATCAAATGATCTATAAGCTAAACATCCACATTGTTTATTTTTTTAGGTCCGATAACGTCGAGGTGGTTAAATTAATATCCATCCGTTGCGCGGCGAGGGTGATCTGATGTTCATCGAGCGCTTCTTTAATCGCCTCAAGAAAATCAAAATAAGTCTCCCAATATTCGCTATTTTTCACCCAGACACGAACAGTAAAGTTAAGTGTGCCCGGCATCATTTCAAGCAGACGAACCGTAGTACCACGAGATTGATCGATTCGCTTTTCACTATCAATGATAGCCTGAATGACCTGCTTAACCTGCACAATTTTAGTCTCGCTGGCCACGCCGAGGGTCAGATCGATTCGCCGAAAAGGATGGCAGGAATAATTCACAATACTGTCGGCGATGACTTTACCATTTGGAATAATAACTTCTTTATTATCAACGGTTAGTAGCGTTGTTGAAAAAACATGTACGGACTGCACCATACCAGAAATCGCGCCGACCTGTACAAAATTGCCGGCCCGAAAAGGACGTAAAGTGACTAACAGAACACCAGCGGCAAAGTTAGAAAGCGAACCTTGCAGCGCCAGACCAATTGCCAGCCCTGCCGCGCCAATAACCGCGATGATGGAAGACGTCTCAATCCCTACCCGACCTAATGCGGCGATTATCGCAAAAGCCATCGTAATATAACGAACGAGCGCAGCAAAGAAATGAACGATTGTCGCATCGACGTTGCGTCGTAAGAGAATTTTCTCGAAGGCTTTAGCGAGGACTTTTGCAAGCATTCGCCCGACAAAAAGAATAATCAGCGCTGCCACGATATTCCAGGCAAACTGCATAATTGTTTCACCATGACCGATAAGCCAGGCTATTGCCGATTTGAGCTGCGGGAATAATACTACATTTTTCACGTCTATCACTCCTGTCTGGATAACCTATAAACCTGCTATCCATTAAGCTGAATGATGACCGCTGCAAATCAGGGAATGGAGACTAACGGATAGACAATAAAACATCGTAGCGTGACAGTATTAACGAATCCGATGTTTAAAGCAGCCAAAAAACTGTTTAAAAGTGGATATTCTGCAAACCTGATTTACAACCGACTGAAATTAAAAATAAACACCTTCGTCGAGAGGTTTTATAGAGATAGTTGAAACTCACCGATAAGCCGCTTTCTTTTGAGTATAGCGTCGTGGACAGTCATTCATCTGCGTCACGGATTCAGATAGCAAAACCCCGCCGAAGCGGGGTTTTGACATAAAGAGGTGAAACTGACCGATAAGCCGCTTTCTTAGGGTATAACATCGTGGACAGTCATTCATCTGCGTCACGGATTCAGATAGCAAAAACCCCGCCGAAGCGGGGTTTTACGTAAAGCGGTGAAACTGACCGATAAGCCGCTTTCTTTGGGTATAGCGTCGTGGACAGTCATTCATCTGCGTCACGGATTCAGATAGCAAAAACCCCGCCGAAGCGGGGTTTTGACATAAAGCGGTGAAACTGACCGATAAGCCGCTTTCTTTGGGTATAGCGTCGTGGACAGTCATTCATCCGCGTCACGGATTCAGATAGCAAAACCCCGCCGAAGCGGGGTTTTGCGTAAAGAGGTGAAACTGACCGATAAGCCGCTTTCTTTGGGTATAGCGTCGTGGACAGTCATTCATCCGCGTCACGGATTCAGATAGCAAAAACCCCGCCGAAGCGGGGTTTTGACATAAAGCGGTGAAGCTGACCGATAAGCCGCTTTCTTTTGAGTATAGCGTCGTGGACAGTCATTCATCTGCGTCACGGATTCAGATAGCAAAACCCCGCCGAAGCGGGGTTTTGACATAAAGCGGTGAAGCTGACCGATAAGCCGGGTTCTGTCGTGGACAGTCATTCATCTAGGCCAGCAATCGCTCACTGGCTCAAGCAGCCTACCCGGGTTCAGTACGGGCCGTACCTTATGAACCCCTATTTGGCCTTGCTCCGGGTGGAGTTTACCGTGCCGCGGACTGTTACCAGCCGCGCGGTGCGCTCTTACCGCACCCTTTCACCCTTACCTGATCCCGCTTGCGCGGGCCATCGGCGGTTTGCTCTCTGTTGCACTGGTCGTGGGCTGTGACACCCCCCAGGCGTTACCTGGCACCTTGCCCTATGGAGCCCGGACTTTCCTCCCCTCCGCCCGTCTCCCCCCGAAAGAGGACGACGACGAAGCGGCGACTGTCTGGTCAGCTTCGGCGCGCAGTATAGTGGGTTTACCGCCCGTTGTCATCCCTCTGTCGTCATCCCGCCCTGCAGGGCGGCAGCGCTATTGCGCGACGCACGAGAAATATTGTCCAACGCGCGCGAAACGCCGCTTCCTGCGTCGCAACCGAGGTAAACACGCGGAAGACGGCGCCGATACCGCGTCCAGGCTCGCCCCGCCGTGGCAGTCTGATACTGTTGCGCCAGGCATAACCACCGGGCCGCGCAGAGCTTTTCTTGTTAGCGAGTCACTTCCACTTTCGCCAGCTTTTCGTAGTAACAAGCCAGCGCGCTATGGTCAGCGGTGCCCAGACCGTCCGCACGCAGCGCCTGCATCATCTCCATTACCGCCGCCGTCAGAGGCAACTGAGCGCCCACGCCGTGGGAGGTATCCAGCGCATTGGCCAGATCTTTAATATGCAGATCGATCCGGAAGCCCGGCTTGAAGTTACGATCCATCACCATCGGCGCTTTGGCATCCAGCACGGTACTCCCCGCCAGACCACCGCGGATCGCCTGATAAACCAGATCCGGATTGACGCCGGCTTTGGTGGCCAGAGTCAGCGCTTCGGACATGGCAGCGATGTTCAGGGCGACAATCACCTGATTGGCCAGTTTGGTCACATTGCCCGCGCCGATGTCGCCGGTATGCACCACGGAGCCGGCCATCGCTTTCATCAGCTCGTAATATTTGTCGAAGATCGCCTTGTCGCCGCCGACCATTACCGACAGGGTGCCGTCGATCGCTTTTGGTTCGCCGCCGCTTACTGGCGCGTCCAGCATATCAATGCCTTTAGCCTTCAGCGCTTCGCTGATTTCCCGGCTGGCCAGCGGCGCAATAGAGCTCATGTCGATCACCACGGTGCCCGGTTTCGCGCCTTCAATAATGCCGTTCTCCCCCAGCGCCACCTCTTTGACATGCGGCGAGTTCGGCAGCATGGTGATGATCACGTCGCACTGCTCGGCAATCGCCTTCGGCGTGGTCGCGGTCTCTGCGCCCGCGGCAATCACATCGGCAATCGCTTCCGGGTTACGGTCAGACACCACCAGCGAGTAACCCGCCTTCAGCAAATTTTTGCTCATCGGCTTGCCCATAATGCCAAGACCGATAAAACCCACTTTGATTGTCATATTGTTCTCTCTCTTCATCCTGGTGACTATTTTTTAAAGGCATCAGCAAGTTTCTGGGTTGCGGAACGGAAGACGCCCAGATCGCTGCCCACGGCGACAAAAGTGGCGCCCCACTCCAGATAGCGCCGCGCATCGGCCTCCACCGGCGCCAGAATGCCGCTTGGCTTACCGTGCTTCTTCGCGCTGGCGAAGATATGCTGGATGGCGCGCTGCACCTCAGGATGGGCGGCATTGCCCAGATGACCTAGCGCGGCGGCCAGGTCGCTCGGGCCGACGAACAGGCCGTCGACACCTTCGGTCGCGGCAATCGCCTCGACGTTGTCCACCCCGATCTGGCTCTCAATCTGTACCAGAACGGAAATGTTCTTATTGGACTGGGCGAAGTAGTCCGGCACGGTGCCGAACATATTGCCGCGATGGGAAACGGAAACCCCGCGGATCCCTTCCGGCGGATAGCGGGTAGAAGCCACCGCCTGCGCCGCCTGTTCAGCCGTCTCGACAAACGGCACCAGGAAGTTATAGAAGCCGATATCCAGCATGCGCTTAATAATGATGGGCTCGTTGGTCGGCACGCGAACCACCTGAGCGCTGGAACTGCCTTTCAGCGCCATAAGCTGCGGGATAAGCGTGGTGACGTCGTTCGGCGCGTGTTCCGCGTCCAGTACCAGCCAGTCGAAACCCGCCAGACCCAACACCTCGGTGCTAATCGGATTGGCCAGCGCGCACCAGCAGCCAATCTGCACCTGATGAGCCGCCAGCGCGGCCTTAAATTTGTTCGGGAAAATTGCGTTATCCATGATTTTTACCTTGCGTTAACCGTTGCTAACTTCTGCAATTCATTCGTTATATCACCAGCCCGGCGAGAGAGCCCCATTAGGCTGGAAAAGCGTATCGCCTGACCCCAAATATTATCCGCAGAGTAAACCGGCGAATGGGTGTCCTTTTTTATTCCCTGACCTTGAGTCCGGAAAATGTAAGCCCATCGCAAATTAACCATTTTTTATTATTCATTAGGTCACGGCTAAATTATTAACCCGCGATTCAAAGGCCAACCATGCAGATATCGGACGTCACAAAAACACGACTCAGTATAGTCAGCGCCAACTCGCCAGACACTATGCATAAACACAATATAAATACATTTTTAAAAGCTTAAGTTGGGCAATCGCCTTAAGCCATGGGCGCTAATCCACACTTCTTACGATTGCCCGCCCACCGCACGCGTCCATGGCGATAAGGAGTGATTTAGATCACATCTTCATACCGACACACCTGACATTCTTTATTTCATTATTCTGCTCTACCGCGCCAGAATGACCATTTAATTATATTTTTAGCACCTGTTTGGAGATAACTGGACAATGGCCGATATTTCAATTCGACAACCATCGCCGACCGCGTTTTATATAAAAGTTGACCCAACAGATAATGTGGCGATTATTGTCAACGATCGGGGATTGACCGCCGGAACGCGTTTCCCGGACGGCCTGACGCTCATCGAGCACATCCCACAGGGGCATAAAGTCGCCCTGGCGGATATCCCTGCCCGCGGTGAAATTATCCGTTACGGAGAAGTGATTGGCTTCGCGGTGCGCGACATCCCCCAGGGAAGCTGGATTGACGAGTCGTTAGTGGAGTTGCCTACCGCCCCGCCGTTGAACACCCTGCCGCTGGCCACCAAAGTGCCCGCCCCGCTACCGCCGCTGGAAGGCTACACCTTCGAAGGCTACCGCAATGCCGACGGCAGCGTGGGCACCAAAAATCTGCTGGGTATCACCACCAGCGTGCACTGCGTTGCGGGCGTGGTCGATTACGTGGTGAAACTCATTGAACGCGACCTGCTGCCGAACTATCCCAACGTCGACGGCGTGGTGGGTCTGAATCACCTCTATGGCTGCGGCGTAGCGATTAATGCGCCAGCGGCGGTGGTGCCGATTCGCACCATCCACAATATCGCCCTTAACCCGAACTTCGGCGGCGAAGTGATGGTCATTGGCCTTGGCTGTGAAAAGCTGCAGCCCGAACGCCTGCTGCAGGGGACCGAAGATGTCAAAAGCATCCCGGTGGACAGCGCCAGCATCGTCAGCCTGCAGGATGAAAAGCACGTGGGCTTTAAATCGATGGTCGATGACATTCTGCAGGTCGCCGAGCGCCATCTGACGAAACTCAACCAGCGTCAGCGGGAAACCTGCCCGGCCTCTGAGCTGGTGGTGGGTATGCAGTGCGGCGGCAGCGACGCTTTCTCCGGCGTGACCGCCAACCCGGCGGTGGGTTACGCCTCCGATCTGCTGGTGCGCTGCGGCGCGACGGTGATGTTCTCAGAGGTGACCGAAGTCCGCGACGCTATCCATCTGCTGACCCCGCGGGCAATCAACGAAGAGGTGGGTCAACGCCTGCTGGAAGAGATGGCCTGGTACGATAACTATCTCGACATGGGCAAAACCGACCGCAGCGCCAACCCCTCCCCCGGCAACAAGAAAGGCGGCCTGGCCAACGTGGTGGAAAAAGCGCTGGGGTCGATTGCCAAATCAGGCAAAAGCGCCATCGTTGAGGTGCTTTCCCCTGGGCAGCGCCCGACCAAACGCGGCCTGATTTACGCTGCCACCCCCGCCAGCGATTTTGTCTGCGGCACCCAGCAGGTGGCCTCTGGCATCACGGTGCAGGTATTCACCACCGGCCGCGGCACGCCTTACGGACTGATGGCGGTACCGGTGATAAAAATGGCGACCCGTACCGAGCTGGCTAACCGCTGGTATGACTTAATGGACATTAACGCCGGCACCATCGCCACCGGCGAAGAGACGATTGAGGATGTGGGGCTGAAGCTGTTCGAATTCATTCTCGACGTCGCCAGCGGACGCAAGAAAACCTTCTCCGATCAATGGGGTCTGCATAACCAGCTGGCGGTGTTTAACCCGGCGCCGGTGACCTGATCGAGAGCGTAAGGGTTTAACCACTTTAAGCCCGGATTTATCCGGGCTGGTTGCTTTCACTGGTTTTACAGGATCACTCCCCCTGCTGCTCCAGGGCATACTTATACAGCGCATTCTTCTTCACACCGTGGATCTCCGCGGCCAGCGCAGCGGCTTTCTTCAGCGGCAGCTCCGCCTGCAGCAGCGCCAGGGTACGCAGCGCCGCCGCCGGCAGCGCCTCTTCCTGCGCCTTAAAGCCTTCGACGATCAGCACCATCTCGCCTTTGCGACGGTTTTCGTCTTCCCTGACCCACGCCACCAGCTCGCCAATCGGCGCCCCGTGGATCGATTCCCAGGTTTTGGTTAGCTCGCGGGCCAGCACCACGTAGCGGGATTCTCCCAGTACCGCGCAGATATCTTCCAGACTCTCCACCAGCCGGTGGGTCGACTCGTAGAAGATGAGGGTGCGCGGCTCTTCTTCCAGCGCTTTCAGGGTATCGCGACGGCCTTTCGATTTCGCCGGCAGGAAGCCTTCATAGCAGAAACGATCGGAGGGCAAACCGGCGGCGCTGAGGGCGGCGATGGCCGCGCAGGGTCCCGGCAGCGGTACGACGCGAATATTCGCTTCACGACAGGTGCGCACCAGATGGTAGCCTGGGTCGTTAATCAGCGGCGTGCCGGCATCGGAGACCAGCGCGATGTTTTGCCCTTCTTTCAGTTTAGCGAGAAGTGTTTCCGCCTTTTGCTGCTCGTTATGGTCATGAAGCGCAAACAAGCGGGCGTTAATCGCAAAATGCTGCAGCAGCAAACCGGTGTGGCGGGTATCCTCCGCAGCAATTAAATCAACGGCTTGCAACACTTCCAGTGCGCGCTGCGTGATATCAGACAGATTTCCTATCGGAGTGGGCACAATATAGAGCTGCCCCTGAGAATTATCCGCTGATTCGTGTTGTTTCATTGTCTCGTCCGTATTGCCGATTTAATATTGAGCATTGAGCCAAAAAAATATCACTGGACACTTATGGTACCGTCAACATTTCTTCGTTCTAAGCCCGCGCGCTGTCTGCCCGTATTGCTGGCTACTCTTCTTTTTGCTGGCTGCGGCACCCACACGCAGGATCAAAGTACGGCGTTTATGCAGGGTACGTCGCAGGCCAACTCCAGTTTCTACTTGCAGCAGATGCAGCAAAGCACGAATGATAGCAAGACCAACTGGCAATTACTCGCCATTCGTGCACTGCTGCAGGAAGGAAAGAAGCAGCAGGCCATCGACCTGTTTAACCAGCTGCCGTCGAACCTGGACAGCACCCAGGCCCGTGAACAGTCACTGCTGGCGATAGAAGTGAAGCTGGCGCAGAACGACTATCAGGGGGCCCGTACTCTGTTGGCTAAGCTTGACCCGGCAAGCCTGGAGCAGCCTCAGCAGGCGCGCTACTGGCAGGCGCAAATCGATGCCAGCCAGGGTAAACCATCGGTTACGCTTCTGCGCGCCTTAATCGCCCAGCAGCCGCTGCTGAGCGATGCCAAACAGCGCCAGCAAAATATTGACGCAACCTGGCAAGCGCTGACCGCGATGACCCAGGATCAGGCCAATGCGCTGGTGATCAATGCCGATGAAAATACCCTCCAGGGCTGGCTGGATCTGCAGCGGATGTGGTTTGACAACCGCAACGATCCCACGCTGCTGAAAGCCGGCGTCAAAGACTGGCAGACGCGCTACCCGCAAAACCCGGGCGCCAAAATGCTGCCGACGGCGCTGGTGAACATGCAAAACTATAAGCCCGCCTCCATCAACAAGATTGCGCTTTTCCTGCCGCTGAACGGCCAGGCGTCGATCTTCGGCCGCACCATCCAGCAGGGCTTCGAAGCCGCCAAAAACGGCGCGCCGTCGGTGACGGGCAGCGCGGTTCCCGCTCAGGTCGCCCAGGCGGCGAACGCGTCCGGTAATGATGACGTGGTAAGCCCGTCGCAGGCGGAAATTAGCGATCTTACGGCTACCGGAAGTCGCGCTGAACCGGTGCAGGCCCCGGCGCAAACCCAGGCAACGCCAGCCGCGGAGCCGGCCGCTCAGGCCCCGGCAGCGGTCGCCGCGCCGCAGACCACCGCCTCTCCGGCCACCCAGCCGGTCACTGCCCCGGCCGCACAGCCGCAGCCAGTGGTCGCCACCGCCGCCAACCCCTCGGCAGAACTGAAAATTTACGATACCACCAGCCAGCCGATCGGCCAGCTGCTTGCTCAGGCTCAGCAGGACGGCGCCACCCTCGTCGTCGGACCGCTGCTGAAAGAGAACGTCGAAGATGTTATCAAGAGCAATACGCCGCTCAACGTGCTGGCGCTCAACCAGCCGGAGAAGGTCGAAGGCCGCGCTAATATCTGCTATTTCGCGCTGTCGCCGGAAGACGAAGCGCGTGACGCCGCCCGACATATCCATCAACAGGGCAAACAGACGCCGTTGCTGCTGGTTCCGCGCGGCGCCCTGGGCGATCGTGTGGTCAGCGCGTTTGCCGACGAGTGGCTGAAGCTGGGCGGCGCCAGCGTCCTGCAGCAGCGTTTTGGCTCCACGGCGGAGCTGCGCGCCGGCGTTAACGGCGGAGGGGGCATTGCGCTGAGCGGCACCCCGGTCTCCACCCTGCCATCAGCGCAGAACAGCGTCCTCGGCAGTGCGGATGAGATGCCGGTTAGCAGCGGCGGCAGCGTCGACGCGGCCTACATCCTCGCCACCCCGGAACAGATTGGCTATATCAAACCCATGATCGCGATGCGCAACGGCAGCCAGAGCAATGTCACCCTGTACGCCAGCTCGCGCAGCGCGCAGGGCACCGCCGGTCCGGATTTCCGTCTGGAGATGGAAGGCCTGCAGTATAGCGAAATCCCGATGCTGGCTGGCAGCAACCCGGCGCTGATGCAGCAGGCGCTGTCTGCGGTGCGCAATGACTACTCGCTGGCGCGTCTGTATGCGATGGGCGCTGACGCCTGGTCGCTGGCAAACCACTTCACGCAAATGCGCCAGACGCCGGGCTTCGAGCTGAACGGGAATACCGGCGATCTGACGGCGACTCAGGACTGCGTGATTAACAGGAAACTGTCATGGCTCAAGTACCAGCAGGGACAAATCGTCCCGGCCAGCTAAGCAAACAGACCGGCGATGCATGGGAACACCGTGCTCGCCGCTGGCTGGAAGGCCAGGGCCTGCGTTTTATCGCCGCCAACGCCCGCGAGCGTGGCGGCGAAATTGACCTCATCATGCGCGACGGCGCCGTCACCGTCTTTGTCGAGGTGCGCTACCGCCGCAGCGCCCTGTACGGTGACGCGGCGGCCAGCGTCACCCCGCAAAAACAGCAACGCCTCCTTAAAGCCGCCCGTTTGTGGCTCTGCCGACAGAATGGGAGCTTTGAGACTGTGGATTGCCGTTTCGATGTGGTAGCCTTCACCGGAAACGACATCCAATGGCTAAAAAACGCCTTTGGCGAATAGCGTAATACCAGAAGTAAGGGATCCCGTGCTCGACAGAATCAAAGCCTGCTTTACCGAAAGCATTCAAACCCAAATTGCCGCAGCAGAAGCACTCCCGGACGCCATCTCCCGGGCGGCGATGACGCTCGTGCATTCCCTGCTCAACGGCAACAAAATCCTCTGTTGTGGTAATGGCACTTCCGCCGCCAACGCACAGCATTTTGCTGCCAGCATGATTAATCGTTTTGAAACGGAACGCCCTGGTTTACCCGCCATTGCACTAAACACCGATAATGTGGTCTTAACTGCCATCGCTAACGATCGCCTGCATGACGAGATTTACGCCAAGCAGGTGCGCGCCCTGGGACACGCCGGCGATGTGCTGCTGGCAATCTCCACGCGCGGTAACAGCCGGGACATCGTCAAGGCAGTGGAAGCCGCCGTGACCCGCGACATGACCATCGTCGCGTTGACCGGCTATGACGGCGGTGAGCTGGCGGGCCTGTTAGGTCAGCAGGATGTCGAAATTCGCATCCCCTCGCACCGCAGCGCGCGTATCCAGGAGATGCATATGCTGACCGTCAACTGTCTGTGCGATTTGATAGATAACACTCTTTTTCCACACCAGGACGATTAAGGAGAACACATGAAGGCTCTCTCGCCCCTCGCCATCCTGCTTTCTGCACTACTGCTGCAGGGCTGCGTTGCCGCCGCGGTAGTCGGAACGGCAGCAGTCGGCACTAAAGCCGCTACGGACCCGCGTACGGTGGGAACCCAGGTCGATGACAGCACCCTGGAACTGCGCGTCAATAGCGCCTTGTCGAAAGATGAACAGATTAAGAAACAGGCCCGCATCAACGTTACCGCTTATCAGGGCAAAGTCCTGCTGACCGGTCAGTCGCCGACGCCGGACCTCTCAGCCCGCGCCAAGCAAATCGCCATGGGCGTGGAAGGAACCACGGAAGTATTTAACGAAGTGCGCCAGGGCCAGCCGATTGGTTTAGGCACCGCCTCTTCTGATACCTGGATTACCACCAAGGTGCGTTCACAGCTGCTGGGCACCGATCAGGTCAAATCCTCGAACGTGAAGGTGACCACGGAAAACAGCGAAGTCTTCCTGATGGGGCTGGTGACCGACCGTGAAGGCCGCGCGGCGGCGGATATCGCCAGCCGGGTGAGCGGCGTGTCCCGGGTGACTACCGCCTTTACCTACATCAAATAAAGCTGCAGTTTCCCGGCTGGCGCTACGCTTAGCCGGGCTGCAGTCCCCTGTTCGTTATGTGCCGGGTTAGGCGTAGCGCCGCCCGGCACACCATCCGGCTATCCGTACGTTTACAGCACACTACACCAGCGCCAGCGCACCGACAATCGCGCCGCACAGCGCCACCAGCCCGCCGGTCAGCCACAGTGCTTTGGCCGGGAAGGCTTTGCGCAGCATAATCAGCGACGGCACGCTCACCGCCGGCAACGTAATCAGCAGCGCCAGCGCCGGCGCGACGCCCATCCCTGCCAGCATCATCGTCTGGACAATCGGAATTTCCGCCGCGGTAGGGATCACAAACAGGCAGCCGGCGATCGCCATCGCGATGACCCAGAACAAGGTATTATCCACCACGCCATCAGCGTGCGGGAACAGCCAGACGCGCGCCGCCCCCAGCACCAGTACCGCAAGGATATAAACCGGGATGGTGTTCCAGAACAACGTCCACAGCGCCCGCAGCCAGCGGCTAAAGAAACCGCCCTGGGCCGCTTCCGGTTGCGCTTCAGGCACCACGGCAGGCTGCGTCGCCGCCTCTTTTACCCATTTTTGCACCAGCGTTGCGACAATCAGCACCGTCGCCAGGCCCGCCACCAGGCGAACCAGCGCAAACTGCCAGCCCAGAACAAAGCCCATAAACACCAATGTCGCCGGGTTGAGCAGCGGATTGCCCATCCAGAACGCCAGCGCCCCGCCCATCGACACCTGCTGTTTGCGCATCCCGGCCGCGACCGGCGCGGCGCAGCAGGTGCACATCATGCCTGGCAGCGAGAAAATCGCCCCCAGCAGCGTCCCCTGAAAACGCGATTGCCCCAGGGTGCGCAGCAGCCAGTCGCGCGGGATCAGCACCTGAATCAGCGACCCGAGCAGCACGCCGAGCACCGCCGCTTTCCAGACGGCAAGGAAGTAAACCATCGCGTAGTCCCACGCCGCCTTTAACGGATTAGCGTCGGCCTGGGCGAGAATGGATTTACCGATACTGTGGGTTTCCGCAGCGGTGAAGGCTTTCCCGTAGTACGGCTGCCATTTGACGAACCACAGGCCGACAATCACGACGAGAAAGAAAAGCGCGGGTTTCCACCATTGAAATGGTGACGCCGCCTGAGATGAAGACTGACCAGCCATAGCATTCCCCAGCAAGAAATGTGGATATGAATTGAAGCCGTGAATACTACGCCGGAAGCCTGCGTTTGCAAACCGCTATTCCGCCTGCCGCGCGGCGCGCTCCCGCAGCTCGGACGATGACAGAATTTGTACCCCTTCGTGAGTGGGCGACAGCGCCTCCTCCAGCAGGGCAATCGCCACGTCGCGGGCCGCAATGGATTTCCAGTTCCCCGGTAAGAGTCGGAACAGCGGTTCGAGGAAGGTCTCATTGGCCCGTTTTTTTTCCCGCTCGCCTGACAGCATCGACGGCCGGGCAATGGTCAGCCGCGGCCATCCTTGCTCGATCAGCGCCGCCTCCATTTCCCCCTTCACCCGATTGTAGAAAAATGGCGAGTGGGCGTTAGCGCCCATCGCGCTGACCACCAGCATATGCTGAGCGCCTAGCCGTTTGCCGGTCAGCGCCGTATCAACAACCAGCGTAAAGTCGGCATGGACAAAGGCCTCTTTACTTCCCGCTTCCCGGCGCGTCGTTCCCAGACAGCAGAAGACAATGTCGACCGGGTCGACCACCTGCGCCAAGGCGTCGGTCAGCTGCGGATCGTACGGATTAAACACGCCTTCCGCCGGCGCCAGTGGGCGACGCGTCGGGGCGGCGATGGTGCTGATGCGGGGTTCATTCTGCAGCAGCCGGAGTAAGTGACCGCCAACTAACCCGGTCGCGCCGGTCAATAATACCTGACTCATTGATTCTCCTTTACGGAATTCTCTGCCTTGCACTTTCGCGCTCATGTTCCAGGCTTAATACCTTACAAGGTAAGTATCCACCATCATCATGGAATTACCTCATTGACCATCCAGACAGCGGAGGAAGCATGAGTAAAAAGATAGCCGTGCTCATTACCGACGACTTTGAAGATTCTGAATTTACCTCTCCCGCCGAGGCGTTTAAGCTCGCCGGGCATCAGGTCGTGACGATCGAAAAGCAGGCTGGCAAGACGGTGAAGGGTAAACAGGGAGAAGCAGAGGTCGCCATCGATCGGGCCATTGATGACGTCACACCGGGTGAATTTGATGCCTTGTTGCTGCCAGGGGGCTATTCCCCGGACCAGCTGCGCGGGGATGAACGCTTTGTCATCTTTACGCGCGATTTTGTCAACGGCGGGAAGCCGGTCTTCGCCATCTGCCACGGCCCGCAGCTGCTGATCAGCGCCGATGTGATCCGCGGGCGTAAGCTCACGGCGGTAAAACCGATCGTGGTGGATGTGAAAAACGCCGGGGGCGAGTTTTACGACCAGGAGGTGGTGGTCGATAACGAACAGCTGGTCACCAGCAGAACGCCGGACGATCTGCCGGCCTTCAATCGCGAAGCGCTACGCCTGCTCGGCGCCGGCATCGCGCCGCCAGTGTAGCTTTTTCCCGAACCCCAGCGTGTTGTCGGTAAACTTGATTTCGTCCGGACGAATCTCCCAGACCGGCGCCGACAGCATGCGGGCCACCGGGAAGCGCTTGACGTAGCGCTGGCGCATTAGCGCCTCTTCGTCGCCGCGCAGACGACGGATCTCGCCCTGGAACTGCACGCCGCGGATCAGGGCCACGGTCTTGGGCTGACCGTTGACCGTCCCGGCCACCTTCGCCCGCTCGCCGGTCATCTGGCCGTGGCGGGTGTGCTCCTCGCTGAGCAGATAAAAGGCCACGGTATCCGGGTCATAGACGTAAAAGGCATTCGCACACCACAGCTCGTCGTCACGGGAGACGCACCAGGTAACGACGTGCTGTTTACTCAGCCAGCGGCCAATGGCGGCAAGCGTATCCATCTTTCTTCTCCGTTATGCTATGGTGCATACACCTTACCATAGTGACTTTGTGACCGTGTGCTGGTTTCTGTATCTCATTCGAACCGCGGATAATCGCCTCTATACCGGCATCACCACCGATGTGCCGCGCCGCTTTCGCCAGCATCAGGCAGGGAAAGGCGCGAAGGCGTTGCGCGGCAAAGGCGACCTGCGACTGGCCTTTAGTCATGAAGTTGGTGAACACTCACTTGCTTTGCGGCTGGAATACCGCATTAAGCAGCTAACGAAGCGCGAAAAAGAGCGCCTCGTTGCCGGAGAGGATACCGTTGAAACCCTGCTGGCAAGGCTTAAAAACGATTAAAGTGGTCGCTGTATTCGACCTGGCCGTGGACGCCTTCGAGGGCGTCATCCGCCAGGCGATGCACCTGGAACGCCTCCGCGCTGTCCGGCCAGCGGCAGCGGAGATCGAAGCGCGCGGCCGGTTCAAAACCAAAGCGACGGTATAACGCCGGGTCGCCCAGCGTCACCACCGCGGCATAGCCAAACTCATTCAGCGAATCCAGCCCTTCATAGACCAGCTGCCGGCCAATGCCCTGTCCGCGATAGCGTTCATCCACCGCCAGCGGCGCCAGGCCGACCCACTGCAGCTCTTCACCTTCCACCGCAACCGGGCTGAAGGCAACGTAGCCGATCACCTGGCCTTCATCATCCGTCGCCACTACCCCCAGCGTGATCAGTCCATCTTCACGCAGATCGTGCACCAGCTGCGCTTCGGCATCGCGGCCGAAGGTACGACGCAGCAGCGCGTCGATTCCCGGTGCATCAATCCCAATTTCCACTCGAATCAGCATGCCTCACCTACCGATGTCTGTTCAGGTTTCTGCGGGCTCTTCAGTCCAGCTTCGACAAAATCCGCCAGTTGCAGCAACATCACGCGCAGCGCTTTGGGCATCTGCTCGAGCTCAATGGCGTCCATCAAATTTTTTACATACAGCCCCAGCTCCGTATCGCCTTCAATAACCAGACGACGCTGGAAGAATAGCGTATCCGGATCCTGCTTGCGCGCGGCGATCATTAACAGATCGCTGGCGTCGGCGCTGAAGCTGACGTCGGCGTCGGCCTGCTGGCTGACCACCAGGCGACCATCGACTACCGAGGTATACCACAGCAGACCGATGTCACGCACATGAATACTTAACCAGCGCCCCTCGAGAAACTCCAGCTCACCCTCCGCCAGCGCCTGGCGAAACTGCCAGCTAAGCACCTGCTCCAGCACCTGGCGCTTGAGGGCAAAAGGCGCCAGCTTAACCGGCACGCTCATTAAAGACGGGCCAAAGTGGACCAGCCGGGAACGCAGTTTATCCAACACAAGCTTTACTCCATGAATGCAATTGTGCCGCTATTGTGCCATATCACATAAACAACATAGCGGCGTAAATCAACAAAAACGCGATGACGGCAGCCAGTTATTGGCGCCGCCAATACACTTTTAACTGCCTCAAATCAAAAATTGTCACCAGAAGGTTAACTAAAATCCCTGCTCGTTAACCATTCAGCGTCCCTGACGGGCCGCATTTTTCAGGAAAAATTATGGAGCTGCTCTGCCCAGCCGGTAACCTTCCGGCGCTTAAGGCGGCCATCGAAAACGGCGCCGATGCCGTCTATATCGGGCTGAAAGATGACACCAACGCCCGCCACTTTGCCGGCCTTAATTTCACCGAAAAGAAACTGCAGGAAGCCGTCAGCTTTGTGCATCAGCACCGTCGTAAGCTGCATATCGCCATCAACACCTTCGCCCACCCCGACGGCTACGCCCGCTGGCAGCGCGCGGTGGATATGGCGGCTCAGCTGGGCGCCGATGCGCTCATTCTGGCCGATATCGCCATGCTGGAGTACGCCGCGGAGCGCTATCCGCATATAGAACGCCATGTGTCGGTACAGGCTTCCGCCACCAATGAAGAGGCCATTCGCTTCTATCATCGCAACTTCGACGTGGCGCGCGTCGTACTGCCGCGGGTGTTATCTATTCACCAGGTGAAACAGCTGGCCCGCGCCACGCCGGTGCCGCTGGAAGTCTTTGCCTTCGGCAGCCTGTGCATCATGGCGGAAGGCCGCTGTTATCTCTCTTCCTACCTGACCGGCGAATCGCCCAACACCGTCGGCGCCTGTTCGCCTGCGCGCTTCGTTCGCTGGCAGCAAACCCCGCAGGGGCTGGAATCGCGTCTCAATGAGGTGCTGATTGACCGCTATCAGGATGGGGAAAACGCTGGCTACCCAACGTTGTGTAAAGGCCGCTACCTGGTCGATGGCGAGCGCTATCACGCGCTGGAGGAGCCCACCAGCCTCAACACTCTGGAACTGTTGCCGGAGCTGATGGCCGCCAATATCGCCTCAGTGAAAATCGAAGGCCGTCAGCGCAGCCCAGCCTACGTCACCCAGGTGGCGAAAGTCTGGCGCCAGGCGATCGATCGCTGCAAAGCCGATCCGCAGAATTTCGTGCCGCAATCCGCATGGATGGAAACTCTTGGCTCCATGTCC
Source organism: Klebsiella sp. 1SOBk5mer (assembly GCF_046603115.1). NCBI lineage: Bacteria > Pseudomonadati > Pseudomonadota > Gammaproteobacteria > Enterobacterales > Enterobacteriaceae > Klebsiella > Klebsiella sp. 1SOBk5mer. The sequence goes on along the minus strand of NZ_JBKIUU010000002.1, from coordinate 104,402 downwards.
GAAGGGACACAAACCACCCTTGGCGCCTATCACCGTAAATGGCAGTGAGAAACATGAAATATTCATTAGGGCCGGTGCTTTACTACTGGCCAAAAGAGACGCTGGAAGATTTTTACCAGCAGGCGGCAAACTGCAGCGCCGACACCATTTATCTCGGCGAAGCGGTGTGCAGCAAACGCCGCGCCACCAAAGTCAGCGACTGGATCGAGATGGCGAAAGCGCTGGCCGGCAGCGGCAAGCAGGTGGTGCTATCTACCCTCGCGCTGGTGCAGGCCTCCTCTGAACTGGGCGAGCTGAAGCGCTATGTCGATAACGGTGAGTTCCTGATTGAGGCCAGCGATTTGGGCGTGGTGAACCTCTGCGCCGAACGCAAGCTGCCGTTCGTCGCCGGGCATGCGCTGAACTGCTACAACGCCGTCACTCTGCGCCTGCTGCTTAAGCAAGGTATGGTGCGCTGGTGCATGCCGGTGGAGCTTTCCCGCGACTGGCTGGCTAATTTACTGACCCAGTGCGAAGAGCTGGGTATTCGCAATCAGTTTGAAGTCGAAGTGCTGAGCTACGGCCATCTGCCGCTGGCTTATTCCGCCCGCTGCTTTACCGCCCGCTCGGAAGATCGGCCAAAGGATGAATGCGAGACCTGCTGCATCAAGTACCCAACCGGGCGCAGCATGCTGTCCCAGGAGAACCAGCAGGTGTTCGTGCTCAACGGTATCCAGACCATGAGCGGCTATGTCTACAACCTGGGCAATGAGCTGACGTCCATGCACGGCCTGGTGGATATGGTGCGCCTGTCGCCGATGGGCAACGAGACCTTCGCCATGCTCGACGCCTTCCGCGCCAATGAAAACGGCGCTGCGCCGCTGGCGCTCACCGGCAACAGCGATTGCAACGGCTACTGGAAACGGCTGCCTGGGCTGGCGCTGCAGGCCTGATAAACCGCTCACTTTGTTAACAGCAGTGCTCAGATTTTAATGCATTATTAAAGATGCAGCTTTTCTGGCTGGCGCGTCCTGGATGCGCCAGGCTGGAAGAAGACCTTCAATCTGATGACGATGCTGTAGCAAAGTGAGCCTTTATGACTGACAAATCTGTTCCGTTCTCGGTGCTCGATCTGGCGCCGATCCCGCAAGGATCTTCTGCTAAAGAAGCCTTTACCCACTCTCTGGATCTCGCCCGGCTGGCCGAATCGCGCGGCTATCACCGCTACTGGCTGGCGGAGCACCACAATATGGTCGGCATTGCCAGCGCAGCGACCTCGGTGCTCATTGGCTATCTCGCGGCCAATACCACCACCCTGCATCTGGGGTCCGGTGGCGTGATGCTGCCCAACCACTCTCCGCTGGTGATTGCTGAGCAGTTCGGCACCCTGAATACCCTCTATCCCGGGCGTATCGATCTCGGCCTTGGCCGCGCGCCGGGCAGCGATCAGCCCACCATGCGCGCCCTGCGTCGCCATATGAGCGGCGATGTCGATAACTTCCCGCGCGATGTGGCGGAACTGGTGGACTGGTTTGACGCCCGCGATCCGAACCCGCACGTGCGCCCGGTTCCTGGCTATGGCGAACGAATTCCGGTGTGGCTGCTGGGCTCAAGCCTCTACAGCGCCCAGCTGGCGGCGCAGCTCGGCCTGCCGTTCGCATTCGCTTCGCACTTCGCGCCGGATATGCTGTTCCAGGCCCTGCACCTGTATCGCAGCAACTTTACGCCCTCAGCGCGGCTGGAAAAACCGTATGCCATGGTGTGCATTAATATCATCGCCGCCGACAGCAACCGCGATGCGGAGTTTCTCTTCACTTCCATGCAGCAGGCGTTTGTGAAGCTACGTCGCGGCGAAACAGGACAGCTACCGCCGCCGGTGGAAAATATGCATCAGCTGTGGTCAGCGTCCGAGCAGTATGGCGTGCAGCAGGCGCTGCGCATGTCGCTGGTGGGTGATAAAACCAAAGTCCGCCACGGCTTAGAGTCGATTTTGCGGGAAACCGAGGCGGACGAAATCATGGTCAATGGCCAGATCTTCGACCACCAGGCGCGCCTGCATTCTTTCGATTTAGCGATGCAGGTGAAAGAGGAATTGTTGGGTTAATCAAAATCCAGGCCCGGTGGACGTCGCGCCACCGGGTAAGCCTCTTACTGGTAAACCGGCAGCAGATTAACGCTCGACAGAATGTGCACGACCGCATTGCCCAGGCCAAACAGCAGGATCAGCACAATCATCGGTGTTCCGCCCCATACGCGGAACTGTGGGCTGCCGAAGCGTTTACGCGAAGCGCGAGCCAGCAGCGCCGGTACAATCGCCGCCCAGATCGTCGCCGCCAGACCGGCATAGCCGATGGCGTAGAGGAAGCCATCGGGTTTCACCAGCCCGCCAATCATCGGCGGAATAAAGGTCAGCAGCGCAGTTTTAAAGCGCCCCAGCGCGCTGTCGTCAAAGCCAAACAGATCCGCCAGGTAGTCGAACAGCCCCAGCGTGACGCCAAGGAACGAGCTGGCGACGGCAAAGTTAGAGAACACCACCAGCAGCAGATCCAGGCTCCGGCTGTTCAGCACCCCGCTCAGGGCCTGCACCAGCACATCAATGTTGCCGCCCTTCTGCGCGATGTCGATAAACTGCGGGCGCGGGATATTGCCCATCGTCACCAGCAACCAGACCACGTACAGACCCAGCGCCAGCAACGTACCGTAGGTTAAGCAGCGGATGATGGTACGTGGATCTTTTCCGTAGTATTTCATCAGGCTCGGCACGTTGCCGTGGTAGCCAAACGAGGCCAGGCAGAACGGCAGCGTCATCAGCAAGTATGGCGCATAGGAGGCGTTCTTTTCCGCGACGTTAAACAGCGTCGTCGGCTCGACGTGCCCCAGCAGACTGCCGAAGGTCAGGAAGAAAGTGATCACCTTGGCGCCAAGCACGATAGCCGTCATGCGGCTCACCGCTTTGGTGCTCATCCAGACGATAAATGCCACCAGCAGCGCAAAGCCAAAACCCGCCGCCCGCGCCGGTACGTTCAGCGACATCTCGCTAAACGTATGATGCAGTATCGAGCCGCTGGCTGAAATATAGGCGTAGGTCAGAATATACAGCACAAAGGCGATCGACACGCCGTTGACCAGGTTCCAGCCCTTGCCGAGCAGATCTTTGGTAATGGTGTCGAAGCTGGAGCCGATCCGGTAGTTAAGGTTGGCCTCGAGGATCATCAGACCGGAGTGCAACATGCAGAACCAGGTGAAGACCAGCGCCGCCAGCGACCAGAAAAACCACGCGCCGGACATCACCACCGGCAGCGAGAACATGCCCGCGCCGATAATCGTGCCGCCGATGATCACCACGCCGCCAAACAGGGACGGACGGGTTGCCGTAGTGGTTAGTGTCGCCATTTACCGAAATCTCCAGTCAAAAATACTTTCCCACGATGGGTGCGACGCACTGTACCAGTACACGAGTACAAAAGAAATAAAAAAAGCCCCAATCATAACGATCGGGGCTGTATTATTTAGTTTACGCTAGCGGGCTGCGTTAATTACGCATCGCCACCGAAGCGACGGCGACCGGCAGAGTCATCGCGGCGCGGCGCGGATGCATCGTCACGACGCGGCGCACGGCCTTCACGACGTTCGCCGCTGAAACGACGACCATCACCACGACCACCTTCACGACGCTCGCCACCGAAGCCACGACCGCCTTCACGACGCTCACCGCCGAAGCTACGACCGCCTTCACGACGTTCACCGCCGCCACGACGTTCGGTGCGCGGCTGCGCATCGCCCAGCAGCTGCATGTTCATCGGCTTGTTCAGGATGCGGGTACGAGTAAAGTGCTGCAGCACTTCGCCCGGCATCCCTTTCGGCAGTTCGATGGTGGAGTGAGAAGCGAACAGCTTGATGTTACCGATGTAACGGCTGCTGATATCGCCTTCGTTAGCGATCGCGCCAACGATATGACGTACTTCAACACCGTCATCGCGACCCACTTCAATGCGATACAGTTCCATATCGCCTACGTCACGACGCTCACGCTTCGGACGATCTTCGCGATCGCCACGCGGAGCGCGGTCGTTGCGGTCGCCACGACGCTCGAAGCGATCGTCACGGTCACGGAACTCACGACGCGGACGCATCGGCGCATCCGGCGGCACGATCAGCGAGCGTTCGCCCTGGGCCATTTTCAGCAGCGCAGCAGCCAGCGTTTCCACGTCCAGCTCTTCGCCTTCCGCCGTCGGCTGGATTTTCGCCAGCAGCGCACGGTACTGGTCCAGATCGCTGCTTTCCAGCTGTTGCTGGACTTTCGCGGCGAATTTTTCCAGACGACGTTTGCTCAGCAGCTCTGCGTTCGGCAGTTCAACTTCCGGAATGGTCAGCTTCATCGTACGTTCGATGTTGCGCAGCAGACGACGCTCGCGGTTCTCAACGAACAGCAGCGCGCGGCCCGCGCGGCCCGCACGGCCGGTACGGCCGATACGGTGAACGTAAGACTCGGAATCCATCGGGATGTCGTAGTTCACCACCAGGCTGATACGCTCAACGTCCAGACCACGGGCTGCAACGTCAGTCGCAATCAGGATATCCAGACGGCCGTCTTTCAGACGCTCCAGGGTCTGCTCACGCAGCGCCTGGTTCATGTCGCCGTTCAGCGCCGCGCTGTTGTAGCCGTTACGCTCCAGCGCTTCAGCCACTTCCAGGGTCGCGTTTTTGGTACGGACGAAGATAATCGCCGCATCAAAATCTTCCGCTTCCAGGAAACGCACCAGCGCTTCGTTTTTACGCATGCCGTAGGCAGTCCAGTAGCTCTGGCTGATGTCCGGACGAGTCGTCACGCTGGACTGAATACGCACTTCCTGCGGCTCTTTCATAAAGCGGCGGGTAATGCGACGGATCGCTTCCGGCATGGTGGCGGAGAACAGCGCGGTCTGATGCCCTTCCGGGATCTGCGCCATAATGGTTTCTACGTCTTCGATAAAGCCCATGCGCAGCATTTCATCTGCTTCATCCAGAACCAGGCCGCTCAGTTTAGAGAGGTCAAGGGTGCCGCGCTTCAGGTGGTCCAGCAGACGACCCGGGGTACCGACTACGATCTGCGGACCCTGACGCAGGGCGCGCAACTGCACGTCATAACGCTGGCCGCCATACAGGGCAACCACGTTTACGCCGCGCATATGTTTAGAGAATTCCGTCATTGCTTCAGCAACCTGTACCGCCAGCTCGCGGGTCGGCGCCAGCACCAGGATCTGTGGTGCTCTCAGCTCAGGATCGATGTTGTTCAGCAGCGGTAAAGAGAACGCTGCGGTTTTACCGCTACCGGTCTGGGCCATACCCAGAACGTCGCGGCCGTCCAGCAGATGCGGAATGCACTCAGCCTGGATCGGAGATGGTTTTTCGTAACCCAGATCGGTAAGCGCTTCAAGGATAGGAGCCTTCAGGCCCAGATCTGCAAAAGTGGTTTCGAATTCAGCCATGTAGTACGTGTGCCTCAAAATTAATGGCGGCCAGTCTACATAACTCATCGTGAAAATTTACGGTAATTTTCATTGAAAAGTGTGAACCGGCTCAAAGTAGGTGTATTAACGAACAACAACGCCCTCACCCGCGAAGGTGATGGCAAGCAAAAAACTATGGGCTGATGTGTTCGTCAGCTATTGCTGGTCCGATTCTGCCAGGTCATCTTGCTCCTGGCCCAAGAGCGATAATTCCAACAATGCGTATCGGTGCTCAACGTAGTTATGTACGTTGTTGGCGACCGCCAGTTTGAACAGTGCCGTAGCGCTGTCCTTGTCCCCCAGACTTAGGTAGTACTTACCTAAATAGAAGTTGGTTTCACTGAGATGCTCAGCGAGCGAGGTGTTATCCGTTGCGTCTGCCTTCAGACGAGTCATCAGCTCTTTTTCGCTAATGTCGCCAAGGTAGAACTCGACAATGTTCCATCCCCATTGCTCTTTGTCCGACTTGTCTAAGCGCTCTCTGAGTGCTTCAAGCGCCCGCTTCTCGTCGAGTTTACGCTCGGCGATATAAAGCCACAGGCTACGGAAAGGATCATTGGGATCGTCTTGATAAAACGCCAGCAGATCATCTTGCGCTAACTTAGCCCGGCCGCCGTAATACAGGGCGATACCGCGGTTCAAGTGCGCGTAGTTGTAAGTTGGATCAAGCTCAAGTACAGAATCAAACGCTTCATAGGCAGCATCAAAATTGCCTGCCTGCGTTAAGTAAATGCCTAAGTAATTGAATACTTCAGGCATATCGGGTCGGATTGCCAGCGCTTGTGAAAAATCATTTCGCGCTAATGCCCTCAGACCGAGACTATCATACAACACTCCGCGCTCATATAAAAGCTGTGCGCGTTCGTCATCGGATAAAGCCCGACTGGCAAGAATTTGTTCCATACGTGCCAGAATCACTTCTTGCTGTAAAGTCGGTTGCAATGGTACTGCGAGGACGGCGTCCTTACGCCAGGCGGTGCTACTGCATCCTGCCAGCGTGAGAGCTGTCGCCACGAAACACCAGCGCAAAAAAGGCTTCATTTCCCACTCCCGAAGACAACGATTGGATGAACGTCCTGTTCCCCGGCTGCAAACGAGGCGTCCTGCCCGTAAAACGCCCTCCGCAAAAGCGGAGGGCTAACGGCAACCTTACTCGCCCTGCTCGGCAGCCGGAACTTCCGGCGCTGCGGCAGACGGAGTCTGTTCAGTTGCTTCTTTGATGCTCAGACGGACACGGCCCTGGCGGTCAACTTCCAGAACCTTAACCGGTACTTCCTGACCCATCTGCAGGTAGTCAGTCACTTTCTCAACGCGCTTGTCGGCGATCTGCGAGATGTGAACCAGACCTTCTTTACCGCCGCCGATGGCAACGAACGCGCCAAAGTCAACGATACGGGTCACTTTACCATTGTAGATACGGCCAACTTCGATCTCAGCGGTGATCTCTTCGATACGACGGATAGCATGTTGTGCTTTGTCGCCGTCGGTCGCTGCGATCTTCACGGTACCGTCATCTTCGATTTCGATGGTGGTGCCGGTCTCTTCGGTCAGGGCACGGATAACAGAACCGCCTTTACCGATAACGTCTTTGATCTTGTCCGGGTTGATCTTGATGGTGTGGATACGCGGTGCGAATTCAGAGATGTCGCCGCGCGGCGCGTTAATCGCCTGCTCCATCACGCCCAGGATGTGCAGACGCGCACCTTTAGCCTGGTTCAATGCAACCTGCATGATTTCTTTGGTGATACCTTCAATTTTGATATCCATCTGCAGCGCAGAGATACCGTCGCGGGAACCCGCTACTTTGAAGTCCATATCGCCAAGGTGGTCTTCGTCACCGAGGATGTCAGACAGCACGACGAAGTTGTCGCCTTCTTTCACCAGGCCCATGGCGATACCCGCCACGGCGGCTTTCACCGGCACACCAGCGTCCATCAGCGCCAGAGAGGCACCACAGACGGAAGCCATGGAAGAAGAGCCGTTGGATTCGGTGATTTCAGACACCACGCGAACGGTGTACGGGAATTCGTCGATAGTCGGCATCACGGCCAGAACGCCGCGCTTAGCCAGACGACCGTGACCGATTTCACGACGCTTCGGAGATCCCACCATGCCAGTTTCGCCTACGGAGTACGGAGGGAAGTTGTAGTGGAACAGGAAGGAGTCGGTACGCTCGCCCATCAGTTCGTCGATGTTCTGCGCATCGCGTGCGGTACCCAGAGTCGCGGTAACCAGCGCCTGCGTTTCGCCACGGGTGAACAGTGCGGAACCGTGAGTACGCGGCAGAACGCCGGTACGAACGTCCAGACCACGGATCATATCTTTTTCGCGGCCATCGATACGCGGCTCACCGGCCAGCACGCGGCTACGAACCACGTTTTTCTCGATAGCGTGCAGGATTTCACCCAGTTCGTTAGCGTCCAGGGTTTCATCTTCTGCAACCAGCGTAGCGATGGTTTCAGATTTGATCACATCAACCTGAGCGTAACGCTCTTGTTTGTCGGTGATACGGTAAGCATCGCTCAGGCGGGATTCAGCCAGCGCAGCCACGCGCGCGTTCAGCGCTTCGTTGACGGCTTCCGGCTGCCAGTCCCAACGCGGTTTACCGGCTTCTTTCACCAGGTCGTTGATGTTCTGAATAACAATCTGCTGCTGCTCGTGGCCAAAGACCACCGCGCCCAGCATCTGGTCTTCGCTCAGCAGTTCCGCTTCGGATTCCACCATCAGCACGGCCGCTTCGGTACCGGCAACCACCAGATCCAGTTTGCTGGACTTCAGCTCTTCCTGGGTTGGGTTCAGTACGTACTGGTCGTTGATGTAACCCACGCGCGCGGCGCCGATTGGGCCATTGAACGGAATACCAGACAGGGACAGCGCTGCGGAAGCGCCGATCATCGCGACGATATCCGGGTTAACCTGCGGGTTAACGGAAACCACGGTGGCGATAACCTGAACTTCGTTAACGAAGCCTTCCGGGAACAGCGGGCGAACCGGGCGGTCAATCAGACGCGCGATCAAGGTTTCGCCTTCGCTTGGGCGGCCTTCACGACGGAAGAAACCACCCGGGATTTTACCGGCAGCGTAGGTACGCTCCTGGTAGTTAACCGTCAGCGGGAAAAAGTCCTGGCCTGGCTTCGCTTTTTTCTGGCCCACAACGGTCACGAATACCGCAGTGTCATCCATGCTAACCATCACAGCGGCCGTTGCCTGGCGCGCCATCATGCCGGTTTCCAGGGTCACGGTATGCTGGCCGTACTGGAATTTACGAACGATCGGATTAAGCAAAATTCTATCCTTTTTATCTATAAATCACGCCATATCTACGACATAGCGTCTATTGACCCGATCCTCTGCATCCTCGCGACTAATGACAACCTTTACCCGCCCCTGCGGATGAAGCCTCTCATTAGCCGCGCGAACCTCTGCATGAAGATCATTACTAGCAACAATACATGAGTTTTGAATGAATTGCTGCCGCCCGGTCGAAAAAAGGGGCCGTCAGGCCCCTTTTTCTGAAACTCGCAGAATTAGCGACGCAGACCCAGACGCTCGATCAGCGCAGAGTAACGTGCAACATCTTTACGTTTCAGGTAGTCGAGCAGTTTACGACGCTGAGAAACCATGCGCAGCAGACCACGACGGCTGTGGTGATCTTTTTTGTGCTCTGCAAAGTGGCCCTGCAGGTGGTTGATCTGTGCAGTCAGCAGTGCAACCTGAACTTCGGTAGAACCGCTGTCGTTTTCGCCACGACCAAACTCAGAAACGATTTTTGCTTTAGCTTCAACGCTTAGAGACATTTTAGAACTCCAAAATTAAAAGAAAGAAAGGGTGCCGATCTCTAATTCAGCGACCCCTGATGCAACGCCCGAAAATGTTAAAACACTTTAGCGGACGTTAAGCGGCGATATTCTACTCGTAGCAGGCTTTTATCGCAAGAAAAGCGCTTACGCCGGGTATTCCACCACCAGACGACGCGGCGCCACGCGGCCTTCATCGTCAATTTCGCCCATGCCGAGAAACTTGCCGGATTCGCTTTCCATCACCCGCACCAGCCCGTTAAGCGGCGCGCCTGACTGACGTACCGGGTTGCCGTTTTTAAAGTAGACCGCGGAGGTCTCCGGGATCGTCACCAGCGGATAGTCCGACGCCGGGCTGTCCATCGGCATCAGCAGCGGATCGAGCAGCTGCGCGGCAGGAATATCCTGCGCCGCCGCCTGATCGACCAGCGCCTGCAGCTGCTCGAGGGTCACCATCCGCTCAACCGGGTATTTGCTCACCGCCAGGCGACGCAGGAAAATCACGTGCGCGCCGCAGCCGAGCTTCTCACCTAAATCATCGATAATCGTCCGGATGTAGGTGCCTTTCGAGCAGTGGATCTCCAGCTCCAGTTCATCGCCTTCATGGCGAATAAACAGCAGCTCATAAACGGTAATCGGCCGAGCTTCACGCGGGACCTCAATCCCCTGACGGGCATATTCGTACAGCTTCTTGCCCTGATATTTCAGCGCCGAATACATCGACGGCACCTGCTGCGTCTCGCCGCGGAAGCTGTCCAGCGCCGCCGCCAGCTGTTCGTCGCTAAAGGTCAGCGGGCGCTCTTCCACCACCTGGCCATCGGCATCGGAGGTATCGGTGCGCTGGCCAAGTTTAGCTATCACGCGGTAGCGCTTATCGGAGTCCAGCAGGTATTGGGAAAACTTGGTCGCTTCGCCAAGGCAGATCGGCAGCATACCGGTCGCCAGCGGATCCAGCGCGCCGGTGTGTCCGGCGCGGTTGGCGTTATATATACGCTTTACTTTCTGCAGCACATCGTTGCTGGAGGCGCCCTGAGGCTTATCCAGCAGCAATACGCCGTGCACGTCGCGGCCGCGACGACGAGGACGACTCATCAGTCCTCCTTGCTGTCGTCCGGGTTCACACGACGCTCATCGTCGTGTTTCACCACGCTGGTGACCAGGTTGGACATACGCATCCCTTCCACCAGTGAGTTGTCGTAGAAGAAGGTCAGCTCCGGCACGATGCGCAGGCGCATCGCTTTCCCCAGCAGAGAGCGGATAAAGCCAGAGGCTTCCTGCAGCGCTTTGATGCCCGCTTTCACCGCGGCTTCATCTTTGTCGTTGAGGAAGGTGACATACACCTTGGCATAGGCCAGGTCACGGGACATTTCCACACCGGAAACGGTGGTCATCATGCCCAGACGCGGGTCTTTGATTTCACGCTGCAGGATGATAGCAATCTCTTTTTGCATCTCCTGGGCCACGCGCTGCGGGCGACCAAATTCTTTCGCCATAATAAATTCTCCAGAATAAAGACAAAAAAGGGGCCTAAAGCCCCTTTTTAAAATGATTGCCGGGTGGCGCTTCGCTTCCCCGGCGGCTTAGCCATCCGATGATTAATCGATGCTACGCTGGATTTCGATGATTTCGAACACTTCGATCATATCGCCAACGCGAACGTCGTTGTAGTTCTTCACACCGATACCACATTCCATGCCGTTACGGACTTCGTTAACGTCATCTTTGAAGCGGCGCAGGGATTCCAGCTCGCCTTCATAGATAACCACGTTGTCACGCAGCACGCGGATTGGGTTGTGACGTTTGATCGTCCCTTCGGTAACCATACAGCCCGCGATGGCGCCGAATTTCGGCGATTTAAAGACATCACGCACTTCAGCCAGACCGATGATCTGCTGTTTCAGTTCCGGAGACAGCATGCCGCTCATCGCCGCTTTCACTTCGTCGATCAGGTTATAGATGACGGAGTAGTAACGCAGATCCAGGCTTTCCGCTTCGATAACTTTACGCGCAGAGGCATCGGCACGAACGTTGAAGCCAACCAGAATCGCGTTGGATGCTGCAGCCAGGGTGGCGTCGGTTTCGGTGATACCACCTACGCCGGAACCGATGATCTTCACTTTCACTTCGTCGGTAGACAGTTTCAGTAAGGAATCGGAAATCGCTTCGACAGAACCCTGTACGTCCGCTTTCAGCACGATGTTCACTTCGTGAACTTCGCCTTCGGTCATGTTAGCGAACATGTTTTCCAGTTTAGATTTCTGCTGACGCGCCAGCTTAACTTCACGGAATTTGCCCTGACGATACAGCGCCACTTCACGCGCTTTTTTCTCGTCACGAACCACGGTCACTTCATCACCGGCAGCCGGCACACCGGACAGGCCGAGGATTTCCACCGGAATGGACGGACCCGCTTCCAGCACTTCGCGACCCAGTTCGTCACGCATCGCACGCACACGACCGTATTCGAAGCCGCACAGAACGATATCGCCCTTGTGCAGCGTACCTTCGCGAACCAGAACGGTAGCGACCGGACCACGACCTTTATCAAGGAAGGATTCGATCACCGCGCCGCTCGCCATCCCGTTACGGACCGCTTTCAGCTCGAGTACTTCAGCCTGCAGCAGGATCGCGTCCAGCAGGTCGTCGATACCGGTACCGGCTTTCGCGGAGACGTGGACGAACTGGCTCTCGCCGCCCCACTCTTCCGGCAGGATGCCGTACTGGGACAGTTCGTTCTTCACACGGTCCGGATCGGCTTCAGGCTTATCGATCTTGTTCACCGCAACCACCACCGGCACCTGCGCCGCTTTGGCGTGCTGGATAGCTTCGATAGTCTGCGGCATCACGCCGTCGTCTGCCGCCACCACCAGAACCACGATATCCGTCGCCTGCGCACCACGAGCACGCATGGAGGTAAACGCGGCGTGGCCCGGGGTATCCAGGAAGGTGATCATGCCGTTGTCGGTTTCTACGTGGTAAGCACCGATGTGCTGGGTAATGCCACCCGCTTCGCCGGAAGCAACCTTAGTGGAACGAATGTAGTCCAGCAGCGAGGTTTTACCGTGGTCAACGTGACCCATGATGGTCACAACCGGTGCGCGCGGTTCAGCCGCCGCGCCGGTGTCACGGTCGCTCATTACCGCTTCTTCCAGCTCGTTTTCACGACGCAGGATAACTTTGTGGCCCATCTCTTCGGCAACCAGCTGTGCGGTTTCCTGGTCGATGACCTGGTTGATGGTCGCCATGGCGCCCAGCTTCATCATCGCTTTGATGACCTGCGAACCTTTCACCGCCATCTTGTTAGCCAGTTCGCCAACGGTGATGGTTTCGCCGATCACGACGTCACGGTTAACGGCCTGCGCCGGCTTCTGGAAGCCCTGCTGCAGAGCGGAACCTTTACGGTGCTTACCGCCTTTGCCGCCGCGAACGGCCGCACGGGCTTCTTCACGATCGGCTTTAGATTCAGCGTGTTTGTTGCCTTTCTTCGCCGGACGCGCCGCTTTGCTGCTACGGCTGCGGCTGCGGCCGCCTTCGACTTCACGATCGTTATCATCTTCAGCCTGACGAGCATGCTGTGACGTGGTGACGTGATAGTCGCTGGTGTCTTCCGGGCTGTCTGAAGTTTCAGACCAATTTTTTTCGTTTTCTTCTGCCATACGGCGTGCTTCTTCCGCTACACGGCGCGCTTCTTCTTCAAGTTTGCGGCGTGCTTCTTCTTCCGATTTGCGCTTCAGTTCCGCGGCTTCGTTCTCGCGACGGATCTTTTCAGCCTGGGCGGTTTTGGTCATTTCGTCGGTATGTTGATTGCTCACTTTGTCTTTTTCCGCAGCTTCACGTTTCGCTTTATCAGCGACTTCACGTTTAGCTTGTTCTGCGGCCTCACGTTCAGCTTTTAATTGCGCCTCGCGTTTCGCTGCTTCTTCAGCTTCACGACGGGCCTGCTCTTCCGCTTCACGCTGCGCCTGCTCTTCCGCGGCCAGGCGTTCAGCCTCTTGCGGATCGCGTTTCACAAAGGTGCGTTTCTTGCGGACTTCGATTTGTACCGATTTACTCTTTCCACCGGTACCTGGAATATTCAACGTACTGCGCGTCTTACGCTGTAACGTCAGCTTGTCTGGCGCCGAACCGTGCTCACGGTTCAGGTGCGTCAACAAAGTTTGTTTCTCTTGCGAGGTCACAGAATCATCAGCCGTTTTGCGGATGCCTGCGTCAGCAAATTGCTGTATCAGGCGATCCACAGAGGTCTGAATCTCTGAGGCCAGCGCTTTAATAGTCACATCTGTCATGCTGTTCCTTCCTGCTACAGTTTATTACGCTTCGTCGCCGAACCAACAAATGTTGCGAGCGGCCATGATGAGCTCGCCAGCTTTCTCGTCGGTCATCCCTTCGATATCAGCCAGGTCATCAACGCCCTGCTCGGCGAGATCTTCCAGCGTACAAACACCACGGGCAGCCAGTTTGAATGCCAGGGCACGATCCAGACCTTCGAGATTCAACAGATCATCGGCAGGTTTGTTATCTCCCAGGCTTTCTTCCTGAGCCAGCGCCAGCGTAGTCAGTGCGTTTTTCGCACGCTCACGAAGTGCTTCAACGGTGGCTTCATCCAGACCGTCGATTTCCAGCAGTTCTTTCATCGGCACATAGGCCAGCTCTTCCAGTGAGGAGAAGCCTTCTTCAACCAGCACTGTCGCGAAATCTTCATCAATATCGAGATATTTGGTGAAGGTATCGATAGCGGCATGCGCTTCCGCCTGGTGCTTAGCCTGCAGATCGTCAACGGTCATCACGTTGAGTTCCCAGCCGCTAAGCTGCGAGGCCAGGCGGACGTTCTGACCGTTACGGCCAATCGCCTGCGCCAGGTTGCCCGCTTCTACCGCGATATCCATGGTGTGTTTATCTTCATCCACCACGATGGACGCGACGTCTGCCGGCGCCATAGCGTTAATCACGAACTGCGCCGGGTTATCATCCCAGAGGACGATATCGATACGCTCGCCGCCCAGCTCGGTGGATACCGCCTGCACGCGCGCGCCGCGCATACCGACGCAAGCGCCAACCGGGTCGATACGCTTGTCGTTGGTTTTCACCGCGATTTTGGCACGAGAGCCCGGATCGCGAGCTGCCGCTTTGATCTCCAGCACTTCTTCACCGATTTCCGGCACTTCGATGCGGAACAGTTCGATCAGCATCTCAGGTTTGGAACGGGTCACGAACAGCTGGGCGCCACGCGCTTCCGGACGGACGGCGTACAGTACGCCGCGAATGCGGTCGCCCGGACGGAAGTTTTCACGCGGCAGCATATCTTCACGCAGGATCACGGCTTCAGCGTTGTTGCCCAGATCCAGAGTGATGTTGTCGCGGTTCACTTTTTTCACCACGCCGGTGATGATCTCACCTTCGTGCTCGCGGAACTGATCGACCACCATCGCGCGCTCGGCTTCGCGAACTTTCTGCACGATAACCTGTTTAGCGGTCTGGGTGGTGATGCGGTCGAAGGTGACAGATTCAATCTGATCTTCTACGTAGTCGCCGACGTTCATGCTTTCATCTTCGAAACGCGCGGCTTCCAGCGTGATCTCGCGCGTCGGCTGGGTGACTTCTTCTACAACCAGCCAGCGACGGAAAGTGTCGAAATCGCCGCTCTTGCGGTCGATTTCAACGCGAACGTCGATCTCTTGTTCGTATTTTTTCTTGGTGGCCGTTGCCAGCGCGCTTTCCAGCGCTTCGAAAATTTTCTCACGCGGCAGCGCTTTTTCGTTGGAAACGGCTTCAACAACAGCCAAAATTTCTTTGTTCATCGGGGCCTTTCACCTCAATCCAGACTGTTAAAAGTGGGGAACCAGGTTCGCCTTCTGGATGTTACTCAGCGCGAACACTTCATCTTTGCCTTCGACGGTTACCGTGATCATTTCACCGTCTACCGCTTTGATAATGCCCTGCCATTTGCGACGGTTCTGAACCGCCATGCGCAGCACCAGCGCAACTTCTTCGCCAGTGAAACGTTGATAGTGTTCGGCGGTGAACATCGGACGGTCGAGACCAGGCGAAGAGACTTCCAGGTTGTAAGCGACAGTGATCGGGTCTTCGACATCCATGACGGCGCTTACCTGGTGGCTCACATCAGCACAATCATCAACGTTGATGCCATCTTCACTATCAATATAGATGCGCAGTGTGGATGTGCGACCGCGAATAAATTCGATGCCGACCAGCTCAAAGCCAAGCGCTTCAACCGGCGCAGTGAGCATCTCTGTCAATTTTTGCTCTAATGTGGACAAACCCACCCCCAAGACATAAAAAAAGGGCGTATAGCCCAGTTATTCTGAAGTCAGATAACAAAAAACCCCGATAAATCGGGGCTTTAGATAACTGAACCCTGAGATCGCCATGGCGATCTGGAACACCTTCCGCAAGAATTCTTTCAAATTCGGCTACGAAGGACACCTAGTCCTCACAGTATATTTGAAAAAGTACTTAATGGGAAAGTGGTTGCGGGGGCCGGATTTGAACCGACGACCTTCGGGTTATGAGCCCGACGAGCTACCAGGCTGCTCCACCCCGCGCCTGAAACGTGGCATATTTTACTCTTTTTGAGCAAAAGACGCAAATACTGCTGGGATTTGGTACCGAAGACGGGACATAAAATCGGGATGAATTGTAACGACAATTAGTATATTTTGTCAACATGCATTTTATCGCCCCCGATTGCCGTTTGTGCTGGTATTTCAGGCTTTTTTAGCAAAAAGATGATGAAGCCCTTCCTGTCACCAGTAAAAGATGGTTAAATGAATACTCACAATTAATGCATAAAAATGCAGTTAAGGTTGTTGAGTCGAACTCACCACAGTCTATCGAGCAGGGTTTTATTTTATGACGACGATTCTCAAGCATCTCCCGGTTGGTCAACGTATTGGTATCGCTTTCTCTGGTGGACTGGATACCAGCGCCGCGCTGTTATGGATGCGCAAAAAAGGCGCCGTGCCTTATGCATATACCGCTAACCTGGGTCAACCGGACGAAGACGATTACGATGCTATTCCGCGCCGCGCGAAAGAGTACGGCGCCGAAGGCGCCCGTCTGATCGACTGCCGCAAACAGCTGGTCGCAGAAGGGATCGCCGCGATTCAGTGTGGCGCTTTCCATAACACCACCGGCGGGTTGACCTACTTCAACACCACGCCGCTGGGCCGCGCGGTCACCGGCACCATGCTGGTAGCGGCAATGAAAGAAGACGGCGTCAACATCTGGGGCGATGGCAGCACCTATAAAGGCAACGATATCGAACGTTTCTATCGCTACGGCCTGCTGACCAACGCTGAACTGCAGATCTACAAACCGTGGCTGGACAGCGATTTCATCAATGAACTCGGCGGCCGTCACGAAATGTCCGAATTTATGATCGCCTGCGGCTTTGACTACAAGATGTCGGTCGAGAAAGCCTATTCCACCGACTCCAACATGCTCGGCGCTACCCACGAAGCGAAAGATCTGGAGTTTCTGAATTCCAGCGTCAAGATCGTCAACCCGATTATGGGCGTGAAGTTCTGGGACGAAAACGTGAAGATCCCTGCGGAAGAGGTCACCGTACGTTTTGAGCAGGGTCACCCGGTAGCGCTTAATGGCAAAACCTTCGCCGATGACGTCGAGATGATGCTGGAAGCCAACCGCATCGGCGGTCGTCACGGCCTGGGCATGAGCGACCAGATCGAAAACCGTATTATCGAAGCGAAAAGCCGCGGCATTTATGAAGCCCCGGGGATGGCGCTGCTGCATATCGCTTATGAGCGTCTGCTGACCGGTATTCATAACGAAGATACTATTGAGCAATATCACGCTCACGGTCGCCAGCTGGGCCGTCTGCTGTATCAGGGCCGCTGGTTCGATTCCCAGGCGCTGATGCTGCGTGATTCGCTGCAGCGCTGGGTCGCCAGCCAGATCACCGGCGAAGTCACCCTTGAGCTGCGTCGCGGCAACGACTACTCGATCCTCAATACGGTATCAGACAACCTGACCTATAAAGCAGAGCGTCTGACCATGGAAAAAGGTGATTCCATGTTTAGCGCTGAAGACCGTATCGGCCAGCTGACCATGCGTAATCTGGATATCACTGATACCCGCGAGAAGCTGTTCGGCTACGCGCAGTCTGGCCTGCTGAGCGCCTCCTCAGCGACGGGTTTACCGCAGGTTGAAAATCTGGAAAACAAAGGCAAATAATCGCCTGACGATGTTTGCTCTCTGCCGGCGGCTCTCCGCCGGCTTTTTTATTTTTTGTTACCAGTCTGCACCAGAAAATTCGAAAAGAGGCATTATTTCCTTATCGCCTGGTCAGCAAAATTGTTGACTATAATATCCTCAATTGATTAATTCGTATCTGGTGATAAACATCATGAATATTAAACCGCCTATCAGGCCGCAGAAGGCCATTGACCGATTGATCGATGTGCTTGAGCCACACGCGACGCCCGTTAACGCGATCGCCAGAAAAAGACTCACGTGGGAATATAAAGGCAAAACCCAGCTCTTTATTTTTAAAAAAGGCGAGTTGTCGATTATTCGTAATTCCGACAGGCTCTTGATGGTGACCGTCTATGAACCCCACCTTTTCGGCGTGGCGGAAATGCTGCAGCCCAGCCGCAGTCATAGCCTGCGTGCAGAGGTCTCATCCGAGCTGCTGCGTATCGACTACGATCTGGCGTCGGCGCTATTTCGTCAGCATAATCTGTGGGAAGAAGTGACAATCCTGCTGGCCTATCATACCTCGTATATGGTGTATCGTGACGATCTGGTCTTGCAACAGCGAACCTATTCGGTGATCCGTAACCATCTGCTGGAAATGATGCTCTTAACCGAAGAGACACGACAGCGCGTATCTATTCTTGAATATATTCAGGACCGGACTCATCTCTCACGCAGCAGTATTCTTAATGTCTTGTCAGCCTTAAAGAAAGGCGGTTATATTGCCTTTGCCCGGGGGGGTTATTTACAAAGCATTGCCTCACTTCCTGAAAAATTCTGAGTCGCACCAACCTCTGTCATTTGTGGCTATTCATCTCACAGCTGAAGTTGTTTAAATTTAAACCAATAAACGCTAACGGTAACAAAAAAATAATTTTAAGCTAACTACCTGAGTTACCGGAGGACATCCTGTGCCGGGCACGACCAGCAGACAGCCATACAAGGCGTGCATCGCCGGGCCTGCGCAGGTGCAGGATATGCCGCCGGCAATCGGCCAGGCGTGAGCAGCGGTAGCGGGAGTTGATCCCCTCTCCTACCGCCTGCTCGACCATAACGATGAGATCCAAAAACCCGTTAATTTTGCCCGAACACCCGTATCGGGCTTTTTTTTATCTGAAGGAATTCAACAATGAAGTCTATTGCTCCAAAAATGGTAGCCCTGATGATCGCTGTGGGGGCCAGCGGCGCCGCCTGCGCATCCGTTAATCTGCATGGTGAAGCCGGTAGCGAGTTTACCAATCTGTCTGCCAGCTTTGGCGCCGGGGAACCTGGAATGACGTTCAATACCCAGTGGGCGCATAGTGACAATGACGGCGACACCATTGGACTGGGTATGGGTTATAACTTCAACCTCGGGCCTTTCCTGATGACGCTGGGCGGTAAAGGCATCTATCTGAACCCTAAAGATGGGGATGAAGGCTACGCCATCGCCGCGGGTGGCGGAGCAGAGCTTCCTCTCGGCCAGTACTTCACGCTCTTCGGTGAGGGCTATTACTCGCCGGACTCGATGTCCAGCGGCGTCGATGATTATGTGGAGGCCAATGCCGGGGTACGCCTCAACGTGCTGCCGTCGCTGAATATCGAAGCAGGCTATCGATATATCGATATGGCGGGGAAAGACGGCCATCGCGACAACACCCTCGCCGACGGGGCCTATGCCGGGGTTAACTTCCGCTTTTAATCCATGCACAGGGATTGCCATCCGGCAGTCCCTGCTTCATTCTTAACTGGCCTGCGGCACGCTTTTCAGTACGCGGTTAATCTCCTGCAGGCCAGCAACATTATTCTCTTTGCGGTAAACCTCATTCATAGACGCCATCTGCTCCAGGCGGGTCAGAGCGCCATACACCTGATATGCCTCGCTGTGTCTGTCGAACACATCGCGGCGCTCAACATCCTGCAGATAATGACTTTTCAACGAATGGTTAAGGCGGCCAATCAGTGCCGTATTGTCCTGGAAATAGCGCGTCACCGCCTGGGCATTGTTCGCTGCAACGCCAGGCTCACTGTATGATACCGGTACGGTTAGCGCATTAATCGTCTCCACCGTTTTGGATGGCGATGTTGAACTGCATCCCGCTAAACCGAGCGCGCCGGCGACGATAAGCAACCCGATCTTGTTCATTGTGTCACTTCACCTCTGTTGATTAGACGTGGCGACTTTAACGACAGTAAAAGGCGGGAGCCAGTGAAGAGATGTTTATTAATAAATGACCGGTGGGGATAAAAACAAAAAAAGACGCTTTTCAGCGTCTTTTTTCTGGAATATTGGTACCGAGGATGGGACTCGAACCCACAAGCCCGTTAGGGCACTACCACCTCAAGGTAGCGTGTCTACCAATTCCACCACCTCGGTACAGAATACTTAGTGCGGGATATCGCTGGTCGGCTGAGCCGGCGCAGTTGGCTGAGTTTGCTCTGCTTTCGGCGCGCTCAGGTTATCCCACTCACTTCCTTTACTGGTCTTGTTGCTGTTGATGTTACCCAGCGCCAGACTGATGATGAAGAACAGCGCAGCCAGGATGCCGGTCATACGGGTCATGAAGTTACCAGAACCGCTGGACCCAAACAGTGTGCCGGAAGCGCCTGCACCGAAGGAGGCTCCCATATCAGCGCCTTTACCTTGCTGCAGCATAACCAGACCTACGAGGCCAATCGCTACAATAAGGAAAACAACCAAAAGAGCTTCGTACATAATCAACCTGTTCCTTGCGGATTCGCCGCATACCAAGTGCTTCGACCAATAAAGCGGGACGTTTTAACGTTTCCCACTGAAGCGGGTGTGAATACTAACCAAAGCGAATGACCTTCGCAAGGGCAATTTCGACACATTGTATCAACTGCAGAAAAAAACAGCAAAAAGCCGGTATTCGGTCATAAAAAAGGCGGCAAGCGCCGCCTTTTTAACCACTTAGCCGACAAGCTTAGACGCTTTTTACCGCTTCGGCGATGCGATGCGCAAACTCGTGCACCTGATCTTCATGCTCGCCTTCCACCATGACGCGGATCAGCGGTTCCGTACCCGATTTACGCAGCAGGACGCGGCCACGCTTACCTAACGCCGCTTCCACTTCTGCGGTCACCGCTTTGACATGCTCATTCTCCAGAGGGTTACCGCTGCCCTCGGTAAAGCGCACATTCACCAGCAGCTGAGGGAACATCTTCATGCCGCTGCACAGGTCATGCAGGCTCATGTGGTTGCGTACCATCGCCGCGACCACCTGCAAACTGGCGACGATGCCATCGCCGGTGGTGGTTTTATCCAGCAGGATCACATGGCCGGAGTTTTCCGCACCGATGCGCCAGCCTTTTTCCTGGAGCATCTCCAGCACATAGCGGTCACCCACCTTAGCGCGGGCAAACGGGATGCCCAGCTGCTTGAGCGCCAGCTCCAGGCCCATATTGCTCATCAGCGTACCGACGGCGCCGCCGCGCAGCTGTCCCTGACGCAGCCCTTCCCGGGCGATGATGTAGAGGATCTGGTCACCATCGACTTTATTGCCTTCGTGGTCAACCATGATCACCCGATCGCCATCGCCATCGTAGGCAATGCCCAGATCGGCTTTTTCCGCCAGCACGCGCGCCTGCAGCGCCCGCACGTCGGTGGCCCCGACCTCTTCGTTGATGTTGAGGCCGTCAGGCTCGCAGCCCATCGCGATAACCTGGGCGCCCAGTTCGCGGAAAACATTGGGCGCGATGTGGTAGGTTGCGCCGTGCGCACAGTCCACCACCACTTTCAGCGTGGAGAGGCTCAGCTCGTTAGGAAAGGTGCCTTTACAAAACTCAATGTAGCGGCCCGCGGCATCGACGATGCGGCTGGCTTTACCCAGCTCAGCCGAGTCCACACAGGTGAGTTCTTTCTCCATTTCGGCTTCAATCGCCTCTTCCACATCATCCGGCAGCTTGGTGCCCTCAATGGAGAAGAACTTGATGCCGTTGTCGTAGAAAGGGTTATGTGAAGCGGAAATGACGATCCCCGCCTCGGCGCGAAAGGCGCGCGTCAGGTAGGCGATCGCCGGCGTTGGCATTGGCCCGGTGAACGACGCAGAGAGCCCCGCTGCCGCCAGCCCGGCTTCCAGCGCCGATTCCAGCATATAGCCCGAAATACGGGTATCCTTGCCGATGATAATTTTACGCGAGCCGTGACGCGCTAACACTTTGCCCGCCGCCCAGCCGAGCTTAAGCACAAATTCCGGAGTGATCGGCGCATCGCCGACGCGGCCACGAATACCATCGGTGCCAAAATACTTGCGGTTACTCATAACGTTTTTTTCCCTTAGCGGCGAGAGTGGCTTCCACCACGCGCAACGCTTCTACCGTTTCTTTGACATCATGGACGCGGATAATCTGCGCGCCCTGCATTGCTGCAATGACGGCACACGCCAGGCTGCCGTTCAGCCGTTCCGACGGCCCGACGTTCAGCAACTGACCTACCATCGACTTACGCGACATACCGACCAGCAGCGGCAGACCAAAGTGATGAAACTCTCCCAGCCTGGCCAGCAGTTGATAATTGTGGGTGAGATTTTTACCGAAACCGAATCCCGGGTCGAGCAGCAATTTTTCTTTTGCGATCCCTGCCTGTTCGCAGCGCACGATGTGTTCATTAAAAAAGCGCTCCACATCGGCGAAGACATCCTCATACTTCGGCGCCTCCTGCATGGTTTTCGGCTGTCCCTGCATATGCATCAGACACACCGGCAGCCCGGTTTCCGCCGCAGCCTGCAGCGCGCCGGGTTCGGTCAGCGAACGAATATCGTTAATGATATGCGCCCCTGCCCGGGCGGATTCGCGGATAACCTCCGCTTTGGAGGTATCCACGGAGATCCACACCTCAAAGCGCTGGGCGATAGCCTCCACCACCGGGATCACCCGCGCAAGCTCCTCTTCCACGCTAACCTCAGCCGCCCCTGGCCGCGTCGATTCACCGCCGATATCAATGATGGTCGCCCCGGCGTTGATCATCAGATTGGCATGCTTCACCGCCTCAATCAGCGAATTATGGGCGCCGCCATCGGAGAAGGAGTCAGGCGTCACATTAAGAATACCCATCACGTGGGGGTGAGAGAGATCGAGGGTTGAGCCCTGGGCTACAAGTTTCATCACAAAATCCCTGAGACTGAAGAGGTTAAAAAAGAAAAACCCCGGAGCGGGCGCCCCGGGGTTTTAAGGTTAAAACAAGACATCAACAGCGGCAGCTTATTTGTCGCCCAGCTGCTCTGACATGGTGTTGCCCGGGTTCGGCGTACGCGGTTCATCGACCGGACGCGGCGCACGAGGCGTGCCATTGTTGTCAGAGTTGTTAGAAGAACCGGGTTCTTCCCAACCCGCTGGCGGACGAACATCGCGACGAGCCATCAGGTCGTCAATCTGCGGCGCATCGATGGTCTCATACTTCATGAGCGCATCTTTCATCGCGTGCAGAATGTCCATGTTGTCGTTCAGCAGCTGGCGAGCACGACCGTAGTTACGCTCAATCAGCGATTTCACTTCCTGGTCGATGATACGTGCAGTTTCATCGGACATATGCTTCGCTTTCGCGACGCTGCGGCCGAGGAACACTTCACCCTCTTCTTCCGCGTACAGCAGCGGACCAAGTTTGTCGGAGAAGCCCCACTGGGTCACCATGTTACGCGCCAGGTTCGTCGCCACTTTAATGTCGTTAGACGCGCCGGTAGAAACATGTTCCGGACCGTAGATAATCTCTTCCGCCAGACGACCGCCGTACAGGGTGGAGATCTGGCTTTCCAGTTTCTGACGGCTGGCGCTGATCGCATCGCCTTCCGGCAGGAAGAAGGTCACACCCAGCGCACGACCGCGCGGGATAATCGTCACTTTGTGCACCGGATCGTGCTCCGGCACCAGACGACCGATAATCGCGTGGCCCGCTTCGTGGTAAGCGGTGGACTCTTTCTGCGCTTCCGTCATCACCATGGAGCGGCGTTCCGCACCCATCATGATTTTGTCTTTCGCTTTTTCGAACTCAACCATCGATACGACGCGTTTGTTGCCGCGGGCAGCAAACAGGGCCGCTTCGTTGACCAGGTTGGCCAGGTCCGCACCGGAGAAGCCAGGGGTACCGCGAGCAATGATTGCCGCATCGATATCCGGCGCCAGCGGAACGCGACGCATATGCACTTTCAGGATCTGCTCACGACCGCGAACATCCGGCAGGCCAACCACCACCTGGCGGTCAAAACGGCCCGGACGCAGCAGCGCGGGGTCAAGAACGTCCGGACGGTTAGTCGCCGCGATAACGATAATGCCTTCGTTACCTTCGAAGCCGTCCATCTCAACCAGCATCTGGTTCAGGGTCTGCTCACGTTCATCGTGACCACCGCCAAGACCGGCGCCACGCTGGCGGCCGACGGCGTCGATTTCATCGATGAAGATGATGCAAGGCGCTGCTTTCTTAGCCTGTTCGAACATGTCA
The DNA here is from genome assembly GCF_046603115.1 of Klebsiella sp. 1SOBk5mer. Lineage (NCBI taxonomy): Bacteria > Pseudomonadati > Pseudomonadota > Gammaproteobacteria > Enterobacterales > Enterobacteriaceae > Klebsiella > Klebsiella sp. 1SOBk5mer. Next base: position 80,469 of record NZ_JBKIUU010000002.1, on the reverse strand, counting down.
CGCACACGGGATGCACCAACACCGACGAACATTTCTACGAAGTCAGAACCGGAAATAGTAAAGAACGGCACTTTTGCTTCGCCAGCGATCGCTTTCGCCAGCAGCGTTTTACCGGTACCCGGAGGACCGACCATCAGGACGCCTTTCGGGATCTTACCGCCCAGTTTCTGGAAGCGGCTCGGCTCACGCAGGTATTCCACCAGTTCGCCGACTTCCTCTTTCGCTTCGTCACACCCGGCAACGTCAGCAAAAGTGGTTTTGATCTGATCTTCCGTCAGCATACGGGCTTTGCTTTTGCCGAAGGACATCGCGCCCTTTCCGCCGCCGCCCTGCATTTGCCGCATAAAAAAGATCCAGACGCCAATCAACAGCAGCATTGGGAACCAGGAGATGAAGATGGAAGCCAGCAGGCTTGGCTCTTCTGGTGGTTCACCAACAACTTTGACGTTTTTAGTCAACAGGTTATCGAGCAGCTTCGGATCGTTAACCGGAATGTAAGTCGTGTAACGGTTACTATCTTTCTTGGTAACGTTGATCTCACGTCCGTTGATACGCGCTTCGCGAACCTGGTCCTGATTGACCTCTTGCAGGAAGGTAGAATAATCCACCTTGCGGCCATTCGACTCGCTGGGCCCAAAGCTCTGGAATACTGACATCAGCACAACGGCAATGACTAGCCAGAGTATTAGGTTTTTCGCCATGTCACTCAAGGGATTAACCTCTTATTACAACTGTGTTAAAAACAGCGTCAGGATACGCTATATCCAGTTTCTTTCAAACTTTCATTTGAAATCTGCCGGTTATGGTTTACGCCCGGTCGCTACAATATACACTTCACGCGAACGAGCGCGGGAAGAGTCCGGCTTACGAACTTTGACCTTCGTAAACAGGGAGCGAATTTCTCGAAGATACTCATCGAAGCCTTCGCCCTGGAACACCTTCACTACAAAACTACCACCTGGCGCTAATACATCACGAGACATTTCAAGCGCCAGTTCTACCAGATACATCGCCCGGGGAATATCCACCGCCGGTGTTCCGCACATATTCGGCGCCATATCGGACATGACCACTTGTACTTTACTGTCGCCTACTCGCTCAAGTAACGCTTTCAGGACTAATTCATCACGAAAGTCGCCCTGAAGGAAGTCCACACCAACGATTGGATCCATTGGTAAAAGATCGCAAGCGATGATGCGGCCGCTGTTGCCGATCTGCGTGACCGCATACTGCGACCAGCCTCCGGGAGCAGCGCCGAGGTCAACTATCGTCATCCCCGGCTTAAAAATTTTGTCACTTTGCTGTATTTCATCAAGTTTAAACCAGGCACGGGAACGTAACCCCTTTTTCTGTGCCTGTTGAACATATTTATCGCTAAAGTGTTCCTGAAGCCAGCGGCTTGAGCTGGCAGAACGCTTTTTACCTGTCATTTAACATTCCCGTTCGGGTTCATCGTACTTTACTGCGTAAAAATCGACGCGGTAGTTTGGCGATATATGGGAGATGGCGGTAGAATGACCCGTTTTCAATCCCAACGTAAGCAAAAAAATACGATGAATCTGAGTACTAAACAAAAACAGCACCTGAAAGGTCTGGCACATCCGCTCAAGCCGGTAGTTATGCTTGGCAACAATGGTTTGACCGAAGGGGTACTGGCCGAGATCGAACAAGCGTTAGGGCACCATGAACTCATCAAGGTGAAGATCGCCTCAGAAGATCGCGAAACTAAAGCCTTGATCGTGGAAGCCATCGTGCGCGAAACCGGCGCCTGTAACGTACAGGTCATCGGTAAAACGCTGGTTCTGTACCGCCCAACGCCAGAGCGTAAAATCTCGCTGCCACGCTAAGAATATCCTCAATCCCGACACAACTTTGTGTAAAACGAGGGATTTCTGTGGCCAGGCGAGCAAAATGCCATGCTCGTGACGTTGATAAAAGGCCGCTATGCGGCCTTTTTCCTTTCTTTACAATCTATAAACATCGTAGCGGGAAATACGCCTTACAGGTATTCAACCTTGGTAATTTCGTATTCCACTTCCCCACCCGGTGTACGGATAGTCACGACGTCATCCTGCTCTTTACCGATCAGACCACGGGCAATCGGCGAGTTCACGGAGATCAGATTCTGCTTAAAATCAGCTTCGTCATCGCCCACGATACGGTAGGTCTGTTCCTCGTCAGTATCGAGGTTCAGCACGCTGACAGTAGAGCCAAAAATCACCCGGCCATTGTTCGGCATTTTGGTGATATCGATAACCTGCGCATTGGACAGCTTCGCTTCGATATCCTTGATACGCCCTTCGCAGAAGCCCTGCTGTTCACGCGCGGCGTGATACTCGGCATTCTCTTTCAGATCGCCGTGTTCACGGGCCTCAGCAATAGCGGCAATGATTTCAGGACGACGCACAGACTTCAGATAATCCAGTTCTTCGCGCAGTTTTTCAGCGCCACGTAAGGTCATCGGAATCGCTTGCATTAGTTATACCTCTTTATCATTCCTTCAGGAAACGGATAGCTCCGCTCCGCCACCTGTCCTGTCCACGGGCAGGACACGAGCAAAAAGAAACCGACCCGGGAAACACTCCCCAGGTCAGCAGCAATTTTTCATTTGATAGGTATTTTACCCCGAAGTTCATTATGGGTCATCGTTTACTTTACTGGGCGTTGCACCGTAGTATGACGGCCTGGCTTCAGGTTGTTAGCGCGAGATTATGCGATTTCCCAGATTTATCATCGGATTGACTGCCGGTATAGCGCTTAGCGCTCAGGCGGCGAATATTGACGAGTACATCACCCAGCTTCCCGCCGGTGCGAACCTTGCCTTTATGGCGCAAAAGGTCGGCGCATCGACGCCGGAAATCGACTATCACAGCCAGCAAATGGCGCTTCCGGCCAGTACGCAAAAGGTCATCACCGCGCTGGCGGCCCTGCTGCAGCTGGGTCCCGATTTTCGCTTCACCACCACGCTGGAAACCAAAGGCTCACTGGACGGCGGCGTGCTGAAAGGCGATCTGATCGCCCGCTTCGGCGGCGACCCGACGCTGAAGCGGCAGGATATTCGCAATATGGTGGCGACGCTGAAAAAAGCTGGCGTGCAGCGTATCGACGGCAATGTGCTTATCGATACCTCGGTCTTCGCCAGCCATGATAAAGCGCCGGGGTGGCCGTGGAACGACCTGACGCAATGCTTCAGCGCTCCGCCTGCGGCGGCGATTGTCGACCGCAACTGCTTCTCGGTCTCGCTGTATAGCGCGCAGAAGCCGGGCGATCTCGCCTTCATTCGCGTCGCCTCCTATTATCCGGTCACCATGTTCAGTCAGGTTCGCACCCTGGCGCGTGGCTCATCGGAAGCCCAGTATTGCGAACTGGACGTGGTGCCGGGCGACCTCAATCGCTATACCCTCACCGGCTGCCTGCCGCAGCGTAGCGAACCGCTGCCGCTGGCCTTCGCGATACAGGATGGCGCCAGCTACGCCGGGGCGATCCTTAAAGCGGAGCTGAAGCAGGCGGGGATCGCCTATAGCGGCACGCTGCTGCGTCAGACGCTGGCCAATGAGCCCGGCACGGTATTAGCCACCACCCAGTCAGCGCCGCTGCACGATCTGCTACGGATCATGCTGAAGAAATCCGACAACATGATTGCGGATACCGTTTTTCGTACCATCGGTCATGCCCGGTTCGGCGTACCAGGGACCTGGCGGGCAGGATCCGATGCCGTACGTCAGATCCTGCGTCAACAGGCTGGGGTTGATCTCGGCAACACCATCATCGCCGACGGCTCTGGCCTGTCGCGCCACAACCTGATCGCCCCGGCGACCATGATGCAGGTGTTGCAGTATATCGCCCAGCACGACACCGAGCTCAACTTCATCTCTATGCTGCCGCTGGCGGGCCATGACGGCTCGCTGCAGTATCGCGCCGGCCTCCATCAGGCGGGCGTCGATGGCAAAGTCTCGGCGAAAACCGGGTCGCTGCAGGGGGTTTATAACCTTGCGGGCTTCATCACTACCGCCAGCGGGCAAAAGGTGGCCTTCGTGCAATACCTCTCCGGCTACGCCGTGGAGCCAGCCGATCAGCGTAACCGCCGCATACCCTTGGTACGCTTTGAAAGCCGGCTTTATAAAGATTTGTACCAGAACAACTAAAAACAAAAGGGCCGCATCAGATGCGGCCCTTTTTGATCCAGAGAAGTCAGGATTAACGTTTGTAGATGAATTCAACGCCTTCTTCGTCGTCTTCGTCCCAGTCGTCATCCCAGTCTTCGTCATCTTCCACTTCGGCTTCGGCCTCTTCAAGCTGCTGACGGTGATAGTCGTCCCACATAAACTCGACTTTCTCCGGCTTCTGCTCTTCTTCCGCCTGCACGATGGGGTTTTCGATGATGAAGGTCATCACGTCCCAGCACAGATCTTTTACGCCCTGCTGGCTGGCGGCGGAGATCAGGTAGAATTTCTCTTCCCAACCCAGCGCTTCAGCAATTGCCTTCGCTTTAGCTTCGGCTTCCGCTTTGTCCATAAGGTCAATCTTGTTAAAGACTAACCAGCGCGGTTTGGAGGCCAGCTTCTCGCTGTATTTCTCCAGCTCGCCGATGATGATGCGCGCGTTCTCAACCGGATCGGAACCGTCGATAGGCTCGATGTCGATCAGGTGCAGCAATACGCGGCAGCGCTCAAGGTGCTTGAGGAAGCGGATGCCGAGGCCTGCGCCTTCCGCTGCGCCTTCAATCAGCCCCGGGATATCGGCGACCACAAAGCTCTTCTCATTGTCCATACGCACCACGCCCAGGCTTGGCACCAGGGTGGTAAACGGATAGTCAGCCACTTTCGGCTTGGCGGCGGAGACCGCACGGATGAAGGTGGATTTACCGGCGTTCGGCATCCCGAGCATTCCGACGTCCGCCAGCAGCATCAGCTCCAGCTGCAGGTCGCGCTTATCACCCGGCGTACCCATGGTCTTCTGACGCGGCGTACGGTTAACGGATGATTTAAAACGGGTGTTGCCCAGACCGTGCCAGCCGCCCTTCGCCACCATCAGACGCTGACCGTGTTTGGTCATATCGCCCATGGTCTCGCCGGTGCCCTGGTCTATAACCCGGGTCCCGACCGGCACTTTTACCGTCACGTCTTTACCACGCTTACCGGTACAGTCGCGGCTCTGGCCATTCTGCCCGCGTTCGGCGCGGAAAGATTTTTCAAAACGGTAGTCGATCAGGGTATTCAGGTTTTCGTCCGCTTCCAGCCAGACATCGCCGCCATCACCGCCATCGCCGCCGTCCGGGCCGCCTTTCGGAATATATTTTTCGCGGCGGAAGCTTACGCAACCATTGCCGCCGTCACCTGCTACGACCAGGATCGTTGCTTCATCTACAAACTTCATTTTACTCTCCGTAAATCATTCGCCTGAGCGGGGCAGCGGTACTACCGCCTCTCGCTTACGCCAACGTCCCCAAAGACGATGACCGATGGCGGAATACATCGCGCCCGCAACCACGACAAACGCACCGAGATAACCAATCAGGTTTAACATCGGTCTGGCGAAAACATCGGGCCAGGCCATTGATAATAAATCAGAAAACAGTAGCGTAAACAGTGGCGTCAAGGTGATTAACGCGCTGACCTGCGCCGCCTGCCAGCGCGCCATGGCTTCCGCCAGCGCCCCGTAGCCGACCAGGGTATTCAGCCCGCAAAAAATCAGGCATGCCAGTTGCCAGCTGCTTAACCGGGATATCACCCCAGGCTCAGCGAGCGGCAGTAATGCAATCGTACATAAAGTGTACAGCAAAAATAGTATCTGCTGTGATGCCAGACGGCGCAATAACACCTTTTGCGCGACGCCGTAGCTTACCCACACCGTGGCGGCAGCAACGCCGAAAATTACCCCCCACGTGTAGTCCGTCAGGCGGGTAAAGATTTCAATCAGGCTGGTGTTGAAGAACATCACCAACCCGCTGAGCAGCATCAACGCGCCCACCACCTGGGTGCCGCGCATGCGCTCTTTCAGAATCACGACGCTAGCCACCATCATGCCTACCGGCGATAGCTGGCCGATGACCTGAGAAGCCGTGGGGCTGAGATACTGCAGGGAAGAACTGAACAGGATGAAGTTACCGAACAGGCCGCCGGTGGCAATCGCTAATAAGACCAGCCAGCGCGGCTTGCGAAAAATTCGCAGCGGCGGCAGTTTGCCTTTGATCGCGAGGATCGCGCCAAGACCAATACTGGCCATCAGGAAGCGATAAAACACCACCGTTGGCGGCGCCATCACCTCAAGAACCTGCTTCATTGCAATCGGCAACGCTCCCCAACACATCGCGGTGGTAAGCGCCAGAATAATGCCAATCCCAGCCTGCTGCTTCATGCCTGTTTCCCTGCAAAAATTTTCCGGTAGACGAATGTAAAAAGCCCCGCAACGTGTTGCGGGGCTTTCATCCGTTACCGGGACGCGAAAAACTTATTCAGCAACGATGCTGATGAATTTACGGTTTTTCGGGCCTTTAACTTCGAACTTGACTTTACCGTCAGTCAAAGCGAACAGAGTGTGGTCACGGCCGCAACCAACGTTGGTGCCAGCGTGGAATTTGGTACCACGTTGACGAACGATGATGCTACCTGCCAGAACTGCTTCACCGCCGAAACGTTTTACGCCCAGACGTTTAGCTTCTGAATCGCGACCGTTACGAGTCGAGCCGCCAGCCTTTTTATGTGCCATTTAAATCTACTCCTCAGGTCTTAGGCGCTGATGCCAGTGATTTTCACATCAGTGAACCACTGACGATGGCCCTGCTGCTTACGATAGTGTTTACGACGACGAAACTTAACGATTTTAACTTTCTCGCCACGACCGTGAGCAACAACTTCAGCTTTGATTACGCCGCCCTCAACGAAAGGAACGCCGATCTTGATTTCTTCACCGTTTGCGATCATCAGCACTTCAGCGAACTCAACAGCTTCGCCAGTTGCGATGTCCAGCTTTTCCAGGCGAACGGTCTGACCTTCGCTTACTCGGTGTTGTTTACCACCACTTTGGAAAACCGCGTACATATAAAACTCCGCTTCCGCGCACCTCTTCGTGTGATTCAGAGTGCGCTATAAATATTCACAATAGGGCGCGAATATTACGCAAAACGCGAGCCTTTGACAAGAGCGATTAGCGATCAATGCAGAAAAAAAACACAACTTTCACGACAACGTTTATCTACGGCAATTTTTCAGTACAATCATAACTTCTTTTAATTCTGTCTTAATCCTTCTGTGATCCCACCTGGATTCATGGTAACAGGACATTTGGCCCGGCTTTTGCGATGAATTTAGAAAAAATCAATGAGTTAACCGCGCAAGATATGGCGGGTGTCAATGCGACGATTCTTGAGCAACTCAATTCCGATGTTCAGCTTATCAATCAGTTAGGCTATTACATCGTCAGCGGCGGCGGCAAACGCATTCGCCCGATGATTGCTGTGCTCGCCGCCCGCGCGGTGGGCTATCAGGGGAGCGCGCATGTCACCATTGCTGCGCTGATTGAATTTATTCATACCGCCACCCTGCTGCATGACGACGTCGTCGATGAGTCTGATATGCGTCGCGGCAAAGCCACGGCAAATGCGGCGTTTGGCAATGCCGCCAGCGTGCTGGTCGGCGATTTTATCTATACCCGCGCCTTTCAGATGATGACCCAGTTGGGCTCGCTGAAGATCCTCGAGGTCATGTCGGAAGCGGTGAACGTCATTGCCGAAGGCGAAGTGCTGCAGCTGATGAACGTCAATGACCCGGATATCACGGAAGAGAACTACATGCGCGTCATCTACAGCAAGACGGCGCGTCTGTTTGAGGCTGCCTCGCAGTGTGCGGGATTACTGGCCGACTGCACTGCGGAAGAAGAGCGCGCGTTGCAGGATTATGGCCGCTATCTCGGCACCGCTTTCCAGCTGATCGACGATTTACTCGATTACAGCTCCGACGGAGAGCGGCTTGGTAAAAACGTCGGTGATGACCTCAACGAAGGCAAACCGACGCTACCGCTGCTGCACGCCATGCACCATGGTACCGCCGATCAATCGGCGATGATCCGCGGGGCAATCGAGCAGGGCAATGGCCGCCATCTGCTGGATGCCGTCCTGGAAACGATGGCTGCCTGCGGTTCGCTGGAGTGGACGCAGAAACGTGCCGAAGAAGAAGCTGACAAAGCGATTGCCGCGCTGCAGGTTCTCCCTGACACCCCCTGGCGTGAAGCCTTGATCGGGCTGGCGCATATCGCGGTTCAGCGCGATCATTAATCCCCTCCCCCTTCCCGCGCAATGCGCGGGAAAGTTCCAGTAAAAACCCATTCCCTACCGTAAATTTCCGGATACCTTGATACATTCTGAATATTCCGGCGCTTTAACAGAACTTGTTAGAACCTTACCTGGTGCACGGGTATAGTGTCCCCGTCGCCCATATGGGCCGATCAGGATCTTTATCACCAGGAGAATTTATGGATAAGTTCATCGACTGGCATCCCGCAGATATTGTTGCGGGATTACGTAAACGGGGAACATCGCTGGCGGCAGAGTCGCGACGGCACGGTCTGAGTTCTTCAACGCTGGCGAACGCCCTGACCCGCCCCTGGCCGAAAGGCGAATTAATCATCGCCACGGCGCTGGATACACAGCCGTGGGTCATCTGGCCGTCACGCTACCATGATCCGGTAACGCATGAGTTTATCGACAGAACGCAGATGATGCGTCAAAAGAAGATGGACAAGTGATGTGATAGTTCGACAAGGACCCGGGATAGACGCCCGGGCCCTGACAGGATGCGGTTACTCGCCTTTCACGCGCTGAATATTGGCACCCAGCGCCTGCAGTTTGTCTTCGATACGCTCATAGCCACGATCGATATGATAGATGCGATCGACGATGGTGGTTCCCTCAGCGATACAACCTGCCAGTACGAGGCTCGCCGAGGCACGCAAATCGGTCGCCATCACCTGCGCGCCCGAAAGCTGCTCCACGCCGTGACAGATCGCGGTATTGCTCTCGATCTCCGCGTGGGCGCCCATACGGATCAGTTCCGGAATGTGCATAAAGCGGTTTTCAAAGATCGTTTCGGTGATCACGCCGGTCCCTTCCGCGACCAGGTTGAGCAGCGTGAACTGGGCCTGCATATCGGTCGGGAAGCCCGGATGCGGCGCGGTACGCACGTTAACCGCTTTCGGACGGTTGCCGTGCATATCAAGGCTGATCCAGTCTTCGCCCGTTTCGATGTCCGCTCCGGCGTCGCGCAGCTTCGCCAGTACGGCGTCCAGGGTATCTGGTTGCGCGTGACGGCAGAGGATCTTGCCGCCGGAAATGGCTGCGGCAACCAGGAAGGTCCCGGTTTCAATACGGTCCGGCAGCACGCGGTAAACGCCGCCGCCCAGACGCTGCACGCCTTCGATGGTGATGCGATCGGTGCCCTGGCCGCTGATTTTTGCGCCCAGCGCGTTAAGGAAGTTCGCGGTATCGACGATCTCCGGCTCGCGAGCGGCGTTTTCGATAATCGTCGTCCCCTCGGCGAGGGTCGCTGCGCTCATGATAGTGACGGTGGCGCCGACGCTCACTTTATCCATCACGATATGCGCGCCTTTCAGACGACCATTGACCGAGGCTTTAACATAACCTTCTTCCAGTTTGATCTCGGCGCCCAGCTGTTCCAGCCCGCTAATATGCAGATCGACCGGACGCGCGCCGATGGCGCAGCCGCCAGGCAGAGAAACTTGTCCCTGACCGAAACGCGCCACCAGCGGGCCCAGCGCCCAGATGGAGGCGCGCATGGTTTTCACCAGATCGTACGGAGCACAGAATACATCGACCGGGCCGGCGTCAATCCACACCGAACCATTGCGCTCTACCTTCGCGCCCAGCTGACTCAGCAGCTTCATGGTGGTATCGATGTCTTTCAGCTTAGGTACGTTCTGGATCTCTACCGGCTCTTCGGCAAGCAGCGCGGAAAAGAGGATTGGCAGGGCGGCGTTTTTTGCACCGGAGATGGTGACTTCGCCCTGAAGGCGAGTCGGCCCCTGAACACGGAATTTATCCATTGATTCTGTTCTCTATTAAAAATTCACATACGCTGCAGGGGATCCCCCACAGCTTAGAAGCCATTTAGTTTGCGGTCTCGCGCCCACTCCTGCGGAGTAAAGGCCTTGATCGACAGCGCATGGATGCGGTTGTCAGCAATATATTCCATCAGCGGCGCGTAGACGCTCTGCTGCTTTTTAACCCGACTCATGCCATCGAACATCTCACCCACAGCAATAACCTGAAAGTGGCTGCCATCGCCAGAGACGTGGACTTCCTGGAGGGGGAGTGCGTTCATCAGCACGGTCTGAATTTCATGATTTTCCATGGGCTCAAATTTATCTGATAGTGAAAACAGCCCAACATCTTAGAGGAAAGTGGCGCGGTCTTAAACAAGCAAAAAGCCCCGGCGAAAAGATTGCCGGGGCTTTCGGAATAGCTTCAGCGCTAAGGCACTGAAAAGATTATGGGATCATATCGGCAGGCAGGTTGTAAAGACCGACCAGCGTTTGCAGATTTTCGCTCTTGCCGATCAGCTGCGCTTCCCGGCCCTGGCGGCGAATCAGCGCGACAAAATGCACTAACAGCGCCAGGCCCGCCGTGTCCACGCGCGTGGTCTGGCTGAGATCGATGATCGCTGTCCCCGCCGTCGCCTGGGCGCGTGCCTCCCAGAGCGGGACCAGCAGATCCTGATCCAGCTCTCCGTGCAGCGCCAGCGTCTCGCCATCACGAGTCCAGCTCAGCTGCCCGCTCATTATTTTTTCTGTTCCAGGGTGATCGGCTGAGCGGAGATCGCTTTCAGCTGCGCGGTCAGGCCATCAACGCCCTTGGTACGCAGCAGATCGCTCCACTCGTTTTGTTTGGTGGTGATCATGCTGACCCCTTCCGCGATCATATCGTAGGCCTGCCAGTTGCCGGTCTGGGTGTTTTTACGCCACTGGAAGTCGAGACGTACCGGCGGACGGCCATTCGGGTCGAGGATGGTGACGCGGATCGGAATGATGGTCGCGCTGCCCAGCGGCTGTTCCGGGGCAATCTGGTAGGTCTGACCATGGTACATGGCCAGCGCCTGGCCATAGGCCTGCTTCAGGTATTCACGGAAGGCGGCAAAATAGGCTTCACGCTGCGCCGGGGTGGCTTCTTTGTAATAGCGGCCCAGCACCAGCGCGCCGGCATACTTCACCTGCACATACGGCAGAAGCTCCTGGTCGACGATGTCGCGCAGATAGTTAGGGTTGGCCTTGATCTTCGGCTGTTCATTCTTCAGGCGATCGAAGGTTTTCTGCGCCGCTTCATTCATCAGCTTATACGGATTGGACTGGTCTGCCGCCTGGACCGCGGTCAGCGGGGCAATCACCAGCATGGCGACCATGAGTAAGCGTTTAAACATATCGTATTTCTCCTGAAATTAATGCGTCGTGCCGGCTGCCGGCGTCGCGTCAGTATGACCTTCTGCCTCGGCCTTATCATTGCCAGAATTCTGATTGTCGCCGCCCTTGCTGTTATAAAGGAACTGACCAATCAGATCTTCCAGCACCATGGCGGACTTGGTGTCCTGGATAGTACCGCCGTCTTTAAGGATAGTCGTCCCGAGGTCCGGGTCTTCAAAACCGACGTTCAGCGCCAGATACTGCTCGCCCAGCAGGCCAGAGGTGCGGATCGCCAGCGAACTGGTATCGGGGATATGGTTGTAGCGCTCATCAATATCGAGCTCCACGCGCGGCAGATAGGTTTTCGGGTCGAGGGTGATGTCCGCCACGCGGCCAACAACCACACCGCCGATGCGCACCGGCGAGCGCGCTTTCAGGCCGCCGATATTATCGAAGGTCGCGTAAAGACGGTAAGTCGGCTCGGTACGTAACGAGGTGACGTTTGCCGCCTTCAGGCAGACAAACAGCGCCGCCAGCAGCGCCACCAGTAAGAACACCCCTACCCAGATTTCATTTTTTTTCGTTTGCATGAACTCAATTCCCAAACATCAGCGCAGTCAGCACAAAATCCAGCCCCAGAACCGCCAGCGACGCATGCACCACGGTGCGCGTAGTCGCCCGGCTAATCCCGGCGGAAGTGGGGATAGCATCATAACCATTGAATAACGCAATCCAGGTTACCGTAATGGCGAATACCAGGCTCTTAATCAGGCAGTTCACCAGATCCATTCGCCAGTCGACGGCATTTTGCATCGCGGTCCAGAAAAAACCACCGTCAATGCCCTTCCAGCTCACGCCCACCAGCGCGCCACCCCAGATCCCCACCGCGACGAAGATAATCGTCAGCAGCGGCAGCGAAATGACGCCGGCCCAGAAACGGGGAGAAATGACGCGGCGCAGCGGATCCACCGCCATCATCTCCATACTGGAGAGCTGTTCCGTGGCCCGCATCAGGCCAATCTCGGCGGTCAGCGCCGACCCGGCGCGACCGGCAAACAGCAGCGCGGCGACCACCGGCCCCAGCTCGCGCAGCAGCGACAGCGCCACCAGCATGCCAAGACTGGTCTCAGCGCTGTAGGTGGTTAAGACCAGATAACCCTGCAACCCGAGCACCATACCGATAAACAGGCCCGATACAATGATAATCAGCATCGACAGAACGCCGACGTTGTAGAGTTGACGAACCAGCAGCGGCGCGTGCTTGCGAAACTCTGGTTTGCCGACAACGGCGTTAAACAGCATTAATCCGGCGCGTCCAAAGGTCGCGGTGGTTTTAATACCGCGATGGCCTAGCGCGGCCAGCGCATTAAACAGCATCAGTCGCTCAACTCCCTATGCCTAATAAATCATGGTGATAGTCGCCAGCCGGATAACGGAACGGCACCGGGCCGTCGGCAATACCATCAATGAACTGACGAACCCGAGGGTCGGCATTCTCCCGTAGCGACTGGGCGCTGCCGTGGGCGACAATCTTTTTATCCGCCACGATATACGCATAGTCCGCGATGCTCAGCACCTCAGGCACATCGTGCGAAACCACGATGCAGGTGACGCCCAGCGTGCTGTTGAGTTCAGAAATCAGCTTCACCAGCACGCCCATGGTGATGGGATCCTGCCCGACGAACGGTTCGTCGAACATAATGAGATCCGGCTCCAGGGCGATGGCCCTCGCCAGGGCGGCGCGGCGCGCCATGCCGCCGGAAAGCTCGGAGGGCATTAACTTCGCCGCACCGCGCAGCCCCACCGCCTCCAGCTTCATCATCACCGTCGTATGCAGCAGCGCAGGCGGCAGATGCGTATGTTCGCGCAGCGGGTAGGCGACGTTGTCAAAAACATTGAGGTCGGTAAACAGCGCCCCAGACTGGAACAGCATGCTCATCCGCTTACGCACCGTGTACAGACGTGAACGGGTCATCTGCGGCACGTTCTCGCCATCGAACAGGATCTCTCCCCTGTCCGGCGGGATCTGTCCGCCGATCAGGCGTAACAGGGTAGTCTTGCCGATCCCCGAAGGTCCCATAATCGCAGTAATTTTACCGCGCGGCACCGACAGCGAGATGTCGTCGAAGATCACGCGATCGCCGCGAGAAAAGCGGATACCGCGCACTTCAACTAAATTCGCCTGAGTTTGGCTCATAAAATCATCCTTACTAAGCACCTGATGGGCAAGCATCGCCCTTTCTTACGCCACAATCACAACATTTTTACAGAATCTTACCTGCACAGGTTAGCGAAAGCTGGCATTTGTTTTACTTTTGGCACGCATAAAGTCAAAATTAAGAATTCGTTACGCTGCGTAGGGATAACCCAGCGAGGCGACGATTATACCTGAAGAAAGGACTTTAGATGCTCTTAGCGACGGCTCTGTTAATTATTGGTTTATTGCTGGTTGTCTACAGCGCCGATCGTCTGGTCTATGCCGCCTCCATCCTTTGTCGCATGTTGGGGATCCCGCCGCTGATCATCGGTATGACGGTGGTGAGTATTGGCACCAGCCTGCCAGAGATCATGGTTTCCACCGCGGCCTCGCTGCATGGGCAGACCGATCTGGCGGTGGGCACCGCGCTCGGCTCCAATATCACCAATATTCTCCTGATCCTCGGTCTGGCTGCCTTACTCAGGCCATTTACCGTGCATTCTGATATTCTGCGCCGCGAATTACCGCTAATGTTGCTGGTCAGCGTGCTGGCGGGGCTGGTGCTCTATGATGGTCAACTGTCCCGTCTCGACGGCCTGTTTTTACTGGCGCTGGCGCTGCTATGGCTGCTGTTCACCATCAAGATTGCCCGTCTGGCGGAACGCCAGGGAAGCGATAGCCTGACCCGCGAACAGCTGGCGGAACTGCCGCGTGAAGGGTCGCTGCCGGTCGCTCTGCTGTGGTTAGGGGTGGCGATGATCGTCATGCCGATGGCCACCCGCATGGTGGTGGATAACAGCACGGTGCTGGCAAACTATTTTGCCATCAGCGAACTGACCGTCGGCCTGACGGTAGTGGCGATAGGCACCAGCCTGCCGGAGCTGGCCACCGCCATCGCCGGGGCGCGCAAAGGGGAAGATGACATTGCCATCGGCAATATCATCGGCGCGAATATCCTCAATATTGCGCTGGTGCTGGGTTTGCCGGCGCTGATCGCGCCGGGAGCCTTTGCGGCGGAAGCCTTTACCCGCGACTATGGCGTGATGTTGCTGGTCAGCCTGATCTTCGCGGTGCTGTGCTGGCGCCGTAGGCAGCAGCCGGGACGACTGGTTGGCGCGCTGCTGGTCGGTGGTTTTGTGGTTTGGTTGGCGATGCTGTTCTGGACAGCGCCGCTCTTCGTTGAATGACTCGGGATAACATCATGTCGCAAATAGATTTGCCCACGGATTTTGACTTTCAACAGGCCGGCCGTCAGGTGCTGGAAATTGAACGTGAAGGTCTGGCCCAGCTCGATCAATATATAAATGAAGATTTCACCCGCGCCTGCGAAACGATTTTCCGCTGCGGCGGGAAAGTCGTGGTGATGGGGATGGGCAAATCCGGCCATATTGGCCGCAAGATGGCGGCAACCTTCGCCAGTACCGGCACGTCGGCATTTTTTGTCCACCCTGGCGAAGCCGCGCACGGCGATTTGGGCATGGTTACGCCGCAGGACGTGGTGATTGCGCTGTCGAACTCCGGCGAATCGAACGAAATCCTCGCGCTGATCCCGGTCCTGAAACGCCAGCAGGTGAAGCTTATCTGCATCACCAGCCGGCCTGAAAGCAGCATGGCGCGCGCGGCGGATATCCATCTGTGCGTGAAAGTGCCGAAAGAGGCTTGTCCATTAGGGCTGGCCCCCACCTCCAGCACCACCGCCGCGCTGGTGATGGGCGATGCCCTCGCCGTCGCCCTGCTGGAGGCTCGCGGCTTTACCGCTGAGGATTTCGCTCTCTCGCATCCGGGCGGCGCACTCGGTCGTAAGCTGTTGCTGCGCGTCAATGATATTATGCATACCGGTGATGAGATCCCGCACGTCGGCCTGCAGGCCACCCTGCGCGATGCGCTGCTGGAAATCACTCGTAAAAATTTAGGTATGACCGCTATCTGCGATGACGACATGAACATCATCGGTATCTTTACCGATGGTGACCTGCGCCGGGTCTTCGACACCGGCGTCGATATGCGCGATGCCAGCATTGCCGACGTCATGACCCGGGGAGGGATCCGCATCCGTCCCGGCACCCTGGCGGTGGATGCGCTAAACCTGATGCAATCCCGTCATATCACCTGCGTGCTGGTTGCCGATGGCGACCATCTGCTGGGTGTGGTACATATGCACGATCTCCTGCGCGCGGGCGTAGTGTAAGTAAGGAAAAAATAATGAATAATGCTGATGCTCAGTTAGCGACCTGCTATGGGCCGGTAAGCCAGACGTTTCTCGATCGCGCGGCTAAGATCCGTCTACTGATCCTCGATGTCGACGGTGTATTATCCGACGGGCTTATCTATATGGGTAATCACGGCGAGGAGCTGAAAGCGTTCAACGTCCGCGATGGCTATGGTATCCGCTGCGCGCTGACCTCTGGCATTGAAGTGGCGATTATTACCGGACGAAAAGCTAAACTGGTAGAAGATCGCTGTCAGACGCTGGGCATTACGCATTTGTATCAGGGGCAGTCGGACAAGCTGCTGGCGTTCCGCGATCTCACTGACAAACTGGGCGTGCGGCCAGAGGAAGTCGCCTACATCGGCGACGATCTGATTGACTGGCCGGTGATGGCCGAAGTGGGCCTCAGCGTCGCCGTCGCGGATGCGCATCCGCTGCTGCTGCCGCGCGCCGATTACATCACCCGGATTAATGGCGGACGCGGCGCGGTACGCGAAGTCTGCGATTTGTTACTATTGGCGCAGGGCAAGCTGGATGAGGCCAAAGGGCAATCAATATGAGTAAAACCAGACGTTGGGTTATCATTTTACTGTCGCTGCTTGCGCTGATCCTCATCGGCCTGAATCTGGCGAATACAGACGACACGGCCCAGCCGGAGGTCAATCCCAACGACCCGACGTATAAAAGCGAACACACTGACACCGTGGTGTACAGTCCGGAAGGCGCCCTGAGCTATCGGCTGATCGCCGAGCACGTGGAGTATTTTTCCGATCAGGAGGTCTCCTGGTTTACCAAACCGGTGATGACCACCTTTGATACCAATAAGGTGCCGACCTGGTCAGTCAGGGCTGATAAAGCGAAGCTGACAAATGACCGGATGCTCTATCTTTACGGGCACGTTGAGGTGAATGCGCTCGCGCCAGACTCTCAACTGCGCAAAATTACGACGGATAACGCCCAGATAAATCTGGTAACGCAGGACGTTACCTCCGATGACATGGTGACGTTATACGGCACCACATTTAATTCCAGCGGCCTGAAAATGCGTGGAAACCTTCGCAGCAAAAATGCCGAGCTGATTGAAAAGGTGAGAACCTCTTATGAAATTCAGAACAAACAAACTCAGCCTTAAGATTGCGCTCGCCGGCGCGTTACTGGCCGCCAGCCTGCCGGCCCTCGCCAAGACGGGCGATACCGATCAGCCGATCCATATCGAATCCGATCAGCAGTCGCTGGATATGCAGGGCAACGTCGTCACCTTCACCGGTAACGTGGTCGTGACTCAGGGGACGATCAAGATTAACGCTGATAAAGTGGTAGTCACCCGTCCGGGCAATGAAAAAGGCAAAGAGGTGATCGAAGGTTTCGGTAACCCGGCCACCTTCTACCAGATGCAGGATAACGGCAAACCGGTAAAAGGCCGGGCGTCGAAAATGCGCTATGAGCTGCAGAACGATTACGTCGTGCTGACCGGCAACGCGTACCTTGAACAGCTCGACAGTAACATCAAGGGCGACAAGATCACCTATCTGGTGAAAGAGCAAAAAATGCAGGCCTTCAGCGACAAAGGTCGACGCGTCACCACCGTTCTGGTGCCGTCCGAGCTGCAGGACAAAAGCGGCAACCAGCAAAAGAAGAGTAACTAATCCGTTATGGCAACCTTAACTGCGAAGAATCTCGCTAAAGCGTATAAAGGCCGCCGCGTGGTGGAAGATGTCAGTCTCACCGTTAACTCGGGGGAGATTGTCGGCTTGCTCGGCCCCAACGGCGCCGGTAAAACCACCACCTTCTACATGGTGGTCGGGATTGTGCCGCGCGACGCGGGCAATATCATCATTGATGACGAAGACATCAGCCTGCTGCCGCTGCACGCGCGCGCGCGCCGGGGGATCGGCTATCTGCCGCAGGAAGCCTCGATTTTCCGTCGCCTGAGCGTCTATGACAACCTGATGGCGGTCCTGCAGATCCGTGACGATTTGAGCAGCGAACAGCGGGAAGATCGCGCCAAAGAGCTGATGGAAGAGTTTCATATTGAGCACCTGCGTGACAGCCTCGGTCAGGCGCTCTCCGGTGGCGAACGCCGCCGCGTCGAAATCGCTCGCGCGCTGGCGGCAAACCCGAAATTTATTCTTCTGGATGAACCCTTTGCCGGCGTGGATCCGATCTCGGTTATCGATATCAAACGCATCATTGAGCATTTGCGCGACAGCGGCCTCGGCGTACTGATTACCGATCATAACGTCAGAGAGACGCTCGCCGTCTGCGAACGCGCGTATATTGTCAGTCAGGGACACCTTATCGCTCATGGTACACCGCAGCAGATCCTCGAAGATGAGCAGGTTAAGCGCGTGTATCTTGGGGAAGACTTCAGACTCTGATAGGGTAGAGGTTACAGACGTTTTAGCCGGAGATATTTACCCTGAACATGAAGCAAGGTTTGCAATTAAGGCTTAGCCAACAGCTTGCCATGACGCCGCAGCTGCAGCAGGCGATTCGTTTGCTGCAGTTGTCCACGTTAGAACTCCAGCAAGAGCTCCAGCAAGCGCTGGAAAGTAACCCGTTGCTTGAGCAAACCGATCTTCACGACGAGGTAGAGGCGAAAGAGGTGGAGGACCGCGAGTCTCTCGATACCGTCGACGCGCTTGAGCAAAAAGAGATGCCCGACGAGCTTCCTCTCGATGCCAGCTGGGATGAAATCTATACCGCCGGTACGCCGTCAGGCAACGGCGTGGACTATCAGGACGACGAACTCCCCGTTTATCAAGGCGAGACTACCCAGACGCTGCAGGATTACCTGATGTGGCAGGTCGAGCTGACGCCCTTCACCGATACCGACCGCGCCATCGCCACCTCCATTGTCGACGCCGTCGACGATACGGGCTACCTCACCGTTCAGATTGAAGATATCGTCGACAGCATCGGCGATGAGGAGATCGGCCTCGAAGAAGTGGAAGCCGTCCTGAAGCGCATCCAGCGTTTCGATCCGGTTGGCGTCGCGGCGAAAGATCTGCGCGACTGCCTGCTGATCCAGCTCTCGCAGTTCGCCAAAGAGACGCCATGGCTGGAAGAGGCCCGGCTGATTATCAGCGATCATCTCGATCTTCTGGCCAACCATGATTTCCGCACCCTGATGCGGGTGACCCGCCTGAAAGAAGAGGTGCTGAAAGAGGCGGTAAATCTGATCCAGTCCCTGGATCCCCGTCCTGGCCAGTCCATTCAAACCAGCGAACCGGAATATGTCATTCCCGACGTGCTGGTGCGCAAGGTCAGCGGCCGCTGGACCGTGGAGCTCAATGCCGACAGCATTCCACGGCTGAAAATTAATCAGCAGTATGCGGCAATGGGCAACAGCGCCCGCAATGACGCCGACGGCCAGTTCATTCGCAGCAATCTTCAGGAAGCCCGCTGGCTGATCAAAAGTCTTGAAAGCCGCAACGATACCCTGCTTCGCGTCAGCCGCTGCATCGTAGAACAGCAGCAGGCTTTTTTCGAACAGGGTGAAGAGTATATGAAGCCGATGGTGCTGGCCGATATCGCCCAGGCCGTCGAGATGCATGAATCGACGATTTCCCGTGTCACCACGCAAAAATATCTGCACAGTCCGCGCGGTATTTTTGAACTGAAGTATTTCTTCTCCAGCCATGTTAATACCGAAGGCGGCGGCGAAGCCTCGTCGACGGCGATTCGCGCGCTGGTGAAGAAACTCATCGCCGCGGAAAACCCCGCGAAGCCGTTGAGCGACAGTAAGCTCACCTCCATGTTGTCCGAGCAGGGTATCATGGTCGCGCGCCGCACTGTCGCGAAGTACAGAGAGTCTTTATCCATCCCGCCGTCAAACCAGCGTAAACAACTGGTCTGACACAACCGATAAGGAAGACACTATGCAGCTCAACATTACAGGACACAACGTCGAGATCACTCCCGCGATGCGCGACTTCGTCACGGCGAAGTTCAGCAAGCTGGAACAATTTTTCGACCGGATCAATCAGGTCTATATTGTGTTAAAAGTAGAGAAAGTGACGCAAATTGCGGACGCGAATCTGCATGTCAACGGTGGCGAAATCCATGCCAGTGCGGAAGGGCAGGATATGTATGCGGCTGTCGATGGTCTTATCGACAAGCTGGCAAGGCAGTTAACGAAGCATAAAGATAAACTAAAACAACACTAATTGTCCGGGCCCCCCTGCGTCCGCCGTCAGTTAACATCGGCGACGGGCGCGGGGGCGCTCAGGTGAAATTATGATGAACAACGATTCGGCTCTACAACTGAGCAACGTCCTGAACCAGGAATGTACCCGTAGCCAGGTTCACTGCCAGAGCAAGAAGCGTGCTCTGGAAATCATTAGCGAACTGGCCGCCAAACAGTTAAGTTTGCCGCCGCAGGTGGTGTTCGAAGCGATCCTCACCCGCGAAAAAATGGGCAGTACCGGGATTGGCAATGGTATCGCCATTCCCCACGGAAAACTGGAAGAGGATACGCTGCGTGCTGTCGGCGTTTTTGTCCAGCTGGAAACCCCCATCGCCTTCGACGCGATCGACAATCAGCCTGTCGACCTGCTGTTCGCGCTGCTGGTGCCGGCCGATCAGACAAAAACCCACCTGCATACGCTCTCCCTGGTGGCCAAACGACTGGCCGACAAAGCGATTTGTCGTCGCCTGCGCGCGGCGCAGAGCGATGAAGAGTTGTATGAGATCATCACCGAAGCAGGAAGCAGCGATGACGCATAACGGCAGTCGCACCTTATCCTTTATCGTACTGAGGAGAAACGGTACATGGTACTGATGATCGTCAGCGGCCGCTCGGGCTCGGGTAAATCCGTCGCTCTGCGAGCGCTGGAAGATATGGGCTTTTACTGCGTGGATAACCTGCCGGTCGTGCTGCTGCCCGATCTGGCACGGTCGCTGGCTGACCGCAATATTTCGGCGGCCGTCAGCATCGACGTGCGGAACATGCCGGAATCACCGGAGATCTTCGAGCAGGCCATGAAAAACCTGCCGGAGTGCTTTTCGCCGCAGCTGCTGTTTCTCGATGCCGATCGCAACACGCTGATCCGTCGATACAGCGACACCCGTCGCCTGCATCCGCTGTCGAGCAAGAATTTGTCGCTGGAAAGCGCCATCGACGAAGAGAGCGATCTGCTGGAGCCCCTGCGCTCGCGGGCCGACCTGATTGTCGATACCTCGGAGATGTCGGTTCACGAGCTGGCGGAAATGTTGCGCACCCGGCTGCTGGGTAAACGTGAACGCGAACTGACCATGGTCTTCGAATCCTTCGGCTTTAAGCACGGTATCCCGATCGATGCCGATTACGTCTTTGACGTGCGCTTTCTGCCAAACCCGCACTGGGATCCGAAGCTGCGTCCTATGACCGGTCTGGATAAACCGGTGGCCGCCTTCCTCGATCGGCACACCGAAGTGCACAACTTTATTTACCAGACCCGGAGCTATCTTGAGCTATGGTTACCGATGCTGGAGACCAACAATCGCAGCTATCTGACGGTGGCCATTGGCTGTACCGGCGGTAAACATCGTTCGGTTTATATTGCTGAACAACTGGCTGACTACTTCCGCTCGCGCGGCAAAAACGTACAGTCTCGTCATCGGACGCTGGAAAAACGTAAATCATGACCGTAAAGCAGACCGTTGAAATCACCAATAAGCTGGGCATGCACGCCCGCCCGGCGATGAAGCTGTTCGAACTAATGCAGAATTTCGATGCCGAAGTGTTGCTGCGCAATGATGAAGGCACTGAGGCGGAAGCCAACAGCGTCATTGCCCTGCTGATGCTGGACTCGGCGAAAGGACGGCAGATAGAGGTGGAGGCCAGCGGTCCGCAGGAAGTGGAAGCCCTCGCCGCGGTGATTGCCCTGTTTAATGCCGGGTTTGACGAAGATTAAACGTGATGCTTCCCGGCGACGGACGACTGGCGACTGTACCAGCCCCGGCGCCGGATTAACCCGCTAATAGAGCTTATGCTCACGCATGAACCCTTCTCCACCCAGCTGTCGCATCTGACGTAAGATCCAGGCCTGGCGGTTGCGCACATAGCCCGAAGGCGCGTCGGCGCGATAGCGGATCGGGTTTGGCAGCACCGCGGCCAGCAGAGCCGCTTCCCCCGGCGTCAACTGGCTGGCGGGCTTATGAAAATAGCGCTGGGCGGCCGCTTCCACGCCAAAAATCCCATCGCCAAACTCGGCAATATTCAGGTAGACGGTCAGGATCCGCTTTTTACTCCACACGGTTTCCATGCCGACGGTCAACCCGGCCTCCAGCCCCTTGCGCAGCCAGCTACGTCCATCCCACAGAAACAGGTTTTTCGCCGTCTGCTGCGACAGCGTTGATGCGCCGCGAATGCGGGTATCGTGACGCTCATTGTGCGCCAGCGCCTTTTCTATCGCCGGGACGTCAAACCCCCAGTGTTCCGGGAACTTCTGATCTTCGGCGGCAATCACCGCCAGCCCCATCCACGGGGAGATGTTATCCATGGCGACCCAGTCGGAGTGCGCCAGATAGTGGACATTTCCGGACAGCCAGACGCTAACCTGCCGCTCAAGCATGACCGCCGAAAAGGGCACCGGCAGCACGCTAAACAGCGCGATCCCCCCGCCCCAGAAGACGGCGGCGATCAGCAGCAGACGCAGCGCCAGTCGTTTAAGCAGCGCGAAGGGCGCAATGCGGAGCTTCATGCGCTCAGCGCCAGCACGCGGGCGACCAGTTTTTCGATCCCGGTAGCGGCTTGCGCAATATTCTCCGCCAGCATATACGCCGGAGTGGTAACCACTTTGTTCTCTTCATCCACCACGATGTCGTCGACCGGGCAAGGCACATGCTCCGCCCCCATCTCCTCCACCACATCGGCGGTGTCGAGATCGGTCCCGATAGTCATCCGCAGCGGAAACGCAAAGATCTTCGGCAGCAGCGCCGGAGCGATGCACATAAAGCCCAGCGGCTTGCCGGCCTGATGCATCGCCAGCGTCAGGGCCCGCAGGTCGCGGTCCACCTCGCATTCGCTGCCCTCGGCGGCGAAGCTGCTTAAGTTTTTCGCCGCGCCGAAGCCGCCGGGGACGATCAGCGCGTCCAGCGTCTCCTCACGCGCCTGCGCCAGCGGCAGGATGTCGCCGCGGGCGATGCGCGCCGCTTCAACCAGCACGTTGCGTTGCTCGGTCAACGGTTCGCCCGTCAGATGGTTGATGACGTCGCGCTGCGGTTTATCGGGCGCAAAGCAGACCGCCTGCGCGCCGTTGCGCGCGATCGCCAGCAGGGTAATCACTGCCTCATGAATTTCACTGCCGTCGTACACGCCGCAGCCGCTCAGTACCACACCAATTTTTTTCATCGCCTTCGCTCCTCCATGCAACTCGCTGAAACCAGTCAAAAATGTCGATTTACTCGCTATGCTTCACATATTTTACTGATTCATGTAACAAATTAGTTAAGCTTTGCTATCTTAATGAGCGAGCAATCCACTTCTCAGGTTGCGCCACGTAACAACATCACTCAAATCACACTGGCTCAACCACCAGTTCCCTGGTGTTGGCGCAGTATTCGCGCACCCCGGTCTGTCCGGGGTCATTTTTTCCCGGCCTTCGCCACCCACGCCTTCAGAACCGCCACGTCGTTTTGCCACTCGGATTTCATCTCTTCAACCCATTCAGCGACATTATCAGACCAGGCAGGGAGGTCCGGCGTCTGGATCTGCTGACCCAGCTGCTGGATGTGGCGCAGGCCAATAGAGCCCGCAGCCCCTTTGATCTTATGCCCCTCTTCAACGATCCCTTTTTGATCCCGGGCGGTGAGATTAGACTCAAGGACGGACATATAGCCCGGCATCATCTTCTCAAACACCGCGAGGCCATCGTTGATAAGCTTCGGTCCCACCAGTTCGATATATTGCTCAAGCATATCGGTATCCAGCACCGCATCGGCTTTATGCCGATCGGCCGCCGGCGCTTCCTGCGCCTCCTCTTCCGGCGCATCCCAGAATTTTTTAATCATGGCTGTCAGTGCCGGCACCGATAGCGGCTTGCTCAGCACATCGTCCATGCCGGCATCCAGATACTCTTTCTTATTCTTCAGCACGTTGGCGGTCAGGGCCACCAGCGGCGGCAGCTCGTCCGCGGCAAAATTCTGTTTTAGCTGACGAGAAATATCCAGTCCCGTCATATCCGGCAGCTGGATATCCAGCAGCACCAGGTCGTACTCGCCAGGCTCAAACATCTCCAGCGCGGCTTTGCCGGTCATCGCGACATCCACGCTGTTGCCCAGCTTTTCCAGCACCGAGCGCGCCACAATGACGTTGAGCTCAATATCTTCCACCAGCAGGACGTTGAGCGCCGGTAATGGCATGTCGTCTTCCGCCAGCGTATCTTCCACTTCTTCCGCAATGGCAGGCGCATGGACGGTGAGCGTAAAGGTCGCCCCTTTACCCGGCTGGCTGGTGACGCTGATATCGCCGCCCATATTGCGCGCCAGGCGACGCGATACGGCGAGGCCAATCCCGGTGCCGGTGGCGGGTTTGCCGCCGTGGCTGTCTTTGACCTGGTAATACATGGCGAATATTTTGTCCTGCTCCGCTTCAGGAATACCAATCCCGGAGTCTTCCACTTCGAAGTGCAGGATATCGCCTTCGTCATAGCGCACGCGGACGTTCACCCCTCCGCCCTGTGGGGTAAACTTCACGGCGTTGCTGATAAGATTCCACAGGATCTGCCGCAGGCGGGTGCCATCGGTGATCACCTTGTGCGGCAGCGGCAGGCTCGGCTCCAGCACAAAGCGCAGTCCCTTCTGCTGCGCCTGCAGACCGGAAAGGTTTTCCAGGTCGGCAAGGAAGCTGGTGAAGTCCACCGGCTGGTTATCGAGCTGCACCTTACGGCGCTCCATTTTATCCATGTCGATAATATCATTGAAGATATTCCCCAGCGTCACCGCTGAGACATGGATGGTTTTCAGGTATTTTTCCTGCTCGCTGGTCAGTTCGGTATCCAGCAAAATTCGGCTCAGCCCGACAATCCCGTTCAGCGGGGTACGCAGCTCATGGCTGATGGTGGAGATGAAGGTGGTTTTATCCCGGCTGGCGCGTTCGAGGGCGTCCTGATAGCGTTTTCGTTCGGTGATATCGCGTCCGAAGCCCATCAGACCACGACGCTTACCGACGCGATCGTAGTACGGGACCTTGCGGATTTCGAAGCACGCTTTACGGCCATCGGGATAGTCCAGCCACTGCTCATAGGTCAGCGATACATTGTGGCGGAACACCTTCTCATCGGTTTCCAGCACCTTTTCCGCCGCCTCTTCGCTATAGACATCCTGCGGTTTGAGGTGGATCAGCTGTTTCTCGCTTTTGCCGGTCAGCAGCTCCATCGCCCGGTTACAGCCGGAAAACTCTTTATCCTCATTGCGGTAGAAGACCAGGTCCGGGGAGGCATCGAGGAAAGAGCGCAGAAAGGAGGATTGCTGTTCGAGCTGGATCTGCGTCTCTTCACGCTCTTTCATCTCGATCTTCAGCTGCTCGAGGGTGGTCTCACGCTCGGCTTCCGCCTTTTCACGTTCGCCAATCTCCTGATTCAACTGCGCGATATTGTCTTTCAGCTGCACGTTCAGCTTCAGATCGCGCTCACGCATCTCCTCCAGTTTCTCCACCAGCCGCGAAAGACGCTGGCGGGACTCTTCAAGCTGCTCCACCACCACCGAGAGAAAATAGACCGCCCACGGGGTGATCAGTAGACCGAAGAAGATAGAGCGGATAACGTCGATGCTTTCAACCTGGCCATGCAGCACCATGGTGACCGCCATCTGTACCACGATGGCCAGCACCACCAGCGCAAGTGCCAACAGCATTGAAAAGCGGACCAGACCCAGCTTCATCATCAGGTCGACATAATACTGCGCCAGCATACGAATTTGCTTCATAAGGGATTCCTTCACGACAACTCCGCACAATAATACTCAATTCTGAGCAATGCGCTGTAAGTTGTGCAAAAAATGCGGGAAGGAGCCGATATGACGGCTGGCCGCCGAGGCGAACCAGCCGCGAAAAAGAGGTATGGTCAGGAAGGGGTTAGCGCTTGCTTAGCGCCTCCCAGAGACCTTTGAGGTAGGTCACCCCGAGTGCGCGATCGTATAAACCATAGCCCGGGCGTCCGGTCTCTCCCCAGATAAAGCGGCCATGATCCGGGCGTATATAGCCGTCGAAGCCGTTGTCGTGCAACGCTTGCATCACCTTGTACATATCCAGGGAGCCGTATTCTGACGGATGGGCGCACTCGTAAAAGTCTTTATCCTGCATCAGTTTAATATTGCGGACGTGGGCAAAATGGATCCGCTTGCGGCGGGTAAACTCAGCCAGAATAGCGTATACGTCGTTATCCGGATCTTCGGCAATCGAGCCGGTGCAGAGGGTGATGCCGTTGGCGGGTGAATCGACAGCCCGGCAGATCCAGTCCAGATCGTCGCGGTTTTTGACCACCCGCGGCAGGCCAAATATCGAGTACGGCGGATCGTCAGGGTGGATCGCCATTTTCACGCCCACCTCTTCGCAAACCGGGATCACCGCCTGCAGAAAATAGACCAGGTTCTCCCGCAGCTTATGGTCATCCACCGCGCTATATTTGGCAAACAGGGTCTGCACTTCTGCCAGCCGTTCCGGCTCCCAGCCCGGCAACGCGAAGCCGTTTGAATTCTCAAGCACCTCCTTCACCACGTCTTCCAGCCGCTTATCGATATCTTTCTTCTCAAAAGCCATCGTCAACGAGCCATCCGGCAGGACGTAGTTCATATCCGTCTTCATCCAGTCGAACACCGGCATGAAGTTATAGCAGATGACTTTGACGCCGAAGCGGGCAAGGTGGCGAATGGTCTGCTGATAGTTGGCAATATAGCGGTCACGAGAAGGGAGGCCGATTTTGATATCGTCATGGATGTTGACGCTCTCTATTACCTCCATTTTCAGGCCTGCGGCATGGGCCTGGCTGACCAGACGCTCAATTTTATCCTCCGGCCATACCTCGCCCACCGCGACGTCATAGAGCGCGCCGACCACCCCCTCCACGCCGGGGACCTGGCGTATATGCTCTAATGAAACCTTATCTTCCTCTGGTCCAAACCAGCGCATTGTCATCTGCATCGTCATCACCTGCTCAACATAGTTTAATTTCACCCTACTACCATACCAGTAATCATAATTGATTGAGCCTTAACTGTCGTGATGGCGATCACATTCCTGCTGACCGGCTCGCCGGTGAGGTCGCTTTCGCTACATTCATAATTTTTCTCAATTTATTTCAATAGATTAATCATTGCCGGGCTTTTTCTGACGACCTTCGCCAAATGTGATCCAGAGCTAGTTATGATCAATTGCATACTTGTATGGTAATAAAAGTCACGATATTTGTTCAGAAAACAGACAAGGGAAGGAACAGAAATGAGAAGCGTCGTTGTCAAAGAGCCAGGCCAACTGAACATCGAATCACGTCCGGTTCCCGCTCCGGGCGCCCACGAAGTCCGGGTGAAAATCGCCTTTGCCGGGATCTGCGGTTCCGATGTGCATATCTATCAGGGCCACAACCCCTTCGCGAAATATCCCCGCGTGATCGGCCATGAATTCTTCGGCATCATCGATGCCGTCGGCGAACAGGTCTCTCCGGCACGCATCGGCGAGCGCGTCGCGGTCGACCCTGTCGTCAGCTGCGGCCAGTGTTATCCCTGCTCGGTGGGGCGGCCGAATGTCTGTGCGCAGCTCCAGGTCATCGGGGTTCACCGCGACGGCGGATTCAGCGACTACGCCTGCGTGCCGGCGAAAAACGCCTGGAGCATTCCGGAAGCCATCAGCGATCGTCAGGCGACGATGGTTGAGCCTTTTACCATTGCGGCAAACATTACCGCCCAGCTGCAGCCCATGGCGCAGGATATCGCCCTGATCTACGGCGCAGGTCCGATGGGTCTGACGGTGATCCAGGCGCTGAAGGGGGTGTATGGCGTTAAGCAGGTGATCGTCGTGGACCGCATTGCCGAACGTCTGCAGATGGCGCGGGACAATGGCGCCGATCTGACGCTGGATAACACTCACCAGCCGCTGGCGGAACAGCTGGCGCAGCGGCAGATAGCCCCCACGCTGGTCATCGATGCCGCCTGCCACCCGGCGATCCTTCAGGAGGCCATTCTCCTCGCCTCTCCCGCCGCACGCATCGGCATACTCGGCTTCTCCGGCGAGGCGTCCACCCTCACCCAGCAAAGCATCACCAGTAAAGAGATCTCCATTTTCTCCTCCCGGCTGAACAGCGGACGTTTTCCGCTGGTCATCGACTGGATGGAGAAAGGCCTTATCCAGCCTGAGGCGTTAATCACCCACTGCATGCCGCTGGAGCAGGTAAAAGAGGCTATGGAGATTTTTGCCAACGATCGGAAAACCTGCTGCAAGGTATTACTGCAGCTGGGGTAAATACTAAATAACGGGCGACGTGAATATTGATATCCGTCGCGCCAGAGCTCAATAATATACTCATCACGGTGTCATCATGGGAAAAAATATCCGCTGGATTATCGTCCTGTTATTATTTTTAGTATATATGATTAATTATCTGGACCGGGTGGCGTTATCCATTACGGTACCGATGATTGAAAAGGATCTGGCGCTAAACGCTGAACAGTTTGGTATTATTTTCGGCAGTTTTTTCTTCGGCTACGCGGTATTTAATTTTATTGGCGGTCTGGCCGTGGATAAGTTTGGCGCAACGCTGGTCCTGGGGCTGGCGGTGGGGATGTGGTCGCTATTTTGCGGCTTAACCGCCTTTGCCACCGGCTTTTATTCCATGCTGATGCTGCGCGTTCTCTTCGGGATGGCTGAAGGCCCGATTTGCGCGTCGGCGAACAAGATGATCAACGGCTGGTTTCCTAAGAAGCAAGCGGCTACCGCCGTAGGGCTGCTCAGCGCCGGCTCTCCGCTGGGCGGCGCGGTTGCCGGCCCCATCGTCGGTTATCTGGCCCTCGCATTCGGCTGGCGCCCGGCGTTTATGATTATTTTCGCCATCGGTATTGTATGGATGGTCGTGTGGTTTTTTATTGCCGCCAACTCGCCTGACAAACATAAGCATGTCAGTCAGGAAGAGCTCATGCTCATTAATAAAATGAAGCAAGAGGAGGACGCCCTGGAAACCGTAGAAAATCAAACCACTCACTCACTGGGTTATTATCTCAAGCAGCCTATTATTCTGGTAACGGCCTTTGCGTTCTTCTGCTACAACTATATTTTGTTTTTCTTCCTCAGTTGGTTCCCGTCCTATCTGGTTCAGCAGCACCATCTGGATATTAAACAAATGAGCCTCACCACCATGATCCCATGGATAGTCGGCTTTGTCGGCCTGGCGCTGGGGGGGTATATTTCCGATAAAATTTTTAAACTCACCGGACGCCTGCTGCTGTCGCGCAAAATTGTGCTGGTGGTATGTCTGCTGATGGCCGCCATCTGTGTGGGGCTTGCCGGTACCGTCAGCAGCGTCGTTCCTGCCGTTCTGCTGATGTCGGTCTCCATCTTTTTCCTCTATGTCACCGGCGCGATCTACTGGGCGATTATCCAGGACGTGGTGCATAAATCCCGCGTCGGCGGCACCAGCGGCTTTATCCACCTTATCGGCAGCGTCTCCGGCATCGTGGGGCCGATTGTCACCGGCTATATCGTACAGTCTACCGGTAAATTCGACAGCGCCTTTGTCCTAGCCGGCACTATCGCCGCGCTCGGCGCCCTGCTGGTACTGTTCGTGATCAAAACGCCACGCGTGACAATGAAAGCCAGTCAGGCATAGTCGACAGCAATACCATGCCCGGCGCAGTCATCACGCCGGGCATCCTCTGAGACTATTTCACCGCCTGGGGCGCGACCCAGCTGCGGCCCAGCGCCGAACCCTGAGCGCCTTGCTCATTCAGATAGCGATCCAGTTCAACCATTCCGGTCCAGCGATTTTCGCACCACAGCGGCGCGAGCAGCGTGGGCCGACGGGCGCTGGCCGATATGCGATGGTAGATCACCTCCGGCGGGGTATGGCGGATCATCTCCCCGGCGGTGACGGTATACGCCTCCAGTTCGATGCCATCGAGACGACCGGCCTGCCATGCTTTTGCCATAATGCTGCCTTTAACGATATGCAGCGGGTGCAGCTTGATGCCATCCACGCCGGTGGTCACGACCCGCTCCAGCGTCTCGAGGCCGTGCTCCTGGGTCTCCCCGGGCAGGCCGACAATGAGATGCGCGCAAACCTTCAGTCCGCGCTCACGCGCCAGACGCGCGGTACGCTGGTAACAGGCGAAATCATGCCCGCGGTTAATGCGGTGCAGGGTCTTATCATGCGCGGTCTGCAGCCCCAGCTCCAGCCATACCTCATACCCCTGCTGGTGGTATTCACTGAGCAGGTCGAGAACCGCCTCCGGCACGCAGTCCGGGCGGGTGCCGACGCAGAGGCCAACGATATTCGCCTCGCTGACGGCCTGGCGATACATCGAGCGGAGCACCTGCACTTCAGCAAAGGTGCTGGTATAAGCCTGAAAATAGGCCAGATAGCGCTTTGCCCGGTTAACGAGCTGCGCCTGATGGGCGAGCTGTTCGGCGATGGATCGATGCTGCTGGGCTTCATCCGCAAACGAGGCCACGTTACAGAAAGTGCAGCCGCCACGGCCCAGCGTACCGTCGCGGTTCGGGCAGCTAAAACCGCCGTGCAGCGTTAGCTTATGGACCTTTTCGCCATAGCGGCGCAGAAGATCCCCACCAAACATATTGACTAATTTCTGTAACTGCATAATCTGATAGACCGGCCTCAACAAAGGGGGCCAAGCCTGCCACTTTTCGTCACCGACGGCGATGACCTGGATCAATCGTCAGCGCGGCGCCCCGCTTCATTGCATAAACAATCATGATTACTGCAATTTCATTCACCCACAGGGTAATGAGTTTTCCTTATATTTCTTCATCGCACGGCCCTAATCTACTTTATGGTAAAAAACAGTATTAATATCCACCACATAAATTTATAGCAGTCGAATATGCTAATAATGAAATATATTTCAGCGCAGATCGGTAATGCAAAGCCGCGCGCACAGTGAGACAGATCACACTAGTCTTACCCTCTGCAGACGTATCCAAAGCATAAAAAATGGCATTATCTATTTTAAAAACAAAAAGTTAACACCTGTATAGCACATTTTTGTATTAATAAGATTGCCATTTGACGTAAGTGTGGATTCCCGATAAGTTGGGAATCCGCTGGAAGCTTTCTGGATGAGCACTCTGCTCATCATATTTATGCAGTAATTGAGATTCCCTCTTAACAGCAAGTCCTCAAACTTGTGTACCGATGCAAAAAGGATTTAAAGAGGGCGAATGCGAGGTGCAAACCCCGTCGCCATGCTCTTTCTGTGCCTGTGCGCAATCGGTATCGGAGGGGGTCCGTAGAGCCTGGGGAGGTTCACTGATATGTTGTACGACAAATCCCTTGAGAGGGATAACTGTGGTTTCGGCCTGATCGCCCACATAGAAGGCGAACCTAGCCACAAGGTAGTGCGAACCGCGATACACGCACTGGCCCGCATGCAGCACCGTGGCGCAATCCTTGCCGATGGTAAAACCGGCGACGGTTGCGGTCTGCTGCTGCAAAAACCCGATCGTTTCTTCCGCATCGTTGCCGAAGAGCGCGGCTGGCGTTTAGCCAAAAACTACGCCGTTGGGATGCTGTTCCTGAATAAAGATCCTGAACTGGCGAAAGCGGCACGCCGCATCGTTGAAGAAGAACTTCAGCTTGAGACCCTGTCGATTGTTGGCTGGCGCGATGTGCCGACCAACGAAGGCGTGCTCGGTGAAATCGCCCTCTCCTCGCTGCCCCGTATTGAGCAAATCTTTGTTAACGCCCCGGCTGGCTGGCGCCCGCGCGATATGGAGCGTCGTCTGTTTATTGCGCGTCGTCGCATTGAAAAACGCCTGCAGGAAGACAAAGATTTCTACGTTTGTAGCTTGTCCAACCTGGTCAACATCTATAAAGGTCTGTGTATGCCGGCGGATTTGCCGCGCTTCTACCTGGACCTCGCGGACCTGCGCCTGGAGTCGGCTATCTGCCTGTTCCATCAGCGCTTCTCCACCAACACCGTACCACGCTGGCCGCTGGCGCAGCCGTTCCGCTACCTGGCGCACAACGGTGAAATCAACACCATCACCGGCAACCGCCAGTGGGCTCGCGCCCGTACCTATAAATTCCAGACCCCGCTGATCCCGGACCTGCACGACGCCGCGCCGTTCGTTAACGAAACCGGCTCCGACTCCAGTTCAATGGACAACATGCTGGAGCTGCTGCTGGCCGGCGGGATGGACATCGTGCGCGCCATGCGTCTGCTGGTGCCGCCAGCCTGGCAGAACAACCCGGATATGGATCCGGAGCTGCGTTCGTTCTTCGACTTTAACTCCATGCATATGGAGCCATGGGACGGCCCGGCGGGCATCGTCATGTCCGATGGTCGCTACGCGGCCTGTAACCTCGACCGTAATGGCCTGCGCCCGGCGCGCTACGTCATTACCAAAGATAAGCTCATCACCTGCGCCTCTGAAGTCGGCATCTGGGACTACCAGCCGGACGAGGTGGTTGAGAAAGGCCGCGTGGGTCCGGGTGAGCTGATGGTTATCGATACCCGTGCCGGACGCATTCTGCACTCAGCGGAAACCGATGACGATCTGAAGAGCCGCCATCCGTATAAAGAGTGGATGGAGAAAAACGTTCGTCGCCTGGTGCCGTTTGAAGATCTGCCGGACGAAGAGGTTGGCAGCCGCCAGCTGGACGACGATCTGCTGGCCAGCTACCAGAAACAGTTTAACTACAGCGCGGAAGAGCTGGACTCGGTGCTGCGCGTGCTCGGCGAAAATGGCCAGGAAGCGGTCGGCTCAATGGGCGATGACACGCCTTTCGCCGTCCTTTCCAGCCAGCCGCGCATTATCTACGATTATTTCCGTCAGCAGTTCGCCCAGGTGACGAACCCGCCTATCGATCCGCTGCGTGAAGCGCACGTCATGTCGCTGGCCACCAGCATCGGGCGCGAAATGAACGTCTTCTGCGAAGCGGAAGGCCAGGCGCATCGTCTGAGCTTCAAATCGCCGATCCTGCTGTACTCCGATTTCAAACAGCTGACGACGATGGAAGAAGAGCACTATCGTGCAGACGTCCTCGACATCACCTTCAACCCGGCAGAGGCTTCCCTCAGCGAGACGGTGAAGGCCCTGTGCGACAAAGCGGAGCAAATGGTACGCGATGGTACCGTGCTGCTGGTTCTTTCTGACCGCAACATCGCCAAAGACCGCCTGCCGGTGCCGGCGCCGATGGCCGTTGGCGCGATCCAGACCCGTCTGGTCGATAAGAGTCTGCGCTGCGATGCCAACATCATCGTTGAAACCGCCAGCGCCCGCGATCCGCATCACTTCGCCGTGCTGCTGGGCTTCGGCGCGACAGCTATCTATCCGTACCTCGCCTATGAAACGCTGGCGAAGCTGGTCGACAGCAAAGCTATCGATAAACCATACCGTGCGGTGATGCTGAACTATCGCAACGGTATCAATAAAGGTCTGTATAAGATCATGTCCAAGATGGGGATCTCGACCATCGCCTCCTACCGCTGCTCGAAGCTGTTCGAAGCGGTCGGTCTGCATCGCGATGTCTCCGATCTCTGCTTCCAGGGCGTGGTCAGTCGCATCGGCGGCGCCGGCTTCGACGATTTCCAGCAGGACCTGCTGAATCTGTCGAAACGCGCCTGGCTGGCGCGCAAGCCGCTGGCTCAGGGCGGTCTGCTGAAGTACGTTCACGGCGGCGAATATCACGCCTACAACCCGGACGTGGTGCGTACCCTGCAGCAGGCTGTGCAGAGCGGCGAGTACAGCGATTATCAACAATACGCGAAGCTGGTTAACGAACGTCCGGCGGCCACGATGCGCGATCTGCTGGCGCTCAACCCGGGCGAAGACGCCATCAGCATCGACGACGTGGAGCCGGCGAAGGAGCTGTTCAAACGCTTCGATACCGCAGCGATGTCGATCGGCGCCCTGAGTCCGGAAGCTCACGAATCGCTGGCGGAAGCGATGAACAGCATCGGCGGCTTCTCTAACTCCGGTGAAGGCGGTGAAGACCCGGCGCGCTACGGCACCAATAAAGTGTCGCGCATCAAGCAGGTGGCGTCCGGCCGCTTCGGCGTCACCCCAGCCTATCTGGTCAATGCCGACGTTATCCAGATCAAAGTCGCCCAGGGCGCGAAGCCGGGTGAAGGCGGCCAGCTGCCGGGTGATAAAGTCACTCCGTACATCGCCAAACTGCGCTATTCGGTACCGGGCGTGACGCTGATCTCCCCGCCGCCGCACCACGATATCTACTCTATCGAGGATTTGGCGCAGCTGATTTTCGACCTCAAGCAGGTCAACCCGAAAGCGATGATTTCGGTCAAACTGGTTTCTGAACCGGGCGTGGGCACCATCGCCACCGGCGTAGCCAAAGCTTATGCCGACCTGATCACCATCGCCGGCTACGACGGCGGCACCGGGGCGAGCCCGCTCTCTTCCGTGAAATATGCCGGCTGTCCGTGGGAGCTTGGTCTGGTGGAAACCCAGCAGGCGCTGGTCGCTAACGGCCTGCGTCATAAGATCCGTCTGCAGGTGGATGGCGGCCTGAAAACCGGCCTCGATATCATCAAAGCGGCGATCCTCGGCGCGGAAAGCTTTGGTTTCGGTACCGGCCCGATGGTGGCGCTGGGCTGTAAATACCTGCGTATTTGCCACCTGAACAACTGCGCGACCGGCGTGGCGACCCAGGATGACAAACTGCGTAAGAACCACTATCACGGTCTGCCGTTCAAAGTGACCAATTACTTTGAATTTATCGCCCGTGAAACCCGCGAGCTGATGGCCCAGCTGGGCGTCAAGCGCCTGGTGGATCTGATTGGCCGCACCGATCTGCTCAAAGAGCTGGATGGGTTCACCGCCAAGCAGCAGAAACTGGATCTGGGTAAACTGCTGGAGACCGCAGAGCCACATCCTGGCAAAGCGCTGTACTGCACCGAAAATAACCCGCCGTTCGATAACGGCGTGCTCAACGCCCAGCTGCTGCAGCAGGCGAAACCGTACGTGGATGAAAAGCAGAGCAAAACGTTCTGGTTCGATATCCGCAATACCGACCGCTCCGTGGGGGCCTCGCTGTCCGGGTATATTGCCCAGACCCATGGCGACCAGGGACTGGCGGGCGACCCGATCGTCGCTCACTTTAGCGGCACCGCGGGCCAGAGCTTCGGCGTGTGGAACGCCGGCGGCGTGGAACTGCATCTGACGGGCGACGCCAACGACTATGTCGGCAAAGGCATGGCGGGCGGTCTGCTGGCCATTCGTCCGCCGGTGGGCTCCGCTTTCCGCAGCCACGAAGCCAGCATTATCGGCAACACCTGCCTGTACGGCGCGACCGGTGGTCGTCTGTACGCCGCAGGCCGCGCAGGTGAGCGTTTCGCGGTGCGTAACTCCGGCGCCATCACCGTGGTGGAAGGCATCGGCGACAACGGCTGTGAATACATGACCGGCGGTATCGTCTGCGTGCTCGGTAAAACCGGCGTCAACTTTGGCGCAGGGATGACCGGCGGCTTTGCCTATGTCCTGGATGAAGATGGCGACTTCCGTAAACGCGTGAACCCGGAGCTGGTGGAAGTGCTGGACGTTGACTCTCTGGCCATCCATGAAGAGCACCTGCGCGGTTTAATCACCGAGCACGTGCAGCTTACCGGTTCGCAACGCGGCGAAGAGATCCTCGCCAACTGGCCGGCCTTCTCCGCGAAGTTTGCGCTGGTTAAACCGAAGTCCAGCGATGTTAAAGCACTGTTGGGTCACCGTAGTCGTTCCGCAGCTGAGCTGCGGGTGCAGGCGCAGTAAGGGGTTAAGATGAGTCAGAACGTTTATCAATTTATCGACCTGCAGCGCGTTGATCCGCCAAAGAAACCGCTGAAGATCCGTAAAATTGAATTTGTGGAAATTTACGAGCCGTTTTCAGAAGGCCAGGCCAAGGCGCAGGCGGATCGCTGCCTCTCCTGCGGCAACCCGTACTGCGAGTGGAAGTGCCCGGTGCATAACTACATCCCGAACTGGCTGAAGCTGGCCAACGAGGGGCGTATTTTTGAGGCGGCTGAGCTGTCGCACCAGACCAACACCCTGCCGGAAGTCTGCGGGCGCGTCTGCCCGCAGGACCGCCTGTGTGAAGGCTCCTGTACGCTGAACGATGAGTTCGGCGCGGTGACCATCGGCAACATCGAACGCTATATCAATGATAAGGCATTCGAGATGGGCTGGCGTCCGGATCTCTCCGGCGTGAAACCGACCGGTAAAACCGTCGCGATCATCGGCGCTGGCCCGGCGGGCCTCGCCTGTGCCGACGTGTTGACCCGCAACGGCGTCAAGGCGGTGGTGTTTGACCGCCATCCGGAAATCGGCGGCCTGCTGACCTTCGGTATCCCGGCGTTCAAGCTGGAAAAAGAGGTGATGACCCGCCGCCGGGAGATCTTCACCGGCATGGGCATTGAGTTCAAACTCAATACCGAAGTGGGCCGCGACGTGCAGCTCGACGACCTGCTGAAAGAGTACGATGCCGTGTTCCTCGGCGTCGGCACCTATCAGTCGATGCGCGGCGGGCTGGACAATGAAGACGCCCCGGGCGTCTACGACGCGCTGCCGTTCCTGATCGCCAACACCAAGCAGATCATGGGCTTTGGCGAAACCGCCGATGAGCCCTACGTCAGCATGGAAGGCAAACGCGTGGTCGTGCTCGGCGGTGGCGATACCGCGATGGACTGCGTACGCACCTCCGTCCGCCAGAATGCGGCGCACGTGATCTGCGCCTATCGTCGTGACGAAGAGAACATGCCGGGTTCAAAACGCGAAGTGAAAAACGCGCGTGAGGAAGGCGTTGAGTTCCAGTTCAACGTCCAGCCGCTGGGCGTGGAAGTGAATGCCAACGGTAAAGTGTGCGGCGTGAAGATGGCGCGCACCGAGATGGGCCAGCCGGATGCGAAAGGCCGCCGTCGCGCGGAGATCGTCGCCGGTTCTGAGCACGTGGTGCCGGCAGACGCCGTCGTCATGGCGTTTGGCTTCCGTCCCCACAGCATGGAGTGGCTGGCGAAGCACAGCGTCGAGCTGGATTCCCAGGGCCGCATCATTGCGCCGGAAGGCAGCGAGAACGCCTTCCAGACCAGCAACCCGAAAATCTTCGCCGGTGGCGATATCGTTCGCGGTTCCGACCTGGTGGTCACCGCGATTGCGGAAGGACGTAAAGCGGCTGACGGGATCCTCAACTACCTTGAAGTCTGATTAGGCCCGGAGTCTCAGCGCATAAAAGCCCGATGGTTAACGCCATCGGGCTTTTTTATTGCCCATTCGCCGGGTAGACCGCCGCTTTCAGCGCCGTATTATACCAGCCGCAGATATGTTCTAAGCGGGTGATCGCCGAGCCGACGGTCACCGCCCACGCGCCGCAGCGCATTGCCTCAGCCGCCTGCGCAGGCGTATTGTAGCGTCCCTCAGCGACCACTCTGCAACCCGCGGCGCTCAGGCTTTTCACCAGCGCCAGATCCGGCTCGACCGGTGTCTCCTCTGCGGTATAGCCTGAGAGGGTGGTGCCAACCATATCGAAGCCCAATTGCCAGCATTCAAGGGCATCGTCGAGAGAGGAACAATCTGCCATCGCATTTTTCCCCTGGCGGTGAATTGCCGCCAACAACGATGCGACAGAGGCCGGACGCTGACGCCGCGTGCCGTCAACCGCTATGATATCGGCCCCTGCCTGCGCCAGGGCATTCACATCCTCAAGCCACGGCGTAATACGCACCGGGCTATCATGCAGATCGCGCTTAATCAGCGCGATAACAGGCACCGTCACTAACGGACGAACGGCCTGCAGGTTGGCCAGACTTTCTATGCGCAGCGCCACCGCCCCCGCCTGCTCCGCCGCCAGCCCCATCGCCGCGACGATGGCGGGGTTATCCAGCGGGCTGCCCGGCACCGGCTGGCAGGAGACAATTAATCCGCCATGGTGACGGATACGCTGGTCCAGTTGTGCGAGTAAAGTCATGTCTGCTCCCTGAAAGCTACCTGTGGCGATGACAGTACCAGCCATGGGGCGCCTCGTTTGTGGCAGAGTTAACAAAGCGGACAGACAAAAAAAACAGGCCCCGCAGGGCCTGTCAGAGAAGGGATTTACTTCACCACGCGCAGCGCCGGGCGACCGCCGCGCGGCGGCGGCGTGTCGTCAGGATCGTCGTCGTGATTATCGGGCTTATCGCCATCAATCACCGACATCACCGTTTCGCTTTCACTCTCAGGCGCGACGTCATCATCGTTGAGGCTGCTGACGTCTTCGTCATAGGCCGCTTCCGGTTCAAACATCGTGCCGGCGCCGTTCTCACGGGCATAGATGGCGAGTACCGCAGCCAGCGGGACAGATACGTTGCGCGGCACGCCGCCAAAGCGCGCGTTGAAGCGCACTTCGTCGTTCGCCAGCTCAAGATTACCTACCGCACGCGGGGCAATATTGAGAACGATTTGCCCGTCGCGCGCATACTCCATCGGCACGAGCACGCCCGGCAGCGTGACATCCACCACCAGATGCGGCGTCAGCTGGTTATCCAGCAGCCAGTCATAAAACGCCCGCAGCAGATACGGGCGACGCGGCGTCAGCTGTGATACATCCATTATTTAGCCCCGACCGAGGCGCATTTCACGCTCGGCTTCAGTTAAAGAGGCGAGGAAGGAATCACGCTCAAATACGCGAGTCATATAGCCTTTGAGCTCTTTCGCGCCTGCGCCAACCAGCTCCACACCGAGAACCGGCAGACGCCACAGCAGCGGCGCCAGGTAGCAATCCACCAGGCTGAACTCATCGCTCAGGAAGTAAGGTTTCTGGGTGAACACCGGCGCGATGGCCAGCAGTTCTTCACGCAGTTGCTTACGCGCAGCATCAGCTTGCGCTGCGGTACCGCTCTGGATGGTGTTCATCAGCGAATACCAGTCCTTCTCGATACGTTGCATATACAGACGGCTTTCGCCACGCGCCACCGGATAAACCGGCATTAACGGCGGGTGCGGGAAACGCTCATCCAGGTATTCCATAATGATGCGGGATTCCCACAGAGTGAGCTCACGATCCACCAGCGTCGGTACGCTTTGATTCGGGTTGAGGTCAATCAGATCCTGAGGCGGGTTGTCCTTCTCCACGTGCTCTATCTCAAAACTGACACCCTTCTCGGCCAGCACAATGCGGACCTGATGGCTATAGATGTCAGTAGGACCAGAAAACAGCGTCATTACCGAACGTTTGTTGGCAGCGACAGCCATGAAAACCTCCAGGTATATTCAGAATTTTGTACTGCTGCCAGCCACTCATGGCCGGCCAGATGTAAAAACCCCAGTAGCGCGATGTCACCTTCGTTCACGAATAAAACAAAAAATGAACAATCACCAGCATTTGGGCAGAAAATTGGATGATAGTTTACCAGATTTTGAAGACGTTGTGGTGAGGGGATTCTGGAAATGCTGAAAAAGTGGCAAGAACCGGCGGTAAGCTTGTGGATAACAGCCGTTTTATCCATAAAAAAACCCGCCGGAGCGGGTTTTTTCGCAAATTGTTCTGCGTGAGCAGAAAACAATTAACGTTTGGAGAACTGCGGACGACGACGTGCTTTACGCAGACCGACTTTCTTACGTTCAACCTGACGAGCGTCACGAGTGACGAAGCCAGCTTTACGCAGTTCAGAACGCAGGGACTCGTCGTACTCCATCAGAGCGCGGGTGATACCGTGACGGATCGCACCAGCCTGACCAGAGATACCACCACCTTTAACAGTGATGTACAGATCCAGTTTCTCAACCATGTCGACCAGTTCCAGCGGCTGACGAACTACCATGCGGGCAGTTTCACGACCGAAGTACTGTTCCAGAGAACGCTGGTTGATAACGATTTTGCCGTTGCCCGGTTTGATGAAAACGCGAGCTGCGGAACTTTTGCGGCGACCAGTGCCGTAGTATTGATTTTCAGCCATTGCCTATAATCCCGATTAGATGTCAAGAACTTGCGGTTGCTGTGCCGCGTGGTTGTGCTCGTTACCCGCGTAAACTTTCAGTTTACGGTACATAGCACGACCCAGCGGGCCTTTTGGCAGCATGCCTTTAACCGCGATTTCAATCACACGCTCAGGACGGCGGGCAATCATCTCTTCAAAGGTCGCTTCTTTGATACCACCGATGTGGCCGGTGTGGTGGTAGTACATTTTGTCTTCGCGCTTGTTGCCGGTAACAGCAACTTTTTCTGCGTTCAGAACGATGATGTAATCACCGGTATCAACGTGCGGAGTGTATTCCGCTTTGTGCTTACCGCGCAGGCGACGAGCCAGTTCAGTAGCCAGACGGCCCAGAGTTTTACCGGTCGCGTCAACAACATACCAGTCGCGTTTTACGGTTTCTGGTTTAGCTGTAAAAGTTTTCATTAAAAGCTTACCCAAATAATAAGTTACACGTTGGTGAAC
Source organism: Klebsiella sp. 1SOBk5mer (assembly GCF_046603115.1). Classification (NCBI taxonomy): domain Bacteria; kingdom Pseudomonadati; phylum Pseudomonadota; class Gammaproteobacteria; order Enterobacterales; family Enterobacteriaceae; genus Klebsiella; species Klebsiella sp. 1SOBk5mer. The sequence goes on along the minus strand of NZ_JBKIUU010000002.1, from coordinate 40,102 downwards.
ACCCAAACGTTTAGTCAGTTGAGGTTCACACGACATTGTCCAGCAAACCTACCCCTTCGAATAGCCTATGCCGGCACATAGAAAGTTTCGGGAAAAAAACCTTCTCGTAACGTGGGGTCGCAAGATTATAGAGAAGTCGGGGTCAAAGATCGACCCCTTTATGAGATTTTTCAGGCAGCTCCCGGGGCGGCCCTGCAGCCCTGAATTCGCCGGGAAAAAGTATCCTGTCAGGGCATATGCGGGCGCTTGAGGTACTCTTCGCTCTGCATCTCCTGCAGACGCGACAGACAGCGCTGAAACTCAAACTTCAGCCGCTCTCCCTGATAAATGTCGTACAGCGGCACCGCCGCGCTGACCACCAGCTTCACGTGGCGCTCATAGAACTCATCCACCAGGGCGATAAAGCGCCGGGCTTCGCTCTCCAGCTGCGCGGTCATCACCGGCACATCGAACAGCATCACGGTGTGGAACAGGCGGGAGAGCGCGATATAGTCATGCTGGCTACGGGCATCCACGCACAGCGTGGCGAACGACGCCGCCAGCGTCTGGTTTTCCACGCCGAGGGTCGGCAGCTCGCGATGGTTGATCTCCAGCGTCGGCCCGGCAGCGCGCGGCGCGCCGGCCAGCGCCAGCCACAGTTTATCCATCTGTTCGCGGGTGTCGTTATTCAGCGGCGACAGCCACAGGTGCGCCTGGGTCAGGGTACGCAAGCGATAATCGATGCCGGCATCGACGTTCATAATATCGCAATGCTGCTTGATGGCGTCGATAGCGGGCAGAAAACGGGCGCGCTGCAGGCCATTGCGATAGAGCTCATCCGGCGGAATATTGGAGGTCGCCACCAGCGTGATGCCGCGGGCGAACAGGGCCTTCATCAGCCCGCCCAACAGCATGGCGTCGGTTATATCGGAGACAAAAAACTCGTCGAAACAGAGCACGTCGGTTTCCGCTTTAAAGCGGTCGGCGACAATGTCCAGCGGGTCGCTATGGCCCTGCAGGGTGGTCAGCTCTTCGTGCACCCGCAGCATAAAGCGATGGAAATGCAGGCGCTGCTTACGCTCGCCCGGCAGGCTCTGGTAAAACAGGTCCATCAGCCAAGTTTTCCCCCGCCCCACGCCGCCCCACATATACAGGCCGCGGACGGGCGCCGCCTCGGCTGCTGGTTCGCGCTTACCCAGCAGTTTGCCGAATTTCGCGCGCAAACCGCCGCCTGACGCGACGGGCGCGGGCTGAGTCTGCAGTTCCTGGTAAATGGTATCGAGGCGGCTCACCGCTTCTTGCTGGACGTCGTCGGGTTGATGGCTGCCCTCTTTCAGGGCTGAAAGGTAACGCGATGTTGGAGACAGGCTTTGCATGATCTAATTGTTATTCCTTGAAAACCGTGATGTCGAAGCTCACGATTGACGAAAAAAAGGCCGTTCTACACTACGCGATGATACGCCAGGATTCCACTTCTGTGGAATTAGCGGTTATAGTGGCACTATCGGGCGCAGGCGGAGAGCCTAAGAGCCACCCTACGGAACCACAATACAACGGGAGATGTTCATGACCTGGGAATACGCGCTAATTGGGTTAGTCGTCGGTATCATCATTGGTGCCGTCGCCATGCGTTTCGGCAACCGCAAACTGCGCCAGCAGCAGGCGCTGCAGTTCGAACTGGAAAAGAATAAAGCCGAGCTTGAAGAGTACCGTGAAGAGCTGGTCAGCCATTTTGCGCGCAGCGCCGAGCTGCTGGATAACATGGCGCACGACTACCGTCAGCTGTATCAGCATATGGCGAAAAGCTCTAACAACCTGCTGCCGGATTCCATGGCAGACGCCAACCCGTTCCGCAACCGCCTGGAAGAGTCTGAAGCCAGCAACGATCAGGCGCCGGTCCAGATGCCGCGCGACTACTCCGAAGGCGCATCCGGTTTACTGCGCGGTGGCGCAAAACGCGATTAAACAATCGCCTCTGATAAAATATTCTCCGGGCGCGCCCATCGCGCCCGCTCCTTCCCCCACTTCCCGGCTACAATTTAAACCAGTCCCCACATTGTTACCTGCGCAAAAATTCAATAACATCAGGTTATTCAGGACATTTTTCCATACACCTCAGGTTACGAGAGCCAGCATCTAATGAAGAAACAGACTTTGCTGTTGAGTGCGTTAGCGTTAAGCATTGGGTTATCGTTGTCGGTTCTGCCTCCGGCAGCAGCATCCTTACCGACTCAGGTGCCCGGCCAGGGCGCGTTACCAAGCCTGGCGCCGATGCTGGAAAAGGTCCTGCCGGCGGTAGTCAGCGTCCAGGTGGAAGGCACTGCCTCGCCGACGCTCAATATGCCGGAAGAGCTGAAGAAATATTTTGGCGATAACGCCCCGCAAGAACAGGCGCAGCCGTTCGAAGGGCTTGGCTCCGGCGTCATTATCGACGCAGCGAAAGGCTACGTGCTGACCAATAACCACGTCATCAATCAGGCGCAGAAGATCAGCGTCCAGCTGAACGATGGTCGTGAATTTGATGCCAAACTGGTCGGTAGCGATGAACAGAGCGACATTGCTCTGCTGCAGCTGATTAAGCCGTCAAACCTGACGCAAATCGCCATTGCTGACTCCGATAAACTCCGCGTCGGCGACTTCGCCGTCGCCGTCGGCAACCCGTTCGGCCTTGGTCAGACCGCCACCTCCGGCATTATCTCTGCCCTTGGCCGCAGCGGCCTGAACCTTGAAGGGCTGGAGAATTTCATCCAGACCGATGCCTCCATCAACCGCGGCAACTCCGGCGGCGCGCTGTTGAACCTCAACGGCGAGCTTATCGGGATCAACACCGCGATCCTGGCGCCGGGCGGCGGCAGCATCGGCATCGGCTTCGCCATCCCGAGCAACATGGCGAAAACCCTCGCCGACCAGCTCATTCAGTTTGGCGAAATCAAGCGCGGCCTGCTGGGCATTAAAGGCATGGAAATGAGCGCCGATATCGCCAAGGCGATGAACCTCAACGTTCAGCGCGGCGCCTTCGTCAGTGAAGTGCTGCCAAACTCCGGGTCCGCCAAAGCGGGGATCAAATCCGGCGACGTCATCGTTAGCCTGAACGGCAAACCGCTGAACAGTTTTGCCGAACTGCGCTCGCGGATCGCCACCACCGAGCCGGGGACCAAAGTCAAACTGGGTCTGCTGCGCGACGGAAAACCGGTCGATGTCGAAGTGACGCTGGATAAGAGCACCTCCTCCACCGCCAGCGCTGAGCTGATTATCCCGGCTCTGCAGGGTGCCTCGTTCAGCGACGGTCAGATGAAAGATGGCACCAAAGGGGTGGTGATCGATAATGTCGATAAAGGCAGCGCCGCCGCCCAGGTCGGCCTGCATAAGGATGACATTATCATTGGCCTTAACCGCGAGCGTATTCATTCGATTGCCGAATTACGCAAAGTGCTCGAAGGCAAACCGCCGGTCATCGCCCTGAACGTGATCCGCGGCAACGAAAGCATCTATCTGCTGCTGCGCTGATTGTCTCCCCGGACATCGCCGCCATGTGCGATGTCCGGACAACTCATGCTATGCTGCGCCTGACCATTCATTAACGATATCTGCATCATGCCTGGAAAGTTATTACGTTCAGTACTCATCGGTTTGCTTGTCGGGGGCCTGCTGTTGGCCCTGATGCCCTCGCTGCGCCAGTGGCAGCTAGCGCCGACCACCCAGAACGATACGGCAGACGACTCCCCGGCGAGCTATAACGCCGCCGTACGCCGCGCCGCGCCCGCCGTAGTGAACGTCTATAACCGCGCCCTGAACAGCACCAGCCATAATCAGCTGACGCTTGGCTCCGGGGTGATCATGGACCAGCGCGGCTATATCCTGACCAACAAGCATGTGATTAACGATGCCGACCAGATTATCGTCGCTCTGCAGGACGGCCGGGTCTTCGAAGCGCTGCTGGTAGGCTCCGATTCCCTGACCGACCTCGCGGTGCTGAAGATCAACGCTACCGGCGGGCTGCCGGTGATCCCGATCAACCCGAAACGCACGCCGCACATCGGCGATGTGGTGCTGGCGATTGGCAACCCCTATAACCTGGGACAGACCATCACCCAGGGGATCATCAGCGCCACAGGGCGCATTGGCCTCAACCCCACCGGCCGCCAGAATTTCCTGCAGACTGACGCCTCGATCAACCACGGTAACTCCGGCGGGGCGCTGGTGAACTCCCTCGGCGAGCTGATGGGGATTAACACCCTCTCCTTTGACAAGAGCAACGACGGCGAAACGCCTGAAGGCATTGGCTTTGCGATCCCGTTCCAGTTAGCGACCAAAATTATGGACAAGCTGATCCGGGATGGCCGTGTGATCCGCGGCTATATCGGCATTAGCGGCCGGGAGATCGCCCCGCTGCACGCGCAGGGCGGCGGGATCGATCAGATCCAGGGGATCGTCGTTAACGATGTCGCGCCGGACGGACCGGCCGCGCAGGCGGGGATCCGCGCCAACGACGTGATCATCTCCGTGAATGACAAACCCGCGGTCTCCGCGCTGGAGACGATGGATCAGGTGGCCGAGATCCGCCCGGGTTCAGAAATTCCGGTGGTCATCATGCGTGATGATAAGAAAATCACGCTCCATATCGCCGTCCAGGAATACCCGGCCACCAACTAAGCGGCTCCCCGTTTGGGGAGCCACGTTAATCGCTAAATACCGGACCGGCCGGGAATCTGACCAGAAACCCGGTCATCATGAATGCAAGACAATAAAAAGCCGGAACAACAGTTCCGGCTTTTTTGAGCGTGCGAGGTTACTTGTTGACGAAGTCTTCGCCGAGCGCGATATCTTTCTTCAGGGTGTCCAGCATGCCTTCCAGCGCCTGCTGCTCAAAGGCGCTGAGTTTGCCGATAGACTGACGCTCTTCTACGCCATTTTTCCCCAGCAGGAGCGGCTGAGAGAAGAAACGCGCATACTGGCCGTCGCCTTCCACGTAGGCGCACTCCACTACGCCTTTTTCTCCCTGCATGGCGCGAACCAGAGAAAGGCCAAAGCGCGCAGCCGCCTGACCCATCGACAAGGTCGCCGACCCGCCGCCCGCTTTCGCTTCCACGACCTCGGTACCGGCGTTTTGAATGCGTTTAGTCAGATCGGCCACTTCCTGATCGCTAAAGCTGACGCCCGGGATCTGTGACAGTAAAGGCAGAATGGTGACCCCGGAGTGACCGCCAATAACCGGGACTTCCACCTCGGTTGCCGATTGACCTTTCAGCTCCGCCACAAAGGTATTGGAGCGGATGATGTCCAGCGTAGTCACGCCGAACAGTTTGTTTTTATCGTACACGCCGGCTTTTTTCAGCACTTCGGCGGCGATGGCCACGGTGGTGTTCACCGGGTTGGTAATAATGCCGATGCAGGCCTGCGGGCAGGTTTTGGCTATCTGCTGCACGAGGTTCTTAACGATACCCGCATTCACATTAAACAGGTCGGAACGATCCATGCCGGGCTTACGCGCTACGCCCGCGGAGATCAGCACCACATCAGCGCCTTCCAGCGCCGGGGTAGCATCTTCACCGGAAAATCCTTTAATTTTTACATCTGTGGGGATATGACTTAGATCTACCGCCACGCCCGGCGTAACCGGAGCGATGTCGTACAACGAGAGCTCTGAACCTGAAGGCAGTTGGGTCTTAAGTAGTAGGGCAAGCGCCTGGCCGATACCACCGGCAGCGCCAAGGACTGCAACTTTCATCCTAAACTCCTTATTATGGTTAATTTAGTCTTTCGTTATTCCGTCGCCTGGACCTTAATTCACAAGATGAACAATTACAATGATTATGGCTGAAGAATGCATTATTGTGCGTAGCAATAGAACAGCGGCGCACTTTATGCTTCCTGACTGACCATCCAGCAAAGCGAAGTACCGGATCGACTATTGGTTACAATACACCCAGCCAGTTGCGCAAAACAACACCAACTCAATAACATTTCATTTACTTTTACATGCCTTTAAGCGTTGTGATGAGAACATGTTCCTTATACGGTTTTTTTGCTAAAATATGCCCCCTTCATAACATTATTGACCTATCCCCTCGCGGATTATTTGCATAAAAATTCACGGTTATGCATAATGATGTTGATTTTACCACCATAATCTGGGTGACTTATGCGAAGTTCGGCAAAACAAGAAGAACTGGTTAAAGCGTTTAAAGCGCTGCTTAAAGAAGAGAAATTCAGCTCGCAGGGAGAGATCGTCCAGGCGCTGCAGGAAGAAGGCTTCGAGAATATCAACCAATCGAAGGTTTCCCGCATGCTCACCAAATTTGGCGCGGTTCGTACCCGTAACGCCAAAATGGAAATGGTCTATTGCCTGCCTGCCGAGCTTGGCGTGCCGACCACCTCCAGCCCGCTGAAAAATCTGGTGCTGGATATCGATTATAACGATGCCGTCGTGGTGATTCACACCAGCCCCGGGGCAGCGCAGCTGATCGCCCGTCTTCTCGACTCGCTGGGCAAGGCGGAAGGTATTCTTGGCAGCATCGCCGGGGATGACACCATCTTCACCACGCCAGCGCGCGGTTTCACAGTGAAAGATCTGCACGACGCTATCCTGGTGCTGTTCGAACAGGAACTCTGAGCATTCCCCTCTGGCAACCGTCAGAGGGTGATTCCCCCTCTTCTCTCCCTCCCCCCTTTCAACTCAACAAAAATTTAACATTTCGTGTGATTTAGCCTGTCTATACGTTCTTTTACGTAAGGGAAACGCCTAAAACGCACGAAAGATCAAAATCGTATACCTTTATGATTTTATTAGAAATAAAACTTATCTCTGTCTGTGACTCGTCATTTTTAATTCTTATCGGTTATAAAAAGCGCAATTTATTGTAACTATTAACGCACAAAACAATTAGCATGGTATTAATATTTTTGGTGATTAGTGTATACTTGTTTTTGTGATGAGGGTCACGAAACAAAGACCCTCAACAAAAAGATTCGACGAGGTGAACATCATGAAAATCAAAACCACTGTAGCAGCTCTCAGCATCCTGTCCGTCATGTCGTTTGGCGCTTTCGCCGCTGATGTTATCAACAGCGAGCAAGCCCAGGGCCGCGAGGCCATCGGTACAGTTTCCGTCGGCGCGGTAGCCTCTTCCCCGATGGATATGCATGAAATGCTGAACAAAAAAGCGCAGGAAGAAGGGGCTTCTTCTTACCGCATTATCGAAGCCCGCACTGGCGACCACTGGCATGCCACTGCTGAGCTGTATAAATAAGTTTTAGATCGTCAACGATTAACCCGACAAAAAATTCTCTACCGCGGCCCGGCCTCATTCATCGCCCCGCCGCGGCAAAACAAAGACTGGAGTAAAGATTATGAAACGCGCAATGATCATCGCATCCCTTGGCCTGGCTTCTCTTCTCTCTTTCGGCGCTAGCGCGGCCGTTCAGCAAGTGAACGCTGAGCAAGCCCAGAACATGCAGTCCATGGGCACCATCTCGGTTTCCCAGGTAGGTAGTGCGCCAATGGACATGCGTCAGGAACTGGCCGCTAAAGCCGAGAAAGAAGGCGCCAGCAGCTACCGTATTATTGAAGCACGTACCGGCGATAGCTGGCACGCCACCGCTGAGCTGTACAAATAAACCCTCGTCGTCTTATTTCGACGACTTGCCCCCGCCTGCCGGGGGCTTTTTTATGCCTGCCGGGCGTTAAAACGTAACTCCCCCTCCAGCTCTTCCTCTGCTTCATCAAATAATAAAATTAACGCCCCAAAACGCCGACGCTGCTTGTCATTTAAATGGATGAACTCAATGTCCAGCGGCAGCGGCAGCAGCCCACCAGTCACCGCGTCCCATAGCGAATCAAGGTTGTTGACCTTATCCTGTGCCAGCTCGAAGGTGCGGGAAAACTCCCGGTAGAAATCCTGTTGCTCGGCGATTTCGTCAAAATCAAACGTATAGGTGGTCATGGCAGCCCCTCCCGCTTCTCTTCCTGTCGCCGTTAAGTATAGCGATAAAAAAACCGACGCCTGGGCGTCGGTTTATGGGTTAACTGCTGGTCAGCACATGCTGGTACTTGTGCAACATCTCAACCAGTCGCCGTACCGGCTCGGTCACCTGCGGCGAAGCCTCCCAGACCCGCAGCTTCTCCTGATAAACATCAAGCTCCGCCAGCAGCCGGGTAAAGTAGCGCCGACGCTTATCATCGCTCCCGGCGGAGATTACATGATCCGCGGTACGTCGCAGCTGGCGATGGAACGCCGACAGATCCTCATTCACCGGCACGGGCGCATCGCGCAGGCGCTGGTGGGCAATGATTAACGTCAACGCCAGTCGGAAACGAGCGACATCGCCGGGGAATTTGTTGAGCAATAAAAACAGCTGCTGATAGAGCGCGGGCAGATGATTCTCTTTGCGACGCGCCGAGTTGGTGGTCAGCGAAGAGACCGCCGCGGAGACAAACTGGTTCAGCAGCACCCGACCGGTTCTTGCCCGGGAGTTATCCCTGACAATGAGAATAACCATCAGGGCGAGGAAACAACCGACGATCTGCCCCAGCGCGCTATCGAGGAACTGACTGAACTGGAACTGCATCGGGTTATCCAGCACCAGAATGTTGATGGTGCTCGCCAGCGCCCCCAGCGATCCGAGGCGCCTTTTCTGCACTTCGATACCGATAAAAAACGCCATCGCCGCCAGGCTGATACAAAGCAACAGCATACTCTGCTGCGTCGCCGGCATGATCACCAGAAAGTACAGGGTACCCAGCGGTAACGCCGCCAGAGTACCGTAGAGGAAGTCTATCGCCACCATTCGCGGGTTAGGCAAGCGCATCGCCAGCGCGGTAACCACGGCAATCATCACCATTGCGCCGCTGCCTGAGGTCCAGCCCGTCCACAGCCAGAACAGCGTCCCAAGGATACAGGAGACAGAGGTACGCCAGAAGTTCACCATCGCGTGGTGACGCTCGGCGGACTCCACTTTAACCACCGTTTCGCCGCGCAATACACCGTCTTCGATGCGGCTGATTTTGGTGTTGCCCACCACGCCACGCTTAAGCAGCAGGTAACGGGTGGCTGCGCCTACCCAGCTGTAGATGGTGACCGGCGTATTATGCTCGCCTTTCCAGGTCAGGAAGCGACGCATACGCTTCAGCTGCTGGTGAACATCCTGCACCGTCTCAACCGGCTCAGCGAACAGCTCGCGGTAGTCGTCCGTCACCATTTCCGGGCGCGAGTTCTGAATCAGGTAGGTTTCGCAAGCCTGGGTGATAAGCGTTAGCGAGAGGGTATTGATCGCCTTCAGGCGTTGATTCGCCTTAGCCCAGCGAGAGGACTCCATAATCAGGTTACTGCGCATTCCCTCCAGCGCCGTGGTGCGACGCACCAACGCTCCCCAGGCCTGATCCACTTCATCTTTTTCGCCGTGCGCAACGCATAACTGCATCAGCTTATACTGCGCAATCAGCAGGTTATCCAGTTCAAGGTCGATCTCTTTTTTAATCGAACGCGGGGAGAACAGCAGATCGGCGACAATGGCGCTGACAATCCCGATGACGATTTCGCTGCAGCGCTCAACGGCAAACTGCGGCGCCAGCATCGGATCGGTGTGGATGGTAATAATGATAATCAGCGCGGTGTATCCGGCCAGCCCCCAGGCATAGGAGTTTTCGACCTTGACCAGCGACGAAACCCAGGTACAAAACCCGGCCCACAGGCAGCAGACCAGCATCATCAGCAGAGGGGCGCGGATCATCAGGATGATGATGACCAGCGCCGCAATACAGCCAATAAAGGTCCCGGCAATACGCAACATGCCGCGATAGCGGATCGCGCCGGAGTACGGCTCTCCCCCGGCGGCAAAGGCCGGGCCAGCGGCGACAATCGCCGCGGTCAGCACCGCCCAGCGCGGCGTTTCGAGCTGAAAATGGAAGCCGACGAACAGCGCCAACACCACCGCGCATGCAAGCTTAATAGCAAAGCGGAGATGCTGGGGAGCAATAGTATATGTCCCCATAGCGATTAACCGAATTCGCGCAGGCGCATAGCCAGTTTCTGGAAGAAGTTGGCCTGGCTGGTATCACGGTCTTCTTTACCGGTGATCACCACCGTCGCCGTCGTGCCCGATGGCCACAGATTCCCCTGCTGGTGGTCAAGGCGAATACGAACCGGCACACGCTGCGCCAGACGCACCCATTCAAGGTTGGAATCCACCGAAGCCATCCCTTTCGAGTCGCTGCTGCTGCTGGCGTTGGTTACCCCCGCAGCGATACTGTCCACCGTGCCTTTAATGGTTTTGCTGCTGCCAAGCGGGGTAATTTCCGCCCGGTATCCAGGGCGGACGCCTTCCAGTTTGGTCTCTTCCAGATAGGCCATGACGTAAAATGTATTCTCTTTCACCAGCGCCACCGCCGTGGAGCCGCGAGTGATAAATTCCCCGGTATAGACGTTAAGGTTGGTCACCCAGCCATCCGCGGGGGCGCGAATCTCTGTGCGCTGCAGGTCCAGTCTGGCCAGGTCGCGGCTGGCCACCGCTTTCGCCAGCTGATGCTCAACGGTCTGCAACACGTTGTTCGCCTGGTCAATCTCTTCCCGCGACATCGCCTGGACGCCAAGCTTATTACGCCGACCGGCTTCGACACGTTTTTCCTGGGCTAAGGTCTGGTAGTAGGCGACATCGGCTTCCGCCTGCGCCAGCGCTTTTTGGTAACGAGGTTGGTCAATAACGAACAATACCTGGTCTTTCTTAACCAGTTGGTTATCCTTGACGTTTACCTGGGAAATCAGCCCGGAGACGTCGGGAGCAATGGCCACAATGTCGGCGCTAAAGCGCGCATCCCGCGTCCACGGCGAGGCGGTGTAGTAAACCCAGGCGCGGAAAATCGCCACGAAGGCCAAAATGACCAGTATCACGGTAATAGCGGTACGGAGGATATTTCTTGTTAGTGTTTTCACATCAACCTCAAACGAACAAGCGCGATATCAAATAAAAAAGGCAGCAATATAGCGCCGTATTAAACAGTGCAGGGTGCCAGACAAAATCGTAAATGCCGGTCGGAACCAGCAATCGGTGCACCAGCCAGAAGATGGCCAGCGACAAAAGCAACTCGAAGAAGATCGGCGGAAACGATAAGCCGAAAATCACGATGACAGGAAACAGACTCATGATGACCTTGAATAAGAAGCGTACAGGTAGTGAGCAGATGCGTTTATTATGTAGCTAACAATATATTAACGTAACGATTGCCGCATTATCTACAATGTGTGATCTAAATCACTTTTAAGCCAGAGTGAATAATGGAACGATTAAAGCGCATGTCCGTTTTCGCCAAAGTGGTCGAATTAGGTTCCTTCACCGCAGCGGCCCGCCAGCTTCAGATGAGCGTTTCCTCGATCAGTCAGACCGTCGCCAAACTGGAAGATGAACTGCAGGTGAAGCTGCTCAACCGCAGCACCCGCAGCCTTGGCTTAACGGAAGCGGGTAAAATTTACTATCAGGGCTGCCGTAGGATGCTGTTTGAAGCACAGGATGTCCATGAGCAATTATACGCATTTAACAACACCCCCATCGGAACGCTGCGTATCGGCTGCTCTTCAACTATGGCACAGAATGTTCTGGCGCGCATAACGGCGAAAATGCTGAAAGAATACCCCGGGCTCTCCGTCAATCTGGTCACCGGCATACCTGCGCCGGACCTGATCGCCGACGGTCTTGACGTGGTGATCCGCGTGGGCGCCCTGCAGGATTCCAGTCTTTTTTCCCGCCGTCTGGGCTCAATGCCGATGGTGTTATGCGCCGCGAAAAGCTATCTGGCGCAGGCTGGCAATCCTGAGAAACCGGCCGATCTTGCCGGGCATGCCTGGCTGGAATATAGCGTGCGGCCGGACAATGAGTTTGTCATTATCGCGCCGGAAGGGATCTCAACCCGCCTGACCCCGCAGGGGCGCTTTGTGACCAATGACCCCATGACGCTGGTGCGCTGGCTGACCGCCGGGGTGGGTATCGCCTATGTGCCGTTGATGTGGGCGATCGAAGAGATCAATCGCGGTGAGCTTGAGATCCTGCTGCCGAGCTACCAGTCCGATCCGCGTCCGGTCTACGCCCTGTACACCGAAAAGGATAAACTGCCGCTGAAAGTGCAGGTCTGTATCAATTATCTGACGGAGTATTTTGTCGACGTGGCGAAGATCTATCAGGGGATGCACGGCAGAGGGATCGCCCGCTGAAGCGGTTCCCGGCGACGCCGGGAACCCGCTCAGGATCAGGCAGTGCCGCCGACGGTGAGGTTATCGACCTTCAGGGTCGGCTGGCCAACGCCCACCGGCACGCTCTGGCCCTCTTTGCCACAGACGCCGACGCCGTTATCCAGACGCAGATCGTTACCCACCATCGAAATCTGCTGCATAGTCTCAATCCCGGAGCCGATCAGGGTAGCGCCTTTCACCGCCTTCGTGACCTTGCCTTTTTCGATCAGATAGGCCTCGGAGGTGGAGAAGACAAACTTACCGGAGGTGATATCCACCTGCCCGCCGCCGAAGTTTGGCGCGAAGATACCGTAGTCCACCGACTCGATAATCTCCTGCGGCGTGGACTGGCCCGCCAGCATATAGGTGTTGGTCATACGCGGCATCGGCAGATGGGCATAGGATTCACGGCGACCGTTGCCGGTCGGCGCGACGCCCATCAGACGCGCATTGAGTTTATCCTGCATGTAGCCTTTCAGGATGCCGTTTTCGATCAGCACATTGTATTGACCCGGCGTTCCTTCGTCATCGATGGCCACCGAGCCACGACGGTCGACGATGGTGCCGTCGTCCACGACGGTGCACAGCTCAGAGGCGACTAATTCCCCCATATGGCCGCTAAAGACCGAGGTGCCGCGACGGTTGAAATCGCCTTCCAGGCCGTGACCGACCGCTTCGTGAAGCAGGACGCCAGGCCAGCCGGCGCCGAGCACCACCGGCAGCATCCCCGCCGGGGCGGCGACCGCCGAGAGGTTAACCAGCGCCATGCGCACCGCTTCTTTCGCCCAGGCGTCGGCCCGTACTTCGCCCTCCTGAGAGGCGAGGAAATAGTCATAGCCAAAACGCCCGCCGCCGCCGCTGCTGCCGCGCTCGCGTTTGCCGTCCTCTTCCACCAGCACGCTGACCGAGAGGCGCACCAGCGGACGAACGTCGGCGGCCAGAGTGCCGTCGGTGGCGGCCACCAGAATCAGCTCATAGACCCCGCTCAGGCTGGCCGAAACCTCCTGCACGCGCTGGTCCGCCGCGCGGGCGACTTTGTCTACCCGGCGGAGAATATCCAGCTTCTCTTCCCGGCTCATACTCTGCAGCGGGTCGATGCTGGTATAGAGGGCGCTGTGCTCTACTGCGCCGAGGGTCTGTACTTTGCCATTGCCAGTCTCGCGCACAATGGTCCGCGCCGCCTGGGCGCTCTGCTCCAGCGCCAGCTTGCTGATCTGGTCAGCGTAGGCAAAGCCCGTTTTTTCGCCGCTGACGGCGCGCACGCCTACGCCCTGGTCGATATTGTACGACCCATCTTTAATGATGCTGTCTTCCAGAACCCAGGATTCGTGATAGCTCGACTGAAAATAGAGATCGCCGTAATCGAGGCGGCGCTCGGTCAGTTGACCAAGAATGGCAAACAGGTCCTGATGATTCAGGCCATTTGCCGACAGTAATTGTTCACTTACCAGGTTCAGACTCATCGTTATGCTACTCGTTTGTTGCCGCCTGACAGGCGGAAATACAGAAGGCTATCTATTGAGATTGCGGTAATTCCCGGCAATCGTCAAATCATTGCTTTTTGTTGCTGCGCGCCTGGCGCAGCACTTCATTGATCTGCGGCTGGTCAATCGGGCCGGTGATGCGATAGCGCAGTATCGAGACTTTGTTCCACAGCGGCCCCAGTACCTTGCTGGCGGCAAATACCGCCGCGCCGACAATCGGGTTGACGGCGAAGGCCGCCGCCACGCCGACAGTCGCGGAGATCTCCGGCGCCACCACCGCCTGCAGGTCCAGATGACGACGCACCAGATCGACCGACCCTTTCATGGCAATGTCCGCCTCCAGACCATCCACCAGCGTATCATCGGTATGCAGTACACCATCCTTAATCCAGGCCGTACTGTTAATCGAGTCGAAGTAAAATCCTTCGCTAAAGGTATCGCTGAAGTCGAAGCGCAGTTTGCGCAGCAGGGCATCGACGCTCAGCAAACGCAGCAGCTGGCCTGCGTGTCCGGTACTCAGGTCGGTAAACTGACCCTTGCCGAGGTGGCTTTTAATGATCCCATTGAGCGACGCGACATCGGGTGACCAGGGCGGCGCGCGCCAGTGCAGATCGTAGTCGATATCAAACGGCGAATCCTTCACCGGTGTGGAAACGCCAAAGAAATCCGCAAATTCATTCGTTTTATTGCCATGCAGTCTGCCTTTCAGCGAGGTGCGCACCCCGGAAGGGGCGTTAACCCACACGCCGTCGGTCGTCAGCCGGCCAAACCCGGTATCCACCAGGCCGTTGGAGAGCGTTAAGGTATCGCCCTTGATCGCCACATCGCCGTCGATACGGCCATATTTTTGCCCCCACAGCCAGCATTCCGCGCAGCGCAGCTGCAGATCGGGCCAACCGTGGAAATCCAGCCGCGTCTCCGCCTGCGGGACCACGTTCTCCGTTCCGCCCTTGCCGCTGGCGCTGGCCGGGTTGAAATAGAGATAACGCACATTTGCCAGCCACGGGGCATTGTCGCGCATCGTCAGGGTGGCGTTGATCTCGCGCCCCTGCGCCTCAACCTGTGAACCGCCGGTGACCGGCTGCGACATCAGACTCACGTTGTTCCATTGCTGGCCGGCCAGCGCCAGCGACGGCGTACGCAGCACAATGCGCGGTGGAAAGAGGACGCTGCTGCTGACTTCATTCGCCGCGCCCTTCTGGAACAGCGCCAGCCACTGCGCGCCATCCATCGGCGGCAGATTGAGCTCAACGCCGGGCTGGTCGGGCAGCGGAGAGGGGCCTTTGCTGTCCGTCGTGAGGATCGCTCTGTCCAGCGTCAGCTTACGGTTCAGCAACCAGCGGCTGTTGATATGATTCTTCGCGCCAACGGATCCGGTCAGGTCGAAGCTGCTCAGACCGCCGGCAACATTAATTTTGACCGGCAGGGGTTCGCCAGCGGGCTTGTTGACCGGTGAAGGTAAGTGACTGCTCACATTCTTCAGATCGCCATTGATATCAACCTTATAGCTGGCATTGCCATGGTACGGCAGTTCGATAGCGACTTTACCCTCCCACGGAACGCTACCGCTCAGCGCCTCATTAACCGCTTTCGGCAGCAGCCCGGTGCGCGACGGTTGCCAGCTGGCGTTCATCCCGACATCCACCAGAAATGCTTTTTCGCCTTCGCGGGTGGAAAAATTGAGGTTCAGCGGCTGATTAAACCAGGTCGCGCTCAACGTTTGACTATTAAGATCGCCATTCACAAAGCTGAAATTACCGCTCAGATTCTGCAGCGTGGTATCTAACGGCTTGATAAACAGATCGTTATTCTGCAGATGCACATCGCCTTTCGCGGTGGTCATTTCGCCATCGAGGGGAATGTTCAGATGTAAGCGAGCGCTTACATCACCATCCAGCTGCAGGGAATCCAGCGCCGCTCCCAGGGTCTCTTTCAGCGGCGTGGTGTTGAAATAAGGTCCCACCTCTTTCCCCGGGCCTTTGATATCGGCATCAATCAGCAGTTTTTCCTGCGCGTAATCCGGGATCGCGGCATCGAGATTGCTGGCGGTTACGTTGCCGAGCATCGCTTTCTCCGCCCGCATCCACAGGCCGCTGTTGATAAAATTAAGGTCGATATTCAACCCGGTCAGCGCCGGCCAGTCCGGTTGAAAAGCGAAAGTGGCATTCTTCAGCGGGACGTAAACCTGGAACTGTCCTTCGTTGTGCGGATACGGGAACAGATGTGGGTTGCCGCCATACACCAGCGTCGCATCGCGTGCCTGTCCGGCTTTTATCGCGCCGCTGAGATAGTCCACCAGCGCTTTGCCCATCAGGTTTTCCGGGAAGTAACGCCACGCCTGGCCGCCATCGTTGGTGCTGATCCCCGCCAGAATACCCAGCCAGGGATCGTCCCCCTGCGGTTGCAGATAGCGGAAGCCGCCGCGGGCGCGTACCCCCGTCGCCTGCACGTCAATATCGCGGCCATCAAGCATAAACCCTTTGTCATTTTTCACCCAGCAGAGGGTGGCTTCGCCAGCGGCGATCTCCAGCGGGGCCCGGAAAACACCGGTATACGGCATCAGCGCCTTCGTCATGCGCGCGCGCAGTTCCCCATGCTCAACGCTGCCATTCAGGCTGCCGGAAAAGTGTTCCGCTCCCGGCAGGAGTTTCCACTGCTTCCACGCCAGATCGCTCCACTGCGCCTGAAAGCGCGTTTTCTCCGTCGCCTGCAGGGGAATATCGAGAGCCAGCAGGTTGATTTTGCCGCTGGGCTGCGTGGTGCGCCAGAGTTCGCCCAATGAAGGCGCCAGCTTATCGGCAAACGGCTGCAGTCCGCTCAGACCGCTGAGGGCTAAGTTGCTGGCGCGAATACGTAATTCATCACTACGCTGATGACCGTCGCCACCGACATCCTGCGCTGGGATCCACGCCATCGCCAGCGCGCCGCTTGGCCAGGGTTTGTCGTCGATCGCGATCCGCGTATCGGGAATGTAGAAGCCCCAGCTCTGCTTGTCATGGGAGAGATGCGCCGTCAGGTTATCCACCGACAGGTGATGAACCTCGCTATCCCCCTGCCAGCTGGCGCCCCCTTTTTTCAGCCATACGTCGCCGCTGGCCACATCGCCTTTTTCAATGGTCATCCAGCCTTCGAGGCTGAAGCGGGCGCTTTTCAGGGCGATATTGTCCTGCATCCAGCGGCCCAGCCAGGGCTTGACGTCAATATCGTCAGCCTGCAGCCAGACCCGGCCTTTGTTCAGCAGGCCATCCTCATCGCGGAGATCCATCCGCACCTGCATGACGCCATGCTGGCCGGTGAGACTGGAAAGGCTGAGCTGCCCCTCGGCGCGGTGACGGTTCCTGCCGTTAAGCCAGGTCAGCTGCGGGACCGCCAGCTCCGCCCGCTGACCGGAAATAGTCAGGAAGCTCAGATGGCTGTCGCGCAGAGTAAAGTGGTCGAACTGACGTAAAAAGAGATCGCTGACGCGGTCGGTTTTCAGGCTTTCGCCGCCGTCATTGGTCTGAATAGGGGTATTGGTATGGATCTGCAGCTGCCAGAAGGTGAGATCGCGAAACTGCCAGCGCATATGCAACAGACTCTGCCAGACGTCCAGCGCCAGGGTCACGCGCTTGACCGCCATTGTCCCGCCATCTTTCAGCCCGACATGAATATCGCGGACATCTAATGTTGGGCCAAAAGTTTGCCAGCTGGCTGCGATCTGCGAGGCATCCACCGGCGTGCCGGTGAGAGAGGAGATCTTCTCCAGCAGCTGCGGACGCCAGGCATCGAGCTGCGGCAACACGAGACGCAAGCCACTCACCAGCAGCGCGACGATAACAATCAGTGTTGCCACGGTGAGCAATAAAATCCCGGGCAGTCGCCTCACGCCTCTCTCCTTGTCAGCCGCACAATGACGCAGTGTCTTACATCATAACCACATCGAACTGCTCTTGATTATAGAGCGGCTCAATTTGTACCTTCACCTGCTTGCCGACAAAGATCTCCACTTCCGCCAGCGCATGCGACTCTTCCCCTTTCAGGGTTTCCGCCACCGCAGGGGAAGCATAGACCAGGAAGCGATCGGAATCATAAGCATGATGCACGCGAACGATCTCACGCATAATCTCATAGCATACCGTTTCCACGGACTTTACCGTTCCGCGTCCGTGGCAGGTCGGGCATTCGTTGCACAGCACATGCTCCACGCTTTCGCGGGTGCGTTTACGGGTCATCTCCACCAGACCCAACTGGGAGAAACCGTTGATGCTGGTCTTCACCCGGTCTTTACTGAGGGCCTGCTCCAGGGAGTGCAACACCCGCCGGCGATGGTCTTCATTGTTCATGTCGATGAAATCAATGATGATAATGCCGCCGAGATTACGCAAACGCAGCTGGCGGGCTATCGCCTGGGTGGCTTCGATATTGGTATTGAAGATAGTATCGTCAAGATTGCGGTGCCCAACAAACGCCCCTGTGTTGATATCGATGGTGGTCATCGCCTCGGTCTGGTCGATGATCAGATACCCCCCGGACTTGAGCTCGACTTTACGTTCCAGCGCGCGCTGAATTTCGTTCTCAACGTCAAAGAGATCGAATATCGGCTGACGGCCGCTGTAGTGTTCCAGCTTGCTGGTCATTTCCGGAATATATTCGGCGGTAAATTCGAGCAGCGCCTCGTAGGTCAGCCGCGAGTCAACGCGAATCCGGTCGAGATGCGCGTCGGCAAAATCACGCAGCACGCGCTGAGCCAGGGCCAGCTCGCCGTACAGCTGATAGCGGGTCTGGTTGCGCTTTTTGCGCTCCATCACCTTGGTCCATACACGCTTAAGATAGGCGGCATCGGCGGCCATCTCTTGCTCGTGAACGCCTTCCGCGGCGGTGCGAATGATAAATCCGCCCTGCTCGTCGCAGTACTCTGCCACGACCTTTTTCAGCCGCTCACGCTCGGCTTCGCTTTCAATGCGCTGAGAGACCCCCACGTGGGAGGCGCCCGGCATAAAGACCAGATAGCGGGAAGGCAGGGTAATATCGGTGGTCAGACGCGCGCCTTTGGTACCGAGCGGATCTTTAACCACCTGGACCATCAGGTCCTGGCCCTGGCGCACCAGTTCCGAAATATCGCGCACGGTAAACTGCTTTTGCTCCTCACCGGCAACGCACTCGGTATGCGGCATGATATCGGAGGCGTGGAGGAACGCCGCCTTATCCAGACCAATATCTACAAAAGCCGCCTGCATTCCCGGCAGCACTCGGCTAACACGACCTTTGTAGATATTGCCTACTATTCCGCGTCGCGCTTCACGCTCAATATGGATTTCCTGCAGAATACCGCCATCAATATACGCAACGCGCGTTTCGGATGGCGTTACGTTCACTAATAATTCAGCCGTCATCTTTATCCCTTTTCTTTACGCAGTGAGTTAAAGTTACTGAGCAACTCATACGTTTCCACCAGCGGTAAGCCGACTACGGCGTGATAGCTGCCATTAATCTTCCTGACGAAACAGCCACCCAACCCTTGAATACCGTATGCACCTGCTTTATCTAAAGGCTCGCCGCTGGCCACATAATCGGCGATATCCTGCTCGCTGAGCGGCCGGAAGGTCACTTCCGTGACCACCAGACAATCCAGCGTCTGCTGCTTATCCGCCAGCGCCACCGCGGTCATGACCTGATGGGTTTGGCCGGAAAGCAGGCGCAGCATCGCTGCAGCGTGTTCGGCGTCGCGCGGTTTTTCCAGCACTTCGCCGTTCAAAATAACAATCGTATCCGCTCCCAAAACCGGCAAATCCCGCGATGCCAGCGCCACCCCGGCCTGCGCCTTTTCGCGCGCCAGGCGCACGACATAGTGCTGCGCGCTCTCCTGCGGCTGGCGCTGCTCCTCGATACCAGGAACCAGACGCTCGAACGCGAGACCAAGCTGAGTCAGCAGTTCCTGCCGACGCGGGGAACCAGAAGCAAGATACAGAGTTGTCATATCAACCTTATTGCACTGCAAATTGCTGACGCACTTTACGCATCAGCAGGAAAAGCCATGGCCAGAGGATACCGTTTACTACACTACTCCAGAATACTTCCGGACGGAAAGAGACGTTGATCACTAAAAACTCTGCCCAGAAAACAATGATATCCACGGCGAGGGATAACAGCATGACCACCAGCGCCTGTTGCCACAGCGCCAGGTTACGGAACAGCTGATACTTCAGCGCCACCAGATAGGCGACGATGCTTAAGGACAGCGCGCGAACGCCCAGCGTCGAGCCGCTGATGAGATCAAGAATAGCCCCCATCACGAAGCCCGTTCCCACATTCACCCGGTGCGGCAGCGCGAGGATCCAGTACAGCAGGATCAATAATACCCAGTTGGGCCGGAAAACGCTGATGTCCGCCGGCCAGGGCATAATTTGCAGCAATAGCGCGATAAGAAACGAGAGCCAGATAACCCAGCGTCCCTGGCTACGGTAACTTGCCACTATTGCCCCCCTGCAGGCTGCGACGGCTGAGACGGCGTCAGCCCGGTGGCGGGCGCCGGCATCTGCGGCCCCATCGCATCCGGCGCAGGCAACACCTGCGGCATCATCTGCATCAGGCGTTCGTTAGCCACCCGATGGACCTCTTCCGGGGTCATCGGGTTAGCGCCATTGCGATCGGCGCCCCACAGCAGCAGCAGATAGCGCAAACGCTGCAGACCGGCCGTCGGACGCGCCTGGATCACCGTGTAGGCGCGCTGGGTGTCCAGTTTCACTGAAGAGACAACCCCAACCGGGTACCCTTCCGGGAAACGACCGCCCAGACCGGAGGTCACCAGCACATCGCCGACGCGAATATCGGTATTTGCCGGCAGATGCTCAAGCTGGAGGTCGTCGGTGCAGCCGTTACCGGCGGCAATGACGCGAATATCGTTCCGCAGGACCTGGATCGGCAACGCATGGGTGGCATCACAGATCAGCAGTACCCGGCTGGTCATTTTCGCCACGGCTACGACCTGCCCCACCACGCCTTTATCACTGATAACCGGCTGGCCTTCGTAGACGCCGTTGACGCTGCCCTTATCGATAACCACCTGATCGCTGTAGGGGTCGTTGACCGTTGAGATGACCTGGGTCACCATTTTTTGCTCGTCCTGGCGCAGCGGCGAGCCAAGCAGTTCACGTAGGCGCGCATTCTCCTGCTTGTACTGGCCCAGCATCAGCAGATCGCTGTTTTTCAGCAACAGCTCCTGACGCAGCGCGCGGTTTTCCAGTTCGAGCTGGTCACGGGTAGCCAGCGTCTGCGATACGCTGTCGAGCAGTTCCCGGGGACCATTAGAGACAAAGTAGAAAGGGCTGACGGCTGTATCCATGTACGTTCTGATTTGACTGAACGTACCCAGGCGGCTGTCGGCGATAATCACGCCAAGCGCCACCAGCACCGCCAGAATAAGGCGAATCTGTAGCGAGGGGCCACGGCTAAAAATTGGCTTCATAGGCTATGCGTATTCTCGTGTCAGTAAAGACCTGGGGCAGCGCGGAAGCCACCCCGGACCTTCAGGCTGACTACTCTTCGCTAAACAGGTCGCCGCCGTGCATGTCGATCATTTCCAGCGCCTTGCCGCCGCCACGCGCTACGCAGGTCAGCGGATCTTCAGCAACCACGACTGGAATACCGGTTTCTTCCATTAACAGACGGTCCAGGTTGCGCAGCAGCGCACCACCGCCGGTGAGAACCATCCCGCGCTCGGAGATATCAGACGCCAGTTCCGGCGGGCACTGCTCAAGGGCAACCATGACCGCGCTCACGATGCCGGTCAGCGGCTCCTGCAGCGCTTCAAGAATTTCGTTTGAGTTCAGGGTGAAGCCGCGTGGAACGCCTTCCGCCAGGTTACGGCCGCGCACTTCAATTTCACGCACTTCATCGCCCGGGTAAGCCGAACCGATTTCATGTTTGATACGCTCAGCGGTCGCTTCACCGATCAGAGAGCCGTAGTTACGACGCACGTAATTGATGACGGCTTCGTCGAAGCGGTCGCCGCCGATACGCACGGAAGAAGAGTAAACCACACCGTTCAGGGAGATAACCGCTACCTCGGTGGTACCGCCGCCGATATCCACCACCATGGAACCGGTCGCTTCAGAAACCGGCAGGCCAGCGCCGATCGCGGCCGCCATCGGTTCTTCAATCAGGAACACTTCGCGAGCGCCAGCGCCCTGCGCGGATTCACGGATAGCACGACGCTCAACCTGGGTGGCGCCAACCGGCACGCAGACCAGTACGCGCGGGCTCGGGCGCATAAAGCTGTTGCTGTGCACTTGTTTGATAAAGTGCTGCAGCATCTTTTCCGTCACGAAGAAGTCAGCGATAACGCCGTCCTTCATCGGGCGAATCGCCGCGATATTACCCGGGGTACGGCCGAGCATCTGCTTCGCTTCATGACCCACGGCGGCGACGCTTTTCGGCGATCCGGCACGATCCTGACGAATGGCCACCACGGAAGGCTCATTCAATACGATGCCTTGTCCTTTTACGTAAATAAGGGTATTCGCGGTACCCAGGTCAATGGACAGGTCATTGGAAAACATGCCACGAAATTTTTTTAACATACTAAGGGATAATCCTGAAAGCTGGGGCGGAAAACAAAATCCGCTTACTTTACCAACCACACGCAGCAGCGACAAGGCGCAAAAATCACCTGCTGCGGTGAAAATTAGTGCAGTTCATTTCCTTTGTTACAAATTTTTCCGACTCCGTTCATTGCTGAAATCTTCAGCAGCGCTCCACGCCTGAATTTGTAACCTGTCAAAGGAGGGTCACTGGCATTTACATTGCGATGATCCGGCAGGTAGACAAGCACACCCCCTTCACGATGGCGCGCGTTATTCTACGTGAAATCACGCTAAACGGCAGATCAAACCGAGTATCTTTGCGAATATTTTTTCACATTTGTGTCAAGTGGCTGTGAGGCGGCAAAAAATTCCCCCTGCCCGCCCGTGACACCGCATTGGGACAGTACCAGCCACTCGCTGCGGCTGCGTACGCCCGTCGCAAAAACTTGCATAGGCATGCCTTTACAGGCTTCCACCAGGCTTTGCACCAGCAGCTGGTTCTCGCTGCGCTTTTCGATGTTGCGCGCCAGGCCCGGATGCAGTTTGATCAGCTCCGCATCCAGCTGCTTGATCCAGCTGGTTCCCACCAGGGTTAACCCTGCCTGAACCACCGCCACCCGAACGCCAAGCGCGTTAACCAACCGCATAACCGGCTGCAGACGGCCGATATATTGACAAACATCTGCCTCAGCAAGTTCAAAAATAATCCGTTGACGCTGCGATTTTTCACACTGCATTAGAGCATCGCGCAGCCAGCGCTGGAAACGCGGACGGATCAGCGACTCCACCGACAGCTGCAGCGCCAGATTCTCCTCGGGCCAGAAGCCTAAAAACGGCAGCAGGCGCGTCACCTGCAGGCGGTCATACTCCTCCGCCAGGCCAAACTGCAGCACCATCGGCATGTACTCGGCGGCAATCACCTCTTCTTTACCGTCGTACATCCGCGACATCAGTTCACGGTGATGCACCCGACCGTCGCGGGTGACGGCGGGCTTCTGGTACAACCGCGGCCCGCCGCGGCTCAGCATCTGTTCGATCAGCGTCCGCCAGCGAACGTTGCCGCGGCCTTTCTCCGGAAGGGTATCGTCATAGACCGACCAGCTGTTGCTGCCCTGCAGCACCGCGTTGCGCGTTGCCGCTTCTGCATGTTCCATCACTTGCGCCGCCGATTGTCCGCTGCGGAAAGAACAGATGCCGATATGCATCATATCGTCACGATCGAGGATCCGCGTCGGAGGCAGCGCGTCCATGGCCTTCAGCAGCAGCCCGGCGATACTATCCGCCTCTTTTAACGTGCGGTGCGGCAGCAGCACGGCGAAGTCGCTACGGTGATAGCGCGCCAGCAGCGCGCCAGGGTAACGCATAATAAAGGTAGAGAGCAGGTTGATAAGCGTGAAGTAATGTTCTTCGGCCGCCGCCCGCCCCCAGTTGTCCCGTAGCAGATCAAACTCCGGTAGACGGATCATCATCACGATGCCGTACGCCCCCACCTTCTCCTGATCTTCCAGCAGCGTGGCCAGCTGATTGTCAAAAAACAGGCGATTATTCAGCCCGGTTTTAGAATCCTGTGCCGCATAGGAGCGAATCAGCGTATCCATCCGGCTGCGCTGATCGCTGGCAAACTGCAGCTCCGACAGCAGCATATCCAGCGCGCTACTGGTGCTGGCAGGCCATTCATAGACTGAGCCGCGCACCTGCGGCCCGCGCTCGCCGCTCAGGATACGCGTGGAACGAAGCTCAAGCAGCTCCTGACCCGCCAGCTGGCGGCGGATCCAGCGGACGGCGAAGAAAATAATCACCACCATGAAGCCGATGGAGATGGACAGCGGGGCGGTAATCGACAGCGAACGGAAATAGTTCACCATCGGGTCAACGTAGACCAGATGCAGAGAGAGACCGGGATGTTTCAACGACGGGACCGTGATCTCACGGAATTGCTCATGACTGCCAAGCGGGCGATAGCTGTCGGTTCGGGAGTGGCTGTAGAGCGGTTTACCGTTAAGCATGAAATCGATATGCACGATCTCTATCGGCGTCATCAGCTCATCCAGCTGCGGCTCAAGCTTATCAAAAGAGGTGGTGATGAGCCGGTTATCCAGCATGGTCGCCACCGCCTGAACCCGGTTTTCGACCTTGTTCTCAATGCCGTTGTAAAAACTCAGCGAAGCGCCAATCAGCGTGACAAAGATGGTCAGGCTAGTTAGCAGCGTGATAAAGGCTGAGAACTTCGTCGTTAATCGCATCCCTGTGTTAACTCCGCGAGTGAATGACTGCCCGATGAACCATCAGGCTCCCGTGCCGGCGCGCGCCTTGACGCTAGCATTAACCTTTTAAAGCGCGACGCATACTATCAAAGATGGCGAGTCTGGCAATGGAATGCGTATTATCGGCGAAAGTATGCCGATAGCGAGTATAGTCGGCAGAAAAAATTTGCCAATCGCCGCCCGCCTGCGGCCTGCGCCAGAAGCGCTTTAATTTTAGACGCTGGATGGCAAACCCGCGCCAGCGGCGCACATTATTGCCGATTTTCCGTCCTGCCAGCCTCCCGTCCGCTTTTTTCCCTGCTAAAGATGCCGGGTCAGGCGCGGTAAAGGAAACGTCTTGCGCCACTTTCCGATGATTCCTGGACGACCGCGCCCCTGCTTCGGCGGCGGCTCATGCTCCTAATGTGCAATTTTTCGTGACATATTCGCGATTCATCGCCGCCTCCGTCATGCTTAAGGAAACGCATGACGGAGGACACCATGAAAAGAAAAAAACTGACGGAAGCCGACGTCACGGCCGAATCCGTTTTTATGCTCCAGCGGCGCCAGGTACTGAAAATGCTGGGCATCAGCGCAACCGCCCTTTCGCTTCCCGCCGCCGCGCAGGCCGACCTGCTGGACTGGTTTAAAGGCCATGACCGTCCGCCAGCCCCGGCGGGCAAAGCCCTGGACTTTGCTAAACCCGCTGAATGGCAGGCTAAGCTGACGCTTACCCCGGAAGATAAAGTCTCCGGCTACAATAACTTTTATGAATTCGGCCTCGATAAAGCCGATCCGGCGGCGAACGCGGGTAGCCTGCGCACCGATCCCTGGACATTGACCATCGGCGGTGAGGTGGCGAAGCCGCTGACTCTCGACCATGACGATCTGACCAAACGCTTCCCGCTGGAAGAGCGTATTTATCGTATGCGCTGCGTGGAAGCCTGGTCGATGGTGGTCCCCTGGGTCGGCTTCCCGCTGCATAAGCTGTTGGCGCTGGTGGAGCCCACCAGCAATGCGCGCTATGTGGCCTTCAAAACCCTCTATGCTCCGGATCAAATGCCCGGGCAGAAAGATCGGTTTATCGGCGGGGGGCTGGCTTACCCTTACGTGGAGGGGCTGCGGCTGGATGAAGCGATGCATCCGCTGACGCTGCTCACCGTCGGGGTGTATGGCAAAGCGCTGCCGCCGCAAAATGGCGCGCCGGTCCGCCTTACTGTGCCGTGGAAGTACGGTTTCAAAGGCATTAAATCCATCGTCAGCATTGAACTGACCCGCGAGCGGCCGCCGACCACCTGGAACCTGGCGGCACCGGACGAATACGGCTTCTTCGCCAACGTCAATCCGCACGTCGATCACCCCCGCTGGTCGCAGGCCAGCGAGCGGTTTATCGGCGCCGGCGGCGTACTCGATGTCAAGCGTCAGCCAACCCTGCTGTTTAACGGCTATGCCGACGAGGTGGCGTCGTTGTATCGCGGCATGAATCTGCGGGAGAACTTCTAGTGCGTTTCACCGTCAAACAGATCGCCTGGCTGAAGGTTTTACTTCATCTGGCGGGTTTTTTGCCGCTGGTCTGGCTATTCTGGGCCGGACATCAGGGCTACTTTAGCGCCGATCCGGCCAAGGATATCCAGCATTTTACCGGCAGGATGGCGCTGAAGTTTCTGCTGGCGACGCTGCTGGTCTCCCCGCTGGCGCGCTATGCGAAACAACCATTATTGATTCGCGTTCGTCGCCTGTTAGGTTTATGGTGTTTCGCCTGGGCGACGCTGCACCTGACCAGCTATACCCTGCTGGAGCTGGGCATTAACAATCTGGCGCTGCTGGGCTCGGAGATTATCAACCGCCCCTATCTGACGTTAGGCATGGTCAGCTGGGCGATCCTGCTGGCGCTGGCGGTGACGTCGACGCAGGCGATGCAGCGAAAACTGGGCCGCCGCTGGCAACTTTTACACAACTTCGTCTATCTGGTGGCGATCCTCGCGCCGATTCACTACCTGTGGTCAGTGAAGATCCTCTCGCCGCAGCCCATCATTTATGCCCTGCTGGCAGTGGCGCTGCTGGCATGGCGTTACAAGAAGTTCCGCCAGTGGTGGCGCTGAATCCCGTAATGTGCAGTTTCCCGCAGATCCTTTATCAACCGCGACTCTTTTTAAGATAGCGGTTGATAATCTTCCCTGATAAGACCAGTATTTAGCTGCCAATTGCTACGAAATCGTTATAATGTGCGACTTTGGCTTTCCTGACGGGGTTTTCTGACCCTGAAAAGGTGACAAGGGCGCATTGAAGGTATATGTTGTTTTTTACCCGAAAATGGCAGGAGATCGCCACACGATGGCAAAGAAGTTTCACATTTTGCTTTTGAATGGTCCAAACATTAACATGCTCGGTACCCGCGAGCCTGAGAAGTATGGTCCGCTCACGCTGGCGGAGATTGTTAACCATTTAACATCTGAAGCGGCGGCGCTGAATGTGAGCCTGGATCACCTGCAGTCCAACGCGGAGCATGCGTTAATCGACCGAATTCATCAGGCTAAAGACAACGTGGACTATATCCTGATTAATCCGGCCGCGTTCACGCATACCAGCGTAGCAATTCGTGACGCTTTGCTTGCCGTGAACATCCCGTTTATCGAGATTCACCTGAGCAATGTGCATGCACGCGAACCCTTCCGCCAGCATTCGTATCTGTCAGATGTCGCCGCTGGCGTCATCTGCGGACTGGGGGCGGACGGCTATTCATACGCTTTACAGACGGCGGTAAAACGCCTGTCACAATCACACTAAACAAAGAGTACGGAACCCACTCATGGATATTCGTAAGATTAAAAAACTGATCGAGCTGGTTGAAGAATCAGGTATCTCCGAACTGGAAATTTCTGAAGGCGAAGAGTCTGTTCGCATCAGCCGCTCTGCACCGGCCGCAAGCTATCCGGTTATGCAGCAGGCTTATGCTGCGCCGATGATGCAGCCTCAGGCACCTGCCGCCGCGGCTGCCGCGCCAGCTGCAGCAGCAGAAGCGCCGGCAAAAGCGGAAATCAGTGGTCACATCGTACGTTCCCCGATGGTTGGTACTTTCTATCGTACGCCAAGCCCGGACGCGAAAGCGTTTGTGGAAGTTGGCCAGAAAGTTAACGTGGGCGACACCCTGTGCATCGTCGAAGCGATGAAAATGATGAACCAGATCGAAGCCGACAAAGCCGGCGTGGTGAAAGCCATTCTGATCGAAAGCGGCCAACCGGTAGAATTCGACGAGCCGCTGGTAGTTATCGAGTAACGAGGCGAACATGCTGGATAAAATTGTCATCGCTAACCGTGGCGAGATCGCACTGCGCATCCTTCGTGCCTGTAAAGAACTGGGCATCAAGACCGTTGCTGTGCATTCCACCGCGGATCGCGATCTAAAACACGTATTGTTAGCGGATGAGACGGTCTGTATCGGTCCGGCTCCGTCCGTAAAAAGCTATCTGAACATCCCAGCTATCATCAGCGCCGCTGAGATCACCGGCGCGGTAGCGATTCACCCGGGGTATGGCTT
The DNA here is from genome assembly GCF_046603115.1 of Klebsiella sp. 1SOBk5mer. Classification (NCBI taxonomy): domain Bacteria; kingdom Pseudomonadati; phylum Pseudomonadota; class Gammaproteobacteria; order Enterobacterales; family Enterobacteriaceae; genus Klebsiella; species Klebsiella sp. 1SOBk5mer. Next base: position 12,079 of record NZ_JBKIUU010000002.1, on the reverse strand, counting down.
CCTCTCCGAGAACGCCAACTTTGCTGAGCAGGTTGAGCGCTCCGGCTTTATCTTCATCGGCCCGAAAGCCGACACTATCCGCCTGATGGGCGACAAAGTGTCCGCGATCACCGCCATGAAAAAAGCCGGCGTCCCGACCGTACCCGGTTCTGACGGCCCGCTGACCGACGACATGGACGCTAACCGCGCCCATGCTAAACGCATCGGCTATCCGGTGATCATCAAGGCCTCCGGCGGCGGCGGCGGTCGCGGTATGCGCGTTGTGCGCAGCGACGCTGAACTGGCCCAGTCCATCTCCATGACCAAAGCGGAAGCCAAAGCGGCTTTCAACAACGATATGGTCTACATGGAGAAATACCTGGAAAACCCACGTCACATTGAAATTCAGGTACTGGCGGACGGTCAGGGCAACGCTATCTATCTGGCTGAACGTGACTGCTCCATGCAGCGTCGTCACCAGAAAGTGGTCGAAGAAGCGCCGGCGCCGGGCATCACTCCGGAACTGCGTCGCTACATCGGCGAGCGTTGCGCGAAAGCCTGTGTCGATATCGGCTACCGCGGGGCGGGTACCTTTGAGTTCCTGTTCGAAAACGGCGAGTTCTACTTCATTGAAATGAACACCCGTATCCAGGTAGAGCATCCGGTAACTGAAATGATCACCGGCGTTGACCTGATCAAAGAGCAGCTGCGTATCGCAGCCGGCCAGCCGCTGTCCATCAAGCAGGATGAAGTGGTGGTTCGCGGCCATGCGGTGGAATGCCGTATCAACGCCGAAGACCCGAACACCTTCCTGCCGAGCCCGGGTAAAATTACCCGTTTCCACGCGCCGGGCGGCTTTGGCGTGCGCTGGGAGTCCCATATTTACGCCGGCTACACCGTACCGCCGTACTATGACTCCATGATCGGCAAACTGATCTGCTACGGCGAAAGCCGTGACGTGGCGATTGCCCGCATGAAGAATGCGCTGCAGGAGCTGATCATCGATGGTATCAAGACCAACGTCGATCTGCAGATGCGCATTATGAGCGACGAGAACTTCCAGCATGGTGGCACCAACATCCACTATCTGGAGAAAAAACTCGGCTTGCAGGAAAAATAATTCTGCTCTCTCAGCAAAAGGCCGGATTTTCCGGCCTTTTTTCTTTTTCTCTCTCCTCATCTATACCATGCGGTACAATCCCCGCTTTCTTTATCCTCAAGGGACAAAAAATGGACAAACGCTTTGTTCAGGCCCACAAAGAAGCGCGCTGGGCGCTGTGGCTGACCCTTCTCTATCTTGCCGCCTGGCTGGCCGCCGCCTATCTGCCGGGGGTGGCTATCGGTTTTACCGGCCTGCCCCACTGGTTTGAAATGGCCTGCCTGCTGGTTCCGCTGCTGTTTATTCTGCTGTGCTGGGCGATGGTCAAACTGGTTTTCCGCGACATTCCTCTGGAGGACGATGATGCAGTTTGAGGTCATTATTCCCCTGATCGCCTATCTGGTGGTGGTGTTCGGCTTATCCCTTTACGCCATGAGAAAACGCGCCTCAGGAAGCTTTCTTAATGAGTACTTTCTCGGCAGCCGCTCGATGGGCGGCTTCGTGCTGGCCATGACGCTAACCGCCACCTATATCAGCGCCAGCTCATTTATCGGCGGACCCGGCGCCGCCTATAAATACGGCCTGGGATGGGTGCTGCTGGCGATGATCCAGCTCCCCGCCATCTGGCTGTCGCTGGGCGTACTGGGAAAAAAATTCGCCATCCTTGCGCGTCGTTATAATGCCGTCACCCTCAATGACATGCTGTTTGCGCGTTACCAGAGCCGTCTGCTGGTCTGGCTGGCCAGCCTGAGCCTGCTGGTAGCCTTCGTTGGCGCCATGACCGTCCAGTTTATCGGCGGCGCCCGCCTGCTGGAGACGGCTGCGGGTATTCCCTACGATACCGGTCTGCTGATCTTCGGCATCAGCATCGCGCTGTATACCGCCTATGGCGGCTTTCGCGCCAGCGTGCTCAACGATACCATGCAGGGCATGGTGATGCTGATCGGCACGATCGTGCTGCTGGTGGGGGTGATCCACGCCGCCGGCGGGATTGGCCATGCGGTAGAGACTCTGCAGTCAATCGACGTCAAGCTGGTGTCCCCGCAGGGGGCGGAAGATATCCTCTCGCCAACCTTTATGGCCTCGTTTTGGGTGCTGGTCTGCTTCGGCGTCATTGGCCTGCCGCATACCGCCGTACGCTGTATCTCCTACAAAGACAGCAAAGCCGTGCATCGCGGCATCATGATCGGCACCATCGTAGTGGCGATCCTGATGTTTGGCATGCACCTGGCCGGCGCGTTAGGTCGGGCGGTGCTCCCCGACTTAACCGTACCGGATCTGGTGATCCCGACGCTGATGGTCAAAGTGCTCCCGCCCTTTGCGGCAGGGATCTTTCTGGCCGCGCCGATGGCGGCGATTATGTCGACGATCAATGCCCAGCTTCTGCAAAGTTCCGCTACGATCATCAAGGATCTGTATCTGAACTGGCGTCCGGATCAGGCGACTAACGAAAAGCGGCTAAAACGCATGTCCGCCGGCATCACGCTCCTGTTGGGTGTTCTGCTGCTGCTCGCGGCCTGGCGACCGCCGGAGATGATTATCTGGCTGAATCTGCTGGCCTTCGGCGGCCTGGAAGCCGTCTTCCTGTGGCCGCTGGTACTGGGCCTGTATTGGGAACGTGCCAACGCGGCTGGCGCGCTGAGCGCGATGATCGTGGGCGGCGTGCTGTATGCCGTACTTGCCACGCTGAAAGTGCAGTTTCTCGGCTTCCATCCGATCGTTCCCGCGCTGCTGCTGAGTTTACTGGCGTTTGTGGCAGGGAACCGTTTCGGCCGTCCCGCACCACAGCCACCTATTTTGACTACTGATAAATAAAGAGTTTTGCTATGCCATGGATCCAACTGAAACTAAATACCACCGGCGCGAACGCTGAAGATCTTAGCGATGCGCTGATGGAGGCCGGATCGGTCTCGATCACCTTCCAGGATACGCACGATACGCCGGTATTTGAGCCGTTGCCCGGGGAAACCCGGCTGTGGGGCGATACCGACGTGATCGGCCTGTTCGATGCCGAAACCGATATGAAAGCGGTCGTTGCCCAACTGGAGCAGCACCCGCTGCTGGGCGCCGGCTTCGCGCATAAGATCGAGCAGCTGGAAGATAAAGACTGGGAGCGGGAATGGATGGATAACTTCCATCCGATGCGTTTCGGTGAGCGGCTGTGGATCTGCCCGAGCTGGCGCGACGTTCCGGATGAAAATGCCGTCAACGTGATGCTCGATCCGGGTCTGGCCTTCGGTACCGGCACGCACCCGACGACATCCCTGTGCCTGCAGTGGCTCGATGGACTCGACCTCAACGGAAAAACGGTCATTGATTTCGGCTGCGGTTCCGGCATCCTGGCGATTGCCGCGCTGAAACTAGGGGCCGCAAAAGCGATCGGCATTGATATCGACCCGCAGGCTATTCAGGCCAGCCGCGATAACGCTCAGCGTAACGGCGTATCTGAGCGTCTGGAGCTCTATCTTCCTCAGGACCAGCCGGAGTCGATGAAAGCCGACGTCGTGGTCGCCAATATCCTGGCTGGCCCGTTACGTGAGCTGGCGCCGTTAATCAGCGTCCTGCCCGTTTCAGGCGGTTTGCTGGGGCTTTCCGGCATCCTTGCCAGCCAGGCGGAGAGCGTCTGTGAAGCCTACGCCGATCTCTTCACCCTTGACCCGGTGGTCGAGAAAGAGGAGTGGTGCCGGATCACCGGCCGGAAAAACTAAGCGCAATGCGGCCTGTGGGCCGCATTTTTGTTTCCAGTAGCCACCAAATAATGCCAGGAAATGAGAGGCAGATCGCACTACAGAGCACTTTTTTGACTATAAAAACAGCGTTTTATATCGTCTGGTAGCGAGTTTTTCTAAGAAAAATCGAGAAGTTTTATGATTTTATAAATGGACACAAATTATCCATCACCCATTAAATCAATGATTAATATAAGTATTTATTCATTCCTTTTACGTTAGTCCCGGATTCATTGATCTGCAACAGAGGATTGCTCAAAGTTTGGCCTTTCATCTCGTGCAAAAAATGCGTAATATACGCCGCCTTGCAGTCACAGTATGGTCATTTCTTAACTCATGCGCATCGGACACCACCAGCTCAGAAATCGCCTGATCGCAGCGCCCATGGCTGGCATTACTGACAGACCATTCCGGACGCTGTGCTACGAGATGGGAGCGGGTTTAACCGTTTCCGAGATGATGTCCTCTAACCCACAGGTGTGGGAGAGCGACAAGTCCCGTTTACGGATGGTGCATATTGATGAGCCCGGTATTCGTACCGTGCAAATCGCCGGTAGCGTGCCGGAAGAGATGGCTGCCGCCGCGCGGATTAACGTGGAAAGCGGCGCCCAGATTATTGATATCAATATGGGATGCCCGGCGAAAAAGGTGAATCGCAAGCTTGCAGGTTCAGCCCTCTTGCAGTACCCCGACCAGGTGAAGTCGATCCTGACGGCGGTCGTGAATGCGGTGGACGTTCCTGTGACTCTCAAGATTCGCACCGGTTGGGAACCGGAACACCGTAACTGCGTAGAGATTGCCCAACTGGCCGAAGAGTGTGGCATTCAGGCTCTGACTATTCACGGACGCACCCGCGCCTGCTTGTTTAACGGAGACGCTGAGTACGACAGTATTCGGGCAGTTAAGCAGAAAGTTTCCATTCCGATTATCGCGAATGGCGACATTACTGACCCGCTTAAAGCCAGAGCTGTGCTCGACTATACAGGGGCTGATGCCCTGATGATAGGCCGTGCAGCTCAGGGAAGACCCTGGATCTTTCGGGAAATCCAGCATTATCTGGACACTGGAGAGCTGCTGCCCCCGCTGCCGCTGGCAGAGGTCAAGCGCTTGCTTTGTGCGCACGTTCGGGAATTGCATGACTTTTATGGTCAGGCAAAAGGGTACCGAATCGCGCGTAAACACGTCTCCTGGTATCTTCAGGAACATGCTCCAGATGACCAGTTTCGGCGCACATTCAACGCCATTGAGGATGCCAGCGAACAGCTGGAGGCGTTGGAGGCATACTTCGAAAATTTTGCGTAATAGAAATAAAGAGCTGACAGAACTATGTTCGAACAACGCGTAAATTCTGACGTACTGACCGTTTCTACCGTTAACTCTCAGGATCAGGTAACTCAAAAGCCCCTGCGTGACTCGGTTAAACAGGCACTGAAGAACTATTTTGCTCAACTGAACGGTCAGGATGTGAATGACCTGTATGAGCTGGTACTGGCTGAAGTTGAACAGCCCCTGTTGGACATGGTGATGCAATACACCCGTGGTAACCAGACCCGCGCTGCCCTGATGATGGGCATCAACCGCGGTACGCTGCGTAAAAAACTGAAAAAATACGGCATGAACTGATACTAGTCAGTTGCTTGCTTGATATAAAAGGCGCTCTTCGGCATGGGGAAGCGCCTTTTTTATTACCTGCGGCAGCGGGACACATTACTGATTCACCGCCCGCAGTACCGGCGTCTCCGATACACGAGCAGCACAGACTACCGCCATAATATTATCCACCAGCGCAGGCGCCTGCTGATAAAGATCGACGCGTTGCGGATCGAGCAGCCAGTTTTTAATTAGTCCGGAAAAGGCGCTGTGTAAAACAATTAATATCACTTCAATATTTGTTTCGGCTGGCAATATATTGTTACGCACACAGCACTGCAGCATGCCGCCGATGAGCGAATAATTAAAGCCAATGCGCTGGCGAATTTCATTTTCCGAAAGCATATCATTGGCAAACTCGCAGCGCTGATAAAGAATTTGCATCAGCGCACGCTGGCGAGGATTCGCAGCAATATAGCGGAGCCCGGTAATAAACCGCTCGCGCAACGCATTTAAAGGCTCCTGTTCATTCTCTGTTGCGCGGCTATGCTGAATCAAATCCCTGAGCGGTGGCTGCTGCTGCCACATTTCATTAAACAGCTCGGTCTTACTGGCAAAATGCCAGTAGACGGCGCCGCGGGTCACTCCCGCCGCATCAGCAATATCCGTCAGGGTCGTGTTGGTCACCCCCCGCAGAGCGAACTGCTGGATCGCGGACTCAATCAGGAGCTGCCGCGTGCGTAGCGCCTCTTCTTTCGTTTTTCTTGCCATACAAGCCCCCTTCCCGCCGGACAGGATATTTAGGATTTTCTGAAGATCGCTTAACCTAACATTTGTCATGGAATATTTTTTAGCAAAAATGCAGACAAGTTAATTCTGACGCCATCGTCAAATAAATTACCCAAATCAATATTAATAAATAACTCATTCACGGAATTGATGTCTATTTATTAAGATTTACAATTAAGGTAAATAGAATAAAAAGGCAGCGCGTTTTTTTGTTTTTGCGTGCCTTGCTGATTGTCCCAAAATAACTATCCCTTACATCCAGCGGCGTTTATTTGTAGGATGGCAAACTGCTTTTTAATTCCCTCTTTCTTTCACAGATTCGCCGCCGAATTTGGCACGTAATCTATAAGGAACCGCCATGACTACTCACGCCAGAGTGACACTTTTATCCGGTTTAATTATCTCGGCCTTATTGCTTACCGGCTGCGATAATTCGGACAATCCGCAACCCCATGCCCAGGCGCCGCAGGTGACGGTCCATGTCGTGAACAGCGCGCCGCTGTCGGTCACCACCGAACTGCCAGGCCGAACTTCAGCTTTTCGCGTGGCGGAGGTCCGCCCTCAGGTAAGCGGTATTATCCTGAAGCGTAACTTTGTTGAAGGAAGCGATGTCGAAGCAGGCCAGTCGCTCTATCAGATCGATCCGGCAACCTACCAGGCGGCGTGGAACAGCGCCAAGGGCGATGAGGCAAAAGCCGAAGCCGCAGCCGCCATCGCCCACTTGACGGTGAAACGCTACGTTCCGCTGCTGGGTACCCAGTATATCAGTCAACAGGAATACGATCAGGCGGTGGCCACCGCCCGCCAGGCCGATGCCGACGTCATCGCTACCAAAGCCTCCGTGGAAAGCGCCCGCATCAACCTGGCCTACACCAAAGTGACCTCTCCCATTAGCGGACGCATCGGTAAATCGAGCGTCACCGAGGGGGCATTGGTTACCAACGGTCAGTCGGATGCCCTGGCCACCGTCCAGCAGCTCGATCCGATCTACGTCGACGTGACGGAATCCAGCAATGACTTCATGCGCCTTAAGCAGGAAAGCCTGCAACGCGGCGGCGACACCAAAAGCGTTGAACTGCTGATGGAGAACGGTCAGGCCTATCCGCTTAAGGGTTCGCTGCAGTTCTCCGACGTCACTGTCGATGAAAGTACAGGTTCAATTACCCTGCGCGCTATCTTCCCTAACCCGCAGCATGTCCTGCTGCCGGGGATGTTCGTCCGCGCCCGCATCGATGAAGGCACCGATCCGCAGGCCATCCTGGTGCCGCAGCAGGGGGTGACTCGAACGCCGCGGGGCGATGCCTCCGTCATGCTGGTGAATGACAAAAATCAGGTTGAAACCCGTCAAGTGGTGGCTTCCCAGGCCGTGGGCGATAAGTGGCTTATCACCAGCGGGCTGAAGCCGGGCGACAAGGTGATTGTCAGCGGCTTACAGAAAGTCCGTCCCGGCGTTACCGTTAAAGCAGAAGTGGAGCGTGCGGCACCGGTCGCGCAATAAGGATACCCAGCCATGTCTAAGTTTTTTATCCATCGACCGGTCTTTGCCTGGGTGCTGGCCATCATCATGATGATTGCCGGCGGTCTGGCCATTCTCCAGCTGCCGATAGCGCAGTATCCGACGATTGCGCCCCCTGCGGTGGCGATCTCCGCCACCTATCCCGGTGCGGATGCTCAGACCGTGCAGGACACGGTCACTCAGGTTATTGAGCAGAACATGAACGGTATCGACAACCTGATGTATATGTCGTCGACCAGCGATTCCGCCGGCTCAGTAACCATCACGCTTACCTTTAAGTCCGGCACCGATCCGGATATCGCCCAGGTGCAGGTGCAAAACAAACTGCAGCTGGCCACCCCGCTGCTGCCTCAGGAAGTCCAGCAGCAGGGAATTAGCGTAGAGAAGTCCAGCAGCAGCTTCCTGCTGGTGGCCGGCTTTATCTCTGATAACCCGGTCACCACCCAGGATGATATTTCCGACTATGTCGCCTCTAATGTTAAAGATCCCATCAGCCGACTCAACGGTGTGGGCGATGTACAGCTGTTCGGCGCGCAGTACGCCATGCGCATCTGGCTGGATGGCAACCTGCTGAACAAATACAACCTGACGCCGGTGGACGTCATCAATGCGCTGCAGGTTCAGAACGATCAGATTGCCGCCGGCCAGCTGGGCGGTACGCCAGCGCTGAAAGGCCAGCAGTTGAACGCGTCGATCATTGCCCAGACGCGGCTTAAAGATCCGCAGGAGTTTGGCAAGGTCACGCTGCGGGTCAATGCCGATGGTTCTGTCGTCCATTTGAAAGATGTCGCCCGCGTTGAGCTGGGCGGAGAGAACTACAATGTCGTCGCCAGAATTAACGGCAAGCCCGCCTCTGGTCTGGGTATTAAGCTCGCGACCGGCGCCAACGCGCTGGATACTGCCACCGCGATTAAAGCGAAGCTGGCCGAACTGCAGCCTTACTTCCCCCAGGGAATGAAGGTGGTCTATCCGTACGATACGACCCCTTTCGTCAAAATCTCTATTCACGAAGTGGTCAAAACGCTCTTTGAAGCGATTATTCTCGTCTTCCTTGTCATGTATCTGTTCCTGCAGAACATGCGCGCTACGCTCATTCCGACCATTGCCGTGCCCGTCGTGCTGTTGGGTACCTTCGCGGTACTGTCGATGTTTGGCTACTCCATCAACACCCTGACGATGTTTGGTATGGTGCTGGCGATAGGTCTGCTGGTCGATGACGCCATTGTGGTGGTGGAAAACGTCGAACGTGTGATGGTTGAGGAGAAGCTCTCGCCAAAAGAAGCGACGGAAAAGTCGATGTCGCAGATCCAGGGGGCGCTGGTGGGTATCGCCATGGTGCTATCTGCGGTTTTCGTGCCGATGGCCTTCTTCGGCGGTTCCACCGGCGCGATTTATCGCCAGTTTTCGATCACCATCGTTTCCGCCATGGCGCTCTCCGTGCTGGTTGCCCTGGTGCTGACGCCAGCGCTCTGCGCCACGTTGTTGAAGCCAGCCTCAGCTGAACACCATGAGAAAAAAGGATTTTTCGGCTGGTTTAACGCCCGTTTTGACCAGAGCGTTAACCACTACACCAACAGCGTCAGCGGTATTTTGCGTGGAACCGGCCGTTACCTGGTGATCTATCTGCTGATCGTCGTGGGAATGGCCGTGCTGTTTATGCGTCTTCCGACATCCTTTCTACCCGATGAAGACCAGGGGGTCTTCCTGACCATGATCCAGCTGCCTTCCGGCGCTACCCAGGAGCGGACACAGAAAGTGCTGGATACCGTGACCGACTACTATCTGCATAACGAGAAGGCTAACGTCGAAAGCGTCTTTACCGTTAACGGCTTCAGCTTCAGCGGCCAGGGACAAAACTCCGGCATGGCGTTTGTCAGCCTGAAACCATGGGAAGCGCGCAGCGGTGATAAAAACAGCGTGGAGTCCATCATCAAGCGAGCCACCGTGGCCTTCAGCCAGATCAAAGACGCCATGGTTTTCCCGTTCAACATGCCTGCCATTATTGAGCTGGGTACCGCCACCGGCTTCGACTTTGAGCTGATCGACCAGGGCGGGCTAGGCCATACTGCCCTGACGCAGGCGCGCAATCAACTGCTGGGCATGGTGAAACAGCATCCGGATCAGCTGGTACGGGTACGGCCTAATGGGCTGGAAGATACGCCGCAGTTCAAACTGGATGTCGACCAGGAAAAAGCGCAGGCGCTGGGCGTATCGCTCTCCGATATCAATGAAACGATATCCGCTGCGCTGGGCGGGTACTACGTCAATGACTTTATTGACCGTGGTCGCGTCAAGAAAGTGTACGTCCAGGCTGATGCCCATTTCCGTATGCTGCCGAGCGACATTAACAATATGTATGTTCGTAGCGCCAATGGCGAAATGGTTCCGTTCTCCGCCTTCGTCACTTCGCGCTGGATATATGGCTCGCCGCGTCTGGAACGCTACAACGGTTTACCCTCCATGGAGATCCTCGGTGAAGCCTCGCCGGGCAAGAGTACCGGGGAAGCCATGGCGCTGATGGAAGCGCTGGCCAGTAAACTGCCGAGCGGTATTGGTTACGACTGGACCGGGATGTCTTACCAGGAACGCCTTTCCGGCAACCAGGCTCCCGCGCTCTATGCCATCTCGCTGATCGTCGTCTTCCTGTGCCTGGCGGCGCTGTATGAGAGCTGGTCGATTCCGTTCTCAGTCATGCTAGTGGTTCCGCTGGGTGTGATCGGCGCGCTGTTAGCCGCCACGCTGCGTGGGCTGAATAATGACGTTTACTTCCAGGTAGGCCTTCTGACCACGATCGGTTTGTCGGCGAAGAACGCGATCCTGATCGTCGAATTCGCCAAGGATCTGATGGAGAAAGAAGGGAAAGGGATCATTGAAGCAACCCTGGAGGCATCGCGGATGCGCCTGCGACCCATTCTGATGACCTCTCTGGCTTTTATTCTCGGGGTCATGCCGCTGGTGATTAGCCATGGTGCCGGCAGCGGGGCGCAGAATGCGGTGGGTACCGGTGTCATGGGCGGGATGCTAACCGCGACACTGCTGGCGATCTTCTTTGTTCCGGTCTTCTTTGTGGTCGTCAGACGACGTTTTACCCGGCACGCTGAATAACCCGGCCTGGTATTAAAGGCGCCCCTGCGGGCGCTTTTTTTTCGCCTGGTATATGAGCAACCACTACAGCTTACCGCTATCTGACAACCGCTATCGCGCGCGGCAGCGATGGGATACGATCGTTCTCTCCATCTTTTCTGCATATTCCCCTGCTTATCTTCACGATATTTACGTGGCTCATATATTGAGATGATTTCGGCATCCGGGCCGGACAATCCGCGGTGATAAAATAAGCCATTCCGTTCTGCACTGGCTCTCAGTACAACCCTGCGGATTATCCAGAGGTAATATCATGAAAAAGTATTTAATCGTGGCGCTGCTGGCCTCTCTGCTGGCAGGCTGTGCCCATGACTCTCCCTGCGTGCCGGTGTATGACTCGCAAGGCCGCTTAGTCCACACCAATACCTGTATGAAAGGCACAACAGAAGACAACTGGGACACCGCAGGCGCGATCGCTGGGGGCGCCGCCGCGGTAGCCGGCCTCACGTTAGGGATCGTCGCGCTGACCCGCTAATTCTCCCCCGACCAGCAGATACAGGGGCTAGCGTCGAACCTGTATCTGCTCTTCTGCGCATCATCCACATGACAACCGAACAAACAAACTCACTGTCCCTTGCTGCATTACGCGCAAATCGGCTTTGACGGTTCCCCCTGGCGGCAGGACTGCTTATCGACAGATAACACAAAAGCAGAAGGCCCAGTCTTTCGACTGGGCCTTCTGCTTTATTTGATGCCTGGCGATTCCCTACTCTCACATGGGGAGACCCCACACTACCATCGGCGCTACGACGTTTCACTTCTGAGTTCGGCATGGGGTCAGGTGGGACCGCCGCGCTATTGTCGCCAGGCAAATTCTTTACAACGTGCCGAACTTTAACCTAAAAAGTGGTGCTGATACCCAGAGTCGAACTGGGGACCTCACCCTTACCAAGGGTGCGCTCTACCAACTGAGCCATATCAGCACGCTAAATTTGATGCCTGGCAGTTCCCTACTCTCACATGGGGAGACCCCACACTACCATCGGCGCTACGGCGTTTCACTTCTGAGTTCGGCATGGGGTCAGGTGGGACCACCGCGCTAGTGCCGCCAGGCAAATTCTGTTTTATCAACACGTCCTGCGGACGCATCGATTAATCTGTATCGAAGCTGAAAATTCTCTCAATCCGCCAAAACATCTTCGGCGTTGTAAGGTTAAGCCTCACGGTTCATTAGTACCGGTTAGCTCAACGCATCGCTGCGCTTACACACCCGGCCTATCAACGTCGTCGTCT